>CAVPMA010000028.1:0-14730 GCA_963706315.1 uncultured Thermoleophilia bacterium | reverse complement strand
GCGGGCCTCGGCCGTGTCCGCCTCTCGACGTCCGTCCACAGGTACCCGGTGCCTCCTGGCGGCAAACCCTGCTCAGTCCGACGGCCCGGGGCGCTCGCGCATCGCCTTGATGCGGGAGCGTCGGGCCTTCTGGTCGAGCCGGCGCGCGACCGAGGACGCCGAGGGGGCCGTGGGCCGGCGCGTCCGCCGCGGGGCAAGCGCCGTGGCGATGCGCGTGCGAAGGGCGGTCTCCACCGTCGCCCGGTTTCGGTCGCGGGACCGGTCGGCCTGCGAGGCGAGGCGAAGCGGCCGGCGTTTGAGGTGGAGCGCCGTCGACAGTCGCGCGGCGATCTCCGGTGGAAGCCCCTCGAGGGCCTCGCCTCTCACCACGAGCTCGGCGCGTGTCTCGGTGTGATCGCGATGCTGGCCGCCCGGCCCCGACGCCCGCGAATACCGCCAGGTCGAGCGGGCGAGGACGTGGTCGGCGACCTCGCCGGGGGTCATTTCGCGGCGGTGGTGGCGCCCGCCGGCGTTGCGGCTGCCTGCTCGTGCGCCTCGCGGATGCGCTCGGCGGCCTCCTCCGGGGTGACCTCGTGGCCGCTCTCGCGCTTCCAGATGACGAAGCCGCAGCCGGGGCTCTTGCGGCTCTTCCAGCTGGTGCAGCCGTAGGCTCGGCTGTTGGCGACGATGTCGCCGCCGCAGCCGGGCGTGGGGCACTTGCCGATGGGCTCCTTCGACGGCGCAGGCGCAGCGTTGGTCTCGCCCGCGGCCACCATGCTGCGGGCGGTCTCCACGTCGACCTCGCCCTTTTGGCCGCGCACGCGCTTCCAGATGACGAATCCGCACCCGGTCTCGCTGCGGCTCTTCCAGCTCGTGCAGCCGTAGCTTCGGGTCCGCTCGATGATCTCCCCGCCGCACCCGGGCGTCGGGCAGGGGCCCAGCACCTCCCGCTCGGCGGCGAGGTCCTTGCTGGAGCGCCCGGCGGCGATGTGCTCGAGCGCCTGCTCCATGGTGAGCGTCTTGCCGTTCGCCTGCTTCCAGAGGGTGTAGCCGCAGCCGGGCTCGTCCTTGCTCTTGTAGCTGTCGCACCCGTAGCTCTTGGGGTACTCGACGATGTGGCCCTCGCAGCCGGGGGTCGGGCACGGCCCGAGCCGGCGGCGCTCGACGCGCAGGTCCTCGCGGTCCTTGTCCGCGAACCACGCAACGACGTCTCGGGTGAACTCCTCGACGTCGCGCCGGAAGTCCTCGTGGCGCTCGGTGCCGCGCTGGATCTCGTTGAGGCGCTGCTCCCAGCGGCCGGTGAGCTCAGGCTTCGTCAGCACGTGGTCGCCGAGCATCTGGATGAGCCCGACGCCCTTCTCCGTGGCGCGCAGGCTCTTGCCGTCGCGCTCGACGTATTCGGCGTCGATGAGCCGCTCGATCGTCGCGGCGCGGGTCGCCGGCGTGCCGAGCCCGGCGTCCTTCATGGCCTCGGCCGCCTCGTCGTTGTCGACGAGCTTCCCGGCGGTCTCCATGGCGCGCAGGAGCGTGCCCTCGGTGTAGCGGGCCGGCGGCTTCGTACGCTTCGCGAGCGCCTCCGCCTCGGCGCAGTCGACGGCCTCGCCCTCGCGGAGTTGCGGCAGCTTCTGCTCGCGCTCCTCGTCCTCCTTCGCCGGGCCGCGCGTCTCGTCGGCCTCCTCGCCGTAGACCGCGCGCCAGCCGGCCTCGATCATCACCTTCCCCCGGCTGCGGAACAGGTGCTCCTCGCAGCGGGTCTCGATCACCGTGTTCTCGAACCGCGCCGGGGGATGGAACACCGCGAGGAACCGGCGGGCGACCATGTCGTAGATGCGGGCCTCGTCGCGCGGGAGCCCGGCGATGTCGTGGTCGGCGTCGGTCGGGATGATGGCGTGGTGGTCGGTCACCTTCGCGTCGTTGATGACCTTCCCGAGCGGCAGCTTGTCGAGCCCGACCACGTAGCGAGCGGCGTCTGCGTAGACCGGCGCGGCCGATCCCACCCGGGCGGCGATGGGCTTGAGCTGGGCGACCATGTCGCCGGACAGGTAGCGGGAGCTGGTTCGCGGGTAGGTGAGGAGCTTGTACTGGTCGTACAGGGCCTGCGCGGCCGAGAGGGTGCGCTGGGCGGAGAAACCGAACCGGCGGTTCGCCTCGCGCTGGAGGGTCGTGAGGTCGTACAGGAGCGGCGACTGCTCGGTCTGCGGCTTCGTCTCGAGCGACTCCACCACCGCGGGCTTGCCGCTCACGGTCGCGACGATCGCCTCGGCGGGCTCGCCCGCGGGGAGGCGGCTCTTGGGCCCCTCGTGCCAGAGCCCGACGTACCGGGCTCCGCCGGAGGTGGCGAACGTCGCCTCGACCTCCCAGTAGTCCTCCGGCACGAACGCCTGGATCGCCACGTCGCGCCCGACGATGAGCGCGAGCGTGGGCGTCTGGACCCGGCCGAGTGAGAGCACCTTGCGCACCGACCCGGCCTTGGTGGTCGCGGCGCGCGTGGCGTTCATGCCCACGAGCCAGTCCGCCTCGCTGCGCGCTCGGGCCGCCTCCTCGAGCGGAACCATCTCCTCGTCGTCGCGGAGGTGCTCGAACGCGTCGCGAATCGCCTGGGCGGTCATGGACGAGAACCACGCCCGCTTCACAGGCTTCTCACGCGCCTTCTTCGGAGCCGTCTCGAGGATGAGCTTGAAGATGAGCTCGCCCTCGCGTCCGGCGTCGCACGCGTTGACGATCACGTCGACATCGTCGGACGTCATGTACTTGTGGAGCGCCTTGAGCTGCTTGCCCGCCTTCGCGTCACGGGCCTGGTACCTGAACGCGCCCGGGATGATGGGCAGGTCCTCGTACTTCCATTTCTTGTAGCGCTCGTCGTACTGGTCAGGGTCGACCTGCTCGACGAGGTGCCCGATGGCGAATCCGACGACCGCGGAGTCGCCCTCGTAGAAGTCGCCGGCCTTGGCGAACTTGCCGGGCAGCGCCGTCGACACGTCGCGTGCGACGGAGGGCTTCTCGCAGATGATCAGTGACCGAGCCATCGGCCGGCGAGGGTAGCACCATTGCCACCGAATTCGTCAAGCGCGCCCTGCGACCGGGTCCGCGACCGCGAAGCGGTCGAGCCTGCTCAGCCGAAGAACGGCTCGGCGACTGCGAACCGCTCCGGCGGGACGGTCTTGAGCTTCGCGACGCCCTCGGCGATGGGGATGTCGATGATGTCGTCGCCGCGCAGAGCGACCATCCGGCCGAATCGGCCGGCGCCGACGAGATCCGCGGCGTGGGTGCCGAACCTGGTCGCCAGGATCCGGTCGTAGGCGTTGGGCGTGCCGCCGCGCTGGATGTGGCCGAGCACCGCGACCCGCGTGTCGAAGCCCGTGCGCTCCCTGAGGCCGTCGGCGACCCGCTCGCCGATCCCGGCCTTCGCGAGCTGCTTGTGGCCGAACTCGTCGAGCTCGGCCTCCTCGGCCTCGCCCTCCAGCTCGAACCCTTCGCTCACCACCACGATCGAGAAGTTCTTGCCGCGGGCGTGCCGCGACTCGATCGCCGAGCACACCTCGTCGAGGCTCTTCGGCACCTCCGGGATGAGGATCGCGTCGGCCCCGCCGGCGATGCCGGCGTAGGTGGCGATCCATCCGACGTGGCGCCCCATCACCTCCACAACGATCACCCGGTCGTGGGACTCCGCCGTGGTGTGGAGCCGGTCGATGGCGTCGGTCGCGGTCTGGACGGCGGTGGAGAACCCGAAGGTGTAGTCCGTGCCGTCGAGGTCGTTGTCGATGGTCTTCGGCACCCCGACGCACGGGACGTCGAACTGGGCTGTCAGCCTGGCCGCGACGCCGAGCGTGTCCTCGCCGCCGATCGCGACGAGCGCGTCGAGGCCGAGCTCGCGGAAGCTCGCCGCGCAGCGGGTGCCGCCGTCGGCGTCCTTGAAGGGGTTGGTGCGCGACGTGCCGAGGATCGTGCCGCCGCGGGGGAGGATGCCGCTCACGGCGTCGAGGTCGAGCGGCATGGTCGACCGTCCCAGGAGGCCGCGCCAGCCGTTTCGCAGCCCGAGGTGCTCGTGCCCGTACCGCGCCCGACCGACGCGGACGACCGCTCTGATGACCGCGTTGAGCCCGGGACAGTCACCGCCGCCGGTGAGGACGCCGACCCGCATGCCGGGAGCGTACCGGTCGGCGACGCCGATCACAGCGGCGCCCGGCTGTCCCCGCGGCCAAGATTTCGGCGTGTCAATTCAGGTGCGCGGCGACAGCGGCCGCCGTCTCCGCGAGGGCGTCCCACATGACCGAGTGGCTCCCGGGCACGCGCGTCACCGTCAGGTCGCCGCCCAGGGCGCCACGGAGGAGCTCCTCCTGCCGGTCGTCGACGATCCCGTTCTCGGCGCGCACCAGGAGCGTCGCGCAGCCGGTGGGCAGGGCCGGCGTGCGGGCCATCTCCCCGTAGGCCGCCACGACCGCGCTTCGGGAGACCCGGTACCGGAGGCGTCCGTCCTCGCCCTGCTCGAGCGCCTCGGCCATGTCGTCCTCGAGCATCGGCCTGGGCGTGTGGGCGAGTGTCGCGAGCCGGGCGTCGATCGCCTCGTCGGCGGTCGCGAACGAGACGTCCAGGCGGGCCTCGTCGGCGAAGCGTCCCGCCACGCCGGGCGTCATCTGGATCGCCGGGTCGAGGAGCACGAGGCGGCGGATGCGCTCGGGATCGGACGCCGCCAGCTCGAGCGCGAGGCGTCCGCCGAAGCTGAAGCCCACGAGATCGATCGTGCCGTCGACCTCGGCGTCGAGGCTGTCGCGGACGTCGTCGAGATACGTGTCGAGGTTCCAGGGTGGGTCCCACGAGGAGCGCCCGTGGCCGCGCAGGTCGAAGGCGAGCACTTCGCGCGCGCCGAGCGCAGCCTCCGCCAGGCGCCGGAAGCGTCCGCCGTGGCCCATGACGCCGTGCAGGCAGACGACCGGGCGGCCGGGCGACACACCCCATCGGTGCACGTGGAGCCGCATCGGGCGCACGATATCGGCGGGCGGTCGTGCGGTGCCGGCAGGTGAGAGGATCGCCGGGTGGTGATCTGCACCCTCGGCGACCTGCTGCTGGACGTGATCGTGCGGCTGCGAGCGCCGCTCGCGCGCGGGGGCGACGCGCCGGCCGAGACGCTGGTCGGCCCGGGCGGCCAGGCCGCGAACGTGGCGGCCTGGGTCGCGCACCTCGGGGGCACGGCCCGGTTCGTCGGCGTGCGCCCCGGCGATGCGGCCGGGCTACTCGTCGCGGGTGAGCTCGAGCGTCGGGGCGTGGAGCTCTCCGGCCCCCGGGTCCCGGCGGGCACGGGCACGGTGGTCGCGTTCGTCGACGGGGAGGGGGAGCGCACGATGGCCACCGACCGCGGGGTCGCAACCGCGCTGCACGCCGAGGATCTCACGGGGGAGTGGTTCAGCGGCTGCGACCGGCTGCACCTGTCGGGCTACAGCCTCATGCGCTCGCCGATCGACGGCGCGGCCCGCCGGGCCGCCCGGGAGGCTCGTGCGGCGGGGGCGAGGGTCAGCGTCGACCTCTCGTCGTGGAGCGCGATCCGCGACTTCGGGCCGCCGGCGTTCCGCGAGCGCCTCGCAGTGATCGCCCCCGACGTGGTGTTCGCGAACGAGGAGGAGCTCGAGGTGATGGGGGAGCCGCCGCAGGCGCCGGTGCTGGTGATCAAGCGCGGGCCCGAGGGGTGCGAGGTGCGGTGGCCCGGCGGGCGGGAGGTCCTGCCCGCGATCCCCGCCACCGTCGTCGACACCACCGGGGCCGGTGACGCCTTCGCGGCGGGCTTCCTACTCGGCGACTCCGCGAGCGACGCTGCCGAACGTGGCCTGGCGGCGGCCGCCGAGTGCGTCGCGAAGGTCGGGGCGATGCCATGAGCGGGCTCATCAGGATCGCGCCGGAGGTTCGGGAGGCGCTCGATGGAGGCGGGGCCGTCGTCGCACTCGAGACGACCCTCGTGGCACACGGGTTTCCGCACCCGGAGGGCGCGGAGGTCGGCGCCGCGTCTGAGGCGGCCGTCCGGGCGGCCGGTGCCGTGCCGGCAACGATCGGCGTCGCGGATGGGGTCGTGCGGGTGGGACTTACGGCGGCTGAGGTCGAGCGATTCGGAGTCGCGGGGCCGTCGGCGCGAAAGCTGGGGCCGAGGGATCTCGCGGTCTGCGCGGTGCAGGGGGCGCTGGGCGCGACGACGGTCGGGGGGACGCTCGCGGTGTGCCGTGCCGTCGGCATCCGGGTGATGGCCACCGGCGGTCTCGGCGGGGTCCATCGCGGCTACCCGAATCCGCCGGACGTCTCTGCCGACCTCGGTCAGCTCGCCCGCACGCCCGCGCTGGTTGTGAGCGCCGGCATCAAGTCGCTGCTGGACGTGGCCGCGACGTGCGAGGTCTTGGAGACGATGGGCGTGCCGGTCGTCGGCTGGCGAACCGACACCCTCCCGCTGTTCTACTCGGCGCACGGCGGCCCACCCGTTGCGGCCCGGGTCGAGTCGGCCGGCGAGGGCGCGCGAGTTGCGCTCGCGCACTGGGCGCTGGGCGGGGGAGGGCTCATGCTCGCCCGCCCGCCCGATGTGTCCCTCGACGGTGTCGAGCCGCTCATCGAGGAGGCGCTCGCCGATGCCCACCGCCAAGGGGTTGTCGGGCAGGCGGTCACCCCGTTCGTTCTGGCGGCCCTCCATGAGCGCAGCGGGGGTCGCACCCTCGCGGCGAATCGCGCCCTCGTCATCGCGAACGCCGGGTTGGCGGGCGACATCGCGGTCGAGGTCTCGCGTGACGCCCCGTGAGGTGCCCCACCCATCGATTGCCCCACATCCATCGCCTACTAGTTTTTCCCGGAATTTCTTTCGTTTGTTGAAAGAAGAAGCCCGTCATGCGGCGGGTGATTGGGGTATTCACCCCACGCCCGGGGAGGCTGATCGCTCATA
Organism: uncultured Thermoleophilia bacterium; assembly: GCA_963706315.1. Taxonomy (GTDB): domain Bacteria; phylum Actinomycetota; class Thermoleophilia; order Miltoncostaeales; family Miltoncostaeaceae; genus CALMEC01. Next base: position 7,841 of record CAVPMA010000028.1, on the reverse strand, counting down.
GGTTACTCGCCACTGGGGAACCGAACTCGAAGGAGGCTTTCACCATGGCGCGCGCTGTCTAACTCATATCGATTCCGTCGGTGAACACCGGCGGGGAGTAGCTTTCTTCAGGTCTGGGCCTCGGTTGCCGATAGGTAATCGAGGCCCTTTCAGTGTCACGGACGACGACAATCCCACTGTTCGCCCGGGTGTGCGCCTATGCGTGCGCAACCGCGACCCTGGTCGTCAACGCCCTCCTTGTCGCGCGCGGAGAGACGGACGACCTGCTGCCCGCGCTCGTGCTCGGCGTGATCGCGGTCGCGACGCAGATGGCACGGTGGCGACTCTCGAGGATTACGACCGTCTCGCTGTCGGATATCCCCCTGATCTTCGCGGTCCTCACCCTCGACCCCGGCATGGCAATGCTCGTAGGGGTCATCGTTGGGGGAGTCCCTCGCGGCCGGCTCGGAAATGTCTCGCGTGCCTGGAACATCTGCGCGTTCGGCCTTCCGGCGGGCGCGGCCGCAGGCCTGCTCGCGTTCCTCCGCGATACGTTGAATGCCGGCACACCGTCATCCGCGGCCGCAGGCTGGTTCGCCGCCGCGCTGATCGCCGTTGGGGTACACATCATCCTCCACTCTGCCGTGATCGATTCCTGGTCGCGACTGGCATTCGGCAACCCCTTTTGGCAAAGCCTTCGCGAGGAAGCGCTGCCTGTCGCGAAGTACGACTTCGCGTCGGGGTTCCTCGTGGTCACCCTCGTCGAGATCGGCCTGCTGCTCCCGGGGTGGACGCGCCTGCTCCCAGCCATCCTCGCCATCGTCGCCGTGACCGGCCTCTGGTTGTTCCTGAATGCCACCCGGAAGCAGCTCGAGTCGCAGGAACTCAAGGACGAGTTCTTCCGTGCGATCTTCGTGTCGTTCGCGCGACTGCTGGAGATGAGGGACCCGGAGACCGCCTCCCACTCCGCCCGCGTCGCCGTGTACTCGCGCGATATCGCGCAGCAGATGGGCCTGAGCCAGGAGGACCAGAGCCGGGTGCACCTTGCCGGTCTGCTGCACGACGTCGGCAAGGTCGGCGTGCCTGATGAAATTCTGCTCAAGCCGGGCCGGTTGACGGACGAGGAGCGCAGTATCATGCAGCGCCACGCCCGGCTGTCCGCCGAGGCCGTGCAGGGTATCCCCGGATTCGGCGACCTGGCGCGGTGGATCTACGCCCACCACGAGCGGCTCGACGGCTCCGGCTACCCCGAGGGCACGAGCGGAGAGGACCTGCCGTTCGGCGCCCGCATCCTCGGGGTGGCCGACACGTTCGAAGCGCTCACTTCAAACCGACCGTATCGTCCTGGTCGTCCCGCCGGCGAGGCGCTCCAAGTCTTCGAGGAGGACAGCCACCTGTTCGACCCGCAGGTGGTGCAGGCACTTCGCAGCATCGTCGCGGCGGACGCGACCAGCTACACGTTCAGCACGATTACCGACTTCTCCGATGAATGGTCGCGTGCTGCGAAGTACCTGGACGTCCGTCTCGACGAGGAGACCTTTGTCGTGCCGCCCGAGCCCATGCCGGTGGTGCCGAGCATGCCGCCTCAGGGCGCGCCGATCCCGGATCTTCCCGGCGATCACGACGCGAGCCCGGCCACGCCGAACCCGAAGCCGGTCCCGGTTGCCGCCGACAGCGCCGTCTCGGGGGTTGCGTAGGCTCCCCTTGTGTCGGGCATGAGGCGACGAGGCTTTGGGCTGTTCTGGGCAGGCCGCGCGGCTTCGCAGTTCGGTGATGAGATCACCGTCCTCGCGCTTCCTTGGCTCGTTGCACAGGAGACGGGCTCGCCGCTTGCAGTCGGATCGCTCGAGGCGCTGGTGTACGTACCCGCTCTGCTGTTCGCGCTTCCACTTGGTGCGTGGGCCGATCGGCGGTCACGCAAGCGCTCGATGATCGAGGCCGACCTGGTCCGAATGGTGTTGCTGGGAAGCATTCCGATTGCCGTCCTCGCCGGTTTCGGTCCGAGTCTCGGCCTGGTTATGGTCGTGGGGTTCCTGGCGGGGATGGCCCGAATCCTCTTCGAGGCGTCGGCCCAGGCATTCCTGCCGGATCTCGTGCCTCAGGAAGGGATCGTTCGCGCAAACTCGCGCCTGTCGCTCACCGAGGGCCTTGCCACCATCCTCGCCCCGGTGACGGCGGGACTCCTCATCGCCACCGTGAGCGCGTCCGGCGCGATCGGACTGGACGCGCTCACGTTCGCCTTCTCGGCGGGAACGCTTTGGCTCGTCTGGGTCGAGCGGGAGCGGTTCGGCGCCGTCCGGGAGGGGATGGGATCCGCGATGCGTGCAGGTGTCCGAGCGACCGCACGAAACCCCTACGTCCGTGCCCTGACCCTGACCGTCGGTGCGAGCAATGTCGGGAGCGGATTCGTCATCGGGATGATGGCGATCTTCCTCCAGCAGACGCTCGGTCTCCACGGCTGGCAGGCGGGCATCGTCTACGCGTCCAACGGGGTCGGCGGTGTCCTCGCCGCGGCGATCACGCCGCGGCTAGCGCCGCGGATGGGCATTACGCGCCCGATCCTCGTCGGTCTTACGGTCACGACGGTGGGGATCAGCCTCGTCAGCATCTCGACCTCGGCGACCTGGTACATCCTGACCACCACCGGAGATGGGCTCGTCGGCTTCGGCATCGTCCTCATCATCATCTCGAGCGCCAGTCTCAGGCAGCGAACGGTTCCCTCCGAGCTCCTCGGCCGCGTGACCGTGAGCTATCGGCTTGTCGCCAGCGGCTCGATCGCGCTTGGTGCATTCATCGGCGGTGTCGTCGGCGAGACCGTCGGAGTTCGCCAGGCGATCGTCGTCGGCGCTGTGATCTATGCCGTGGTGGCAATGATGGCGCTCCGGACCTGCCTCAACGGACCGGAGCCTCAGGGGGTCGTCGTCACCACCTGATCGTCCACCTCGACGATCCCGAGCTCCTGCGCTGCGCTCACGGCTGCTGTACGGCTCGTCACCCCGAGCTTGGCGAAGATCCGCTCCAGGTGCCGTCCGACCGTCTTCTCGCTGATGTAGAGCCGGTGACCGATCTCGCGGTTCGTCAGACCGAGCACGAGCTGCTCGAGTACCTCCACCTCGCGCTCGGAGAGGCCTCCGGTATCGCGCCGTCGAGATGGCATGACGAAGCGATGGCCGCGTGCGCGGAGCATCGCTTCGCATTGGGCTCGCCACCCAGGCGCCTCCATCTCGCGGAATCGGCGGCGGGCCTCGAGCAGGTCGTCGACCGCCTCGGGTTGCTTGCCGCCCGCCTCGCCCGCCAGCATGAGGGCGCGTGCCGCCCACCAGTGCAGGCCCGTATCGCTGAACCGGGTGGAGGCTTCGCGGAACGACTCGGCCTTCGCCGCGGCGGAGCCGCCGGCCCACCCTTCGGTGTACGGCACCAGCGCCTGAGCAAGGGGGGCGCCGGCGCCAGCCGCCACGACAAGCTCCGCCCGAAGCGGCTTGGCCTCTTTCGCAGGCAATACCTGGCAGGCCGCACCGAGCAATCCCAGCGACTCGACGCGGTCCTCGGTCTTTCGCCACAGCCCGACGGCGGTGCGCGCCACCTCGCGGGCCTCATCGAGCTGGTCTGCCGCCTGCGCGGCGTACGCGTGGAACGCCGACAGCGGACCGAGGTGGTCGATCGGCATTCCTGGGTCCGCGTCGGCCGTGATCTTCCTGAACGTCTCGAGCGCCTCGGGGATCTTGCCCTGGCAGAAGTCGATCCAGGCGATCAAACCGTCCAGATGGGCGAGCGACCGTGATCCGAGCGCTTCGAAGGCGGCCAGGGACCGCATCGCGACCTGGCGGGCCTCGTAGAGCCGGCCCAGTCCGGTGAGCGCCTCGGCGAGGTTGTGCGTGAGCGGCGCGTCGACCTCGGCGACGTCGTGGGCCTCCACGACGTCGAGGCCCTCCCGTGCCCGGTCGGCCGCCTGCTGGACGAATCCCAGCATGAGGAGGCACACGCTCTCGTTGTTCATCGTCACCGCGACCTGCCGCCAGAGGCCGGCGGCGCGCGCCTGCTCGAGTCCCTCGCGGAAGTACTCAAGCCCGTCGGGGCTCGCGGTCGAGCGCACGCTCGCCAACCCGATCGCGTTGAGCGCCCGGTTCGCGGTGAGGACGTCTCCGACCGCCGTCGCCTCGCCGTGGGCGCGTGTCGCCCATCCGAGCGCCTCCGAGTGACGGCCGGCGTGGGCGGCGAACATCGCCGCATGGGTGAGGGCCCGCGCCCGCTCGGCGAGCGGGCGCTCGCTGTCCGACACGTTTGCGTGGATGACCTCGAATGCCTCCTGCCGGTGCCCCGCGTACCACCTCACACGAGCCCATTCCGTCGCGGCGCGGATCGCGGCGCCCTCATTCCCCGCCCTGCGCTGGCGCCGGATGACGTCCCGGAGCGTCTGCGTGGCCTCGTCCCACTGGGCCATGGTCGCGAGCGCGAGCCCGCGCTCCAGGAGCGCCTCGAGCTGCTCGCCCTCGGGCCATCGCCGGTCGCACCAGGCGAGTGCCCGGTCCGCGTGCGCGAGGGCGCGGGTGGGCTCCCCGCGCTCACGGGCCGCGGCCGCGGCGCGCAGCGACAGTGCCACCACCTCGTGCGGGTCGGAGCTGCCGATGGCGTACTGCACGAGATCGGCAGCGTCGTCGCCGCGGGCCCGGCGGGCGCCGAGCACCGCGGCGTTGCGCCGGCGGAGCTCGCTCGGTGGCGTCGCCTGGCGCAGCACCTCCGCGACGAGGGGGTCGGTGAACCGCATGCGCAGAGGTCCGGGGCCTGGAAGCTCCTCGAGGATGCGGGCCGTGACGAGCGCATCGAGGGTCGGTGCGAAGCCTTCCTCGCTGCGACCGGTGAGCCGCACGAGATGCGACGGCTCGAACACGGGGCCGAGCACGGCTGCCCACCGGGCGATGTCGATCTGGGTGGCGTCGATCGCGTCGAGCGTCGGCTGCATCGCGCGGAGGATCCCCGGTGGCAGCCGCAGGGGCGTGTCGTCCGAGCCCGGTGCGCGGTTTGCCCGCGCGAGCGGAATCAGCACGCCGGGCCGTCCCGTACCGAGCGCGAGGAGCCGTGCCACCATGACGTCGCCCAGCGTCGGGGCGACGTCCTCGACGAGCGCCTGCGCCGCCTCGTCGTCGAGCGGCTCGAGCTCGACGAACGCGGGTCCGATCGGGATCTCCCGTATGCAGCCGATCAGCAGGCCGGGGGAGCCGACGAGCCCCTCGCCGGTCTCCCAGGCCAGGTCGAAGGCATCGTCGATGTCGTCGAGGAGCGCCACGAACGGATGCAGCTCCGCCGACTTGCACGGGTCGGCGCGCAATCCGGCTGCGGCCAGCCCTGCCCCGAGCCGGTCGGCCAGCGTTCCGCCGCCCCGAAGCCTGACCCGCAAGGCGCCGTCGGCTTCGAGCGCGGCGGCGAGCTCCGTCGCGAACCGCGTCGATCCCGCCCACGGCGGAGCGACGACGACGAGGAGCCCCGGCCGTTGCGCTGCGGCCCGTAGTGCGGCGGCCAGCTCGGCATCGCGGCCGACGAAATGCGGTTCCCCTCCTGCGGTTGCGTGCCCCGCCGTTACGGCCTCCTCAGATCCGCTCGGCAACTTCTCGACGCACCGCGGACCCTACCGGAATGCCGCACGGACCGGATGCGGGAGGGGGCTCTGTGACGCGCAGAGCCCCTCGGAGAGCGCAAACGGGATTCGAAGATGGGCCCGGCGGTGACCGCGCATGAATCTTGTGTCGTGTCTGGGTGCCTGGTGCGTTGCGCCCGCACGCTCCTCTCCGTGGATCGCCTGCGACGCTCGCGGTGAAATCGACCGACTCGGGATAACGCCCACGCCGACGATCGGGCGCCCTGGCCCACTGTTCCTATCGCACGCCTGCCGAGGGTCGGTCGAGATTCCGACGCAGATCTCGGTGAGTCAAGGGCTGCGTTTGGAGACTGCCTTCCCGGCGTGGCGCGTCACGCCCTGGCCAGGTGGACGGCAGGCACGGCAGCTCCGCCCCGGCCGTCCTGAGCAGGAGCGCCCCGAGGGCTCCCGCCGCGGCCAGCGACACGATGCCGCCGCCCACCATTCCCCAGCGGGGGCCGAGCGCCGACCCCGCCCAGCCGACCAGCGGCGCGCCGAGCGGCGTCCCGCCGAGGAAGCACATCAGGTAGAGCGCCATCACCCGCCCGCGCATCGTCGCCGCGACGCCGAGCTGAACGAACATGTTCGCCGCGGTCGTGAACGTCAGCATCGCGAGGCCGGTCGGCACCAGCATGACCGCCGTCGCTGCGAACGTCGGCATTATCCCCGCGGCGATCTCCGCCGCGCCGAACGCCGCCGCCATCACGACGAGCTCCGCCAGGCTCGGCCGGCGGGTGCGACGTGCGGCGAGCAGCGCCCCGCCGAACGCGCCCACCGCGAGGGCGGTGGACAGCAGCCCGAAGCTCGCCGCCGTGCGGTGGAACTCGTGGCGCGCCAGCAGCGCCGTCGTCAGCTGGAAGTTCAACCCGAACGTGCCGACCATGAACGTCAGGCCCATCGCGAGCGCGAGCTCCCGGTGGCGCAGCACGTACCGCAGGCCCTCGCGGAGCTGACCGGGCACGCGCTCCACGGGCCGCGCCGGCGCGAGGTCCGACCGGCACATCATGAGCAGGCCGCCGACCACCGCCACGCTCGACGCGGCGTTCGTCACAAACGCCCAGCCGGTGCCGACCGCGGCGATCAGGACGCCGGCGGCGGCCGGTCCGGCGATCCGTCCCGCGTTGAAGATCGTCGAGTTGATGCCCACGGCGTTCGGCAGGTCGTCCGGACCGACCATCTCCACCACGAACGACTGCCGCGTGGGGGTGTCGATCGCGGTCGCGACGCCGAGCAGGCCGGCGAGGAGCAGCACCTGCCAGTACTCGACAGCCCCGGTCACCGTGAGCACGCCGAGGACGAGTGCGAGCAGACCGATCGCCGACTGGGTCGCGACGAGCAGGCGCCGTTTGTCGCTGCGGTCGGCGACGAGCCCGCCCCACGGCCCCATGATGAGGCCGGGCGCGAACTGCAGGGCGGTCACGATCCCGAGGGCCGTACCGGAGCCGGTCAGGGTCAGCACGAGCCAGTCCTGCGCCACCCGCTGCATCCAGGTGCCAGTCAGCGAGATCAGCTGGCCGGTGGCGTACAGCCGGTAGTTGCGCACGCTGAGCGACCGGAACATGCCTGGACGCGGATCGGGCGCCAGCGCCTGCGGATGCGTGGTGAGGAGGTCCGCCCTCATTCTCCGGCGAGGGTCTCGAGCAGGGGGATCACGTCGTCGAGGCGCTGCCGCTCCTCGGACGTCAGCAGCGCGAGCCGCCGGGCGAGCCACGCGTCGCGGGCTCGGCGCTCGGAGCGCAGCAGGTCGCGGCCCGCTGGGGTGAGCGCGATGATCGTCCGGCGGCGATCATCCGGATGCACGGCTCGAGCGATGAGCCCCCTGCCCTCGAGCGTCGCGAGGATCCGGGTCATCGTCGGGGGCTGCACCCGCTCCCGCGCGGCGAGCTCGCTCGGGTTCATCGGCCCGTGCTGCCGCAACGTCACCATCGCCGAGATGTGGGTGAGCGTCACGGACGTGTCCACGCGCTGGCTGCGGATCATCCGGGTCAGGCGGAGGAGCGTCGGCCTCAGCGACTCGGCGAGTGCCGTTGGGGAAGGCGGTGAACTCTGCATATCATGAGCTTAGCAAAGCTAACTAGTTATGCCCGGTCAGCCAACGGCAATATCGGACAGAGCGCGTCGTGACGGCCACCGGCCTCAGCCTGGGTGCCTCCTGGGTGTCTGGGCTGACCCCGGCACCGGGATTGGATGCGGAAAGCCCTTGACACATTGGGCTTTCCGCGGGAGTAGC
>CAVPMA010000027.1:0-29909 GCA_963706315.1 uncultured Thermoleophilia bacterium | reverse complement strand
CCGACAGGTTCACCAGGATGAGCGTGCCCGTGGTCGGCGCGGCGGCCGCGGCGGCGGGCGGCGGTGCGGCCGGCTCCGGGCGTTCCGGGCGCGCGCCCTCGAGCACGAGGCCCCGGCCGGCGTCCACCGTGACGAGCTCCCCGGTGCGAAGCGGCTCATCGCGTCGCCCGTGCCGACGATGCACGGGAGCCCGAGCTCGCGCGAGACGATCGCCGCGTGGCACGTCATCCCGCCCGTCTCGGTCACGATGGCGGCCGCGCGCCGCATCAGGGGGACCCAGTCGGGGGCGGTCATGTGTGTCACCAGCACGTCGCCGGCCGCCAGGTCCCTCGCCTCCTCCAGGGAGCGCAGGATCCGGACCGGCCCGCTCCCGACGCCCGGCGCGGCTCCGAGCCCCCGGACCAGCACCGAGACCTGCCCCTTCGGAGCCCCGGAGGACGCCGGGCCGCCGGTGGCGGTGACCGGCCGCGACTGCAGCATCCAGACCCGACCATCCGTGTCGATCGCCCATTCGGTGTCCTGCGGCGCGCGGTAGTGCTCCTCGATGCGCTTGCCAAGCGCGGCGATTGCCCGCGCCTCGTCGTCGGTCAGCGCGGGCCGCAGCGCCTCCTCGGGCCCGGGCTCGCGCCGTACGGTTCCCCCGCCGGGAGCGGGATCGATGACGAGCGTCTTGCGGCGAACCTCGCGGGCGATCGTCGTGAGGCTCACCTTGTCGATCACATAGCGATCCGGTGAGACCGCGCCGCTCACGACCGCCTCGCCAAGGCCGAACGATGCTTCGATGACGAGACGGTCGGTCGCACCCGTCGCCGGGTCGATCGTAAACATGACACCAGACCGGGTGGAGGCGATCTGGGCCTGGACGATCACCGCGATGTCCATGTCGGCCTGGCCGAAGCCCCGCTTCGCCCGGTAGTAGATCGTGCGTGCGCCGAACTGCGAGCCCCAGCAGCGGCGAACGGCATGCACCACCGCGTCGGCACCACGCACGTTGAGGAACGTCTCGTTCATGCCGGCGAAGGAGGCGGCCTCGCGGGTGTCCTCAGCCGTCGCCGATGAGCGCACGGCCACCGGCACATCGTCCGCTCCGGCCGGGAACGCGGCATACGTGCGCCGGATCTCGTCTTCGACATGGGGCGGGATCGGCTCCGCCTCGACCATCGCGCGGACGTCGCGGGCTGCAGCGCCCAGGCCCTCGGAGTCGTCGACGTTCACCAACGCCAGCCGCTCCGCCATCCGCTCGCGCAGGCCGCCGGCCCGGCAGAACGCCGCGTAGACGGGCGCGCCGACGACGAATCCGGGTGGCACCGGCAGTCCCGCGCGCGCGAGCTCACCGAGGTTGGCGCCCTTGCCGCCTGCCCAGGCGACGTCCGACCTGCCCAGCTCCTCGAAGGGTCGAACGACAGGGCTCGACGTGGACGCCGTGCTCATGGCGTCCCTCCCAGGACGACGATCGTCGCCTCCGCATCACGCCGGTCTCCGCGCTCGCGGACAGGCGCGACGGGCTCGAGGCGGCAGGAGGCCACGTGCATTGTGACCGGCGGCCGCAGAGGCGGCGCGGCGCATCCGCGGCCGGTACGTTCCATCGACCCTCCACTCGATCGGGGCTGTGCACCCGCTGCTGGGGTGAGCTCTGTGAGGCTAGATGGCCTGAGATCGCGGAGAATCAGCACTCCCACGGATCCAGCGCGCGGGTTTCCCCGACCGCAGCGAGGCGGCCGGACGCGCCCCGGCCCGTCTCGACCGTCGCCTCCATGACGAGGAACGAGCCCCCTCCCCGCGAGACCGTTTGGCCATCTCTTCGGCGTCAACTGGTCTGCCTCATCCGCCCGTAGCCCAGCTCAGACGAGGTTGATGTCGTCCAGTCGTCGCTCGTTTGCACACACGTCTGCGGTGACGCGCCGGAGAGAGCGCACCCCTGCGTTGGCGGATGAGAGTGGCTGCGCAACACTTGCTCGGCTACCAGCGCGATCGGCCACCGGGGCGGTGCCTCCGCTCCGAGGCCTCCCTCCCGAGGCGAAGACGTCTGTTGACAGGGAGCGACGGAGGAGGTCCTGGGAGAAGCTCCCCGGGCCGACGGCGTAGCTCGACTACTCGCAGCGCACATGGGCCCACATGGCAATCGCGGCATTCTTCCGAGTCGGGATCCGCAGTCGCCCCGATGCCACTCGCACGCGACGGAGCCGAAGCTGAGCCATCCATTCACAGCTGCTTGCGCGGGCGAGGAGGACACGGTGGAGAAGCGAGTCCACGGCCACGAGGGCGACAGGCTCATCGTCACAGGCCACCGTGTCGGTGAGGAGGCGCGCACCGGAATCGTGCTCGAGGTGCTGGGCGAGGGCGACCACGTTCACTACCGGGTCCGCTGGCACGACGACGGCCACGAGTCGATCTTCATTCCGAGCAGCGACGCGACCTTCGCGCCGGCGCACCGCCGACGGTAGACGAGCCGGTGAGATCTGGCCTTTTCATCAGGGTCAACCCCGACGGAGCCCCTTCGTGAACGAGGCTGACCAACCCGCCCCTGAGACCCCAACCCGCACCGCCAGCGATCCGGGGCCGCGGCCCGGAATCGCGATGCCCGGCAAGTACTTGAGCCTAACGACCTACCGGCGCGACGGGTCGCCTGTGGCGACCCCCGTGTGGTTCGTCGAGGACCACGGGCGCGCCAACTGGTTAACACCGGCGCCGACTCCTACAAGGCACGGAGGATTCGGCGGAACCCGACGGTGGCGGTGGCGCCGTGCACCGCACGAGGGGCGCTGTGCGGCGAGCCGATCCCCGCGCGGGCGGAGTTCCTCCCCGAGTCCGAGCACTCGCGGGTCGACGAGCTGATGGCCCGCAAGTACCGGGTCGACCGAGCGCTGATCCTCCCGATCTACCGCCTGGTGATGAGGATCGGCGGCCGGCAGGGCACCCATCAGGGCGCCGGCGCGTACCTGGCGATCGCACCCACCGAGGCCTCCTCGAACGCCGATTAGCCTCCGTCGCCGAAGGCGTCACAAACGTCCTGGGCGGCAGAGCGAAAACCCTTGATTACCAGGGATTTCACCACTGATGGAGGATACCGGGATCCAAGATGGGGAACCCGGTCCCTGAGCGAAATCCCTGCAAATCAGGGTGTCAGTGAGTGCGAGGAGTGCGCCGAATGCTGCTGCGGTGATGCCTCCGTGATGCCTTGAAGATCGGGACCCGTCTCGTGAGTGAGAGAGCCCTGTAAGGCGAGCACTTCGGGAATACAAGTAATGCAGCGACTGTTGAGTGCGGTGATGCACGGGTGATTTACGGACAGCGGGACCACTTCTTCTCGTGCCATCGTGGGGACGGCTCGGCTAGCCTGGGAGCGTGGCCGGGCTAATCGCGCTGACGGGTGCCACGGGCTACGTCGGCGGCCGTCTCCTGCACGCCCTCGAGGCCCGCGGGGCCCACGTTCGCTGCCTCTCGCGCCGACCGGAGGAGCTCGCGGCGCGCGTCGGGCCTGGTACCGAGATCGTGTTCGGTGACGTGTCGAACCCGACGACGCTGAGCCCGGCGCTTGAGGGGGTCGAGACGGCCTACTACCTCGTCCACTCGATGGGGTCCGGCGGCTCGTTCGCCGAGGTCGATCGCACCGCGGCTGCGGCGTTCGGACACGCTGCACGCGCCGGCGACGTTCGCAGGATCGTCTACCTCGGTGGCCTCGGCGAGGGCGACCTCTCCGAGCACCTCGCCTCGCGGCAAGAGGTCGGCCGCATCCTGCGCGAGTCGGGCGTGCCGACGATCGAGTTCCGCGCCTCGATCGTGATCGGCCCGGGGAGCGCGTCGTTCGAGATGCTCCGCGCGCTCGTCGAGCGGCTACCGGTGATGGTCACGCCGCGCTGGGTGGGCACCCGCACGCAGCCGATCGCGATCGAGGACGTGCTCGCCTACCTCCTCGCGGCGCTCGACTACGAGCCGAACGGCGGCGAGGTGTTCGAGATCGGCGGCGCTGACGTCTGCTCGTACCTCGACCTGATGCATGAGTACGCCAGCCGCCGTGGCCTCCGACGGCACATGGTCCCCGTGCCGGTGCTGACGCCTCGCCTCTCGAGCCTCTGGCTCCGTCTCGTCACCCCGGTGTACGCCGACATCGGACGTGAGCTCGTCGACAGCCTGCGCAACGAGACCGTCGTCAACGACCCGCGGGCACTCGAGGTCTTCCCCGTGAGCCCGCGGACCTCGGCCGAGGCGGTCGCCCGCGCACTTGCCGACGAGGACAATGAGATCGCGGAGACCCGCTGGTCGCACGAGGCGCTCACCCAGAGCCGAGGCTACGGCGGTGCCCGTTACGGCTCGCGGCTGGTCGACTCGCACGACGTCACGGTGCCACGCCCGCCGGCCGTGGCGTTTGCGCCGATCCAGAGCATCGGCGGCGACACCGGTTGGTACGTCGACAACGAGCTGTGGGAGATACGTGGCGCGCTCGACGCGCTCGTGGGCGGACCCGGCCTGCGGCGCGGCCGCCGCGACCCCATCGACATCCGCGTCGGCGACGCGATCGACTTCTGGCGCGTTGAGGCCTTCGAGCAGGACCGGCTGCTTCGCCTCGCAGCGGAGATGAAGCTGCCCGGCCGCGCGTGGCTCCAGTTCGAGGTGGAGCCCGACAGCAAGGGCGGATCCACGATCCGTCAGACGATCATCTTCGACCCGGCGGGTGTCACCGGACTCGCATACTGGTACTCGCTCTGGCCGATTCACGGCCACATCTTCGGCGCCATGCTCCAACGGATCGCGGCCGCGTCGACCGCCACCTGACCCCGCCCCGGCACAGCCCGTGAGCCCGCAGAGGGCCTGGATTGTCCGCATGAAGGGCACCGCGGACCCGAACCCGTGGTGACGCATCCCCACCTTCGTCGTGTCGCCGGCGGAGCGGACGCTCCACCTGCCGGACGTCGACGAGGTCGCCGAGCGTGCCGTCGACAGCGCGTGGGCCGCCCGCTCGTGCCGAATCAGTGCTCGAATGACACGTCGCGCACGCGCGGGTCGCGGATGGCCGCCACGATGTGCGGCAACGTCGTCGGGATCGCGGCCCGCGCAGGAAGCGACGGGGCGGTTCCGGCGATCGGCCGCTCAGCGAGGCCGGTTTCGGTGTGCGGCGGCCGGACGTCGATCAGACGGATCCCCGATCGGCGGAGCTCACGCGCGGCCGCGGCGTCGAACGCCGTCACCGCGGACTTTCGGCCGATCGGGTCGCACCCGACCTGATCGTGATTGCGTCGATGCAGCCCGAGCTGCCCGACCCGGCGTGGGGCGAGCTCATCTCCCTGGCGAAGCTTCATCGCGTCGCGATCGCCGGCCCCGGTGCGACAACCGCGCTCGCGCAGGACACCGGCACGTGGCTGTTGAAGGATCCCCGGTCGACGGTGCGACGGCGGTTGCGGGCGCGGACGAAGCCCCGCGACCCCGGTGTGAGTGTTCGACTTCGCGATCGTCCCTTCTTGATCTGGCTCCCTGAGATGAACGCCGCCGCCGGCGCGATGCAGCTGGTGCGGATCAGGTGCCATCCCGGCCCGACGCAAACCCACGAGCAAGTCCGCTCAGCCATGCGGGGACTCGCTGTAAGCGGGGCCGGCCACGGCGTCGGTCACGCGGCCGTCGACGATCCTCACGACCCGATCGGCGTAGTGGGTGATCCGGTCGTCGTGGGTAACGATGATGGCCGCGGTGCCGCGGGACTTCATCTCGTGACGGATCAGCTTCACCACCTGGTCGCCCAGTTCGGTGTCCAGCGCCGAGGTGGGCTCGTCGAACAGCACCAGGTCGGGTTCGTTCATCAGCGCCCGCCCGATGGCGACCCGCTGCCGCTGCCCTCCGGACAACTGCGCCGGCAGGTTGCCGGCGCGGTCGGTTAGGTCGAGTTCCTCAAGGAGCTGGTCCGCCCGGGCCTTGGCCTTGCCCCCCGTGCGCGGACCGATCTCGTCGACGACCAACAGGTTTTCCCTGGCCGTCAGGAACGGAATCAGATTCACCGTCTGGAACACGAAGCCGACGGACTCCCGCCGGAACTCGGTGAGCCGCTTGGCGCTGTACCCGGAGATGTCCTCCCCGGCCACGACCACGGCGCCGTCGGTCGGCGCCAGGAGGGCGCCGGCGATCGAGCAGAGGGTCGTCTTCCCCGAGCCGGACGGCCCGACCAGGGCCACGATCTCGTCGGACCCCACTGTCAGGTCGACCCCGTCGAGGGCCACGACCACTTCGTCGCCGACCTGGTAGATCTTGCGAACGCCCTCCATCCGCAGTGCGTCCTCGGTTCGGGCGGGGGTCATGAGCGGCTCCAGGGGGGTGGCGGAACGGGAAGGGGCACGCGGTGCAGGGCGGGGCGGCGCCTCACTGGTCAGCCCCGATCGCTGACGCGGGATCCACCTTCAGGACTCGACGCAGCGAGAACACGCACCCAACGATCGCCGCGACGACGAGATAGGCGACGCTGCTGAGCAGTCGTGTGGGGGTGGCTACGAACGGGATCGAACCGGCGGGGATCGCGATATCGAGCGCAAGGGACGCCGCGATCCCTATGGCCGAGGCGACGAGCGTCACCACCAGCGCCTGCAGCAGGACGCCGGCGAACAGCGTGCCGGAGCTTGCCCCGACCGCCTTCAGCACGCCGTAGAGGCCGATGCGCTCGACGGTGATGAGGGCGAAGAACAGCGCCACCACGACCACGGCGATTACGACCGTGACGCCGATGATCTGGTTGAAGACGCTCTGCTGCTGGGACACGCCCGGGAGCGCGTCGATGGCCTGCCCGATGGTCAGCGTCGAGGTCGCACCGGCGGTGGCCCGGTCGATCGCGTCGGCCTGGGAACTCGGGTCCGCCCCACCGTCCACGACGAGTGCCTGGACGACTCCGTCGCCCACGCGTGCTCCCGGCCGGTTCTTGGCCAGAACGGAGCGCCACGTCTCGAGCGAGCCCCACAGGGTGCCCTGCCCCGAGTAGCGGCTGTCGTCGAGGAATCCGATCACCTCGACGGGGGTCTGGGCGGGACCGAGCCGGATGGCACTGCCCTCGGTGACTCCCTCCGACCGCAGCGAGCTGTCGGCATAGACCTGACCGGGACCGGGCGGCTCGTCGGGCAGCCCCTGCGGCGGAAGTTCGTAGCCGAAGAGCACAACCGGCACGAGGTCCCGCGGGCCGTGACCCTCGATGCGGGCGCCGAGCTGGACGCTTCCGAGACCCGCCACCTGGCCGGGCCCCGCGGTCTGCTCCACGACCCGCCGGACCTCCGGTGTGATGCGGCTGCGGACCAGGGAGTCCTGCGAGGTGGACGAGTACACGATTAGCTCACCCTGCTGGGCGCGCAGCGCACCGGTGCTCCCAGCGGTCAGCCCGTCGAGCAGGCCGCCGAGGAACATGAGGAGCAACGCGATCAGGGTGAGGATCGTCGTGGCGACGACGAACCGTCCGGGCCGGCGCCGGAGTTCCCGGAGGGCGAGCTTCACCGCGCACCGCCCCCGGTGGTGGCTTCGACGGGGTCGATGGCCAGGACGCGGCGTGCCGCCGCGACCGCGCTCACGAGTCCAAGCACGAGCAGCAGCGCGGCCCAGAGCACCACGGCACCCGGATCGAAGCGCAGCTCCAGGTTGCCGAGCTTTGCCTGCGACAGGGGCGCGTACAGCAGGGTGCCGACCACGATGCCCCCTCCGATGACGATCACAACCTGCACCAGCAGGGACCGGACCAGCACGGCTGCGGGCGCGCCAATGGCGCGCAGAAGCGTCAGGGCCCGTGCTTTCTGGAAGGTGATGATCAGGAAGAACAGCCCGGTCACCAGGGGCACGACGAGCACGAACAGCAGGAAGATCACGTTGAACGACTGCCGGACCTCTGCCACCCCGGGCGCTTTGGCCGCGGCCTGCTGGCGGGTGAGGGCGTCGGCCTGGGCGGAGGCCTCGTTGATCCGCACGGTGAGCGCCTCAGCCGAGACGCCCTCGGCCGGACGGACGCCGACGACGCTGGGCAGGACCGTCGTGGCATCGGGGTTCGCCGCCTTGGCGGCGGTGACGTAGTCGGACCACGAGACGAATAGCGTCGGCGTCACCTGTATCTGCGCGTCGTCGGCGAGGCCGACGACCCGCAGTTCGGGTCCGCCGTCGGCCCCTGCGACCCGGACCCGGTCGCCCAGCGCGAAGTCGGTCGAGCTCCCCACCGCCTCACCGCCGGCACTGGGCATGCGCCCGGCGCTCAGCCGGTCGGGCCCGCCGAGGTCGGGCTTCTCGTACCCGATCAGCGCCGCGTCGGACTGGTCGCCGCCGTCGACGACAACCGTGAACGTCCCCTGCACGATGCGTCCGGCGTCGACCACCCCCGGGACCCCGGTGATCGCGTCCTCGAGGGACGGCGAGATCGCGCTGCCCTGCAGCGTGCGCTGGCCGTCGACGGAGTAGACGAGCACGGGCGCCGACTGGCGTTTGATCGCACCCACGAACGAGGTGATGAGGCCGCTCTGGAGTGCCTGCTGGGTGAGGATCAGGAACACGAGCAGGGCGACCGCACCCATGAGCAGCCCAAAGCGGGCCCTGGCTCGTCGGATCTCTCGGAGGGCGAGGAACACGGAGCGCGACGGTACGCCAGTCTCTACGGAGTGTCCAGAGAGATCGAGCGCCATCCTTCGCTCGCGAGTGGCCGACGACCTGTGGGGCGCATTGGGCCATCGAGGACGGCGACAGACTGGCTTCCCGGGGTTGCGGGGGCGTCAAGGATGTTGCGGGACGCGACGTGGGCTGGACGTGGCACCAGCGCCATCCAGCAGTCGCAGCTCGTCATCTCCCAGCGTGAGGGCCGCCGCGGCGGCGAGCTCCCCGGCATGCTCGGCGGAGGTTGCGCTCGTGATCGGGGCCGTGATGGTCGGGCGCGCGATCAGCCAGGCGAGCGCGACCTGCCCGGGGGTCGCGCCGTGGGCAGCGCCAACCCTGTCGAGCGCATCGAGTACCGCGAAGCCGCGGTGGTTCATATAGGCGCTCGCCACCCCGGCCGCACGCGGGCTGGCCGGCAGGGGCCGGCCGGGGCGGTACTTCCCGCTCAGGAAGCCGCGCGCCAGCGCATAGTAGGGCGCTACGCCGAGCTCCTCCTCGGCGCATAGGGCCTCGAGGCCGCCCTCGAACGCGGCGCGGTCGATCAGGTTGTACGGCGGCTGGACCGCCTCGAACCGCGCGAGCCCACACCGGGCGCTCGTATCGAGCGCGATGCGGAGCCGAGCCGCGTCCTCGTTCGAGGCGCCGATCGCGCGGACGAACCCCTCGCGGACCAGCTCGTCAAGCGCTCCGAGCGTCTCTTCGACTGGCGTGCCCGGATCGGGCCAGTGGGTGTAGTAGAGGTCGATCACGTCGACCTGCAGCCGACGCAGCGACGCCGTGACGCCGGCACGGACCAGCTTGCGGGTGAGGCCACCGGGCTGGCCAGACATCGGGGAGCCCACCTTCGTCGCCACGACGATCCGGTCCCGGTTGCCGCGAGTCCGCATCCAACGGCCGATGATCTCCTCGGACTCGCCGCCGCGGTTACCGGGCACCCACGTGCTGTAGCTGTTGGCGGTGTCGACGAAGTTGCCCCCGGCGCCGGCGAACGCGTCCAGGACCGCGAAGGAGGCAGCCTCGTCCGCGGTCCAGCCGAAGACGTTCCCGCCGAGGCAGATCGGCGAGACGGCTACACCGCTTCGCCCGAGCGGGCGACGCGCTGCCAGGCTCATCCGTCGAGGCTACCCCGTCCGCACGTGGTGATGCACGGGTGATACCAGGCCAAGGCGCCCGCATAGCGCGTGTTGATCGTGGTGGACGGCTGTGGAACATTCGACACCTGCTTTCACACGGGAGGCGGGTGGGACGTTCCAAGCACAAGACGACCGATTCTTGGCCAACGAGGCGAGGCGTGCTTCCCGCCAAGCTCGGGCGCCGTATCGATTCGCCCCCCTTCGCTTGACGAACGGCTGCGCGCCGGGGTTTCTTGGCACCAATCGACGGCCAGACGAGGGAGGACCAGCATATGAACCGGGACCTTGACCCGCGCCAGGAGCAACTCTGCGAGCAAGCGCAATGGGACTTCTCGGATCTGCGGGCGCTCTACATCAACTGCACGCTGAAGCGCTCGCCGGGGGTGTCCCATACGCAGGGACTGGCCGACCGCTCGATGGCGATCATGCGCCGGCTCGGCGTGGACGTTCAGCTCGTGCGAGCCGTGGATCATGAGATCGCAACCGGTGTCTACCCGGACATGACCGAGCATGGCTGGGAGCGCGACGAATGGCCGGCGATCTTCGAGCAGGTCATGGCCGCAGACATCCTGGTGCTGCTCTCCCCGATCTGGCTCGGCGAGAAGTCATCGGTCTGCACCCGGGTGATCGAGCGGCTCTACGGCAACAGCCACCTGCTCAACGACGCCGGACAGTGGGCCTACTACGGTCGCGTTGGCGGCTGCATCATCACCGGCAATGAAGACGGCGCCAAGCACTGCGCGATGAACATCCTCTATTCGCTGCAACACCTCGGCTACACAATCCCGCCCCAGGCGGACGCAGGCTGGCTCGGAGAGGCCGGACCAGGGCCGAGCTACCTGGACGCCGGCTCGGGTGGCCCGGAGAACGAGTTCACCAACCGCAACACCACGTTCCTCACCTGGAACCTGCTGCACATGGCACGAATGATCAAGGACGCCGGCGGGATCCCGGCCCACGGCAACCAGAAGAGCCTCTGGGACGCCGGCGCCCGATTCGACTACGAGAACCCCGAGCACCGCGTCTGACGCATCAGGCGCTCCGGCAAGTGGGTAAGCCCGTCCTGCTCGCCGATCGTGCCCCGGTGATGCCTCGACCCGTGCCCGAAGCAAGAAAATCCCCGCGCTTGCAGGGCTTTCTTGGTCAGATGGAGGATAACGGGATCAAAGATCAGGAACCCGGTGGCTGAGCGAAGTCCCTGCAAATCGGTATGTCGTTGAGTGCGAGGAGTGCGCTTAGTGCTACCGCGGTGATGCCTCGGTGATGCCTCGGCTGCGCCACTGAATGCGCTCGGCAAACGACACCTCGCGAGCGTCAGGCCTGGCCTACGCGGCCGCGCCAGGGTGGGTCTCCGGCTCGCAGTGGCCCATAGCTTCGCGAGACGGCTGGCGCCTGCACCCCCGGGAGCCGAACATCCCTGTCGTGGCGGGATCCCCGGTGCTCGCGTTGAAAGCCCCTGGCGGCCGGCAGGCTCAGCGCACCGGCGACGATCCCCACGCCAAGGACACCCACGACGAGCAGCACCGCCGTCATCGGCGTGCGCCTTCGGGGCATCGTCGAGGGGGATGCCGTGGCTCCCGCGTGGCCTCGCAGCAGGCGCGGGAGCGAGCGCAAATGGCCCAGGACGTGGATCGAAGTAAGCACGAGCCAGACCACGAAGCTGGCCTTATGGAGCCCGAGCACCGCGTCGTTCCGGTGGCCCAAGGCCACGAGCGCCACCCCGCTTGCGAGCAGGATCACGGTCGCCGCGATGACAAGCGGCGCCAACACGCGCAGGATCGTCGCCGGTGGCCCGGCTCGCACGTAGGCGGGGTCGTGGGTGTAGTAGCGCACGAACCGGTAACCCGCAGATGCGAGCTTCAGCGCGACCGGGGCGATCAGCGCAATCCCGACGAACACGTGGACGCTCAGCAGCGAGCGAAGCGAGAGCAGCGTCGCCCCTTCCACCGCAAGCATCACCAGGAGAAGCGACCCCACCATTGCGGTGATCCTGGAGTTCTCCTGTGGCCTGCGCTCCCGACCTGCCCGCGCGACGGCCGCCAGCGTCGACCCGCTCATCAGCCCCTGCACCCCCAACCACGGCCGCGGCGCCACCCGCCGCGCTCGTGCACAACAGGCGCCTCGTGGCGTCCCATCTCAAGGCTCCCCACACAGGAATGAGAGCACTCGAACCTGAAAGCAGGATGAGAACCCGGCCACCCTCGGGCCCGGGCGTCGAACTTCGCCCCACGCCGCGTCGCCAGCAGTGCCCCGGGAGCATGGCCAACTGATACCAACGGGGAAAGATCGGCACTCACGGCCGCGCCCAGGTCACGCCTCGCTGATGCCCGACCCGCTTGAAAACGGGATTCCCTGTTTGCAGGTCCGGGTGCCTCACGGTTACCGGGCTCGAACCTGCGGCGGTCACCGAAGCCGTCTAGCTGAGCTACATCGGCGCGGCGGCGCCTGGCCGGCGCTGGATACGCGTGCCCCGACCCCGGAGCGCGACCCGGGGGGCCAGTCCGGCCTGACCGATCTGCAGGGTCAGACCGTCACGTCGCGCCGGACGAAGAGCGTCGCGCCGACAACCATCGCGGCGGCGGCGAACATCAGCGACAGCACACCCGCGTGCTGCAGCGAGGCCGCGTCGCTTCCGCCCTGCGCGACGGCGTCGAGCAGGCGCCCCGGCAACCATCGGTCCCCACTCGACCAGGAGGCGCTCAGGATCGCCTCAGCCGGAAGCATCCAGGCCACGCCGACCCCCATCGCCACCACCGGCGAACGAAACACCAGAGCCAGCACCGCGCCGATTGTGCCGTATCCGAGCGACGAGAGGACCACGTGCCACTCCGCGCTCCACAGCGCGTGCATTCCGGCGCTGCTCGTCCACTCATCGGTCGGAATCCCCTTCGACGGCGCCAGCGCAAATGCGATCGCGATGCTCACGGCGCATGCGAGCGTCACGACGACCGCCGCGAAGACCGCCAGGGCCGCGAACTTCCCCGCGAGGAAACGAAGACGCCTCGGCTCGCGCACCAAGAGGCTGCGCAACACGCCCGTCGAGTACTCACCGCCGAACGCCGACGCGAAGATGCCGAGCACCACGATGCCGAGAAGCGGCGCCGCCGCCGTGATGCCGTGAACCAGCCCCGCCGGCTGACCGAGCAACGCGAGCGTCGTGCGAAACCCGTGACGCTCACCCTGCGCAATCGCATCCGTCGCCCGCTCGATCCCGAGCACCGTCGCCAGGATCGTGAAGCCCAGGAGCGCACCCACGCCTCCGAACAGGAGCCCCGGCCGGCGCAGCTTCACAAGTTCGCTCGAGAACGCCCGGGTCACCGCGCCGCCCCCGGCACATCCTTCGTCATCGAGAAGAAGGCCTCCTCGAGTGTCCCGCGCCGCACGCCGAGCGCCGCGAGAGTGATCCCCTCCGCCATCGCCAGCCGGTTGAGCTCAGGCGCCCACTCGGAAGGCGCCGCGACATGCACCTCGCCGTCGACCGTCGACGAGACGTATCCCGCGCGGGCGACGAGGGCGCTGAGGGCGGCGACATTCTCAGGACGCTCTGGTGCCGCCACGATCTCGGACCGCTGGGCGGCGAGGAGCGCCTCCATCCCGCCCTGGAAGACCAGCCGACCCCTGTCGATCACGACCACGTGGTCGCAGATGGTCTCGACCTCCGATAGCAGGTGACTCGAAACGAAGACCGTGATGCCGCCGTCCGCCAGCCCCCGAAGGAGCCCCCTGATCTCACGGATGCCGGCCGGGTCCAGCCCGTTCGCCGGCTCGTCCAGCATCAGCACCTCCGGCTCCGGCAGGAGCGCCGCCGCGATGCCGAGCCGCTGCTTCATGCCCAAGGAGTACGCGCGGAACGGGTCGTCTCCGCGCTCTCCCAGCCCGACCTGCCCCAGCAGCCGATCGATGCTCCGCCCGTCGTGGCCGCCCAACCTCGCAAGGACCTCGAGGTTCCGGCGGCCGGACAGCGTCGGATAGAACGCGGGCCCCTCGATGAGCGCACCCACACGCGGCAGGTACCGCTCGGGATGATCGATCGGCTCGCCAAGCACCTCGCCACTGCCCGCGCTCGGGCGAACGAGCCCGAGCAGCATCCGCAGCGTCGTCGTCTTACCAGCTCCGTTCGGGCCGACGAACCCGCTCACCACGCCCCCAGGCACCGCCAAGTCCACGCCGTCGACCACGGGCCTGTCGCCGTAGTACTTCGTCAACCCGCTCGTGCGAACGGCGAGGCCCGATACGGCCGGGAAACCCCCGTCAAGGCTGCCGACTTGGACGGCGTCGCGACCGGCGAGCGGCGGCGGCGAGGACAGCGCCCCTCCACGAGACTCGGCGTGCGCGTCCTGGGTCGACCCGGCGGGCTCGGTCTGACGCATAGCTTCAGTCAACCACGCCAACCTGTGAAAACGGTGAAGCCGCGGGCCGACCGAACAACCGCCCTCGCCGCGTCAGGCAGCGGCGGCTTCGCAGAGGGCCTCGAGGCGCATCAGGCCGTTCAGCTGCTCGACAAGGTGGCGGGTACCAGGTTCCAGGATGATGGATCGGGTCGCTACGCGAAATCCCTGCAAATCGCCATGTCGCCGGATGCGATGAGTGCGGCGAATGCCGCTGCGGTGATGCCTCGGTGATGCCTCGGGGCTCGCACCAGAAGATCGCGGCAAAGCCGGCCATGACCAAGAGGCGGCCCTAAGGGGACGACCAAGCTCTCCATCCTGGCGGCGACGTGATCATCGTGCGGATCGCGCCGCTCGTCTCCGCAAGCGGTTCGGCTGATAGCGACGACGAACGTGTCCGGTGTCAATAGCGGTCGAAAGCGAGAAGCAAAGCGGCTGGACCAGATCTTGAGTCAATTAGTTGGTGGCTCCCGACTGCAGTCTATCCCGAGTATCTTCGCCGCAGCAGTGGGATCGGCCACGGCTGCGAGCTGCTGAGCGATCCGTTCACACTCACGCTTGTCGGCCGCATCGCGTTCACGACCAGCGGAGCCGGCTTGGTGTCCCAGGTAGGCGCCGACTATGGTGCCGACAACACCCGCGATCGGACTGATTACCGCTGCGCCGTCCTTTGCGTCTGACCAGTGCCAAGCGCCGATTAACAGGATCAGGATGAGCGCCGCGATGGCGGCGACTGCGACGATGAACGCGAAGAGCAACTTGCGCGACTCGAATGCGTTTGCACGCGTCCGCTCGAGACCATCTTCAGCTCCCATCACTGGCCCGTCCGGCAGTTCCGTGGTTCTCCTCAGCCACGGCGAGCATGGCGCCGGTTTGTAACGCTGTCAACCTGGCCACGCACGACCTCCGATCCTTCCGCCAGGGGTCGACGAAGTTTGGCTTCCGCGATGTCCCCAGTGGAGACAGCGCAGGGACGTTGCAACCCTGCCCCGCCGGCCGTCGGCCGACAAGAGCCAAGGGGTGTATCAACGACGGGTGAAGTCACTCTCTTTAGTGACAGGACCGTGGCCTGGTGAAGGTCGCGAGCGAAACACGTGAGTTTGTTTCATGAAATGCTCACGCTTTGTGTGGAGGGGATCCATGCCGACATTGCAGGACGTCGCCAATCAGATTAAGAACGACCTCGACCAGATCAAGGCCAGCACCGCGCTCACCGCCGATCGCATCGATACACTGACCCAACACTTGGATGCGGACGAGACTGCCATCGCGCAGGGGCTCTTTGCAATTCTGGAGGTGGAGAAGAAGGTCGCGGTGCTGCTCGAGGACAACGTCGAGCAGAACGGGACAATCATCTGCTGGCTCAAGATCCAGGCGGACCTGGAGTGCCGCATGCTCCGTCGGCTCGATACGCTGATCGAGATCGATACGGTCACGCGCGACGCGGTTGTGAGGCTCGAGAAGATCTTGGAACTCGTGCATGCACGCGAGACGCTCGAGGTCGAGCGCTTGGACGCGGCAGAAGCCAAGATCACCGAATGCTGTCCACCCGAGCCGGAGAAGCCGGAGCCCTGTTACGAGCCGTGCCGTGAAGGCGAGCTCAATAACTACGAGCCTAAGGGGCAGGATTGGCAGCCGCCGGACTCCCAGTCCGGCAAGAAGAAGGGCTGAGGGGCGGGGGCAATGACGCTCTTCATCGCCACCGACACGGCGGGGGCGGGCGCGGGCAATGTCTTCCCCGAGAACGCCACCGTCGACCTCTTCTCCATTTCGCACGCCGATCTCGGCGGCGGCGGGCACGCCGGCTACGGCGAGTCCGCGCCGAACAACAACCTCGTGCAAGTCACCTATGACCGGACTGACCCAGGGATTCCGGCCCAGCGGCTCGACGCGCTCGTCAACACGAACTTCGCCGTCAACGCGAACAATATCGACATCATCATCGTTCCCTGCGGCGGCAACTTCACGCTGCTCGACGGCACCATGATGGCCGGAAACGGCACTAGCAGGCCGGTCGGAGACCCCGACAACCCGACAGCGTCGGTCATCGTGTTCTATGACACGTCGGACAACAACGGGAGCGGCCTCTGCGCCCGTAAGCAGGGCGACCCCGCAGGCACGTATTCGCTTGAGACACCCTCTGCGGTGATTCTCTACCACGAGCTCTCGCACGCCTTCCACACGGCGAACGGCACTTCCCTAGCGCTCGGCGACAACGGATGCACGGGTTCCCCTGAGGAACAGAGGGCCGAGACCGACGAGAACGACATGCGAGACCAACTCGGGATGCCACATCGGGATCCGACCGATCACTGCGCCAACGCCGGCTGCCAGTCGTCGTCATGCTGCATCGTCGCGAGCGTCGCAACCGGCTCCGCCTACTCGGCCGAGGTGAATGCCCTCCGCGAGGTCCGCGACGGCGTGCTTCGGCATTCGGAGGTCGGCTACGACTTCTTCCAACATCTTCACGACGACTACTACGGTTTCAGCCCGGAGGTCTGCCGTCTCATGGCGCACTCGTCGGCACTACTGGAAACGGTACGCATCCAGTTCGTCGGGCCGCTCACGGTGGCGCTCGACCTCATCCGAGCCCACGGCATCGAGAAGATCGACGTCACCGAACTGGGACGCCGATTTGACGCACAGGTCGCAGCCAAGCCCGAGCTCGCAGATCTCTCAGCCCAGGACGTCGCCCGTGGACGCGACTTGCTTGATGCGTCCGCGACGCCGGCCCTCGAGGCCGAGGCGGCGCTGGCGTCCCTCATAAACGAGCGGGCACGGCCGAGCGAGTACGTCACCTGGGCCCTCATCGATCCGATCAGCACGCTGATCGACGCGCTCCTCTGGCGCCTACGTGATGTCGAGACCGAGGAGATCGGTAGGCGGCTAGCCGAGCGTTTCGACGGATGGTCCGCGCGCATGCCGATCACGGGGGTCTGGAATCGACTTTCAGATTACACTTTGAGTGAGGAGCTTCGGTTCTTGGAGAGAACCCTGCTACGCACTCCGGACACTCGGCGACGCTTCGGGCGCCGGCTCGCCGCAGTCCTAGAACCCGAGAAAGCGTCGCTTGTCGAGGAGCGCTGGGGAGGTGAACATCATGCCTACTGAACTCAAAATTGTTCATGCCGAGATGCATGACGATCTGCAGAAGGAGATGACTCTCCGTGTGCACTTGCACAACACAAGCACGCGGACTATGCACGCGTACTCCAGCGTGCGTGCGCTCCGTTACGACCCCGCGACAAAGACTCTTGAGGTGCAACTCTCCGACCGCGGGTTGCAGGAGATGAGCCCCAGCGGCAACTTCATATTGCCAAGCTTCATGTCAGTCGATCCGCAGAGTGAGGCGACGCTTACGGTCTCGCTGCCGCGAACGATCGCGCGCCTTGCACCCGGGCAGAACCAGATCGCGCCGATCGTCGAGGAACTGCCGGCATACCAGGCCGAGCACGTCGACATAGAGGTTGCCTTCAGCAGCACCCCGTTC
The DNA here is from genome assembly GCA_963706315.1 of uncultured Thermoleophilia bacterium. Taxonomy (GTDB): domain Bacteria; phylum Actinomycetota; class Thermoleophilia; order Miltoncostaeales; family Miltoncostaeaceae; genus CALMEC01. The sequence goes on along the minus strand of CAVPMA010000027.1, from coordinate 12,306 downwards.
TATCGCGACCCACGTCCCAAGACTCGCAAGACGCCTCGCAAGATGATGGTCGACTGGGCCGAGGGCCACGTCAAGTACAGGCTTTCGGTGCGGGATCAGACGCCGCGAGCGAAGTAATGTGACCTCTCTCGCTACCTCCCGAGGCGGTAATCGCGCTTCCATTTGACTGTACCCGTAGACGTTCCGAGCGGCTGGGGTACTCGTCGTGCCTCCGAGCGAGTTGTGGGTGTTCGAAAGCTCACGACCTCTCCGGAGGGCCCCGATTCGGCACCTATGGCCCGACTACCTTCAGGCTGGAGGTCGGGACTGTCGTGGCGGTGGGGCGGGAGGTTGCGAACTTTGCCCCCGGAGATCGCGTGCTCGTCTTCCCCCTCCCGGTCGACGGGTCCTGCTCTTACTGCCGTGACGGCGTGTTTCCGTGTGAGGCCGGTGCCGGGGCCTTCGGCTTCGGTACTGGCTTTTGGCCGTACGGCGGCCCGGTCGAGGGATGCCAGTCGGAGTTCCTCCGGGTTCCCTTCGCCGATGGGACGCTGACCCGGATGCCCGAGGGGGTCTCCGGCCCGGAGCATGAGCGCGAAGCGCGTGCGATTGCCGTCGAAGATCTACCTCGGTAGCCGCGCCCGGGTCTTGAGTCATAGCTCCGTGTGCCATCCTGTTGGGAACCCAGTGAGGTGTGCCGGGCATTCTTTCGTTGTAGCGTCAGGGAGTACGCCCTGATAGATCTTCAGGTCTTGCTACGGACTTCGAGAACGAACCGAGAAGCTCTTCTCGGTAGGGCGGAGGAGCGGTCATCTGAGTGCGCAGAGACTAGAGTCGGTAGCTAATAAGCGGACAGTCCTGTTCTTTGGGCGCTTACACTACCCTCGATCCAGTCTCGGTGGACGGCTGGCGCGAAGCGAACCTCGATCGCCCTCGTCACGCTCCGCACGCCACCGAGCACGACGCTCGTTGACCTCCGAACGTCGAGCGTGCGCACCGGGTCAACGATGATTCGAGCAACGGTTTCATATCCTCTTTCAAGGCCGGGATATTCGTGCGTTGGAGAGCAACCAGCGCCACGCCATCCTTGCTGTTGCGGCCAGTACGCAAGACGTGCGGAGCGAGGCGCACGTGGGAGGGTAGGAGTGATGGGCGCGCCCGTCGGCTTGTCGACCCTCGAACCCTTGGATATCGCGATCATTCGCACCGGATAGGCAGCCTCAAGTCTTCCCCGCACTCGCCACAGGGGAAGGCGTGGTGGGATTCATGAGCCTTCCGACCGCTTGCGAAAGGATGTCGACCATGCGATTCGACACCGGCATGCTTTGGTTGGCGCCGACCGACTTGGGCATCCACCTCGGATGCCGTCACGCAACGGCACTCGCACTCGTCCACGCCCGCGGGGCCGGGCCAGGACCGTACACCCCTGGTGCGTACGAACAGCTGATCCAGGCGAAGGGTGACCTGCACGAACGCGAATACCTCAGCGCTCTTGAGAATCGAGGGCGGAAGGTCGTGAAGATCCCGTTGACCGACCGGGACTTCAACGCCGCCGGCCAGGCTACCGAGCAGGCGATGCGAGACGGAGCGGAAGTGATCTACCAGGCGACGTTCGCCGGGGACGGTTGGCGCGGGCGGGCGGACTTCCTCGAGCGGGTTCGGGGTCCAACGGGGTTAGGGGACTGGGGATATGAGGCGGTCGACACGAAGCTCGCCCGCAACGAAGCCCTCCCCCACCACGTCCTGCAGCTCACGGTCTACAGCCAGTGGATTGAACGGATCCAAGAGGTCGCGCCGCGGGAGATGCACCTGCAGCTCGGATCCGGACGCAGGGAGACCATCCGCGTCGCCGAGGTCGCCGCCTACGTCCGCCGGGCTCAGACCGCGCTACGAGAAGCGGTCATGAACTCGCAGCCGACCGAGGCCTACCCGTGCGCGCACTGCGCGATCTGTGGTTTCCGAAGCTACTGCGAAGACACATGGGAGCAGACCGATCACCTGACCGCCGTCGCCGGTATCCGTCGCGACAACGTCGACGCCCTGCGTGCCGCGGGCATCGACACGCTCACGAAGCTGGCTGGCACCGACCCGAGTCGCCAAGTTGCCGACCTTCGGCCCGACGCGCTCGCCAACCTGCAGTGGCAGGCTCGGCTGCAGCTTCAGGGCCGCCGCCGCGGCACCCTGCCCTACGACCGCCTGCCCCGCGCTGAGGGGCGCGGGTTCGCACGGCTGCCCCACCGCGACCCCGGCGACGTCTTCCTCGACCTCGAGGGCGATCCGTTTTGGGACCCGGCCCGCGAGTTGTGGTTTCTCTTTGGGCTCGTGTTACTGGAGGAGGGCGAGTGGCGCTACCGCCCGATCTGGGCGCACAACCCTGCTGGCGAGGCTCAGGCGTTCGAAGAGTTCGTCGACCTCATCACCGCCCGCCGAGCAGAGCACCCCAGTATGCACGTATACCACTACAGCCCCGCCGAGCCATCTGCGCTCCGCTGCCTCGCCGCCCAGCCCAGCACCCGCGAGGCTGAGGTGGACGATCTGCTGCGGGCCGAGGTGTTCGTGGACCTCTATGCCGTGATCCGCCAAGCGCTCGTCGTTGGGGCCCCCGGCTACGGGCTGAAGACCACTGAGAAGCTCGCCGGGTTCACCCGCGCCGCCGATGTCGGCTCGGGGTCCGACGCCGTCGTCGAATACGAACGGTGGCGCGACACCGGCGACCAGGCCCTCCTCGTCGCGATCGCCCGCTACAACGACGAGGATTGCCGCGCGACCCTCGCCCTGCGCGACTGGCTCGTCGATAACCGCCCGCCGGGCACGCCTTGGTGGGAGCATGATCCGCCGAGCGACCCCAGCGTCGAGGTAAGCGACGCCCGCGCAGCCCGGCTGGCCCTCCGCGAGGAGCTCGTTCGCGACGCCGAACCCGGCTCCGGCAGGTGGCTGGCGGGCGAGCTCCTCGAGTACCACCGCCGCGAGAAGCGCCCCGCTTGGTGGCAGTGGTTCGCCCGACTCGAGATGACGGTGGACGAGCTGATCCGCGATCACGAAGCCATCGGTGGGCTCACGCGCACCGACGTCGACCCATGGCTCGAGAAGCAGAGCCTGGCGTACGAGATGGCGTTCCCCGCACAGGAGCACAAGCTCCACGCGGGAGCCCCAGTGGCGGACCCTGCCACCGAGAAGGGCGTCACCATCGCCGCGCTCGACGCCGACGCCGACACACTGGTCGTGAAACGCCGCCGAAACCGCCATGACGAGCCACTCCCCGCGGCCCTTATCCCTAGCGGCCCTTTGGAGACAAAGGCCCACGAGGCCGCCCTCCTACGCTTCGCCACGAGCATCCGCGACGACCACCGGGCGTACCGGGCGCTGCGGGATCTGCTCGACGGCACGCCTACGCGCATCGCCGGCCGCACAGCCGGTGAGCCGATTCAAACCCTCGACCTCGACGAGCAGATCGCTCTCGCGAAGGGCCTCGACGAGAGCTGCCTCGTGGTGCAGGGCCCCCCTGGCACCGGAAAGACCTGGCTGGGCGGACGGATGATCGCGGCGCTCATTGCGGATGGTGCCCGCGTCGGCGTCACCGCCGTCAGCCACAAGGCCATCAACAACGTCCTCACGGAGCTCGAAGCCGCCGCCGACGAACTCGGCCTCACCTACCAGGGCGCACGCAGAATCGGCGATTCGCCCGACAGCGAGTTTCCGGGGAGCGACCGCATCGAGAACCACACCAACCACGCGGACTGCGAGGACCCCAACCTGCAGATGGTGGCCGGCACCTCATGGGTGTTCGCCCGGGAGGGGCACGACCAGGCGTTCGACTACCTCGTGATCGACGAGGCCGGCCAAATGTCACTCGCCGACGCGCTGGCCGTGGGGACCTCCGCCCGCAACCTCATTCTCCTCGGCGACCCTCAGCAGCTGCCGCACGTCAGCCAGGCCGCACACGTGGAGGGCACCGGCCTTTCGGTGCTGCAGCACGCACTGGGCAGGGACGCCACGATCCCACCCGACCGGGGGCTCTTCCTCGCCCAGACCTGGCGGATGCACCCCGATGTCTGCGGCTTCATCTCCCGCGAGATCTACGACGGGCGGCTCGAACCCCACCCCGACTGCGTCGTCCAGGCCACCGGGGCAGGCACCGGGATCCGGTACGTACCGGTCCCGCACATCGGCAACACCTCGTCGTCGCGCCAGGAGCGCGACGCGATCCGCTCGGCAATCGCGGGCCTTGTGGGCATCTCCCACACCGACCGGCACGGCGACACGCGATCGCTCACGCCGGACGACATCATGGTCGTCGCCCCGTACAACGCCCACGTGCGGATGCTTCGCCAGGCGCTCCCCGGCGTCCGGGTCGGCACCGTCGACAAGTTCCAGGGGCAGGAGGCACCGGTCGTGTTCTTCTCTATGGCGACTTCCACCGGCGACGACATGCTCCGCGACGCGGAGTTCCTGTTTAGCCGCAACCGGCTGAACGTCGCGATCAGCCGCGCACGATGCCTCGCCTACCTGGTCTGCAGCCCGGCCCTGCTCGAAGCCCGCGCCCGTACCGTCGACGACATGCGCCTCATCTCGACCCTATGCGCCCTTGTGGAGGAGGCGGATCGGCAATTAGCTGAAGGGCGGGTGACAACCTAAGCTGATGGATGCGGTCGATGCGGTCACAATCCCCGCGTCGCAGGTTCGAGTCCTGCCGCGCCCATTCCGGCTTTCCGGCCCGTGAGGCCGATACCCTGGTCAGCGAGCGGAATCGCTCGCCCGCAGCCGGTTTTCGGCCCTTCACCGCTTCATGCCAGGCGCGCCCCGAGGGGCCCGTTCGTGACGGTGCGTGCCCCCCTCGGTGCCCCCCCGGGCCGGTCACGGGCGCGCACCCGTGAGCCGCGGTCGGACACCACCCGACGAGAGCGAGACGGGCTTCATGGGGGCGATCGTCGAGCTGGCGCGCCTTCGCGGCTGGCGGGTTCAACACTCACGAGCGGGCAGCACCCGCGACGGGTGGCGGACCCCGATCCCAAGGTGATCACGGCCTGCCTGATCTCATCTGCGCGCGTGGCAGGGACATCCTCTTCCCGGAGTTGAAGAGCGAGCGCGGCACCCCGAGCCCCGAGCTGGAGGCGTGGCTTCGCGAGCTCCACGGCCCGACGGGACCGCCGGCCGGCGTCACCGGCGGTACGATCCCCGCTCTCGCAGTTGCGCACCACGAACGAGAGGCGAGGACGGGTTGGCGACTTACGGCAGCAGCGCGCCCGAGGGGTTCACGAAGGGCGCCGAGACCTACGACGAGGCGGTGCGCCACAACATCGCGGGCTCAGACCGGCTGGTCATGTCGTTCCCCCATGGCGACTACCGTCGGGTGCTCGATGTCGGCTGCGGGACCGGCTGGACGTCGGCGGCGATGGTGCGGCGGTTCGACGTCGAGACGATCATCGGGGTCGACGCCTCCGAGGGGATGCTGGAGCGGTTCGGCGCCAAGCTCGGCAGTGAGTTCCCCGACGTGCAGGTGGAGCTGCGCACCGAGGACGTCATGAAGATGGGCGTCCCCGACGGCGAATTCGACGCGGTCCTCTGTGCGATGGCGCTGCACTGGTTCGCGGACAAGACCGCTGCGGTGGCGCGGATGGCGCAGGCGCTTCGGCCGGGTGGAGTGTTGGGGATCCTGATGGTCGGCCGCGGTGGTGAGGACTCGTGGCGGAAGCTGCTCGAGCGGGTCGGCGCGCCGGCGGAGTGGACCGGCTGGTTCGCGAAGAATCAGCGCGACATCGACGAGATCGACGCGGACCTTCGCGCCGCCGGCCTCGAGCCCGTCGACGTGTGGATGGAGCGGCGGCGGCGCCACACGGACCCGGACGCGTTCATGGCCCGCACCCGCTCTGTCGCGGCCCACTTGCTCGACAACCCGCCCGGTGGTTACAGCGAGTTGGACCAACGGATCGAGAAGGCGCTGCACGACGCCGCGGGCCCCAACGGGTTCGCCTACGACTACTGCAAGCTTTACGCGGTGGCGCGCAAACTCCCGGTCTGACGCCGGGCCCGTTGATCGACACAGGCATCCGACAACCCTAGGAGCGACCGATGAGGCGCGGCAAGGCCACCACCACCACCCGGTTCATGGTGATCGCCAGCCACAGAGCGGCCGACGGCGCTCCTCGCCCTCAGCGATACCCTCGCGGGGCGCGATGGAAGCCGCCGGCGTAGGTTTCTGCGACCCCGCTAGCACTTACGAGCGACCTCTTTCTTTCACGCGGCGCCCCCAACGCACCAACGCCACCGAGGCCGCGTAGAGGGCCCTCTCGGGCTTAGTCGGAGACCTTGGCGGGCCAGTCGCCACCGGTTCCCGTTCGATGGCGTGGAGTGGGCGCGACAGAGGACGACGAGGATCAGCAGCGGGAAGACGACGAGGATCAGCAGCAGGAAGACGAGGAGGATGATCCGCTAAGGCATGGGGATGTTGAGGCCGATGAAGATCCCGAAGGTGTTGCATAGGTGCAACACTAGGAGTATCTTGCAGGGGATGCCCAAGATGAAAGAGAAGACCATGCTTGACACCAGCCTCCACGAGCGACGCCGTGCTGAGCGGCTTCGCGATTCCGAGTTTCGGGCTGCTTACGAGCGGGCGGCTCGGGAGATTGCCCAGGTCGACGAGGTCATTCGCAAGCTTGATGCTCTTCGCGTCGAGCAGAACATGTCGAAGGCGGAGCTAGCTCGTCGAGTCGCTCGAAACCCTTCGAGTATTCGACGGCTGTTCACCTCCCACCAGGCGCGGCCGGAGTTTCCACTCCTGGCCAATATTGCGGACGTGCTTGGTGCCGAACTGACCGTCGTGCGGCGTGAGGCTGGTGACAGCAAGCGCGTGGTGCAGGACGTGGCGGGTGCCCGACCGACCGCTGGCTCCCGTGAGGCTCGCGGCAGCAAACGCGCGGTGAAGAAGAAGCACGGTAGCGAGAAGCTCATCGCCGCCTCGGCTTGATTGGCCCAAGCCGATCCTTGGTCCGGCGCTAGTAAGCACGGTGACGTGACCAGTCGCCATCGACCGTGGTCGATCATCTACTACGTGACCCCTGACGGGACCGCCCCCGCGCTGGAATTCCTCGACGGGTGTCCTGGCGACATTGACGCCGAGTTCCTAGCGATCCTTGATGCGGTGGCGGCCGCCCCACCTCCGAGCTTCTCCGGCGGTGGGAAGTGGGAGGCGATGCGAAGGCCTATGGGAGGCTGGTATGAGGCCCGAGTCACCGGGCCAGGTCGCCAACAATTCCGGCTCTTCTGCCTCTTGGAGAATGGAGCCGAGGCGGAACTCGCGAAACGAGGACTCGACAGACCGGCTATCGCTGTGATTACCGGGATGAGCAAGCCGCATCGGACCGTCTTCAGCGACCGCGACTATGCCGCGGTGCAGGCGTTGGGCAACGACCACCGCAGCCAACTACCACGCCGGATTGCGACCTAGCCTGGCAAGGTGGTTCCTTCTGTCACTTGTGGAGTGGGTTCGGGTAGTCCCGGTGGCGGCCGCAGCAGCTCCCCAGCTCCGCGGCCGCCTTGGGCTCAGTCCCCGTGCGACCCGCCGCCTCCTCACCCCTGAGATGGGACGGCGGGCCACCTGGGGCTGTGCCCTCCGCCCAGTCCAGGTGAGCGGGCCTGGACTGGGCGTGACGAGGGGCTGGAGGCCGATCAGCGAGGGGTTGACGTGGCCCCCTGCCCTGGGCTCGGCCAGGCCCGGCCCCCGGTGGGCGTCGTCCGCGAACAGGAGGGACACGGACGACGCGACCATGGGGGGACACGCCTCCGGCAAGCTGATCTGGCGGACCTACCGGGCACGTTTTCGCGGAGGCCGATCTCGCCCACGCCGTCGCGATGGTCGAGGCGATCACGGAGGCCCGCCGGGCTCGCCTGCGCGAAATCTGCGCGAACAGGTCCCGGGCGACCTCACCTGATGGGGCGGGAACCCGCATCAGGAGCGGGAAGCGGACGACGGGGCTCGAACCCGCGACCTCAAGCTTGGGAAGCTGATTCGACGCCGGTACGCCACGGCACGGGGCGGTAGGAAAACGCTGCAAAACGTGGGGTTCGGGCTCGCGGGTCGTGCCGCCGGATACCTCCCCGTATCGTTGCGCTGTACGCCGTATCGACGCCAAGGCGGGGCCATCATCGACCTGGCCCACCGCGCTATGGTCGACGGCGCCTGTTCTTCGTTCTGGTGTCCCGGGTGGGCGTCCCCCCGGTCTGGGTAAGCCCGGCGATCACTATTAGGCCGGGGATCACGCCGACTCGTCGATGCCGAGCCATGCGCGAGGGCTTGTGCTGCCAGCGACGCTTGATCGCTAGGGCTGGGTGAAGGTCAGCTTGGCGGCTGCGTGGGCCCTGCCTCCGACGTTGTTATCGGCTTGCGCAGTCACCTCGATGACCGTCGTCCTGGAAGCGATTCCCGGGCCTAATGGTCCTTGTGGAATCTCTGACGCGAGGCTCAGGCTCCCTTGGAGCTGGAGCTGGTCATCTGTGATCGTCTGACCCGGGGACTTTGCGGGCTGCTCCTTCTCGAAGCTGGGCTTGCCAGGTAGCCCTGGCGGACCTCCCGAGCAGTTAGGTGAGCAAGTTGTCGTCGTGGTTCCGACGTAGATCGACAGGTTGTGTATGCCGCTCTGAGGGTCTCTGGCCAGCGCGGTGAGGTTCACGGTGCCTGTACTTGCGGGAAGGGTGAGCTGAACCGTGTTGCCCGCAGTGGCATTCACCTCCGTGTTCCGGAACCCGACAAAGAGCTGGACAGCCGGGGCCGTTGAATCGGCCTGCGGGATGGGTTTCGCGTTACCACCATTCAACGCGGCCCAGTTGACGGTTAGTTTCCATAGTCCCCGCCCGTAGGTAGCGACGTAGATCGCGCCGGTCCGGTCATCGAAGAAGATCGAGCTGATTGCGGTCGCCCGGTTTGTGTCCGGCAGCGCAGTCCAGGTTCGACCTCCGTCCGCTGACGCAATCAGCCCCGCCTGATCCGTGCCCACAAGGATCCGATTCGAATTCCAAGGGTCATAGGCGATCACATGTGCCTGAGAACCTCCGAGAGCGTCGGTGAACGAGAGCGTCCCGCCCGCGGTGACGAGGCCAGTGAGGCCCACGTCGTGCCAACTGTTTCCCCCATCATTGCTGCCCAGTATCGCCTTCTGCTTGGGGTCAGCCGCAATCAGGTTTTGGGAGTCATTCGGATCCGCCGCATAGACGGCGTGGCAATACCAGGCGCCGTCCCCAAAGCAGTTACTAGCGATCCCTCCAAGGCCACTGCTGACCCCCTTACCGTTGCGCCCGTCGAACGTTCGAATCTCGGTGGTCTGCGGGACACCCGCCAAGACTTGGGGCACAAAAACCAAGCCCGTCCGACCTGCTGTGTCCCTGACGTATTCGTATAGCGCAGGTCCACTCGACGTTTGCGTTACTTCGCTCCCGCCCACTTGCCTTACTTGGCCCGGCCCGAACCTTGGGACCATCAGTGCGTCGCTTGGGTCTACGGGGTCGGCGGGGAGCGTGCTGACAGTCGACCACGATGACCCTCCATCCTTGGTGCGAAGCAGCGAACCGCTGCTCCACTGGACGTAGGTGTTTGGTGAGATCAGCACTGGAGCGGTGGCGTTCCCCGGTGGGTCAGCCGCGGTCCACGGGGAGGGCGCCGACCAGGTGCCGGCCTGGGTGTCGGGCTCAACTTTCATCGCCTGACCCTTGCCGCCGAACTCAACATAAGTCAGCCGCAGCTGCGCGTCGGGTGCGATCGGGGCCTGATAGACGGTCTGCAGATACGAACCCTCGCTACCGAACCCCTGCCAGCCTGACTCACCGGCGTTCTGATTCGCCCAAAAGAGATTATCTTGCGTGCCGATGAACAAGTTGGTGGTGCCGTTGCCGGGGGCCCCCTGCCCGTAAGCTGGATCGTGCAGTTGCCCGGTCACGTCGTAGATCTGCAATGACCCTAACCCCGTGCTCGCGCGACCAACATGGGTCCACGCCGAGTCGGCACCACACGGCGCGTTGGCCGACGGGTCGCCCCTCCGGTAGACGCCGTAGTCGCCGACCATCAGAACGGGACAGGAACCCTGGGGGTCGAACGCTAGACCATTGATGTCGTGGTTCAGGTTTGAGTCGGGAACCCGCGCCCAGCGCTCCCCCGGATTGTTGCTCGGGCAGCGGGGTACAGTGTTGGAACACGTCACTCGTCGCCCGGGGAAGTAAAGGTCAAAGTGGCTGGGGTCTTGATCTGCGGCGGGACGGGTCTTCACCCAGACTGGGCGTTCGTTGTACGCGGTGGCTTGGAGATCGATCGGCCAGGTCTGTCCACCGTCGTCGGACTCGATGAGGTGGTGCCCCTGCGCGATCGCGAAGAGGACGTCCCGCTCGAGCGGAGATGCGGCGACCGAGTGTGGCGTAGTGCAGATCGGACCTGAATGGATGGGGCTCCACGTGGCACCCCCATCTGTCGAACGGCGGTGCCCCAGGCCAAACAAACACACGTCAAGGAGCGTGCCGGTGGGGGATGGCCGAGCAACTACCGATCGCGCACGCACTGTTGACGGCAGCATCGTCCAGGTCGCCCCAAGGTCGGAGCTCGAAAGGACCCCGCAATCAGCTGCGACGAACACATCGTTTGGGCCCAGATAGGCGATCTCGAAGGCGCTTTGGGGAAGCGTGCAGCTGGTGGGCGGCGCCACGTGGCTCCACGATAGCCCCGAATCGACGCTCCTCCAGATACCCCCGTAGTTGGCGTTTGAATCGGTTTGTGCATCCCTCACCGTCGTTGCGAGGACGACCTGGCCGATCGAGGAACTCGGCGCGGCGAACGCCACATCGTTAACCCGAAACGGTGCGAAAGCGTCGATGTGTTGCCAGGTCGTTCCCCCATCCGTTGTCCGGAATAGGCCGCCGCTGTCGCTTGCGACGATCGCGACCTGGCTGTCTGTTGGGCTAACCGTAACCGCAACCGACATGCCACCCCTCGAGATATCTGTCTTGACCTCGGAGAACGTCACGAGTGGCGGCGTCGGTGGAGAGCATCCCAGCGGTAAGGTCGAGACTGCCAGTGCAACAGTAAGGATGGCCACCACGCGTATCGGTCGGCGCGCGGATGCGGCGAGACGAAGCGCTCGCCGACCTTCAGGGTGTCTCAGGCGACGTGGTCGCCGCCGAACCTCGGAAGCCGCCCCTGCTTGCCGCCACGCCCGGCTGCTCCTCGTTCCTCTAGCAATAATGCCCACGGGCGTCAAAGAGTCTCCGAGCTTCCGACGAGGCTTTCCAAGTCTCGCGGTCTCGAACTACCCAGTCAATATCGAGGGACCGAAGTAGGTCCTTAAACGCTTCTCCGATCGCACGATGTACGCCAAGTCGACGCCAGAATCCGTCCGCCCCCTCGAGGCCATTCGATACGTTCGGCCAACGGCTCGGCTGAGGAAGATTTCGATCGTCCTCAGCCTTGCTGTGCTCGCCACCCTTTACCCAGTCGGGGTGCCTCGAGCCTCACCTGGGGGTGTCCTCCTCATGACTCGCAGGCGATCGGGAGCCAGCTAGCATCGGACTCGCGGACATCCAGGGGTGGGTCTCACGGATGTCGGAGAAGCTGGCGCCAGCGACGGTGCGGAAGTACCTGGACCCGATCCGCCAGGTCTTCGACTTCGCAGAGGTCCACCCCAACCCGGCCCGGTCCCATCGGCTTCGTCTCCCACTCGCCCCCGTCGGTGAGGTCAACCCGCCGACCACCCTGCACGTTGACGCACTGCTCGAGACGATCTCCCCGAAGTACCGGCTGCACCTCGAGGTGCTGGATTGGACCGGCCTGCGCGTCGGTGAACTGCAGGCCCTCACATGGGGCGATATCGACTGGCGCGACAGCCGTCTTCGCGTTGCACGGGGTCGCACGAAGGGTCGCACCGCAGGGCGACGTTGGGTCCCTCTCCCCCGCCATGTCCTCGCTCAGCTCGCTGACCAGGTTCCGCTCGAGGATCGGGACCTCACCGCCCAGGTCTTCGAAGGCTTCTCGGACCAGGGTCTTCGCCTGGCCATGACCCGAGGATGCAAGATCGCGGGGATCCCCCTCTGCACGCCCCACGATCTTCGTCGCCGCTACGTCTCGCTGCTGGTGATGGCCGGCGTGCCGCTCCCGGTCGTGAAGGGGGTCGTCGGTCACGCACGAGCGAGCATGACACTCGACGTGTACTCGCATGTCCTCCTGGACGAGCCGCCCGAGGTGCTCCGGGCCCGCCGGGAACTTGTCGAACGCCGTCGCGGTGATGTATCGGTGATGTATGGAGGGGTGTCCGATAACGACGAAAGCCCCACGGATGCAGGGCTTTCACGTTCCAT
>CAVPMA010000026.1:0-12209 GCA_963706315.1 uncultured Thermoleophilia bacterium | reverse complement strand
GGGGGCGCGTCCCCGGCGTCGGGGTACTTCTGCCAGGACTCGACGTCGTGCCAGCTCCCAAAGTTCCACCCGGCCCCGCGCACCGTTCCAAACCGAGACAACGCCGAAGGCGCGGCGCAAGGCCAGTCCAGGGCTGAACGCACGCAAACTGCAGTTATGTCGCCTTTGGACGGGTGATCGTTCTGCATCCCCCGCGACAAGGCAAAGCGTGGTGGCCATGTCGCGGCACCCCGACCGAGAGGCTGCCGGGCCGATCACAGGTCGTGCAGCCGCCGCTCGAGCTCCACGCGCTCGACGGCGTTGGCGCTGAGCTCGATGGCGCGGCGGTACGCGTCCGCAGCGCCGGATCGGTCGCCCGACAGCCGCAGCAGCTCCGCGCGCGCCGCGTGGAACGGCTGGTAGCCGTCAAGCGCCGCGCTCCCGACCAGGGGTTGGAGGAGCTCGAGCCCGGCGCGCGGTCCCGAAGCGAATCCCACGGCTACGGCGCGGTTGACCTCGACGACCGGGGACGGGGCGATCCGGGCGAGGGCCTCGTAGAGCGCGGCGATCTGCATCCAGTCGGTGTCCTGCGGCGTCGGCGCCTGCACGTGCAGCGCGGCGATGGCGGCCTGCACCTGGTACGGGCCCGTTCGTCCTCGCCTGCCGGCCGCCTCGAGCGCGCGGAGCCCCTCACGCACCCTGCCGGCATCCCACGCCGACCGGTCCTGCCGGTCCAGCGGCACGTAGCCCCCGAGACCGTCGACGCGCGCGCCACGACGGGCATCGTGCAGCAGCATCAGCGCCAGCAGGCCGTGGACCTCCGCCTCGTCGGGCATCAGGCCCGCGAGCAGCCGCCCCAGGCGGATGGCCTCAGTACACAGCTCGCCGCGCACGAGGCGGTCTCCCCCGCTCGCCGCGTATCCCTCGTTGAAGATCAGGTAGACGACGGACAGCACCCCCGCCAGCCGATCCGGCAACACGTCGTCAGACGGCACTCGGTAGGGGATGTGGGCGTCGGCGATCCTCCGCTTGGCCCGCACGAGCCGCTGCGCCATGGTCGGCTCGGATACGAGGTATGCGCGGGCGATCTCGCCGGTTGTGAGCCCGCCGAGGGTCCTCAGGGTAAGCGCCACGCGGGCCGGCATCGCAAGTGCCGGATGGCAGCAGGTGAAGATCAGCCGCAGCCGATCGTCGGCAACGGCGCCGTCGTCGGACTCCGCGCGGTGCTCCTGGGCGTCGATGCGCGCGAGCTCGGCGAGTCGGGCGGTTCGATCCGCGGTCGCCCGTTCGCGGCGAAGCCGGTCGATCGCGCGGCGGCGGGCCGTGACCGTTATCCACGCGCCCGGGTTGGCGGGCACCCCGTCACGCGGCCAGGTGGCCACGGCTGCCGCGAACGCATCCTGGACGGCGTCTTCCGCCAACTGGAAGTCCCCGACCTGGCGGATCAGCGTCGCAAGCAGCGCCGAGCGCTCCGCCCGGAAGGCACGCTCCGCGGCGGCGGCCGGGTCCGGAGCGACGGGGGGACCTGAGCTGCGGGCGCTCAGGTCATCTCCCGGCGGGGAGGAACTTCTTCTCGACGTCGGCGAGGAACGCGTCGACGATGCGGGCGAAGTCGGCCTCACGGAGGCGACTCTCATACCGCAGGACCGACTTCACGGGATCCAGCTCGATCGACTTCTCGGCACGCATGATGCCGCCGCCCTCGATCATCGAGTTGCAGAGCACCCGCACGTCGTTATTCCTTGGTGTAGGCGTTGACGCAGAGGATCTTGGCCTCCTTTGATGTCTCGTGATTGCCGCGCGGCTCATCCCCAGATCGGGCGCACCTCGACCGATCCGTACGTCGCGCTCGGGATCCGCGCTGCCCACTCGAGCGCGACCTCGAGGTCGGCGGCGTCGATCAGGAAGAAACCGGCGAGGTACTCCTTCGTCTCGGCGAACGGCCCGTCGGTGATCTGCGTCTCGTCGGCGCGCACACGTACAGTCGTGGCGGCCTCGACGCCTTGCAAGCCGTGGTTGGCGACGAAGAGCCCCGCGTCCTTGAGCGCGTTCATGTACGCCATCCAGCGTTCGTGTTGCTCCGCAATCTCCTCTGGCGCGGGTCCCCCGTCCACGGGGTGGTACATCAGGAGCATGTATCTGGGCATCGGGTCTCCCTCGGGGTTGCTCGCCGCTGTCTGCGGCCTCACTCATTCCGACGCCGCACCATCGCCGATTTCGACAGGTCCGCCCATCTGCCTACAGGAGCACGACCTCGACCTTCCAGACGGCGCCGGCTCGGATGTGGAATCGCGTGATGGTCCGGCCCGCCGCCTTCACGCCGATCCGGCAGATCAGCGCGCTGCAGACCGCGGCCGGATGCTTCGCGACGAGTGACGCCCTGGTCGAGCCGACCCCGATTCCCTTGCTCGTCCGGTAGCGAACCGCACGCGTGGTAAGACGGTCGGAGCTGATGCTGGCCTCGGCGGTGGGAAAGCGCGCGTTCACCGCGACCCGCGGGAACCGGACGACCTGGATGACCCAGTTCGGGTTGGGCGGGAAGTCCGGGTTCGGCACGCTGGAGAGCACCACCCCTGGGCCGTGGCGGAGCTCGATGGTTGCCCGCTCGTCGCCGATCGCGAGCGCCCCGATCGACCGACCGAGCACGATTCGGTTGTTTGCGCCGATCGCCGGCGCGGTAATGGCCGCGCCGGCAAGCATGGCGACCGTGATGATGCCGAGGCGCTTCATGTGCGTGACCTCCGTCGGATGCGGTGCGGACATGATGCCGCCCTTCGGGCAACGGAGACACGCATCGGCAGATGTCGTGTTCTGCGTCCTACGGCGCGATCACCCGGAGTCCCAGCGCCCGCGCCGCCTCCCCCATCCGCCCATCGTAGGTGACGATCCCCTCGAGATCGTCGCCGAGGCCAAGCGCCGCCGCGAGATGAAGGGCGTCGAGCGACCGGAGCACGCTCGGGTCGAGCTCGCTGGCCCGCTGGTACGTATCGGTCGTCACGGCGATGATCGCGACCCGCTCGAGCCGGTCACGGACCGCTTCGAGCGCACCCTGTGAAACTCGGCGCGCTGCTCGAACCGCTTCCACACGAAGCAGGTCCGAGGACCACAGCGCCCCACTGCGCGCCTCCTCCTCCACCGACCATGCGCGCATCTCGTCGCTGCGCGCCTCCGCCACGGCGAGCTTGAGGAATGCCGTGGTATCGAGATACCACGGCAGGGGTCAGCGCTCGGCGTCACGGGCGATCGCGAGCGCTTCGCTCGCCGTGAGATGTCCGCCGCCCACCGCGACGGGCGCCGGCGCGTCGCGCATCCTTCGCAACGGCTCTCGCACGAGACCCGCTCCGCGCAGATCAGCGGCGTCCGAACCGACAAGTGGCGAGAGCCGGGCGACGGGCCGTCCCCGATCGGTCACGATGATGGACTCCCCGGCGCTGACCCTGCGCAGCAGAGCGCTTGCGTGCTGACGCAGTTCTCTGACTCCGACCGATCCCATGTGCTACATCGTAGCATCAATCTCCCATTCAGACGAACCCGACGACCGATCGGAACGCATCCCGGCGGTAGATTCGCCGGAGTGTCGATTTCGACGAGCGGCGTTCGTGTAGAGGGTGAGACAGGGCCGGCACCGGGTCGGCCCGCAGCGCGAGGAGCAACGAGATGAGCCAGTACCTACTGTCGGTCCACATGGTCGAGGGCGCCCCCGAGCCGTCCGCGGAGCAGATGCAGCGCCTCTACCGCCAGGTCGACGAGCTCAACGACGAGATCAGGGCGGCCGGCGCCTGGGTGTTCGCGGGCGGTCTGCACCCCGCCTCCACGGCCACGGTCGTGCGCGAGCAGAACGGCGACATCCTCGTGACCGACGGGCCGTTCGCCGAGGCGAAGGAGCAGCTCGGCGGCTTTTGGGTCATCGAGGCCGCCGACCTCGACGTCGCGCTCGCCTGGGCCAGGAAGGCCACGGTCGCCTGCGAGGGCCCGGTCGAGGTGCGCCCCTTCCAGGACATGCCGGAGGGCTGAGCGACGTGACCTCGGACGTCGACGTCGGCCGGGTCTTCCGTGAGGAACACGGCCGGGCGATCGCGAGCCTGGTACGCGTCTTCGGCGACATCGACGTCGCCGAAGACGCCGTCCAGGACGCCTTCGAGATCGCCCTGCGACGCTGGCCGGAGACCGGGATCCCACCAAGCCCTGCCGGTTGGATCATCACGACCGCCCGGAACCGCGCGATCGATTGGCTCCGTCGCGAATCATCGCGCGACGACCGGCACGTCCAGGCCGCCCTCGTGCACACGAACGTGGAAGACGATCCGCTGGACCCGCAGACCCTCGTCGACGACCAGCTTCGGCTGATCTTCACGTGCTGCCATCCGGCGCTCGCGACCAGCGCCCAGGTGGCCCTGACGCTCCGCCTCGTCGGGGGCCTCCAGACCGACGAGATCGCACGGGCGTTCCTGGTGCCCGAGCCGACGATGGCGCAGCGGCTCGTCCGGGCGAAGAACAAGATCCGCGCCGCCAACATCCCTTACCGCGTCCCCGACGACGCTGAACTGCCGGATCGGCTCCGGCCGGTCCTGGCGGTGATCTACCTCGTGTTCAACGAGGGTTACGTCGCGTCGGCGGGCGGGCAGCTCACCCGCGACGACCTCGGCGGCGAGGCGATCCGGCTCGCGCGGCTGCTCGTGTCGCTCATGCCCGACGAGCCGGAGGCCGAGGGGCTCCTCGGCTTGATGCTGCTCGCCCAGGCGCGCCGGCGGGCGCGGGCAACCGCAGCCGGCGATCTCATCCGCCTCGCCGACCAGGATCGACGCGCTTGGGACCGGGATCTCATCGCCGAGGGGCACACCATCGTTCGCGCCTGCCTGCGCCGGGGGCAGCCCGGTCCCTACCAGATCCAGGCGGCCATCCAGGCCGTTCACACCGAGGCGCCGACGGCCGCCGACACCGACTGGGCGCAGATCGTCGCGCTCTACGACCAGCTCGTCGCCCTCCACCCCACGCCCGTCGTCGCGCTCAACCGGGCCATCGCCCTCGCGGAACTCGAGGGGCCGGCCGTCGCACTGGCGGTCGTGGAGGAGCTCGATCTCGACGGCTACCACCTTCTGCACGCCGCACGGGCCGACCTCCTCGGGCGGCTCGGTCGCGACGACGAGGCGTGGCACGCCTACGGTCGGGCGATCGAGCTTGCCGGCAACGACGTCGAGCGCCGGTCGCTCCGTGCCCGGCAGGAGGCGCTCGCGGTCAATCCGGCCTCGCGATCCGCCGGCTCCGGCCCCTGAGCCACCACCGGGCCGGCCTCACATGCGACGCAGGTCGCGCGACGTATCACCGCCGGTCCAGCGGGATCTCTGTGAGTGATCACCACCGGATCGGCGTGTCCGAGCGTCGCGACGTCCGGGTTCGGCAGCGCCGGCTGCAGGCCAATGCGATGTCGTGCCCGTCGCGAGGCTCGATCCCGATCCACACCACCGCGAGGACGATCCCATCACCACTTCGCCCCGAACGATCCCGCTCCGCGCCGGCGTCGCGCCAGCGTTGTCGGGGGTCCCGAACGCGTGGTCCTGGCCAAACATTGGGGACGGGGTTTGGGGTCATCCCCGATTCCCGCGTCGACACCGCTTCATATCGTCGCCGTCATGAGCTGGCGACCATTCTCACGTTCTGGACTCCGCGAGGTCGCGCTGTTCGCGCTTGCGCTGGTCGCGTACCAGGCGACGCGGGCACTGTCGATCGGCAGCTCGCAGGACGCGTTCGCCCATTCCTGGGACGTCGTCGGGCTGGAGAAGGCCGCGGGCATCTTCGTCGAGCCTGCTATCCAGGCGTGGGCGCTCGGGCACACCAACCTCGTCGAGGCGCTCAACACGGCGTATCTGGCGTTGCACCTGCCGGTCACGATCACGTTCTTCGTCTGGCTGTACCGGCGTCGCCCGTCGCTGTACCCCATGGTGCGCTCGATGTTCATCGCGGCCAACGCGATCGCGGCGTTCGTGTTCGTGGTGTTCCCCGCCGCGCCCCCGCGGCTCCTCCATGGGGCCGGCCTCGTCGACACCCTCGAGACGGTCAGCGACGTCGACCTGCACGGTGGGCGCCTGAGCGGCTGGTTCAACCCGTATGCCGCGGTCCCGTCGATGCACTTCGGCTATGCCCTCGTCGTGGGCGTCACGATCGCGCTGCTCGTTCGCCGGCCCGTCTGGCGCGTGATCGGACTGGCCTACCCGGCGTTCGTGCTCATGATGATCGTCGCCACAGGAAACCACTTCCTCCTTGACGCGGCGGCCGGAGCCGCGGTCGTCGGCCTGGCGGTCGGTGCGACCACGCTCTGGAACCGGCGCGACCGCTGGAGTGGCACCCGGCGCGCCGCGGCGGCGCACGGCCAGGCCCGCGAGCCGGTCGGCTGCAACGAGGCTGCCACCGCCTGAGACGGGCCGGCCCGAGGTACCGCGGGACCGAACGCCCGTACCGGCACTCGTTGCCTCCCCCAGGCGCTTGCGGTAACGTCGCGGCGTTGGAAGGGCGGCATCGGTCGCCCTCGGAGGGGAGTATCCCGCCCAGCGCGTCCGTCGTCATTCCGGTCACCCGACCCGGCGGAGCCGGCAGCACGGCTGCCAGGGAGAGACCTCCGGCTGAATCCGCGAGCAGCCGGGAGGTCGTGGCATGGAGCCATTCGAACGTGTCGTGGCGGGCGCCGAACCCGCTGGCAACGGGCGTGGACGCGCATGAGCGGCGACGTGCTCACCTGGACCGTCTTCGGGCTCGTGGTGGTCGGTCTGCTCGCCGTGGACCTCCTCATGTTCGGTCGCGGGGCGAACGTGATCGGGTTCCGGCGGGCCGCCGTGTGGAGTGGGATCTGGACCGTCGTCGGCCTCGCCTTCGCCGCCGTGGTGTGGGCCCTGCGCGGAGGCCCGGCGGGCAACGAGTACCTCGCCGGCTACCTCATCGAGAAGAGCCTCTCGATCGACAACCTCTTCGTCTTCGCTCTCATCTTCGGCTACTTCGGGGTGCCCGCGATCCACCAGCGCAGGGTGATCTTCTGGGGCATCGTCGGCGCCGTCCTCCTGCGGGGCGTCTTCATCTTCGCGGGCGCCGCACTGCTCGGCGCGGTGCACTGGATGATCTACGTCTTCGGGGCGTTCCTCGTGCTCACCGGCATCAGGATGGCCCGCCACTCGGAGGTGGAGATCCATCCGGAGCGCAATCCGGTGCTGCGACTTCTCCGCCGGATCGTGCCGATGACGAACGAGCATCACGGAGCGCGCTTCCTCGTTC
Organism: uncultured Thermoleophilia bacterium; assembly: GCA_963706315.1. Classification (GTDB taxonomy): domain Bacteria; phylum Actinomycetota; class Thermoleophilia; order Miltoncostaeales; family Miltoncostaeaceae; genus CALMEC01. The sequence continues at coordinate 4,970 of CAVPMA010000026.1, read as the reverse complement.
GGATCGACGGCCGGCGGCTCGCGACCCCGCTCGTTGCGGCGTTCGTGCTCGTCGCCGCGTTCGACGTGGTGTTCGCGATCGATTCGATCCCGGCGATCTTCGCGGTCACCGACGACACGTTCGTGGTCTACGCGGCGAACGCGATGTCGCTACTCGGGCTCACCGCCCTCTACTTCCTGCTGGCCGGAATGATCCAGCGCTTCGAGTACCTGCACATCGGGCTCGCCGTGATCCTGGTCTTCATCGGGGCGAAGATGCTCCTGAGCGGCGTGGTCCACATCCCGATCGGGCTCTCGCTCCTGGTGATCGTCGTCGCGCTCGCCGCGGCGATCGGCGCGTCGTTGTGGCGCTCCCGTGGCGACCGGACCCGGCCGCATCCGATGCCCTCGACGGCCGCGGCGGACGAGCCTGCCGGATGAGCCGCTCCCGATCGCCTCACGCCGAGTCGCCGAGCTCCGCCCGATCCTCGCCGCTGATCAGGCCACGCTCGGCCGCGATGCGCACGGCGGCGGCGCGGTTCTTGGCACCGAGCTTGCCGTAGATGTTCGCCACGTGTCGGATCGCGGTGTTCTCGCTGATCACGAGGCGCTCGGCGATCCCGCGGTTCGTCAGTCCCGAAGCGAGCGCCTCGAGCACCTCGATCTCCCGCGCCGTCAACCCACCTGCCCCGCCTGAGCGGCGAGGAAGCGGCTCGCCGAGCTCACGAAGGGCCTCCTCGAGTCGACGGCACCACAACGCCGCGCCCAGCGCGCTGAACCGCTCGTGCGCCCGCCGTGCGAGTCGTGCGCCCGCGGTGCGTCCCGCTGGCCGGCCGGCGAGCACGATGGATGTCGCGACACACATTCGAGCCGCCTCGACGACGTGGCCGCGCGCGTCGACGGCGTCCAACGCAGCCTCGATGCGAGCTGCCGCGTCGTCGGGCGCCACCTCGTCCAGGGCTGCCAGCGTCTCGACGTAGGCGGCCCAGGGGTCACCCGGCTCCCGCCGGATGATTGTCGCCACCTCCCGCAGTTCGTCGAACTCCGCCGTCGCGGCCAGGACCTCGGCGACGATCATCCAGCGGTCGAGCTCCAACGCCCTCAGGGATCGAGAACCACGGAGCAGATCATCGAGGGGCGTCCGAATCCCAGCCCGGGAGCTCGGGAGATCACCCGTGAGGAACGCGATTGCCGCGATCCCGACCTGGGCGTCCGCCACGTGGGTCGGGCTGCCGATCTCCTCGGCCAGCTCGGACGAGACGCCCCAGAGCCGAGCGGCACCGTCGAGGTCGCCGAGGCCGAAGAGCCGGGCCGCGCGCATGGCCTGGACGCTGAGCCGCGTCCATGCCGCGCGTTCCCCCTCGTCGATGAGCGCCTCGGTCTCGTCGAGGAGGCGTGCTCCCTCATCCCATTCACCGGCGCCAAGGGTCGCCCAGGCCTGCAGGACCGTGTACCAGGCCTCGAGGCCGCGCAGCCCGTGACGGCGAACGAGCTCCCTTGCCCGGGCGAAGTGGCTCCTGCTCTCATCCGGAGTGACCGCGAGGAAGTTGGCGCCGAGGATGTGGTGGGCGCGGGCCGCGCCAACGTCGTCCCGGTACTCGACCGCAAGACGGGAGGCTTCGAGGAGCCGCGGGCGCGCCTCCTGCATCCGGAACCGGAGGCTGTCGCACATGCCCCGGGTTGTCAGCAGGCTCACGCGAACGCGCGCCTCCTCGGCGTTCGCCGCGACCGGCAGCAGCGCGAGTGCCTCGTCCGCGGCCAGACCACCCGCCTCGAAATCGCCCTGCAAGGCGAGTCCACGGGACTGGCCGGCGAGTGCCTGCGGGATCGCATCCTCCGGGCCGTGGGTCCGTAGTTCGGCGAGCGCGACCTCCCACTCGTCGAGCGCCTGCTCGCGCTGCCCGCACTCGAACCGCGCGTCTGCGAGCAGTGCCAGGGCGAATGCGGCGGTCGCTTCGTTCCCCAGGTCGAGCGCCGCGTCACGGGCGCGCTCCAAGAGCGCGACCGCACGCTCGTCCCCGCGTGAGAGCCGAGCCCTCAGGCGCCCGCATTCGAGAAGCAGATCGACCCGCATCGACTCCCCGTCGTCCGGGGCCCAGCGTTCGAGCGCGACCTCGAGGTGCTCGACCGCCTCCTCGACCGCCCCGACCTCGTACGCGGCATGAGCCGCGGCCCGGCCGTACATGACGACCCGGCGCCGATCTCCAGCCGCGAACGCGTGGCGCGCGAGCTCGACCGGGGAGATGTCCATCCCCTCCCCCGCCAGCCGTTCCGCGGCCTCGACCACGGCCGAGTGACGGCGCGCCCGCTCGGCGAGGAGTCGCTCCTGCACGAGCGCCTCGTGCACGAGCGCGTGCCGGAAGGCGAAGCGGTTGCCCGTCGGATCCGACGCATCCTCGACCACCAGGCCCGCCGCCATCCCCGCGGCCAGCGCCGAGAGGACCGCCGCCTCGTCGAGGCCGGCCGCCGCCGAGAGCAGACGCACGTCGAACTGCTCGCCGATCACGGCCGCCCACCTGATGACGTCGACCTCGGCCGGGGCGAGTCGACTGGAGCGCGCGCGAATCGACTCGGCGAGCGTCCACGGCACGGTCAGCGAGGACTCGGTTTGCCGCACGCCGGTCGCCGGGTCGATCCAGCCGGACTCCACGACCGCCCGGGCGAGCTCCTCGAGGGCGAACGGGTTGCCACCCGACAACCTGATGAGCTCGGACTCGACATCGGGACTGGGACGTCGCCCGAGCAGCTCGGTGAGCATCTCGGCCGACTCCTCCGGCTCCAGCGGACCGACGAGGATCTCCCGGACCCTTGTCCGACTCAGCTCGCGGCGCAGGCGTTCGAGACCGGTTCCCGCCGAATCGTCGTCCGGGCGGAAGGTGACGACGAGGGCGGCGCCGGCCGGCACCGTTCGTGCCAGAAGCGCGCAGAGCATGAGGCTGCTCGGGTCCGCCCAGTGCAAGTCCTCCAGCACGACCAGCAGTCCGGCTCCGTCCGAGAGTGCCCCGAAGTAGCGGATGATCGACTCGAACATCGCACCCGAATCGCCACCGAGGTCGCGCGGCCCCTCACCCAGCTCCGGGAGAAGCTGCTCCGGAAGCGCCGCCGCCACGGGATCGTCGCCTCCCGGTGAGAGCCCCGCACGGCGGGCGCCGCGCACCGCATCGCGAACGACCCCGAGGGGCTCCGGCAACCCCAGATGCGTCTGCCCCTCGACGACGTTCCAATGCTGCTCGCGAGCCGCATCCACGGCCCATCGCGCCAGGCGGGTCTTTCCGATGCCGGCCTCCCCGACCAGGGCGAGCACGGGCGCACCCTCCCCTCCGGCCAGGAGCCGCCTCAGCGCGTCGAGCTCCGCCGATCGGCCGTAGATCGACCGCGCCACCGGCTGAGGGCCATCTGGTGTGGGCAAGGAGTCGGGCATGACGTTCCGCGCGGCAGCGTACCCCGGGCCGATCCGGGCTCAGCCGGCTCCACCTCCCGGACTCGCGACGTCCATGCGCGCCACGAGGCCGTTGTGGAACGTGTATCGATGCTCCACCTCGGCGTCCACGAGCAGATTGCCCTCGAGATCGCGGATGACCTGGCGCACGGCCACGACGACGTCTGCGTCGTCGGTCGTCACGTTCAGCGGCTCAACCGTCGGGTTGATCGTCGCGAACTGCGACTCCCAGTAGGCTCGCACCTGGGCGTGCCCGTGGAGCCGCGTGCCGTTCGAGACGTTGGGCCAGTCGACCTCGGGATCGAACCCTGCCAGGACCGCATCGATGTCGCGCGCATTGAACGCCGTGAAGAGGCGAACGATCATCTCGGCCGGCTGATTCATCACGGCAGGTCCTCAGGGCGTCCCTCGGGTCACTTCGGGTGCGGCGGGCACCACCTCCCTTTTGGCATCTTCGCAGCCTCGTCGGGCGTGCGGCCCGCCCCCGGGTATCGCCCGACCACCGGGTACCGAGGGCGGCGGGCACACTTCGCGGCAGATGCATCCGTGACCGCATTCGGTAAAGTCGCGACCCCCGACCGGCCGCCACCAGGAGCACTGCCTTCGAATTCTCCGAGCTCGCAGTCGTCCTCCTCGCCCTCACGGTGGCGGGGCTCGTCGGTGTGCGCCTCGGGTTCTCGGCGATCCCCCTCTACATCGGCGCCGGGATCATCCTGGGGCCGGGGGAGCCGGTCGTGCTGCATGTCGTCACGCCGACGGAGGGCCTCGAGCTCCTCTCGGATCTCGGAATCGTCCTGCTGTTGTTCTTCCTGGGCCTGGAGTTCTCGCTCGAGCGGCTGACCCAGGCACGCCGCTCCACCGTCGTCGGCGGCGCGATCGACCTCGCCATCGCCGGCGGCGGGGCGTTGGCCCTCTCCCTCCTCCTCCTCGGCCCCGGCGCCGAGGCGGTGATCCTCGCCGGGCTGATCTACGTGTCGTCGAGCGCGGTCATCACTCGCGCGCTGTTCGACTTCCGGCGGCTGGCGGATCCCGAGACCGATCTCGTGCTCGGCGTGCTGGTGTTCGAAGACGTGGCCATCGCGCTGTTCCTCGGGGTCGCCGCCGCGCTCGCAAGCGGAGGCGACGCGACTCCCGCCGGGGTCGCGGCAACCGCCGCGATCGCCCTGCTCGTCGTTGGCGCATTCCTCGCCGCGAGCAAGTACGCGCCACAGATCTTCGACCGCTTCGCGCCCCGGCTGGAGCGCGAGCAGCTGCTGCTCTTGACCCTCACCATCGCAATCGGCTCGGCGGCGATTGCCGAGGGCGCCGGCTTGTCCGAGGCGATCGGCGCTCTCCTGGCGGGCGTGCTGCTCTCGGGCAGCCAGCTGCGGGACCAGATCGAGCAGGAGCTCCTCGGGTTGCGCGATTTCGCCGCGGGCGTCTTCTTCTTCTCGTTCGGCCTCGGAGTGGACCTCGGGGAGACCAACCTCGTGTGGATATGGCTGCTGGCCGCGATCCCGATCGGCGTCGCGACCAAGATGATCGGCGGTTACATGGCCGGCAAGGTGACGGGC
>CAVPMA010000025.1:0-20706 GCA_963706315.1 uncultured Thermoleophilia bacterium | reverse complement strand
TCGAGCCGGGCTCCGACGTCCCATACGCGGGCAGCGCACCGGTTGCCTAAGGCGTTCGGGGTCAACAGGGGTCAACACGACCCCCCTGTGATCGCGTTGAGATCGCCACTCCGTTCATCGCCTGAATCGCCTGCAAAGCTGTGACTCCGTGAGATGATCGGAGACACTGGGAGCGACTCTTAATCCCAAGGTCGAAGGTTCGATCCCTTCACGGCCCATCGGCTTGTGCCCTGCAAACGGGCACTTTTTGCTTCGTGCCCTTTGTCACATAGATCCGTTTGGGCAACAAGGTGGGCAACACACCCCCACCATTTCCGCTTCGTCGTGCCCGACTTCGGAACCCCGATCCATGCTCCCGGCCTCGGGAGAGGAGACGGTGCGGGAAGGGAACCATTTCCTCTCCAGCCCTGCCTGGCGAGCGGGTCCGACTCATGCTCGCCGGGCATGATTCTGGCTCTCAGTGATCACCGGCTCGCTTAGGTTTCCCGGCTGCCAGGGGCGCGTACGCTGGATCGCCTTTGCGCAGCCCGCCGGGCGACCCCGACGGCCGGCGCGTGCGATCGGCCGCGCCCCGGCCGCCCGCGACGCGTCAGCCGCGGGCCCGCTCGAGTTGCTGCGCAACTCGCGCCCAGTTGACGACGTTCCACCACGCCTCCAGGTAGTCGGCGCGGCGGTTTTGGTAGCGCAGGTAGTAGGCGTGCTCCCAGACGTCGACGCCGAGAAGCGGCGTGTGGCCGTTCATCAAGGGCGTGTCCTGATTCGGCGTGGAGACGACGACGAGGCCGGTCCCGTCGTGGACAAGCCACGACCAGCCGCTTCCGAAGCGCTGGAGCCCGGTGTCGGTCACCTGCCGCTTGAGCTCGTCGAGACTCTCGAAGGTGTCCTCGATCGCCTTGGACAGGTCGCCGTCCGGCTCGCCACCGCCCGGGCTCATGGTCTCCCAGAAGAGCGAGTGGTTCGCATGGCCGCCCCCGTTGTTGCGGATGGCCGTCCGCTTGTCCTCGGCGATGAGATCGAGGTTGTCGAGCACCTGCTCCATCGGCCGGCCGTCCCACTCGGTGCCCGCGATCGCCTTGTTGAGGTTGTCCACGTAGGTCTGGTGGTGCTTGTCGTGATGGAGCCGCATCGTGTCGGCGTCGATGTGAGGCTCGAGCGCGTCGTAGGCGTAGGGAAGGGGGGGCAGTTCGTACGGCATCGCCTTCTCCTTTTCGGTCCGGCGCACACGCGCCGGGGGTTGCGCCACTCATGGCACTGTAGCGTTGGACGGGCTCGGTGAACCGGCCCGCCTGCTCCTCGGCCGGCTCCGGGAGCCGCAGCCGCTTCAGGGACAGGCCTCGGCGCTAGCTGCGCCCAAGCGGGTACCCGTCGTTCTCGGCGCGGGCCGCGGCCTGAGCGTCCTCGGTCAGCCGGACCGATGCGGTGCCGTCCGCTTCGACGAGCAACTCGGTGAGGGGTTGAGCGTGGCTGCTTCGGATCTTGTCGGCGACGTTTCGTTCGCGCCAGTGCTGGTCGTGGTCGGCGTGGACGGCGATGATGATCTCGTCAGCCGGGAACTGGGCGAGCGCGTCGTCGATGGTGGTCAGGATGGCGTCGTCGCCGCCGACGGTGCCGTGGGCCTCGACGTCTCGGTCGTAGAACTGCTGAAGTGTGGCTGCCAGGCGCTGCTCGGCGTCTGCGATGGCGTCTGCGTCGTCGTTCGTGACCCAGTCCAGGCGATTGGTGAGGATCGGCGCGATCACGCAGACCTCGTCTGTGTCGCGCGCGACAACCGCGCGGACGACGGGGCGGATGACCCGAGCGTCGCTGATCGTGCGGTCGACGACGACAAGGATGCGTTTGTGCTTGCTCATGGGGGAACCTCCTGCTTTTAGTCGAACGAAGACCCGCCCGCGGATTGGCCGTCAGTTCTCCGAGGATAGGCCGCCGGACACCGCCGGGAATCAGCACACGCGCGGATCGGAGACCCGGCTTTCCCGCCACCCGACGCACCCTTCGAAGTAGGCCACAAACTGGGCAACACACAGGGTCGAAACCCACACCAACGACCACCTACCCGATAACAGGTGGGATCCCAGTCACCAAGCGGGAAATCGCGGGACCGGCCGAAGGAGAGAGAAGCCCCGGAGGGAACTTTTGATCCCAAGGTCGAAGGTTCGATCCCTCCACGGCCCATCCCCGAGATCCCGCCCCATAAGGGATCAGTCCCCACCGGGAAAACCCGCGACACCGGACGCCCTGCTCGGGCCTCAACGCAGGGGTCAACAACTTTGGGGGGAGGGGCACCATTCTCTCTTGCTCGTGCCCGATCGCTGACACCCAGATCCATGCTCCCGGCCTCGGGAGAAGAGATGAATTCACATCTGCCAATGCCGCGAGAACGAATCCTCGCGGTCGGGCAGCCCGATGAAGGGCGCTCGCTCATTCGCCCGGCTAGCCCTCGTGTGGTCGACGTTCGGCGAGAGCGCGCTCGACAGCATCGTCCCCGTCCCTGCCATAGATAGGGGAGCCGCCGATGATCTCGCCCTTCACAAATAGGACGGCAGTCCAACGGCCCGTCGTGCTGTCCCGCCCGACGTCGATCGCCCAGCCTTCGGGGAGCAGCTGGTCGACCTCCTGGGACCGCGCCCGGTCTACCACGAGGTCGACGACGGCCGGGTCGCCCTCCGCGATCCCGCGGACTGTGTACGGAAGGCCACCGCGCCAGTACCGAGACCCGACCTCCGGGAGATCGAACATCTCGGCGGACACTTCCTTGACGGCCGCCGTGTGGTCTGAACCCGCGAACTCGCGGATCAGAACTCGCGTCGCCATGACCGAACCCTACCGCCGTGCATCGTCGGTGTATCAGCGCAGCCGCATTCGTCGCATTGCCTGCACCCATGAAGTGACGCGCCGGAGTCAGGCGATCGCCGCGGCTACGCGCCCTTCTTGGCGATGAACTCCGCGACCATCCGCTCCCCAGCCTCGTGCCCCTGCTCGAAGTACACGCGGTTGATCTCCTTGAAGACCTCCCACTGGGCGGGGACATCATCCTCGGCGAGGGTCGCATCCACCGGGCAGACCTCGACGCAGGCGTCGCAGTCGATGCACTCGGCCGGGTCGATGTAGAGGATCGTCGCCTCGTCGTGGTGCTCCTCGCCCGGCATCGGGTGGATGCAGTCCACGGGACAGGCGTCGACACAGGAAGCGTCTTTCGTGCCGATGCAGGGTTCGGCAATCACGTAGGCCATGCGGTGGGATGTCCCTCACGGACAACGACGATGGGAATCGGATCCTACCCGGGGGTGCCTCCTGCGTCGACCGGTACGCTTGGCACCGATGGACCCTTGCCTCGGCTTCGGCGCGTTTCTTCGCGCCGTACCACGAACCGCGTGAGAATCCCACGCTCGCGAGCGGGCGACCTCGACGTTCTCGTTCGCCACGCGGCCACTGTATTGCCCGCAACGCGAGGCAGCCGCCGACAGACCCCTTCGGTGATCGGATGAAGACTATTCCGGCGACCGGTGAACCACTCGAAGCCTGATGGCAGGCGGGCCAGCTCCGTCCCGCCGTAGCGACTCGCCGCCCCGGCCCGGGGGGGGGGGGGGGGGGTAGCTTGAGTCCGTGACGCGCGAGGAGGCCCGCCGGATCCTCTCCGCCCTGGCCGACCGGGCGAGGGCGGAGGGCTGGCACACTCCGCTGCCAGCGCAGGAGCGCGCGCAGGCCCGCGAGGCGCTCACGACGCTCGAGGGCCTGCTCCCCGCTCCCGCCCGCGAGGCTCTGCTGGCCGAGGGGGAGCTGCGCTGGGCCCAGGTGGCGCTGGCGGCGGCCGTGCTCGAGGCCCGCCCCCGCGAGGCCTGAGCGGGGGCGCGACATGTTACGCCTCGGCCCGTTCCGCCAGCATCCCGTCCGGCCCGGCGGGTCAGCCGCGACTCCGGACCGGGTGGGTGGGCGGCACCTCGACGAATACCAGCGCCAGGCCGTCGGGATCGCGGACGACCATCTCAAAGAGTCCCCAGGGCCGGACGGCGGGCTCCTGCTCGATCGGGACGCCCAGCGCCGCGAGGCGCTCGCGCTCGGCGCGCAGGTCGCGCACCTGGATGAAGAGGCGGACCGCCCCCGCCGCGGGCTCGGCCGCCGAGCCCGAGATCTCGAGGAGTCCGCAGCCGAGGAAGAAGACGACCCCGCGCTCGCGCCCCTGGCCCCACTCACGGTAGACGGCCAGGCCGAGCGTCTCCTCGTAGAAGCGAATGGAGCGCTCGAGGTCGCGGGGAGACACGAGCACGCGGGCCGAGAGCACCTCCATCGGAGCGAGCTTAGTGGTCCCCGCGGGAAGTGCGAGCCCGCCTGAGAACGCACCCACGGCTTGACCATGTTGATGGATCTCATCCATGCTCAGCCATATGAAGACGACCATCCTCCTCGACGAGCCGCTGGCTGTTGCCAGCCACCGAGCTGGCAAGACCGGCCGCGCGCTCACCGTCGTCGGTCTCAGCCGGCGCCACTCCCTCGCTGGTGGCGGCATACCGTGAGGGTCGTCCACCTGCTGCGCCACGCCAAGTCGAGCTGGGAGGACCCGGGCCTCCTCGACGCCGAGCGGCCCCTCGCTCCGCGTGGGCGCCGTGCCGCCCGCGCGATGGCCGAGTACCTCCGCCGCGAGGGGATCGGGCCGGCGCTCATCATCTGCTCGGCGGCGAAGCGCACACGCGAGACGCTCGAGCTCGTCGCCGAGGCGCTGCCAGACGTCCCCGCCCAGGTCGAGCAGGAGCTCTACGGAGCCGGCGAAGAGGACCTCCTGCTTCGGCTTCGCAAGCTGCCGGCAACGGTAACCTCGGTCCTTCTCATCGGGCACAACCCGGCCCTGCAGGAGCTGGCCGTCGCCCTCGCAGGGAGCGGCGAGCCCGAGACCCTCGACCGGCTCCGGGCGAAGATGCCCACCGGCGCGCTGGCCACCCTGCAGGCGCCGGTGTCCGGCTGGCGGGACCTCTGCCCCGGTCGTGCCGAGCTCGTGGCGTTCGTCGTCCCGAGGGAGCTCGTCTGATCGGAGACCACCGACTCGGCGGCGAGCCGACGGTCCCGCTCGCCGGCGGGACGCTGATGCCGCTCGTCGGGCTCGGCGTCTGGCAGATCCCCGCGGGCCGCGAGACCGAGCAGGCAGTGGCGTGGGCGCTCGAGGCGGGCTACCGACACATCGACACGGCGCCCTCCTACCGCAACGAGGAGGGCGTGGGACGGGCGATCCGCGCGAGCGGCCTCCCGCGCGAGGAGGTGTTCGTGACGACGAAGATGACGCCGGGGGCCGGGGATCCCGAGCGGGAGCTCACAGGCAGCCTCGCGCGGCTGGGGCTCGACTGGGTCGACCTGTACCTCATCCATTGGCCCACCCGGGCGAGCGACGCGCTCTGGCCCGACTTCGAGCGGCTTCACGAGCGGGGCCTGGCGCGGGCGATCGGCGTCTCCAACTACGACCCCGGCCGGCTTGAGCGGCTCGTCGCCCAGGCAGACGTGGCGCCCATGGTCAACCAGATCGACTTCAGCCCGTTCGCGTTCGCGCCCGAGGTGGTCGATGCTCACCGCCGGGCCGGGGTGGTGCTCGAGGCCTACAGCCCGCTCGCGCGCGGCAGGCGGATCGACCACCCGGTCATCGCGGAGGTCGCCCGCCGCCACGACCGCACCCCAGCGCAGGTCATGGTGCGCTGGGCCGTCCAGCGCGACATCCCCGCCATCCCCAAGTCCGGGCGGCGCGAGCGCATCATCGAGAACCGCCGCGTCTTCGACTTCGCCCTCACGGATGCGGACATGGCTCGTCTCGACGCCCTCGGACACCGGCGCACGCGGCTCTTCTGACGCGGCGCGCACCGCGACCACACTGCTGCTCGACGAGCCAACCGGGCTCGAGGAAGCGCAGCGGAATCTCGAAGCCGGCGGCCTCGTCTCCGGGCGCCGGCGCGGGCGCCTGACTTCGCGTCGCGCCACCCCTGCAGTCGCGCGCGTTCCGAGGGCCTGCCGCGGGGCCGCCACGGCAGGTGTGAACGCAATCGGGTTGCTACACCCCGAAGCTGTCGCCGCAGCTGCAGGTGCTCGTCGCGTTGGGGTTCTTGAGCTTGAACCCGCGGCGAAGCAGTGTCGATTCGTAGTCGATGACCGAGCCGGTCACGTGAATCGAGCTCTTCAGGTCCATCAGCAGGCGCACGCCGTTCGACACGAGCTCACGCTCGCCGTCCTCCGGGCTGTCGCCCGGCTGTAGGAGATCGAGGCGATATTCCAGCCCCGAGCAGCCGCCGGCGAGGATACGCAGCCGAACCCCCGCCTCCGCGTTCTGCTCCTGCGCGGCCTGACGGATGTAGGCGACCGCGGCGTCGCTGACGTCGACCTGCGCCGCCCCCGCGGCCCGGGCCTCCTTCGCGGCCCGGGCCCGCGCACGGGCGGCGGCCTTCTTCTCCTCCAGCGTCATCGCCAGGGCCGGTAAACCCTCGGCCGGCGCGGGCACGGTCTGGGTCGTCGCGTCGCTCATCACATGAACCCCATGACCTTCATCAGCAGCTTCCCCTCGTCCGTCATCGCCTCCGGCGACCACGGCGGGTCCCACACCCAGTTGATGTCGACACTCTGCACGCCGTCGAGCGGGAACACGGCCTGCTGCGAGTCGGCGAGGATCTGCTCGGTCAAGGGACAGCTCGGCGACGTGAGCGTCATATCGAGGATGGCCTTCCCATGCTCGTCGAGCGACACCCCGTAGAGCAGCCCGAGGTCCACGACGTTCACGCCGAGCTCCGGGTCCTCCACCTGCTTCATCGCTTCGCGAATCTCGTCCTCATTGGTCATCGCGTCCGGCTCCCTTCGTATGTGTCGATCGCGTCCTTCAACGCCATCCATGAGATCAGAGCACACTTCACCCGCGCCGGGAACTTCGCAACCCCCCTTCTCTTCCCCTGATCTTGGGCTGTCACGCCATCCCGCCTGGTCTCCGAGCGTAGTGCGGTCCACCTCTGGGCCGACGCACGCCACTCTTGCGGTCACTTGCGGCCTTCCCCTGCCTGTGCGCCGGTTCGCGCGGAGGTCCTTGCCGGACTACCTGCGTGACGCGCCAGGCAGGAAGGTAGCCCGGCATGGCCTGCACCTCCTCGACGGCGCGGCGACGAGCGCAGGTGGCATCGGTCGCCCAGACATCGCGCCGGTGGACGTCGCGCTGGATGAAGCGCTCCCCACATGCCTCCCACGCAGCGAAGGTCACGACGTAAAGGTAGGTGCCGGCCGCGTTCGGGGTGAGCGAGCGGAGCACACCGAGCGACCAACCCGGCTCGGAGCCTGAGCGCGCCGCGAGGGCAACCTCGGCCGCCCGGCGCGCGCAAGTGGCGTCTGGGGCCTCGAATCTCACCCGACCCATCACGCGCGCGTGACCGCTGCCCGCCAGGCGCCGGAGCAGCACCACGTCCCAGGACGGTGCCGACGGCATCAGGGCCGGCCTGCGAGCGTGAGCGGGCGCGGCCGCCCCGGAGCAGTTGGCCGGGACGGTTCCTCGCGCTCCTCGGTGGCGAGGACCATCTCGATGAGTTGGTCCTGCATGACCTCCCCCTGCGTCTGGAGCAGGCGGCCGGCGCGATCCAGGACCGCGACCGCGGCGACCCCGTGGCGGATCACCGCAGCGTCGCCGTCGGCCCCGCTCATCCGCAGCTCGAGCAGCGCGACATCGGCCGCCGCGTCCTGCAGAATCGCCCGGCTGATCAGGAGCAGGCCACAGGGCGGAGGACGCGGCTGCGCGGCGGGTCGGTCGGTGGTCGGCATGAACATGATGTCTCCTCTCGGCCAGATGATCAGCGTGCCCGAACGCCGACGGGTTTGATGGGCATGTCAGCCCCTTCGGCCAGCGCGGAGCGGACCGTCGCCAAGTCGTCGCCGAGGGCGAAGGCCGGGCGGAGCCCGGTGAACCAGAACAGCCGCATCAGGCGGTGGTCCGGGCAGACGAGTCCGAGACGCCCGCCGTCGCGGCGAGCGCGGTTCCGGAGACTCACCAACGCGCCCAGGCCGGTGGAGTCCAGCAGCTGGACGCCTGCGAGGTCGATCACCAGCTGGACCTCCGCCGGGTCGTAGCGCCTCACGTGCTCCCGGAAGACCGGCGCAGTGTAGATGTCGAGGTTGCCCGCCAAGCTCAGAACGATGAGACCCTCCCGCTCCTCGCAGTTCACCGCAAGCGCGGAACCATGCTGCTGCGCTGGCTCGTCCGTGCGAGGGGCGCGGGCGACGGCGGTGCCCGCCGGCTCCTGCCGCAGCCTCAGGGCGCGCATGGCGGTGACGGAGAGTCATGCCCCCGTCCGGGGAACGAGTCGGTGGCCACGGGGCCCTCCGCATCTGCCTGCCAAGAAGGCGGCGGTCGAGAGGCGGGAGAAGGTGGCTGGCGCTGCTCTCCTCAGGCCCGGCCCGGACCCGGGGTCCGAACAAGCAAGAACTCGAGCGTCTCTTGGAAGCACACTACACATCTCAGCACCCCGCCGGGGCGAAGCGCGACGCAACAATGTGTTCAGCCGACCGACTCGGGGACAGCGGAGCCCCTTGCGACGGCCCACCAACCCGCCCAGGTAGGCGTCGAGCCAGCAGTGCAACTCAAAACGCCGCCCCGTCAAATCGAGAGCGCGCGTACTGCTCTCAGGACAGAGCGGATCGGAGGAACCCCTTCGAGGAAGAGCAGTGAGGAGCGGCGAGAGATCCTCGCGCGCACTCTCCAATCTCAGATCGGGAGGCGGCCCGCGAGGCAGATGCTGGCGCTCGACGCAAGTCGCAGGGAAGTCGCGGCGGAAGGAAGCGGGGTTCGGAAGACACCGTCGAGAGCCATCTCGCTCGATCTTCCGCCCCGGCCGAAGTCCCGCAACCCCGTCATGCGTCGGTCGCCACGGTGCTCGATTGGGCTTCCGCGGATGAGGACCGCCGACGTCACCGACAGCATCCCAACGCCTGCCGCTGATGCAAACGCCCGTGCAAACGAACGCCGCACAACGCAAGCGCACAGAACATCACGTACACCGACGCCGACCGCTCCGAATGCCGTTCGGGACGGACGCAACGACACAAGACAGCACAGTCCGGCATCCCGGTCAGGAGCCTTCTAATCCCAAGGTCCTGGGTTCGAGTCCCAGACGGCCCATCCCGAGACCCCTTTCTCCGAAAGGGTCTGCGGGCGTCATCGAATCGCCACCGTGAGACGCATCGTGAGCATCTCGGCGGCGCTGGGCGCGACCCTCGTTGCCTGACTTCGCGTGCGGCGCGCTGACCGACGACCTCCGCCAGCTGGCCGCGCGGTGGGCGAGAAGGGCAACCCGGGCGTGCCCGGCCTCGCGTCTACTCGGGTGGTCGGTCGGCCCGTGACGGGGCCGCACGGCTCGAATAAGGTAGGCGGCGCGATGGCTGACCACGCGCGCGACGAACATCATCGCCCGCAGCCCGCCGAGGAGCCGCCGGCCTCAGCGCCACTGGCGCCCGCCGCGGTGCCCGCCGGCCTCGGCGACGCGCAGATGCTCGGCGCCCAGACGCAGGCGTTCGTTCGCAGCGTCGCGGCGCTCCACGGCAACCGGCACACGGCCGCGCTGGTTGCCGGGCTCCAGATCGCCCGCCAGCCGGCGCCCGCGTCGCCGCTCGATCAGCTCCGGACGCTGCTCGATGACGACAAGGAGAACGACGCGATCACGCTGATGGGCACGCTCACGCCTCCCGACGTGAGCACGGTGCTCAACTCGGCCGACTACCAGCGGCGGGCGGTCTCGGCGTTCGACAACGACGAGATGTACCGAGCGATGAAGGCCATGAAAGGCGACCTCAAACGGTCGCTCGAGTGGATGTTCGACGAGGGCACCGACGTCGGCAAGGTCAAAGACGTGATCCGCAACGCCGCCGCGGGCCATGAGCAGGTGCGCAACTCGATGCGCGCGCAGTTCGTGGACCTCTGCGATAACGCCGAGATGGCCGAGATGGTCGACCTCCTCAAGGGCGACCTCGCGTTCAAGCTCGGCTGGATGCGCGAGGAGGGCACGAGCTGGAACCTCGTGCGCCCGAAGATCATCGCGGCCCCCGAGCCAGAGAAGACGCCCATCCGCGCCGGATGGCGTGACTTCTTTGTCGACATCTGTGACAACGACGAAATGGGCCTCGCCGTCCAGCTGCTCGGCGGCGACCTAGAGTGGAAGCTCGGCTGGATGAAGGCCGAAGGCGCCGACTGGCAGCGCCTCGTGCAGGTGATCGCCAGCGCGCCGGAGGCCGAGAAGGCGCCGATCCGGGCGAGCGAGACGTGGAAGCAGTTCTTCATCTCCGAGTGCGACGACGAAGGGATGGCTAAGGTCGTGGCCGGCCTCGGCGGGGACCTCGAGTGGCGGCTGAAGTGGATGCGCGCCGAGGACACGAACTGGACGCTCCTGGCGCGGGAGCTGAAGCTCTCCCCCGACGGGGAGAAGGTCCCCATCCGCACCAGCGCGGACTGGATGGCCTTCTTCGTCGGAGTCTGTAACGACCGCGAGATGTCGGAGGCGGTCGACCTACTCAAAGGCACTTTGCTCGAGAAGCTGACCTGGATGGCGGCCGAGGACGCCAACTGGCCCAACCTGCGGGAGAAGCTCGCCCTGACCACCGCCGAGCCGGAGAAGGCCGCTGCCCGCGGCAGCGAGGCGATGAAGCAGTTCTTCGTCGCCACCTGCGGCAACGACGAGATGGCCGATGCGGTGACGCTGCTGGGCGGCGACCTCGAGTTCAAGCTCACCTGGATGCGCGCGGAGGGCGCCGACTGGCCGCGCGTGAAGGCGCTCATCGCAGCGGCGCCCGAGCCGCAGCGCGCCGCGCTGCGCACCGACTCCTGGCGGGCGTTCTTCGTCGAGGTGTGCTCGGACAAGCAGATGGCCGAGGCGGTGGGCCTCCTCGGCCTTGACCTGATAACGAAGCTCGCGTGGATGGAGGCGGAGGACACGAGCTGGAGCCTCGTCAAGCCCGAGTTGATCGCCTGCACCGACGCGGCGCAGAAAGCGGCCGTCCGGGCCGATGTGGGCAAGCGGGCGCTGTTCGTGAAGATCTGCAACGACGCCGAGATGGCGGAGGCCGTCGACCTGCTCGGCGGCGACCTCGCGTTCAAGCTCGACTGGATGCGCGCGGAGGACTCCTCGTGGGATCTGATACGCCAGAAGATCGCCGCCACGCCCGACCAGGCCCAACGCAAGGCGGTGCTCGACGACCCGAGTCTGATGAAGTGGCTGGCCGAGACGCTCAGCACGATCGAGAACATGCAGGCGACGGGCATGTTGGGGGGCGCCCTCGGTGGCGAGAAGCTCGAGCCGGCGAACGCGAAGGACATGAGCTGGGCGGACCTCAAGACGCAGCTGCTGCTCCTGCGCGACGACGTCAAGAAGTCCGAGATCCGCGCCGGCGGTCCCTGGCTCGACGCCTTCACGAGCGTCTGCGGCAACGACGAGATGGCCGAGGCGGTCGACATCATCGGCGGTGACCTCGTCTTCAAGCTCAGCTGGATGCGCGAGGAGGGCACCGACTGGCAGCACGTCAAGGAGAAGCTGCGCGGCGTCGCCGACGATGCGCAGAAGGCGCCGCTGCGCACGGAGGCGTGGCGGCGCTTCTTCGTCGACATCTGTGACAACACCGAGATGGCCGAGGCCGTGGGGCTGATCGGCGGCGACCTGAAGTTCAAGCTCGGCTGGATGCTCGATGAGGGCACCGACGGCGAGTTGCTGCTACCCGTCGTGACGGCGGCGCCCGATCCCGAGAAGGCGTCCGTGGCGGCTGATCTACCCCTCTGCCGCAAGCTGGCCGATGCGGCCGGCGCCCGCGTGTTCGAGGCGCTCGGCAGCGGTGCGTTCCTGGCCGCCGCGCTGATCGACCAGGGGGGAGAGGACAACGCCGTCGCCGCACTGCGGGCGATCGCGACCTCGGCCAGCCTCCCGGCCACGATGGCGGAGCTCGAGGCGCAGGGCAAGGTCGACCGCCTCATCGCCATCTGCCCGGTCGGCGCGGCCCTGCCGGCGCCGGCCAAGAGCCACCTCAATCTCATCTACACGACCGGCAACTGCACGGTGCCGCAGCGCAAGAAGCTGATCCAGCGACGCTACAACGTCGAGATCGTCGACTCGGGCATCGGCGGCAACGCTGCGGTCCCATGGGGCCAGCCCCAGCTCGATGCCGTCTACGAGGTTCTGGGGCAGTTCCCGGACGGCAGCGTGATCTCCAACAAGGACCTCGACGAGATCCATCTCGTCGTCAGCGGCATCGGCACCTACTACTCTGCGCACGACGCGATCCACCTGCCGGGCGGCGGCGGCTACAACATGGCGACCGCGACGTGGGGTAACACCGTGGTCCCCGAGAACCACTTCCGCGGGACGATCCGTCACGAGACGGGCCACTCGATCGACGAGCTGATCGGGGGTAAGAAGTGGTATATGAGCGACCCCAACATCGACTGGGACGAGTTCGGCTCCGTCGGCGGGTGGCTCGACGCGATGGAGGATCTCGGCGGCTGGGGCCCAGTCGGCGACGACGGCGAGCGCGAGCAGATCCGCAAGGTAATCAAGTCGCACTTCAGTGACTCCAGCGTGAATGTGCCGCTGGTCCCGCCGGCCGACCCGAATCATCCGTTCAACAAGTACCCAGCGTGCCCGATCGTGGCGACGGCGAACCTCAACCAGCTCGAGGGCTCGCACAACCAGTTCATGGCCATGCCGGTGATCGGCGGCCGCGTGTTCACGCGCCGACCCGTCTACGGCGAGTTCTACTCCTACCAGGCGTCGGCCCGCGTCGCCCCGGTCTACGTCAGCAACTACGGCCTCTCGGCGCCGTCGGACTGGTTCGCCGAGCAGGTCCGCGAGTACCTGCGCACCACCCCGCCCGGCGCGAACACCGCCCCGTTCGTCGCCAGCTACTTCCGCATGAACCTGCCGTGAGCGACGATCTCGAGCATGCGCGCGGCGCCTTCGCCGCCTGGGCGCGAGCGCAGCGCGGGCTCGAGGTCGAGGACATCGTTCGCCGGCCCGAGCTCGACGGCGGCGGCTTCTTTGGCTTCACCGCCGTGGGGCCGGGCCGCCCGGTAAGGGGGCTGGCGGGTCACGACCGCGTCCTCTCCTACCGAGACCCGGACGCGTTCGCCGCCTGGCTCGCGGCGGTCGACTTCGCCCACGCCCAGGACGCAGACCCTGTGCAACTGGTCCATGTCTACCGCTCTTTGCAGCCGCCGACCGACAGCCGGTACGCCGAGGACAGCTTCCCGCTGCTCTACAAACAGCAGCTGGCGACCGCTCCCGCCGGCGACGCGGCCGCACTGCCACGGCTAGAAGCGGACGGGGACGGCCGCCGCGTCGACGTCTGGTTCCAGTGCGAACCCGGTTCGCGTCTGGAGCGTTGGAGCTTCCGCGTCGGTCCCGACAACGGCTTCCGGATCGAGCGTGGGGTCGTATCGGCCTAGGTCCGTTGGGCGGTCCCAGGCTCGAACCGGGCGCCGCGGTCGATCCACGCCCGGACGTCCACAGTGCGATGCGGAGGCGTTGGCGGTCTCGCAGAGGGTGAGAATCGCCGCGCTGTGGCTCACCGTCCATCTGCGACCTCGCCGGCCGCCCTCCTCGCTGTCGTGAGACGCGTCCATGTTCCCGCCTTCGACATGGGCGACCGCTGACACGAAGCTGCCCATGACGAACACATCGCGACCCCGAGGACAGGAAGCCCCGGAAGCCGGTTCGCGTCATCCTGCCGAGGGACGTCTGCTACTCCGGAGAAGACGGCCAAGCTGCTCCACCGGGCCGTCATGGACACAGCAGCGGAGTCTCGGCTAGACAGGGCGTGGACCCGCGCGCCCGCAAACCCGTGATGCGGCGGGACGCAGTCCCATATCAGGCCCGCAGGCCCTCCTGCCAGATCCATCGTGTCAGACGGCAGAAGACCAAGAGCCAGAGATCCCACATCCGTCCAGGACAGGCTCCGTCCCGGGCGGTGCGGGGGACCGTGCGGGAGAGGGGACCATTTCCATCGTGACGTCAGCGTCCCCAACGCCGGCCGCTGATGCAAACCGCCGTGCAAACGAACACCGCATCACGCAACGGACCGGGAAAGCACGTTACACCGATGATGACCGCTCCGAATGCCGTTCAGGACGGACGCAACGGCACCAGACAGCACAGAACGACATCCTGACCATGAGCCTTCTAGTCCCAAGGTCCTGGGTTCGAGTCCCAGACGGCCCATCGATATCTGACCTGAAATGGCCACCTTGTGATTCTTGACTGGTTCGGCATTTCGCCGTTAGGGCAACAAGGTGGGCAACACCCCCGCCATTCCCCACTCCTCGTGCACGATCTCGGACACCCGATCCATGCTCCCCGTCCTTGGGAGAGGAGACGGTGCGGGAGGGGGGACCATCTCCTCTTCGACCATTCTTCATAAGGGACGCGTCCATGCCGGTGCTCAGTCGGTAGTCGTCCGCGCCAAGGAGAAGTCGATGCGCTCGGGCAGGAACAGACGCGGGCGGCGTTGACCGTCCCCTCCTCAGTGGAGATGATCGTGTTCTTGTCGCTTGCGCCACTCCTGAGACAGACCACCCCGACCTGAGAGGGTTCCCGTGACCGCGTCTAGCGGGAAGGACGAGATCGCCCGGCTGCTGCACGAGGCGGCGGAGACTCACCACATCGTATTTCGCATTACCGACGGGGAGGACGCGGACTGGGCCTCGTGGTATGTCGACTGGCTGCTCGACCACTCCGAACTCCCCGAGCTTCTCGGCGGCGCGCCGGTGCGAAGTCACCTCGTGCATGCGCTGGTGGAACTCGACCGCGCATACCCGGCAGGCGGAGCCCAACCATGGGAGGATGCCTACGCTGCGGGTTTGATCGCCCGCTTCGCGACGGCCTGAGCAAGAAACGCGCGGCGAGCAAACGCCACCTCCTCATCCCTCGCGCCCGGCTTGGCACACCCCGATCCATGCTCCCGGCCTCGGGAGACGAGACAATGCGGGAGAGAGACCATTCTCCTCTTCGACATCGGCGTCCTT
Source organism: uncultured Thermoleophilia bacterium (assembly GCA_963706315.1). Classification (GTDB taxonomy): domain Bacteria; phylum Actinomycetota; class Thermoleophilia; order Miltoncostaeales; family Miltoncostaeaceae; genus CALMEC01. The sequence continues at coordinate 5,711 of CAVPMA010000025.1, read as the reverse complement.
CGGGGTCGCGCCCATGTTCCCCCGTCGGCGGGGCTAGGCGAGTTCGGGTAACGGCGTCGGCGAGGTGGCTTGTCGAATCGAGCCCAGCGGCGGCCCGTGCGAGACGACCACCTGCCGAGTGGACGCAATGCTGTTACTCGATCGGTCGTCCGACTAGAGTTGCAGGGCTTGAAGCCGGTCGCCTGACCGAGTCGCGTGCCCCGCGCGGCGTGGTCGGCGCCCGGGCGGTAGGGGACAACCGGAGGGCGACATGGCACGAAAGAGCGTGGTGATCCGGCTGGCCGGCGAGTCCGGCGAGGGGGTCATCTCCTCGGGTGACATCCTCACCCAGGCCGCGGCGCGACGCGGCTACTGGACGCAGACGTTCCGAACGTACCCGGCCGAGATCAAGGGCGGGCCCTGCATGTACCAGGTGCGCATCGGCGAGGAGCGCATCCACAGTCACGGAAAGTGGGTCGACCTGCTCGTCTGCTTCAACCAGGAGGCGTGGGACCTACACCACGGCGCCCTCCACCCCGACGGGGTGATCCTCTACGACGACACCAGCTGCGAGATCCCGGCCGACCACCTTGCGCGCGCCCGGCCGGTGCGGATGGACAAGCTCGCGAAGGAGATCGGCGGCTCGACCAGGGCGAAGAACATGGTCGCGGTCGGCGCGGTCTCCGCCGTGATCAGCTTCGACACGACGCCCATCGAGGAGTTCGTGCTGCGCCGCTTCGCCCACAAGCAGGGCGTTGCCGACGCGAACATCGCGGCGTTGAATGCCGGAGCGGGCGAGGCCGCCGACCTGGCGGACACGCTCGCGATCACGGACGCCGTCGAGGTGGAAGAGGACCGCATTCTCATCTCGGGCAACCAGGCGATCAGCGTCGGTGCGGTCGCCGCCGGCGTCGAGTACTTCGCCGGCTACCCGATCACCCCGGCGTCGGACATCCTGGAGTGGCTGTCGGCCCGCCTACCCGGCGTCGGCGGCATCACGATCCAGTGCGAGGACGAGATCGCCTCACTGTCGTCGGCGATCGGCGCGTCCTTCACCGGCGCGCGGGCCATGACCGCGACCTCCGGCCCGGGCCTCTCACTCATGTCCGAGCTGATCGGCTACGCCGGTATGGCTGAGATCCCTTGCGTCATCGTCGACGCCCAGCGCGGCGGCCCCTCGACAGGACTCCCGACGAAGACCGAGCAGTCCGACCTCGAGCACGCCCTCTACGGCGGGCACGGGGAGGCGCCCCGGGTGGTGATCGCCCCGGTCTCGGTCGAGGACTGCTTCTGGGCCACGGTCGAGGCCTTCAACTACGCGGAGCGGTTCCAGGTACCGGTGATCATCCTCACTGACCAGGGGCTGGCGACGCGGCTCGAGGTCATCACCCGGCCGGACGAGTCGAAGATTGAGCGGTGGGAGCGCAAGACCTCCGCCGGCGTCGAGCCGGAGGAGTACCGCCGCTACGAGCTGACCGGCGACGGCGTCTCGCCGATGGGCGTGCCGGGGGAGGACGGCGGCCAGTACGTCGCGACGGGCATCTCCCACGATGAGTTCGGCAACCCGGCGTACACGCCTGACATCGTCGTCCCGATGCAGGAGAAGCGCTGGGCGAAGCTCGAGCCGCTCAAGAACGGCCTCGTCCGTCACGCGTGCCACGGCGACCAACAGCCGGAGATCGCGATCATCGGGTTCGGCTCAACGTTCGGCCCGGTTTGGGAGGCGATCGATCTGCTCGCCGCGGAGGGGCGCTCGATCGGGGCCTTCTACCCGAGGGTGCTCGGACCGTTCCCGGTCGACATGGTCAAGGCGTTCACCTCCCGCGCGAAGCGCGTCATCGTTCCCGAGGTCAACCTCACCGGCCAGCTCGCCCGGCTCATCAGGGCCGAGGTGGGCATCCAGGTCGAGAGCCACGCCAAGTGCGACGGGCTCCCGTTCACCGCGGAGGACATCCAAGACATCGTGACCCAGGAGGCCGCACAGTGAGCACCGTCAAACGCGCGCCGAACGACTACAAGTCCGATCTCAAGCCGATCTGGTGCCCGGGCTGCGGGGACTTCGGCGTCCTCGCGTCGCTATACCGCGCGTTCGCGCAGCTCGAGCTGGACCCGGCGAGGACCGTGATCGTCTCGGGAATCGGCTGCTCCAGCCGCCTGCCCGGATTCGTCTCGACCTACGGGGTGCACACGCTGCACGGGCGCCCGCTCCCGGTCGCGATGGGCGTCAAGCTCGCGAACCCAAAGCTCACGGTCATCGCCGTCGGCGGCGATGGCGACGCCTTCGCGATCGGCGCGGGGCATTTCCCGCACGCCGCCAGGCGCAACGTCGACATCCTGTACCTGGTGATGGACAACGAGACCTACGGCCTCACGAAGGGACAAGTGTCGCCGACCTCGCTGTTCGAGCAGAAGGCCCCGTCGACACCGTACGGCAACCTGGAGCAGCCGCTGAACACGCTCGGGTTCGCCGTCGCAAGCGGCGCGTCCTTCGTCGCGCGCGGCGCGTCCTTTAGCACCAAGGCCCTTACCGAGCTGATCGTCCAGGGCATCGAGCACCCCGGCTTCGCGTTCATCGACGCCCTCTCTCCCTGTGTGGTTTTCAACAACCACCAGGAGGAGTGGAAGGAGCAGGTCAGCGACGTCGCCCCGGAACACGACGTGACCGACAAGGTCGCGGCGTTCGACTTGGCGCTGCGCGGCGGTTTCAAGCTGGGGATCATCTACAAGGAGCTGCGCCCGACGCTGATCGACCGCTACCAGGGCCTCCTCGCGAACGCGAAGGAGTCGACGCTCGGCACGATGCTCGACGGCTTCAACGCCCGCAAGGGCGTGGCGATCGGCAAGCCGATCGCCTAGCTCCCGACCTCGGGAGAGGAGACGGTGCGGGAGGGACCGTCTCCTCCTCACTCCCCTTCGGCGTCGTGCGTCGCGGACAAGTGCGCCGCAGACTCCGCTTCGCAGCAATGCGAGGCCGAATGCAGGCCATGACACCCAGAGCCGTGGCGCAGGCGCGGCTTTGCGTGGAGGATGAGAGGCGGGGACCACCTGGTCCCCCGCGGCGAATCGGTTGACGACCCCATGAGCGCCCGGGGTCCCGAGAGCCATGCGTCCGGGAGGGCCCTGTGAGAGCCGTCCTATAATCGCGCGCTCGTCCATCGCCAGAACGGAGAGAGCCGAGTGGCACCGCACGGTCACGAACCCACGCCCGCCGAGGAGCGCCGCCTCGCCCACACCGGCCTGCTCGCCAGGATGGTCGGTTGGTGCGCCGGTCACCCATGGCGTGTCATCGGCGGCTGGGTTGCGCTGATCGTGCTCCTCTTCGGACTCCAGGGGCCGCTCGCCGGCGAACTGCGCGACGACTTCAAGGTGCCGGGAACGGACTTCCAGAAGGCCACCGACCTCATCACCGAGAAATTCAGTGGCCAGAGCGGCGCCGCCCTGCGCGTGGTGCTCGCAGCGCCGGACGGGGAGCGGCTCGACACGCCTGCGCGAAGCGCGGCGATCCTGCGGATGGGAGCCGTCGCCGCGGAGGCCCAGCGCCGCATGGCAGCCGATCCGACGGACGTGGCGACGATCGACAATCCGCTCGCGCCGGGCTCGAAGAACCTCTCCGGCGACGGACGGATCGCCTTCTCCGACGTCATCTTCGACCGTCAGGCCTTCGACCTGAAGCGCGGGGACATCGTGGCCCTGGAGGACGCGCTGCGAGCCGAGGGCGCGCCCGCCGGGATCACGGTCGAGTTCACCGGCGAGGCCGAACAGCCGCCGCCTGAATCCGGTGCGAGCGAGCTGCTCGGCTTGCTGGCCGCGTTCCTGATCCTGCTCGTCCTGTTCCGGGCGCTCGTTCCCACGGTGATCCCCCTCGTCTTCGCGATCGTCGCGGTGATGAGCGCGTTCCTCCTGCTGTTCCTGGCCGCGGCGCTGACGAACTTCAACACCGTCACCCAGATCCTGGTGCCGATGATCGGCCTCGGGGTCGGCATCGACTACACGCTGTTCATCGTCACCAGGTTCCGCCAGCTGCTGCACGACGGGCTCTCGCCGCGCGACGCCGCGGCCGCGGCCGGGGCCACCGCCGGGCGCGCGGTGATCTTCGCCGGCGTCACCGTCGCCATCTCGATCACGGGTCTCGGACTGATCGGCATCGATTTCATCACCAAACTCGGCATCGGCAGCGCCCTCGGCGTCGTCACCGCAGTCACCCTGGCCAACACCCTGCTGCCCGCGGTCCTCGCCCTGCTCGGCCACCGGATCGACAAAGGCCGGCTCGGGATGAAGCCGATGGACGAGTCCCGGGAAGGGCAGTCTCGCACGCTCGTTGCAGCGTGGGGGCGCTTCACCACACGCAACCACAGGGTCGTGCTGCCGGTCGTCCTGATCGTGCTGCTCGCCTTGGCCGCACCTGTGTTGCAGTCCCGCCTGGGGCTGGCCGACGCCGGTACGTCGCCGAAGGACCTGACCACGCGAAAGGCGTACGACCTGCTCTCGGAGGGATTCGGCCCCGGCTTCACGTCGCCAATCCCCGTGGTGGTCGACCTCACCGGCGACACCGGCGCCGCCACGCGGATCGAGAAGGCGATCCGAGCCGTGCCCGGCATCGAGGAGGTCAAGAAGCCGAACTACAACGAGGACACCCCGGCCGCGTCCACCGTCGCGATCATCAACGCGTACAGCTCATTCGCCCCGCAGGACGCGAAGACCGACGACGTCGTCACGGAACTGCGCACGCGCGTGATCCCCGCGGCGCTCAACGGCTCGACTGCCAAGGCGTACGTTTCGGGGCAGAACGCCGCCTTCACCGACATCGGCGACAAGATCCTCGGGGGGCTCCCCTGGTTCCTCCTCTATGTGATCGGCATCACGCTCGTGGTGCTGACGATGGCGTTCCGATCGGTGGTCATCGCCCTCAAGGCGGCGCTCACGACACTGCTGTCGGCCCTAGTGGCTTTCGGAGTGCTGACGTCCGTAGTGCAGCTGGGCCACGGCCTCGGCGTGCTCGGCCTGGACCGCACCGGCCCGATCGAGAGCTTCCTCCCGCCGATCGCCTTCGCGATCCTCTTCGGTCTCTCGATGGACTACGAGGTGTTCCTGATGAGCCGCATCCGCGAGGAGCACGTGCACGGGGCCGACACGGTCACCGCCGTGCGCGACGGCGTCGCCGGGGTCGGCAGGGTCATCGTCGCCGCGGCGCTGATCATGTCGGTCGTGTTCTTCGCATTCGTGCTCAACCCCGACCGCGTCCCGAAGGAGTTCGGCCTGGTCCTCGGCGTGGCCATCCTCACCGACGCGCTGCTGGTGCGGATGACGCTCGTTCCTGCGCTGCTGGCGACGCTGGGCAAGCACAGCTGGTACATCCCGCGCTGGCTAGACGGGCTGCTGCCGCGGCTCACGATCGAACCGCCAATCGAGTCGGAGTTCACGCCCCCCGCCGCGCCGGCCGAGTCGCCGGCCCGTCCCTGAGGTCCCGTGCCGAAGAGTCCGGCGAAGGAAGGGAGCTGCAGGGTTCCCTCGAGAAGCCGTGCCGAACGATCGTCGGAATCGTCACCGTAACACCGGCGCCCGGGCACCCGACCGGTCGTGCCGGTCAGGAGCCACTCAGTCCCAAGGTCGAGGTTCGATCCCTGCACGGCCCATCGGCGTGTGCCCCGCGAATGAGGTTGCCGGGAGTATGGATCGAGGTCATCGCCGTCGAGCGCGGCTTCCCGCCGGGTCCGGGAGACTTCCCTCCCTCC
>CAVPMA010000024.1:0-203813 GCA_963706315.1 uncultured Thermoleophilia bacterium | reverse complement strand
TCATCATCGACAGAGGGCAAGACTCACGGTCAGTCACGAGACCGTCACCGCTCGGCGACCACCGGGTTGCCCATTCCTGCGTGCGCCGGGCCTAGCTTCGCCGCGTCGCGTCGGCGCTCGGCCGACGCTTCGACCGAGGAGAGACTCGATGAGACTACGAAACCGTCCCGGGCTGCTCGCCCTGTCGGGCGCGGCCCTCGTGGGTGCCGTCGCCATCGGGACCGGCTCACCGTCACAATGGACCGTGAGCAGCGTCCCGTCACCGAACCCGAAGGCCTCGGGGATCGTCGCGCCGAACGTCCTCGCCCGCGGCCTTGCCGAATCGATCGTCGCCCAGGGCGCGACCCCGCTGGAGAACGGAACCGCCGATGTTCCGTACTACGGCTACCTCGGCAAGGGGCCGCATGTGCCGGCGCTCGGCTCGAACGTCGAGGCTCAGAAGACGGAGCCCGACAAGAACACCTACCTCGTCGTGCCTGGGGGGCTACCCGGCGCGGACCCGGCCAGCTTCTACGGGACGCACTTCCTCTTCCAGGGGCATGAAGCCGGGTCGCCGGGTGTCATCACCCGCGTGAACCTCGACGCCGACGGCGCGCACCGCGTAACGCTCCTGGCGACCAAGGATGTCAACGGCGCAAACCTCCCGAACTTCGACGGCAGCGTCTGGGATCCGTTCGCCAAGCGCCTGCTGTTCACCGCCGAACTCGGCACGTCCGGGGGCGTCTGGCAGGCGAATGCCGACTCGGTGCCGGCGAAGGTCCAGGACATCTCCGGCGTGACCGGGCGGGGAGGCTACGAGGGAATCCAGATCGACTCGAAGGGCAACGTGTACATCGTCGAGGACTCCGGCGGGAGCGCGGGAACCGTCAACACGAAGGCGAAGCAACCCAACAGCTTCATCTTCCGGCTCATTCCGACGGATCCCACCAACTTGACCAAAGGCGGACGGCTGCAAGCGCTCCAGGTGATCGGCAAGGACGGACAGCCGATCATCTTCCACACAGGGCAGGCAGACGCGGACATCACCGCGGCGCCGCAAAAGGACCTCGCCGCCTACGGCAACACATTCGCGACGAAGTGGGTGACGGTTCACGACACCGCCGTGGACGGGTCGACACCGTTCGACGCGAACGGGCTGGCGAAGGCGAAGAAGGCGACGCCGTTCAAGCGCCCCGAGAACGGTCAGTTCCGCCCAAGGACGAGGTTCACACAGTTCTACTTCACCGCCACAGGCGACACGAACGCGGACTCACAGGCCAACGCCGACTTCGGCGGGTGGGGCGGGCTCTTCAAGCTCACGCAGAGCCCCACCTCCGACGCCGGCTCCCTCACGCTCTTCTACAGGGGCGACAAGGCGCACACGGGACTGGACAACATCGCCTTCCTGACCCGCGACAAGCTGATTGCCGGGGAGGACGCGGGCGACGGCCTGCACTCGCAGCGCAACGCGCTGGACTCAGCGTACGTCTTCCACACCGGGCAGGACTACTCGACCGGCGCCCAGCCGGTCCGGCTGCTGGCCGAGGGTCGAGACGCGTCCGCCACCATCGACGCCGGACTCGCCGGAACCGCCGGCTTCGTCAACGAGGGCGACAACGAGATCACCGGGATCCACGTCTCGAACGGAGACCCGACGATCCGGGGCCTCATCGGAACGAAGGAGCCGAAGCCATGGCGTGAGGATGGCGCCTGGCGGGTCTTTTGGACCCAGCAGCACGGCGACAACGTCACCTGGGAGATCACCAGGTAGTCGATGGTCATTCAAGGGCGTTGCGGGCGGCGTCATGGGCCGCCCGCGACGCGCCCACGGCCTCGTGGCCGGATGGTGACGATCCACCACGGTGAGGGTGTCGAGCCGGGGGAAACCGGAGACGACCCATGAGCGCGGAGGATCGTGGAGGGAGAATGGTCACCCTCCCGCACCATCGCTTCCCGCAGGGAGCTGTGCCCACACCTGCCCTCAGCAGCGCAACCTCGTGGGCACGTTTGCGATCTCAAACGCGTCAGGCGATCTCAACGAGATGAGCCATGATCGCGCTCAGGCAGCCAGATTCCAGGCCACCAGCGGGATTCCGCTGGGTCTCTCCTCGTGACCGTTGTCGAACTCACAACCCGCGTTCTGATGGCCCGAGCTGCTCCAGCAGCTCGCGTGCCGCGACGAGGTCGCGCGTTTCGAATCCCTCGGTGAACGTGGAGTAGACGCCGATAGTCAGCCCGCGTGCCATGTCAGCGTGCCCCTCGATGCGGAGGTAGCCGGCGAGGCTCAGCGCCGCGCGCAGCTCGAGAGCAGGCGAGCCCTGGCCGCGCGCCAGCTCGAGTGCCTCGCGCATACGCGCCTCTGCCTCGTCGCGTCTGTCGAGGCGCAGGAGGAGCTCTCCGGCCAGTCGGTGGAGCTCGCTCTCGAAGAAGAACCTGCGACCAGGTGGCGGGTGGCCGAGACCGGCCTCGACGGCAGCCCAGGCCGCGTCGACGTGTCCCGCGCGCTTGCACGCGTCGGCGAGCAGGGCGAAGTAGTAGGGATCGTCCATGTGAGCGCCGGTCTCGCGGGAGAGCTCGAGACCTTGCTCGAGCTCGGCGATCCCCTGCTCGTACGACCCGTCGGCGGCCAGCGCCCACCCATGCAGGATCGTCGCCATGGCGAGGCGGTACTGGTAGCCGTCCTGGGTCGCCGCCTCCATCGCCGCCTGTGCGTTTGCACGGGTCGCCGGGAGGTCGAGGCGGCATTGCTCGACGATCGCGGCCTGGGCAAGCGCGGCTGCATAGCCGAACCGACGGCGGGGATCGTCGGCCAGCGCAACCGCCTCTCGTGCGCGTTCGCGAGCGAGATCGGGGTATCCGAGGAACCAGAGGGAAAGGGCGGCCCAGCTGTGGCACGCGGCTCCGGCGTTGTCGCCGTATGCCGCGGTGACGGGATTGAAGTACTGCCCGTCGTAGGCGGCGAGGCCCTGTTCGGCGTGCTCGAGGGCGTGGTCGAAAACGCCTTGGTGAAACAGGCTGCAGGCCAGCAGTTCGTGTGAGTCCGTCAGGAGCCCGTTGCTGGCCGTCGGGCCGGAGAGCGCGAGCGCCTGCTCGAGCAGCGGGTCCGAGCGCTCGTAGTCGCCGCGGACCTCGTAGAGCGCGCCGAGCCTGAAAAGTGCCGAGCCAAGGTCATCATTACGGTCGAGCCGTTCTGCCAGCTCGCGTGCCCGAAGGAAAGCGGCCTCGGCTTCCGCCGCCGACCAGCCTCGCGTGGCGATCTGCGCGGGTCCGAGCATCGACTGCAGCGCGAGCTCCTCCGACCAGCGATCGGGACCTTCCGTGAGGCGCTCGAGCATGTCGAGGCCCGTGGTCAGGTGGGCAAGGGCCTCTCGATGCGCCAGCCGCTCGAACGCCTGCTCGGCCGCGAGACGCGACGTTACGACGGCACGTCCGGCGTCGCCCGCCTGCACGAAGTGCTCAGTGAGTTTTGCGCCGATCTCCCTCGGACGGGTTCGGTAGGCGGCCTCGAGCCGCATCCCGATTCTCCCGTGAGTCCGCGCGCGCTGTCCGGCCGGGAGTCGCCCGTAGAGCACCTCTCTGTGCAGGTCGTGCGCGAACCGGTACCGGGCTGCGTGCGTCCCGTCCGGCCACTGCTCCTCGCCGGCCGGCTCGATGAACCTCCCTGCGCGGGCGAGGGCGTCGCAGCGCGCGTCGACCTCGGCCTCGGAGAGCGCGGTTGCGGCCGCGGCGGCAGCGGCCGAGAACTCCTGTCCGACGGCGCTCGCGGCGGAGAGAAGCTCACGGTCGAGCGGGTCGAGTTGCTCAAGCGTCTGCTCGATCAGCTTGCGGACCGTGTCCGGTACGTCGCTCGACAGACGGGCGAGGTCGGGCTCGCCTTCGTCCAGTAGGCCCTGCTCGAGCCATGAGTCGAACAGGGTCGTCACGAACAGCGGGTTGCCGCCCGTGCGCTCCCAGAGCACGGCGGACACCTCGGGCGACGCGGCCATGCCGAGCCGTGCCGACAGATGGTCGCCGACGGCGTTTCGGCTGAGCGGCCCCATTTCGATCTCCGTGCACAGGTCACGTCCTCGCAGATCTCGCGCAAGACGGTGGACGGGATGCTCCTGTGCGACGGCGTCGCCCCGCCGGTATGTGCCGACAACGAGCAGACGCGCCGGCTCCCTTCGTCTGGCGAGCGCATCCAGGAGTTCGACGGTCGAGGGATCGCTCCAGTGCAGGTCCTCGAGGACCAGGACAAGTGTGAGCTCGTCGCTGATCATCTCGAGGGTCTCGAGCATCTCCCGGAGCATCCGCAGGTGCGTGGCTCCGATCAGGCGGCGCTGCACCGCCTCGAGCTCGTCGTCAGCGAGGAGCCACGGCATCTGGGCGAGCCAGGTCGGTGCCTGCCGGGCAAGCAGCGGGACGAGCTGTTGGCCGTTCGGCTGGCGGGCGAGCCGGCCGAGCGCCTCCAGCACGGGCAGATACGGCTCCCCGGCGCCACGGTGCTCGACGCACTGGCCGTGAGCGACGAGCGTCTGCACCGACGACCCGGCTCGCGCCGCCAGGTTCTCGACGACGGTCGTCTTGCCGATCCCCGCTTCGCCGGTGATGAAGACAAGTCGCCTCGCGCCGGCCTCGGCCTCGTCGTACAGCCGCTCGAGGTGGGTGAGCTCGCGCTCACGACCGGCAACCGGCTGGACGAGCTGAGGGAGAACGCGAGTGACAGGTGCGCGCCGGTGCACGGCGAGGCCGACCTGCTCCGCGGAGACGTGGTCGAGCGACGCGTCCTGTTGCAGCACTCGACGCTCGAGGTCCTTGAGACGCGGGGACGGGTTGATGCCAAGCTCGTCGTCGAGCATGCGTCGGAACGACTGAAAGACGTCGAGCGCCTCGGCGTGCCTGCCGCACCGGTACAGCGCCAGCATCAGCTGCCCGAGCGGGCGCTCGCGAAGCGGATGGCGGCGTACGAGCGTCTCGAGCTCCGCGACGAGCTCGAAGTGGCGCCCGAGGGTCAATTCCACCTCGATGCACTCCTCCAGGCAGGTGAGGTGCTGCTCGGCAAGTCGGGCTTCCTCGAGCCGCGCGAACGGTTCCTCGAACTCCGCAAGTGCCGGCCCGCGCCAGAGCTCGAGGGCTGCGCGGAACGCCGCGGCGGCCTCGCCGGCTCGACCCCGCGCGAGCGCCTCGCGCGCCCCGGCATAGAGCTCCTCGAAGCGGCGAAGGTCGAGAGAGTGTCCGTCGAGCTCGACGAGGTAGCCGGGTGCGCGCGTGCACAGTAGATCGTCCGGTAGCTGCTTGCGCAGGTGGGACACGAATATCTGCACCATCTTCTGGGCGCTCTCCGGCACATCGTCGCCCCAGAGGTCGTCGACGAGCCGATCCATCGGCACGACCCGGTCGGCGTGAAGCAGCAGCAGCGCCAGCAAGGCCTTCTGCTTTCCTCCCGTCAGCTTGACGGGGCCGACCTCATCAATTGCCTCGAGCGGCCCGAGAATCCGAAAGTCCATCCTGCCCCCCGGGAGCATTATCGACGCTCTTGCGGCCCGGGCCTACCCACGCTTTACCCGATGCCAGCCGAAGTGCGGCCATGGGGCGGTCTCCTTACCGGAAACGACCTTCGACCGGAAAGGAAACACCTCGATGGAACCGCTACGCAATACCAGCAGGCGCCGTTGGTTTGGTCTGGCGCTGCTCTGCTCCGCCTTCTTCATGGTCATCCTGGACGTGGCGATCGTGAACGTCGCCCTGCCCTCGATCCAGGCCGACCTCGAGTTCTCACAGCACAACCTGCAGTGGGTGGCGAGCGCCTACGCGCTGACCTTCGGCGGTCTGCTGCTGCTCGGCGGACGGGCAGCCGACCTGCTCGGCAGGCGTCGCGTCTTCGTCGCCGGGGTCGCCGTGTTCGCACTCGCGTCGCTGCTCGGTGGGCTCGCTCCCTCCGCGGCGCTGCTGATCGCCGCCCGGGCACTCCAGGGAATCGGAGCGGCAGCGATGACTCCCGCCGCACTCTCGATCCTGATGACGACCTTCCGTGAGGGCGCGGAGCGCAACAAGGCGCTCGGCGCCTGGGGCGCCGTCGGGGCTTCGGGCGGGACGATCGGCCTACTCGTCGGCGGCGTACTCACGGAGACCGTCGGCTGGGAGTGGATCTTCTTCCTCAACGTGCCCGTCGGCGCGCTCGTGATCGCGCTCAGCCCCGTCTTGCTGGACGAGACGCGGGTGGTCGGCGCGGCCCGCCGATTCGATCTGGCCGGGGCGGCCGCGGTGACCTCTGCGCTCTCACTGCTCGTGTACGCCCTTGTCGACGCCGGCGCGGCCGGCTGGACCTCGCTGCAGACCGTCGGCCTCGCTGCCGGCTCGGCGCTCCTGTTTGCGGCGTTCGTCGTGATCGAACGCCGCTCAGCCGCGCCACTGGTGCCGTTCCGGATCTTCCGGCTCTCCGCGCTGCTCGGCTCGAACGTCGCCGGGGTTCTCTTCGGCGCGGCAGTGTACGGGATGTTCTTCATCATCACGCTGTACCTGCAGCAGGTCCTCGGCTACTCGCCGCTCGAGGCCGGCTTCGCCTGGCTTGCGCTGTCGGTGACAGCGCTCGTCACCTCGGTCGGCGGCGCTCAGTTGGTGACCCGGGTCGGGCCGCGTCGGCCGCTCGTCGCGGGTCTCGCCGTCGCCGCCGCCGGAATCTGGATGCTCGCTCGCGTGCCGGCTGACGCGAGTTACGTCCACGATCTCCTGCCGGCGCTGATGGTGTCCGGGATCGGAATCGGCCTGGCCTTCGTGACGATGTCGATCGGCGCGCTCGAGGGAGTCGAGGAACGCGATGCCGGCCTCGCCTCCGGACTCGTGAACACCACCCAGCAGATCGGCGGTGCGCTCGGCGTCGCGGTTCTCTCCACGATCGCGGTGTCGCGAAGCGAGGAGATCCTCGCCTCCCACCCGAAGCTGGCCCCGGCGGCGGCGCTGACCGAGGGCTTCGGCGACGCGCTGCTCGCCGGAGCCGCGTTCGCGGCCGCCGGTGCGCTTCTTGCCGCCGTGCTGATCCGCCGTCGCGTCGCGCCGGCGGCTGCGGCGGCCGATGGTGCACACGCCGAGACGCCGGCGCTGGAACGGGCGGCGTAGGCCTCGCCGCGATGCAGGTGTGGGCGGCGCTGGAGCGAGCAAGCGCCGCCCGCCGAGGCCGTCACGCCGCGGCAGCGATCAAAGCGCCAGATGCCTGGGACTCCTGCCAGTTCCTGCTCGCCGAGCTCCTCGAAGCAAGGTCGCGGGGACCGCATCCTGCCCCGCTGTTCATTGAGAGGCCCGCTCAGGCGGGCTTGTCCTTGCCCGTCGTGCCTGTCCGCACCGTCGTCATTGTGTGGAGAGAGCCGCGCCCGCGGCGATCTTCACCGTCGTGCGGATGCCGTCGATCAGCCCCTCGGGCAATGCCGCCGATGGCGACGCGCCGGGGTGTTGCGGGGCAAGCCGTACCCGCAGCGCGCCGGCACGGATGGCGAAGCGCAGCGGCGCCTCGAGCATGAGCGCCTCACCATCGACGCCTGCAGGGACCGCCCCCTGGGAACCCACCTCGAAGCTCGGCGCAGACCACTGGCGCCAGCGCGGGCCGTGGCGGTCGTGCCCGCCCACGGTGCCGCCCGCCTCCATCACGGCGATGCCCAGAACGCCGGCGTCGATCCGCGGGCGCGTGCCGGAGCCGATTGCCCGGCCGAGGCGGTACGCGTTGTTCGAGACCAGGATGACCACCGCCGAGTCGCGGGCCACCCCGTCCGGCCCGGTCCAGCGCAGCTGCCGCGCCCCCGGTCCGTCGGTTCCGAGGGCGTGGGGGACGGTGTCGAGGATGGTGCGCAGCTTCGCGTCGCGATAGCCCTCGCGTTGCACCGCCTCGGCGTAGAGCCCGAGTGAGACGTTGTTGACGAACGTGCGCCCGTTGACCTCGGCGAGGTCCACCCGACGCTCACCGCCGGAGACGAACGCATCCAGGGCACCGACGACATCATCACGGTCCACGCCGAGATCGAGTGCGAAGTGGTTACGGGTACCGGCCGGAATGCAGGCGAACGGCAGGTCGTGCTCGGCGGCGATCGATGCGACAAGCGCCTGGGTCCCGTCGCCTCCCGCAGCCGCGAGCCCATCCGCGCCGCCCGCCACCGCTTCGCGCACCAGTTGCACCAGGTCGTCCCCCGGCTTCAGCTCGATGGGTTCGATCCCTCGCGCGCGCGCCTCGTCGGCGAGATTGGCCGCAAGCGCCTTTCCGCCCCCGGACTTGGGATTCCAGATCACCACCGGGTGCTTCGGACGCGCAGCCGGCGGCAGCTCGGCCCGGACGGCGAAGACGCGCTTGGCGAACCCGAGGCTCGCCACCAGGCACACGATCATCAGCAGGGCCTCGAGGAGTCGCCCACCCACGAACGTCAGCACGATCGCCGCCACGAGCAGGCCGCCGCCCGTCGCCACAAGCGCGATGCGCTCCGCGCCCCGCCGGAGAACCCCCGCCCACGCGACGAGGACCGCGACCACGAGGATCGCCGCGATGATGAGGCCGCGCGGGAATGACCCCACGGCGCTCAGCACGGCGAGGACTCCGGTGGCGACGAGCAGCGCGAGGGTCGCGATCGCCGAGAGGCGCCTCATGACGCCCTGTCAGCGGCGAGATGGATGGCCACCATCGACGATCGAGCGCAACCCGCATCGTCGTCGGTCGACGCCACCGCACGTCCGGCGCGCGCTGCGGCGGGGACACATCGAGGAGGGGGTGCCGGCCGGCCGGCACCCGCGGCGACCGTCCCGCCCCCCTTGTCCCGTGGCGCCAGATCCGCGGTCTGGATCCTCGTCCTGTCACGCAAGCAGCTTGCCACCGCCACCTCTCGGTCGATCCGGGAAGCGTCAGCCATGCTACGGAGATTCTCGCGAGCTCGTTTCTCCAGGGAATCGTGACCGCGCCGGATGCCTGTGCGGCGATCGACGCAGGCCCGGCGAGCCTTCGGACTCGGCGGCGGCGGTCCGTCCCAAGCGGTGACGACGTCGGTCGGCGCCGAGGCACGCGGAGCGTGCTCCGCCCGTCCACATGCCATCTCCCCCGGCATCGCCGCTCGCGCCAACGATACCGACAGTCTCAGCGGCTCCACTTGAGCTCGATCTCGAACTCCGTCTCATCGTCGCCGACCTCGATCTCGAGTTCCAGCCGGACCTCGTCGGCGACGTGCAACCGGACATGCTTGCCGCCCCATTCGAGCTCGACGTCGTTGTGAGAGGCGAGCCCGTCGGCGATGGCGCGCAGGCGTGATGCCGCCTCCTCGCGGGAGAGGGTCTCCTTGCTCTCGATCTTGAGGATGTCCATCTTCGGCCTCCCTGAGTCCGTCGTGGGCAAGCGTGTCCGGCCCAGCGTACCTCGCACGCCGCGAGGGCCGGCGGCCACGCGCCGATCGGCGCGCCGCATGCGAGGTTCTCACCC
Source organism: uncultured Thermoleophilia bacterium (assembly GCA_963706315.1). Taxonomy (GTDB): domain Bacteria; phylum Actinomycetota; class Thermoleophilia; order Miltoncostaeales; family Miltoncostaeaceae; genus CALMEC01. The sequence continues at coordinate 194,410 of CAVPMA010000024.1, read as the reverse complement.
ACTGCTTCGCGAGGAGGACACCCGAGACGGGTATCGCCGGGTCTGCGCGGTCGAGGCGGACGCGCTCGGCGTCGTTCCGCTGCCTGGACACGCACGGCGCCCGATTGGGCGATGCCTGCCGCCCCCTCCCTATTCTCAGCGGATACGCGCTGGCAACAACAGGAGGCGCTCCGTTGGGGCACCCTCTCCGGATGGCCGCGCGCCGGCCGGCAGCGCGTTCGTCGCCGACCCGCGGCGGACGCTCCTGCTCGGCGTGGCGCTGGTCCTACTGGTGCTGGCCGCCACGCTGCTCTTGCCAGAGGGTCCGAGCCGGATCGACAGCCGCTGGCTGGATTGGATGGACAGCACCCGGACCGATGCCCTCACCTTCCTCGCTCGTGGCTTCGATCACCTGGGTCGTGGCATCGTTCGCGTGGTCGTTCCCCTGGCGGTCGGGGTGGTGCTCGTCATCGCGAGACGCTGGGCGGGGCTGATCGCGTTCGCGATCACCGAGAGCCTGACGCCCCTGCTTGTCAACGCGATCAAGGGGGCCGTGGATCGTCAGCGCCCTGCGGGCGCGCTCCTGACAGCGTATGGCTCGTCGTTCCCGTCCGGTCACGCCGCCTACGCCGCCGCGACCGTGGTGGCGCTCGTCCTGCTCTTCACGCGTGCCGGCGAGCGTCGAGCCGTCTGGCTGTTCGCGGCCCTCGCCGCGGTCGGCATGGCCTGGAGCCGGACGTACCTCGGGGTGCACTGGCTGTCGGATGTGCTGGCGGGCTCGGCCCTCGGTATCGGTGTCGCCCTGGCCTGTTTCGGGGCGACTCAGCTCATCGCCGCCTGGCGCGAGCGGTGACGTTCACACGGGAGTCGCAACGGCGGTCGGACGGGGAGCATGTATGGCTCATCCCTTCGGCTACCCCAGGGTTCACATAGCCTGTCGTGGGTCTCGGCTCGTCGACCGGAGGGCGATCTCGATGAAAGGAACCGCGGTTTCATGAAGTCGGATGAACACCAGAGCTCTGGCATGACGAGACAGGAGGTGTCTGACGCGACCGGCGATCCGCCGACGACACCCGAGTACGCTCGCGGGACTGCGGATGTCGTGGCCGCGCTGGGGTCGGACGCGAGCCTGGGCCTGACTGGCGCCGAGGCGGCGGTGCGGCTCTCACGCTACGGCCCAAACGAGATTCGTGGCGAGGAGGCGCCATCGGTGTGGCAGGTGGCGCTGGCGCAGCTTCGCGACCCGATGAACATCATGCTCATCGGGGTCACGGTCGTGAGCCTGGTGATCGGCGAGGTCTCGACCGCTGTGATCGTCGCCCTGCTCATCGTCCTCAACCTCGTGCTCGGCACCAGGCAGGAGCTGAAGGCAAGGGCGAGTATCGACGCTCTCGCGAACATGCAGGTTCCGCAGACCAGGGTCACGCGCGACGGCACGGTGACGCTTCTCCCGGCGACGGAGGTGGTTCCTGGGGACATCGTCCAGCTCGAAGCCGGGGACATCGTCCCCGCAGACGGCCGGATCGTCCGCGCCGCGACGCTCGAGACGCAGGAGGCGGCCCTCACCGGCGAGAGCGCTCCCGTAGCCAAGAACGCGGACGCCCTGCAGGGTCGGGACGTGGCGATCGGCGACCGCTCGAACATGGTGTTCCAGAACACGGCCGTGACGCGGGGCACCGCCTCGGTCGTCGTGACGGCCACGGGCATGGAGACCCAGATGGGTCAGATCGCGACGATGCTGACCTCGGTCAAGCGCACGCGGTCGCCCCTGCAGCGGGAGCTCGACTCGCTGACGAAGGTGCTGGGCACCATCGCCTGGGCGGCGGTCGCGTTCATCGTGATCGTCGGGGTTGCCCGCGGGCTGCCGTTCAGCGACGTCATGCTGCTCGGCACGGCGATGGCGATATCGGCGATCCCGACGGGCATGCCGGCGTTCGTATCGGGGCTGCTCTCGCTCGGCGCGAAGCAGCTCGCCGAGTCGAAGGCCGTGGTCAAGAACCTGACCGATGTCGAAACCCTCGGGGCGACGAGCGCGATCAACACGGACAAGACCGGCACCCTGACGCTGAACCAGATGATGGTCTCGACCATGTACACCGCCGACCAGTGGTTCACGGTCGAGGGGGAGGGCTACCGCAAGACCGGGGCCCTCACGTCAGTCGCCGGGGCCCCGGTGCCCGACTTCACGCGGCTCGCGCTCGGACTCGTCCTGGACAGTGATGCGACGGTCGGCGACGACGGGAGTGTGGTCGGCGACCCGACGGAGGCGGCGCTCGTCGTGCTCGCGGCCAAGCTCGGCGTCGACGCGGAGGAGACGCGGCGGGCCTACCCGCGCCTCACGGAGGTGCCGTTCGACTCCGATTACAAGTTCATGGCCACCTTCCACCGCTACCCGGTGGACGGGGGCGAACGCGTGATCCAGCTGGTCAAGGGCGGCCCAGACGTCGTGCTGGCGCGCTGCAGCCGCTCCGGAGGTCCGATGAGCGGCTCGCAGGTGCCGATCGATGAGGCGCGCTCGGGAATCGACGAGGCGAACGACCGCATGGGCGAGAAGGGTCTACGGGTGCTGGCGTTCGCCGCCCGCTTCGTTGATGACGACGAACTCGACGCGATGGACGCCGACCCGATGTCGTTGACCCACGACCTTGCATTCGTCGGCCTCGTGGGCATTATCGACCCGCTGCGCCCTACGGCGAAGGCCGCGGTCCAGACCGCGCTTGGCGCCGGCATCGACGTGCGCATGATCACGGGCGATCACGCGGTGACCGCCCAGGCGATCGGCGAGTCGCTCGGGCTCGGGTCGGGCGCGATCAGCGGCACCGAGCTGCAGACGATGACCGACGACGAGCTGGCCCGTCGGCTGCCCGAGCTGCACGTCTTCGGGCGGGTAACACCCCAGGACAAGCTCCGCCTGGCCCGGCTGATGCAGGCGCAAGGCCTGATCGTGGCGATGACCGGCGACGCCGTCAACGACGCCGCCGCCCTCAAGCAGGCGGACATCGGCGTCGCAATGGGGAGCGGGAGCGAGGTCACCAAGCAGGCCGCACGGATGATCCTCACCGACGACAACTTCGGCACGCTCGTCCAAGCCGTGGAGATCGGCCGCCGCGTCTACGACAAGGTCGTCTCCTACGTCCGCTACCAGATGACGCAGCTGTTGTCCCTGGTGCTGTTGTTCATCGCGGCCACCGCCTTCGACGTGAACGAGGGTGTTGCGCTCACGCCCCTGATGGTGCTGTACCTGCTGATCTTCGCGACCGCGGCGGGGGTCGTCGTGATCGCGGTCGACCCGGGCGACCCCGACGTGATGCACCGGCCACCGCGTGACCCAAAGGTGCCGATCAGCAACCGCACGGCGATCACGCTGTGGGTCGTCTATGCGGTGGCGCTGTTCGTCCCGGCCTTCCTTCCCCTGGTGGCTGGACCCGACGAGCCGAGTCCCGATCAGCCGAGCGCCTCGCTGACGATGACGTTCGTGGTGATGGGGCTGGGCACTGTCTTCAACGCACTGACGAACCGCCGTGATCCGACCAGCGGGCTGTCGGCTCCCGTACTGAAGGCGGTTGCGATCGCCGTGTTCCCTGTGGTGATGATCGCACTGGCCACGGAGTTGCCCAGGCTCCAGAAGGGGTTGCTGACGACCTCCCTGACGGGCCGGGAGTGGGTCGCCTGCTTCGGGCTCGCCCTTGTTCTTCCGGTGGTCGTCGAGGTGAGCAAGTGGATCCGCCGGCGGGGCGCCCCGAATACGGCGGCGGTCGACCCGCAGCGGGCGGTCTCGCCGGCGCGTGCGATCACCGAGGCGAAGTCGTAGGACGATCGAGACGGACCCAAGCAAATAGGAGCGAGCGGCAGTCATGGCGAAGAACAAGAAGAAGACGGCCAAGCAGCGCGGGACATCGGAGACCCCTGTCGCCGCGACCGGAACGCCCGAGATCGCGGGGGCCCCCGAGGCGGCCCAGACGGTGGGTGCATCCGCTTCGCCCCAAGCCCAGCCGATGAAGCGAAAGGAGTACGAGCAGGAGCTTCGGCGCCTGCACGGTGAGCTCGTGGCGATGCAGGAATGGGTCAAGACAACGGGAGCAAAGGTCTGCGTCGTGTTCGAGGGGCGCGACACGGCCGGCAAGGGCGGCACGATCAAGGCCATCACCGAACGGGTGAGCCCCCGCGTGTTCCGCGTCGTCGCACTGCCCGCGCCGACGGACCGCGAGAAGTCACAGATGTATGTGCAGCGCTACATCCAGCACTTCCCCGCCGCCGGCGAGGTCGTGATCTTCGACCGCAGCTGGTACAACCGGGCGGGCGTCGAACGGGTCATGGGCTTCTGCACGGAGGAGCAGACGCGGCGGTTCCTCGAGGCCGTCCCCCTGGTCGAGCGGGCGATGGCCGAGTCCGGCATCCTGCTGATCAAGTACTGGCTGGAGGTCAGCCCCGAGGAGCAGACCCGGCGCCTCGAGAGCCGCATCAACGACGCGCGCAAGGTCTGGAAGCTCTCCGACATGGACCTGAGGTCGTACACCCACTGGTACGACTACTCGCGCGCCCGCGACGACATGTTCCGCGCGAGCGACACCGCGTGGGCCCCCTGGCACATCGCAAACACCGACGACAAGAAGCGCGGCCGCCTCAACATCATCACGCATCTGCTCAGCCAGGTCCCGTACGAGACGCTCGAGCTCAGAGACGTCACGCTGCCCGCCCGCCAGAAGCCGGCCGACTACCGGGAGCCCGACCTTCCCCTGCGTCACATCCCAACCCCGTTCTGACCGCGGACCGGGCGCGCCACCCGTGACGCCGGAGTCACCCCCACCGGGACCGGCGACCCGCCCCGGGAGGAACGTGCCCGTCGCGGCCTCCGCTACCGAAGGTCGCCAAACCGTCGATCGTTTCCCTCCGGCGTCCACTGCGCGCCGGTCTGTTGCTGGAAGGCCGCGACCGCTGTCTCGAGGGTCGGGAAGAAGTGCCCAGGGTCGATCGTCTCGGTGAGCTCGTAGCGTTCGATCTTCTGGCGCACCGGGTCCTTCATCTCCGCGAACACCAGCGAGACGCCGAGGGCGTTGATGGCCTTGTCCAGGTCCTCGAGCATGTCGGCGGCGGTGGTGTCGACGTCGGTGATGGGCTCGGCCGCGACGATGATCCACCTCGGCCGCGGGTCGCTGGAGGCGAGCCTGCGGACCTGGTCGCGGAAGGTCCGCGCGTTCGCGAAGAAGAGCGGTGCGTCGAAGCGGAAGATCACAAGGCCGGGGAGGCGCTCAGCGTCCGGGTAGGTGCGCACGTCGTGGTATCCGGCAAGGCCCGCGACGTGGCCGAGGACCGCCTGGTACGGCCACCAGGCGCGCCGGAACACGTTCAGAACGGACAGGGCGACCGCGACGGCGATCCCGGGCAGCACGCCGAGGAGCACGACTCCGAGGAACGCAGCGATCGACAGCGCAAACTCGGCCCGGCGCTGCCGCCAGAGGCGGATCGTGGCCGGAATGTCGGCGAGGGAGACGGATGCCGCGATCACGACCGCGGCGAGCGTCGGCTGGGGCAGGTTCTGCAGCAGGCCCGGCACGAACAGCAGGATCAGCACGATCGCCAGGGCACCGACGAGACCTGTGACCTGTGTCTTCGCGCCCGCCCGCTCAGCCACGGCCGTCCGTGATCCACTCGTGCTGACCGGGAAGCCCTGGAACAGCCCGGCGGCGATGTTCGCCGCGCCGATGCCGATCATCTCCTGGCTCCCGTCGACGTCCGTGCCCGTCCGCTCGGCGAACGCCGATGCGGTCGCGATCGTGTCGGCGAGGGAGACGAGCGCGATCCCGAGCGCTCCGACGATCAGCACCGGGAGGTCAGACGCATCGATCTGGGGGAACGTCAGCGGCGGGAAGCCCTGCGGGAGCGTCCCGACGAGATCGACCCCGTGCGCGGCGAGATCGAAGACGGTCGCGGCCAGGATCGAAAGCACCACGGCAACGAGGACGGCTGGGACCTTCGGCAACGCCCGCTGCAGCAGGAAGATCACGACCAGCCCGAATGTCCCCACAGCCAGCGCCGCCGGTACCGTCTCGCCGTTCGCGAGCCCGGTGACGAACCCCCTCGCCTCCTCGACGAAGCCATTGGCATCGACGGAGAAGCCGAACAGCTTCGGCAGCTGTCCGACCAGGATCGTGATCGCCAGCCCGTTCATGTAGCCGATCATCGTCGGCCGCGAGAGCAGGTCGGCGACGAAGCCGAGCCGTGCAAGCCCCCCGATCACCATGACAGCCCCGACGAGCAGGGCGAGCATCGATGCAAGCGCGATCGCCGTTGCGGGATCGCCATTCGCCCCGAGCAGCGGCAGCAGGGTGGCCGCGATCATCGGCCCCAGCGACGAGTCCGGACCGAGCACGAGGATGCGGGAGGGGCCGAATGCCGCGTAGCCGATCAGGCAGAGGATCGAGGTGTAGAGGCCGGTGATGGCTGGGAGGCCGGCCAGCTCCGCATAGGCCATCCCCTGCGGGATGAGCAGCGCCGTCAGGACGAGGCCCGCAACGACGTCCTTCGAGAGCCACTCGGCCCGGTAGGATGCGATCATGCGCGCGCCCGGGAGGCGGGAGATAGACCTCCTCGGACTCTGCCCGGCCTCGTCGGCCGTCGTGGACGGGGACTCGAGGGTCAACAGCGCCGGCTGCCCGCGTCTGCACCGCGTACGAAGGGCCCCTGCTTCGTCCGGCGCGCGCCGGACGCGTCACCGACCCTCGTGGTGGGACGAATCGCCCTCACGTGAGCGCGCACGGCCAGTGGGCGGGCGACCGGCCGTCACGGCCACCGATGGAGCTCGCTCGGTTGGCGTGAGGTCCCCCGATGCCCGGATCGCACGCCCCATCGCCAACCCGGTGCCGGGACGGCGCCGGGCCGTCCTCGGTGCCTGCAACGACGATCACGTCAATCGCCCGCCGGAGTCGGGTCGGGCCGCGTGCGCGATCCTCGGGAGCAGGGGACGACGGTCCATCGGTCCGCTCGACCGGACACAACTCGCCGGAGGGATTCGACGTCGATGATGATCGGTGACGGGCACTCGGTGGTGTCCATGATCACTTCCCCTCCCGGACCAAGTCCGTCCACTCTATCGGTCCGAATCGCGGGGGCGGGGCCCATGACCCGGGGCTCGCCCGGGCACCCGGCCCGCCCGGAGGGCAGGACCGAAGAGAGGAATCGTCCCCCCTCCCCGCACCGTCTCCCGCACCGGACATGCCGGCTCTGAGATTCCCCTCTTGCCGCACGCGTACACGGCTGAGACGATGCGCCCGACCGGGGGGAGCGCGATGAACGCCTACACGATCTGCCGAATGGACGAGGTGCCCGATGTGTTCGGTGACAGCTACCCCGGCGAGATGCGCTTGTTCACGGGTCCGCTGGGCTGCGAGCAGGTCGCCTTCACCTACCGGCGTATGCCGCAGCACACGGGCGGCAAGGGCGGCTACGGCCATCGCCACGCGACCCAGGAAGAGATCTACTTCGTCATGTCCGGGCGGCTGCAGTTCAAGCTCGATGACGCGGTGGTCGAGCTCGGGCCGGGCACCGCCGTGCGCGTGGCCCCCCAGGTCGTCCGGTCGGTCTGGAACGACGAGCCGGGGGACGCCGAACTCGTCATCTGCTCCGTGAGACTCGACGACCCGAGCGGCGACGTCGAAACCGTCCCTGACTTCTGGCCCGTCGAATAGCTCCGACCCGGCACTGTGGCGCGGTCGCTCCGCCGCGCCGCGAACCCGGAGCGACGAGCCCCGGGTCCGGCAGGTCGACGGGCTTCCGTCCCGTCGCTCAGGGCCCCTACACGGTCATGCGGGTGGCGACGTCATATCTCGTCACCGAGGTCCGCCGTCCCGGAGTCTCGTCCGCGGGCATCGCGTTCAGCACCTCGTCGCCACGCCGGTAGTCCTCCTCCGTTTCGAAGAAGAGGATCACGAGCGACTTCTCGGAATCCGGATCGTGGAGTACCACGATCTCCGTCGCCGCGAGCCCCTCCGGCGGCTCCTGCTCGCGCATCTCGCGCCGCATCTGCTCCATCCGATCCGTGCTGACACCTTCGAACGACACCACACGTGCGAGCCCCATCGGAGCCTCCTTGTCGGTTTGGCGCGAGCATACGAGCAGGAGGGGAGCGACTCAACAGTTCGTTCGGCCGACCAGAACCCGGCAGCCGCCACGGTGAGCTTGTGTGCCGCGACACGGACACCTAGGATCCGCCGCCGTGCGGTTCCTCGCTTCGATCATCGTCGCGCTCGTCACGAGCGCGATCGCCCTCCTCGTCGCGGCGCTCCTGCTGGACGACTTCTCGATCAGCGCCGGCATGTTCCCGGTCGTGGTCGTTGTCTTCGCCGCCATCCTGGTGGTGGCCCGGGCGGCGACGGAGACGATCGTGAACAAGAACGCCCACGTCCTGTCGAGCTTCGTCGGCCTGATCGGCGCCTTCATCGCGCTGCTCGTCACCGATCTCGTCTCGGACAACCTCACGATCGAGGGCTTCGGGACCTGGGTGGCCGCGACCGTGATCGTGTGGCTCGGGATGGTCCTGGCCAACCTGCTGCTGGCCAGATGGCTCTTCCGTAAGATCACCGGCCGGGACGAGTAGCCGCACCCGTCGGCCGTTGAGTCCGGGTCCCGGCGTGGCCGAACCCCTGAGCCGCCACCGGGTTCGCAGGTGGCTGGCCCCGGGCTGGAGAACCGATTGAATCGGTCCGCCAGCCCGGAATCCACCCTGTGCCGGACCGTGGAACGCGCGAACGAACGGCGCTTACGCGCACATCGTCAGCTGAGCGCCTTCGCCTTGATCTGATCGAACTCCGCTTGCGTGATCGCGCCGGAGTCGAGGAGACCCTTCGCGCGCTCGATCTCCGCCGCGCTCCCGCCGGCGACGCTCTGTATGTAGGCATCCGTGTCGGCCTGCATCGCCTTCGCCTGCTGCAAGTTGCGCTCGGCCATATGGTCGCCCTGCGCGATGAGGTAGATCAGAACGCCGATGAACGGTAAGACGATCACGAAGATCACCCAGAGGGCCTTCGAGCCGCCCCCGATGTCCTTCCGACGGAAGAGGTCGGAAAAGACCGTGATGAGAAGCCAGAACCAGATGACCCACGCGAAGATGACCAGCATGGTCCACACGATGTTGAGAAACGGATAGTCCGTATCCGCCGCAAACTGAGTGAACAGCGACATCACTCCTCCTTTGACTCGATGGCTTGCCTGTGAGATCCGAGCCCTCGAAGAGGCCGACGGTTCCGGTCTCGACCGACAACGGGTGCGAGAGAAACACTAGAGATCGGACAGCGAGGGGGTGTGGTCCCGCTCCACGGCGGCTCGGCGCAGGGACGGGACGTTGAATCGACGCTCCCTGGGCACAGCGCTCAGCCCCCAGCGAGGGATCGCAAGCGCGATCCCTTCCTCGGCGCGGATCAGGCCTCCGTCTCGGCGTCCCTTTGGATCTCGTCGACGTCGACCGTGAGCTCTCTCGTGTGAACGTTTCCTGCGTGCTTCATCGCGGGCTCGATGCTCGACCCCGTGCCCGAGACCGCCACCACGACGAGGCCGGCCTGCCCCTTGTCAAGCTCCTCTCCGAGTTCCTTGAGGTCTTTGCGGCTCATCCCCGCCGCGGCATGGCCAGCCACGGCGCCGAGCGCGGCACCGCCAGCCGTCGTGGCGGCCAGGAGCCCGCCGCCGATGGCGGCAGCCGGAAAGAGCGCGATCACGAGGCCCGTGGCGAGGCCAAGGGTCCCACCGCCGACACCGCCGACCCGGGTGGGGGTCTCGTGCTTCTTGACGATCTTGACCTTGCCGTTCTCCTTACGCTCGATGACGGCGGCATCGTAGGCGTCGATCAGGCCGGCCTTGACGTGCAGGTCATGAACCGCCTGGTAGTCGGCCTTGGCATCCTCGACGCTCTCGTAGACGCCCACGTACGTCAAAAACATGTCAGCAGCCACTGCTCGTCACCTCTTCTGATATTGGCAAGTGTGCGCAGTTCGCCATGTTGTCACGTCGGGGGATCGCCTTGGCGAGATTCTCCTGACGGGGGCCCCGCTCGGCTCGGAGCGCTGCTTCCTGCCGGGCCGGGAGGGCCGCCGTTCGAACCCGTGGTCTCGAGATTGACACGCGGCCCGGATCTTGACGGGTTAGTGTCCATTCGTCTGGGCACCAGCAACCGTGGCGGCATCGGGCCGGGCCCTGCGGCCTCACATGAAAGGAGCGCGGAATGTCCACGGACATCGATCAGGACCGTCCTGCGACTTGGTGGAGCATCCTCCCCGCCGTCGCGTGCACCCCCCCGGGGGTCCGGTCGTGAGCCCGCCGTCGCCGAATCCGGAGGCGGGCCCGCGGAACGCGACCGCTCCGTCGCCGTTCCCGCCGATCGCCGACTATGCGTTCCTCTCGAACTGCCACACGGGCGCGCTCGTCGCTCCGGACGGGTCGATCGATTGGCTGTGCGTGCCGCGCTTCGACTCGCCGAGCGTCTTCGCCAGCCTGCTCGACCGCCAGGCGGGGTTCTTCCAGTTCGGGCCCTTCGGCATCAACCATCCGTCCGCGCGCGCCTACGAGCCGGGGACGAACGTGCTGGTGACGACGTGGAAGACGCCGTCCGGATGGGTCGTCGTTCGCGACGCGTTGACGATGGGGCCATGGAATCACGAGGACGAGATCACGCCGCACACGCGCCCGCCCGCGGACGACGACGCCGACCACACGCTGGTGCGGACGGTCGAGTGCATCGAGGGTCGGGTCGAGATCGACATCGTGTGCGAGCCCGTGTTCGACTACGGACGTACGGAGGCCACGTGGTCGCTGGTCGACGGTGACCGCCTGGCAGCCGACGCGACGGGTGCGGGCCAGACCATCCGTCTGCGGTCGGACCTGGCGCTCGGAATCGAAGGGAACCGCGTCAGGGCCCGGCACGTGCTGGGCGCGGGCGAGCGGGCGTACTGCGCGCTCTCGTGGGCCGAGGGGCTTGCCGTCCCGCAGGACGCGGGCGACGCCGAGGCGAGGATCGCGGCCACCACCCGCTTCTGGCGCGCCTGGCTGGGGCGGGCGCGCCTGCCCGACCACCGCTTCGGGGACCAGATCCAACGCTCGGCGCTCGCGATCAAGGGCCTGACGTACATGCCCACCGGCGCCACGGTGGCGGCGCTCACCACCTCGCTGCCGGAGACCCCGGGCGGGGAGCGCAACTGGGACTACCGCTACGCCTGGATGCGCGACTCCACGTTCACCCTGCAGGCGCTGCACTGGCTCAATCTCGACTGGGAGGCCGACGAGTTCATGCAGTTCGTCGCCGACCTCGAACCGACCGAGGACGGCTCCCTGCAGATCATGTACGGGATCGACGGCCGCCGCGACCTGACCGAGTCCACGCGGGACGACCTGTCCGGATACGCGGGCGCCCGACCGGTGCGGATCGGCAACGGCGCCTTCGACCAACGCCAGAACGATGTCTACGGTGCGGTGCTCGACTCGATCCTGCTCCACACGCGCCGCAGCGAACGGCTGCCGCGGCGGCTGTGGCCCATCGTCGAGACGCAGGTGGACTGTGCCACCAACGTCTGGCGCGAACCGGACCAGGGGATCTGGGAAGCGCGCGGCGAGCCCCAGCACTACGTCTCCTCGAAGCTCATGTGCTGGGTGGCCCTCGACCGGGCGGCGAAGCTCGCGGAGATCCGCGGCGACCCGACACGGCAGGAGGCCTGGCGCGCCACCGCGGAGGAGATCCGCGCCGACATCCTCGAGCACGGCGTCTCGGAGCGCGGCGTCCTGCGCCAGCACTACGGAACGGACTCGCTGGATGCCTCGACGCTGCTGGCGGCGATCTTCGGGTTCCTGCCGGGGACGGACGAGCGCCTGCACGCGACCGTGATGGCGGTCGCCGAGGAACTCACCGATCACGGATTCGTTCTGCGCTACCGAACCGACGAGACCGACGACGGCCTCTCCGGCAAGGAAGGATCGTTCCTCATCTGCTCCTTCTGGCTGGTCTCAGCGCTGGCGGTCATCGGCGAGAACGCCCGTGCGCGCGCCATGATGGAGCGGCTCCTGCGGGTCGCATCCCCGCTGGGGCTGTACGCCGAGGAGTTCGAGACCGAGAGCGCCCGTCACCTCGGTAACTTCCCGCAGGCGTTCTCCCACCTCGCGCTGATCGAGGCCGCCGCTCGGATCATCCTCGGGGAGCGGCTCGAGGAGTTCTCGTGAGTGCAAACGGCGCCTCGCGACCGGAGATCGATCGCCAGTGCTTCCGCTAGGACGCAACCCACGGCCCGTGCCAGCGGCCGTGGCCGGCCACGAGCGCGTGGGCGGCGTCCGGACCCCACGACCCCTTCGCGTAGGGGTGGACGGCAGGCGGCGCGTCCAGCAGCGGCTGCATGACCCGCCAGGCCTCCTCCACTGCGTCCTGACGCGAGAAGCGCACGCTCTTCCCGACGATGGCGGAGTGCAGCAGGACCTCGTAGGGTGTCGGACCCTCGCCGCCCTCGGACGCGAACTCCATCTCGAGGGTGATCGGCTCGGCCTTGACCGCATCCGCGCGGCGCGCGTCGAGCGTGACCTGAACGCCGGTCGATGGGTCGAGCTTGATGACGAGCTGGCCCGGCTCGGCCCCGGGGTCGCGGATCCCGAATCCGAGCCGCGGCGGCTCTTTGAAGACGACCCGCGCCTCGGTCTGCGTGACCGCGAGGTGCTTGCCGGTGCGGATGAAGAAGGGGACCCCCGACCAGCGCCCGTTCTCGATGTCGAGACGCAGGGCGGCGAACGTCTCCGTCGTTGACCCCGGTGCGACGCCGTCGACCGAGAGGTAGCCCTCGTACTGCCCCCGAACGTAGTGCGCGGGGTCGGCGGTTGCGATGGCCCGGAAGAGCGCCACCTGCGCGTCCTTGATCGCCCGCGGGTCGCCACCCGCCGGCAACTCCATCGCCGCGGCGGCGACGACCTGCATCAGGTGGTTGACGACGACGTCGCGCAGCGCGCCGACTGGGTCGTAGAAGTGGCCGCGATCCTCGACGCCGAAGCTCTCCGCCATCGTGATCTGCACCGATGCGACGTGGGTGCGGTTCCAGACCGGCTCGAGCATCCTGTTGGCGAAACGGAGGAAGAGGATCTCCTCGAGGCCCATCTTCCCGAGGTAGTGGTCGATCCGGAAGATCTGGCTCTCGTCCAGGTACCCGTGGAGTTCCTCCGCGAGGGCGCGCGCGGAGTCGAGGTCGTGCCCAAAGGGCTTCTCGATCACGACACGCGCGTTGCGGGTCAATCCGGCATCGTGGAGTCCCTTGACGGTGCGCCCGAAGAGGAACGGCGGGATCTCGAGGTAGAAGACGGGGTGGCTCGCCCCCGCGATCGCCTCCTTGACGCGCTCGTACGTCGCCGCGTCCGCGAAGTCGCCGCTGACGTACGCCAGCCTGGAGGCGAAGCGCGCGAAGACCCCCTCGTCGAGTTGCTCGCCGGTCCCGATGATCGATTCGCGGGCCCGGGCGATCAGTTGCTCGACCGTCCAGTCGTCGACCGCCACGCCGACGATGGGGGTCGACAGCAGCCCGCGCGCCTCGAGCCGGTACAACGATCGGAACGTCATCACCCGTGCGAGGTCGCCCGTGATGCCGAAGACCACGAGAACGTCCGCCGGCCGTGCAGCCTCAGTCGTCACCCTGCGCCTCCCTGGTCGTCATCGTCGTGTGGTCCGCCGCTCAAGCATGACTCCCGGGAAGCCTAGCCGGAGGGCGGCAACTCCTCCCGCAGGTCGCGGCCGATCGCGCAGGGTGGCGGCGACGCTGCGATCGCAGCGGTCCGTCCCTCGACGATGTTTACTATCGCCTGCACGCCGGCAACGATGGGGTGACAAAGTCGTGCCAGCTCGTACCCCGACGTGTCGTGGCGTGTAGAAAGTCAGGCTGAAAGCGACAGACGAGGACGACTTGCCCGACGGATTCGACATCCTGTGATCGAGATCGGGTCCTTGCGCGAGCACCGCATCGTGGGTCGGCTCCTCTGATGCCGTCGCGCAGCCGTCCTCGCGTCGTCGTGCTCGGCGGCGGGTTCGCCGGCCTCGGCGCCGCCCGGGCACTGAAGAACGCCGACGTGGACGTGGTGCTGGTGGACAAGCACGACTACCACACCTTCCAGCCGCTGCTCTACCAGGTCGCGACCGACCTGCTGGAGCCCTCGGCCGTCGGACATCCGCTGCGCGATCTGTTCGACGAGCAGGCGAACGTCACCGTCCACGTTGCCGGCGTCACCGGCGTCGACCTGGAGGCGCGGGAGGTGCGGCTCGACGGGATCGCGCCGCTCGCCTACGACTACCTCGTCCTCGCGATCGGCGCGAAGGTCAACTTCTTCGGCACGGAGGGCGCCGAGGAGCACGCGTTCCCGATGTACACGCTCCCCGACGCGGTTCGCCTGCAGGAACAGGTCCTGCGCAAGTGGGAAGCCGTCGACAAGGAGCCGGCGCTCGCGGACGACGGCGCCCTCAACGTCGTCGTCGTCGGCGGCGGCCCGACCGGTGTCGAGACCGCCGGCGCGCTCGCCGACCTCTACCGCCACGTCTTCCCGAATGACTACCGGGGCATCCCGCACGACAAGGCGCGCATCATCCTCGTGGAGTCCCGCCCCGAGTTGTTCACGATGTTCAAGTCGAACCTGCGCACGTACGCGGCGAAGACGCTCCAGAAGCTCGGCGTCGAGGTGATCACCGGCGAGACGGTCGCGTCGGTCGCGCCGACGCGCGTCGGATTATCGTCCGGCACGGTGCTGAACGCGCACACGCTCGTCTGGGGCGCCGGCCTCCAGGCCAACCCGATCGTCCAGACGCTCGGAGTCGACCTCCAGCACGGCAACCGCGTCCCCGTCGGCCCGGACCTCAGCCTGGACGGGCATCCCGAGGTGTACGTCGTCGGCGACATCGCCTGGATCACCGACACCAAGACGCGCCGGGTGCTTCCCCAGCTCGGCTCGGTGGCGCTCCAATCCGGCGAATGGGCCGGCAAGAATCTGGCCCGCGTGCTCGAGGGTGAGGACACGAAGCCGTTCGAGTACGAGGACAAGGGCACGATGGCGACGATCGGCCATGGGGCCGCGGTCGTCCAGTTCCACCGCGGGCGCACGATGAAGGGCCGGGCCGCCTGGCTCGCGTGGGGCACCGTCCACCTGAGCCTCCTCTCGACCGGCGAGGACCGGGCCAAGACGGTCGTCGACTGGACCTGGACGGGCTTCCACCACGGGCGCGCGAACCGGATCGTCGTCGATCGCGAAGATGGCTGATGAGAACCCGCTCTGAGCCGCCGCCCCTCGACCGGGGCGAGGGCGCCGGCTCCGGGGAGGACCGCCGTGCCTGAGCGCTATGACGTCATCGTCGTTGGCTCGGGGGCGGGCGGGGGCACGCTCGCCCACACGCTCGCGGCCTCGGGGAAGCGGATCCTGCTGCTCGAGCGGGGCGACTACCTGCCGCGTGAGATGGCCAACTGGGACCCCGGGGCCGTCTTCAACGACGGACGCTACATCTCGCCCGACACCTGGTACGACGCCGACGGCGCGCCGTTTCAGCCTCAGGTGCACTACTTCGTCGGTGGGGCCACCAAGCTCTACGGAGCCGCCTTGTATCGCCTGCGCCCGCAGGACTTCGGCGAGTTGCGCCACGTCGACGGCGTGTCGCCCGCGTGGCCCATCGGCTACGACGATTTCGAGCCGTGGTACACGAAGGCCGAGTGGCTCTATCAGGTGCACGGGGTCCACGGCGCCGACCCGACCGAGGGTCGCTGGAGCCGCCAGTACCCCTGGCCGTCCGTCTCTCACGAGCCGCGGATCCAGCGCATCGTCGACGACTTGACCTCGGCGGGCTACCAACCATTCCCGGCGCCGTGCGGCGTCCTGCTCGACGAGGCCGACCGGGCCAAGAGCGCCTGTATCCGCTGCACCTGGTGCGACGGCTACCCGTGCCTCGTGCACGCCAAGGCCGACGCGGAGACCATCGCCGTGCGCCCCCTGCTCGAGCGGGACAACGTCACGCTGCTGGTGAACTCCGAGGTCGTGCGACTCGAGACCGACAGCGCGGGACGCACGGTGACCGGCGTGGTGGTCACCCGCAACGGGTCCGATGAGACCTACGCGGCCGACATCGTGGCGCTCTCCGCGGGCGCGGCGAACACGGCCAAGATCCTGCTCATGTCCGCGAACGACCGGCACCCGGCGGGGCTCGCCAACGGCTCGGACCAGGTGGGACGCAACTACATGTTCCACAACAGCAAGGCGGTGATCGCGCTCTCCAAGGAGCCGAACGACACGGTGTTCCAGAAGACGCTCGCCCTCAATGACTTCTACTTCGGCGCCGATGGCGTCGACTATCCGCTCGGCAACATCCAGATGGTGGGCAAGTCGCAGGCAGAGATGTACCGGGGGGAGGGACCCGCGCTGACCAAGCTCGCCCCCGAGTTCGCGCTCAAGGACACGGCCAGGCACGCCGTCGACTTCTGGCTCACCACAGAGGACCTGCCACGCCCCGACAACCGAGTGAGCGTCGATCGCGCGGGAAACATCAGCCTCGCCTACACATCGACGAACGACCGGGCGGCGGACCGCCTCTACTCGGAGCTCACGACGATCATGAACCACGCCGGGATGTCATCGCATCACATCCTCGCCAAGAACTTCTACATGCAGCAGAGCATCCCGGTGGCGGGCTGTGCGCATCAGGCCGGGACGTGCCGCTTCGGCGCCGACCCGAGCTCCTCGGTCCTCGATGCGAACTGCAAGGCCCACGAGCTCGACAACCTCTACGTGGTCGACACGAGCTTCTTCCCGAGCATCGGCGCGGTGAACCCGGCCCTCACGGCGATGGCCAATGCGATTCGCGTCGGCGAGCTGATCGCAGAGCGGCTTGCCTGAGTCCTTGGGCGGAAGCGCCCGTCTCATGGCATGTACCAATCCACGTCGCGTCGCGCAGGTCGCTCCTTGTAGTTTGTCCAGCCGGCGTTCGGGCGCAGTTCCGGGGGTTTGTGGCGGATGAGCGCGGTGTACACGTTGGTGGCGGCAATCGGGCAGATGCCCGATCAGCTCCTGCCCGCGCGGACGCAGATGGCGCTCACCCTGGGCTTCCACATCATCCTGGTGCCCCTCGGCGTGGTGTTCCCGCTCCTCATGCTGATCGCCAACTATCTGGGGCTCCGCAGGAAGGACGCGGACTTCATGCGGCTGGCCGAGCGGTGGTCGAAGGTCGCCGCCGTGACGTTCGCCGTGGGGGCGGTCACCGGGACGGTGCTGAGCTTCGAGATGGGGATGCTCTGGCCGGGGATGTTCGACCGCTTCGGCGACGTGATCGGCCTGGCCTTCGCGCTCGAGGGGATCTTCTTCTTCCTCGAGGCCATCTTCATCTCGATCTACATCTTCGGCTGGAAGCGCTTGAGCCCCTGGGCCCACTTCTGGAGCGGCGTGCCGATCCCCCTCTGCGGGCTCGGCGGGGCATTCATGGTGCTGTCGGCCAACTCGTGGATGAACCAGCCCGGAGGCTTCACGATGGACGCCGCGGGTGAGGTGACCAGCGTCCACGTCTGGTCGGTCATCTTCAACGACGCGGTTGGCTACACGTTCCCCCACATGTACGTCGCGGCGTTCGTCTGCGCGGGGTTCCTGGTGTCGTCGGTCTACGCCGTCGGCATGCTCCGCGGACGGCGCGATCGCTACCACCGTCTCGGGTTCCTGCTGCCCTTCACCGCCGCCGCGATCGCGATCCCGATCCAGATGTTCGTGGGCGACGTGGTCGCGCGGGCCATCTACAACGACCAGCCGATCAAGTTCGCCGCCCTCGAGCTCAACACCACCACCGGGCCCGACAAGCCCGAGATCCTGCTCGGGCACCTCAACGACGACGGCACGGTCAGCGGCGGCCTGGAGATCCCCGGTCTCGCCTCGTGGCTGAGCGATCCGTCGACCGGGACCTCCACCGTGGTCACAGGCCTGGACTCGGTCCCTCCCGAGGACCGCCCCACCATTGCCGCCACCAACATCGTCCACCTCGCCTGGGACACGATGGTCGGTCTCGGCACGGCCCTCCTGTTCCTGGCCCTCTGGTTCTTCGTGCTGTGGTGGCGCCGCCGGGCGGCGATCGTGAACAGCACGTGGTTCCTGCGGGCCGCGGCCATCGCCCCGATCGCGGCGTATCTCGCCTTGGAGGCGGGCTGGGTCGTGACCGAGGTGGGGCGCCAGCCGTGGGTGGTGTACGAGATCCTCCGCACGCAGGACGCGGTCACCAATGCCTCGGCCTCGCTGGTGTGGACCTCCCTCAGCTCGATCGTCGTGCTCTACACCCTTCTGGCCGTGGCTTCCGTGCTGGTGATCCGCGCGATGACCCGGCGCTGGCGCCATGGTGACCTGGCCGACTCGGCGGTGCCCTACGGCCCCCGCGAGGGCGTCCCGCCCCCGGCACCGGGTCCAAAGGTGGCGCCGTGAGCGCCGTGGACGGCTGCCTTGCCGTTCTCGGGGTGGGCGTCCTGCTCTACGCGCTGCTGGGCGGCGCCGACTTCGGAGCCGGGTTCTGGGACCTCACCGCCGGTGGTGCGGCGCGCGGGGAGCGGCCCCGGGCGCTCATCGACCGCTCCATCGGGCCGGTATGGGAGGCCAACCATGTCTGGCTCATCTTCTGCATCGTGGTGCTCTGGACAGCCTTCCCGCCGGCCTACTCGGCCATCTTCTCCACCCTGGTCATCCCGCTGACCCTGGCCGCCCTGGGCATCGTGCTGCGCGGGTCCGGGTTCGCCTTCCGAAAGGTCTCCACCCGTCTCGGAGTGCGGCGCGTCTACGGCGCCACGTTCGCCTTCGCGTCGGTGCTCACGCCGTTCTTCCTCGGTGCCGTTCTCGGGGGGATCGCCTCGGGGCGCGTGCCGCCCGGCAACTCGGCCGGCGATCTCTGGTCGAGCTGGCTCAACCCGAGCGGCATCGCCGTGGGCGCCTTCGCAGTCGCCATCTGCGCCTACCTCGCTGCGGTGTACCTGATCGTCGACGCTCGCCACCTCGGCGACGCGGACCTGGAGCGCTACTTCACGCACCGCGCGCTGGGGGCGGGTGTCGCGGCCGGGGCCCTGGCCGTGGTGGGGATCCTGGTCCTGCGCTCCGACGCGACGCGCACGTATGACCGTCTCACCGGTGAGGCCCTCCCGCTGGTCCTGATCTCCGCCGTGTGTGGGATCGCCGTGCTCGTGCTGCTCGCACTCGCCCGCCCGCGCGGGACGCGAATCCTGGCGGCCGCGACCGTTGCGGCCGTGATCGGCGCCTGGGGCGTCGCCCAGTGGCCATACATGCTGCCCGAATCCCTCACCGTGGACGCCGCAGCCGGCGACTCGACGACGCTCGATTGGATCCTGATCGTGTTCATCGTGGCGATCGTCCTCGTGATCCCCTCGTTCTTCCTGCTCTTCCTGCTCGATCAGCGGAGCCGACTCGAGGAGGAGTAGGCAGGTTCCCGTCAACCGCTTCGCCCCGTCGCTTCGCGCCACCCCGCCCACACCGGCGCCATCCCCCCTGAGTCGGGAAGGACGGGTCAGAAGTGGCGCATATTCCAGCTTCGGGGGCGAGCAGGGGCGGAAGCGGTTGGCTATCGTCCCGGGCATGCTGACGGGGTGGGACACAGCGGGCCTGCTTCTTGAATGTCGCCCCGTCGGCACTCGGAGGAGCGATGACTGGTCCCTCGCCGTCGGTGCCTGCGATCGTGGACGGCACGGAGGACCCTCAGTCGACCCCGGGCTGTGTACCGATTTCCCTCGGAGAGCGCCTGCACAGGCTGTGGCTGTGAAGGCCCACGGAGGGATCACGCGCGCGCGTAGACCCACCCAGGGGATCTCGTGACCGAGGCGACTGCACAACGCGCCGGCGCGACGGGGATCGTCTTACTGACACTGGCGTCGGGGCAGTTCGTGATGGCCTTGGACACCACGGTGATGAACACGGCGATCGCGACAGTCGCGGATGACCTCGGGACGACGGTCACCGGGATCCAGACGGCGATCACGCTATACACGCTGGTGATGGCCTCGCTGATGCTCACCGGCGGCAAGGTCGGCGAGATCGTCGGCCGCAAGCGGGCATTCACGATCGGCTGCGTCATCTACGCCTGCGGGTCTTTCACGACGGCGCTGGCCCCGAACTTGACGGTGCTGATCATCGGCTGGTCATTCCTCGAGGGCTTCGGCGCGGTGCTGATCATGCCGGCGATCGTGGCGCTCGTCGCATCGAACTTCGGAAAGCCCGAGCGCCCGCGCGCGTACGGGCTGGTCGCGGCGGCCGGTGCGATCGCGGCGGCCCTCGGGCCGTTGATCGGTGGCCTGTTCACCACCTACGCCTCGTGGCGGTGGGTGTTCGCCGGGGAGGTACTGATCATCCTGGTGATCCTGCTGCTGGCTCGCCGCCTGGCCGACACGCCGGCGGAGGAGGGTGTGCGGCTCGATCTGGTCGGCACGGCGCTTTCCGCGCTCGGCCTGGGTCTCATCGTGCTCGGCATCCTGAAAGGTGGGACGTGGGGGTTCGTGCAGCCGAAGCCAGAAGCGCCCCAGTGGCTGGGGCTCTCACCGGTGATCTGGCTCATCCTCGCCGGTGGCGTGGTGATGGTGCTGTTTCTGCGATGGGAGGGACGGCGCGTGCAGCGCGGCGAGGGCGCGCTCCTCGACCCGGCCTTGCTGCGCAACATTCAGGTGCGGTCGGGGGTCAGCTCCTTCCTGTTCATGTTCCTGATCCAGGCCGGCCTCTTCTTCGTCGTCCCGCTGTTCCTCTCAATCGCGCTCGGGCTGTCGGCGGTCGAGACAGGCGTTCGGCTGCTTCCTCTCTCCCTCACGCTGCTGCTGTTTGCCGCCGGCGTCCCCAAGCTGCGCCCCGACGCCAACCCTCGACGGGTCGTCAACCTCGGCTTCATCTCGCTGTTCGCCGGCCTCGTGTTGCTCGTGGCCCTGCTCGACTACGGGGCGGGCCCGGAGATCGTCACCTGGCCGTTGCTGCTCGCCGGTTCCGGGCTCGGCGCGATGGCATCACAGCTCGGCAGCGTCACCGTCTCCGCCGTGCCGGACGAGCAAAGCGGCGAGGTGGGCGGGTTGCAGAACACCGGCACCCAGCTCGGCGCCTCGATCGGCACCGCGCTGGCAGGTGCCGTGCTCATCTCCGCGCTGACCGCCTCGTTCTTCACCGGCATCCAGAACAACCCGGACGTCCCCGACCGCGTCGCCTCAAAGGCAACGACGGAGCTCGCGGGCGGTATCCCCTTCCTCTCCGACGCCGATCTGAAGGCCGCGTTGGACGAGGCCCACGTTCCCCCAGCCACGGCTGACGCGGTCGTCGAGGAAAACGCACAGAGTCGGATCGACGGGCTGCGCGCCGCCGTGTCGATCCTCGCGCTGTTCGCCCTGGTCGCGCTGCTCTTCACGCGAGGCATCCCGACGGTGCAACCCGGCGCATTACCCAAGGCCGCCTCGGCGCCGGCATAGTCGGTCGTCGACTGTCGGGCGCAGGGCGCGGGAACGATGGGTTCGGTCGCTCTCGCTTCCCGTGCAGAGGAGGAGTCGTCGCAAAGGCTCCTTCTGTTCGCCCGCTCGCTCAGCGCTACCCGCCCGCGCCGGCGCTATTCCTGCCTGAGGCGGCTCGGGCCTCCGCAACGATTGTTGGCGGGCGATGGCGGCGGAACTATTCTGGTTCGGGCAGATGGAATACCGAGTTCTCGGGCCGCTGGAGGTGGGAAGCCCTCCGCTCGCTCTCGGAGGTGGGAAGCAGCGCGCCCTGCTGGCCGTGCTGATCCTCAATGCGGGTCGCACCGTCGCCCGCAGCCGGCTCATCGACGACCTGTGGGGCGAGCGCGTTCCCGAGACGGCCGTCAAGATGATCCAGATCTACGTGTCGCAGCTGCGAAAGGCGATGCCCGATGAGGTCCTGGTCACGCGGCCGTCGGGCTATGCACTCGACGTCGCGCCCCATGAGGTGGATCTGCACCGGGCCGAGCAGATGCTCGCGGAGGGGCGAGCAGCCCTCGAGGCGGGCGACCCCGATGCGGCCTCGGCCACGCTGCGCCGCGCGCTCGCGCTCTGGCGCGGTCCGGCCCTCGCCGAGTTCGAGGAGCCATTCGCCATCGCGGAGGCGGCACGGATCGAGGAGCTTCAGCTTGCGCTGACCGAGGAGCGGGTCGACGCCGACCTCGCGCTCGGACGGCATGCCACCGTCGTCGGAGAGCTCGAGGCGCTGATCGTTCGACACCCGCTCCGAGAGCGCCTGCGAGCTCAGCTCATGCTGACGCTCTACCGCTGCGGACGCCAGGCGGATGCGCTCGCAGCGTTCCAGGCGACGCGACGAGCCCTCGACGAAGAGCTCGGCCTGGAGCCGTCGCCGGCGCTTCGGGAGATGGAGCGGCGGATCCTCCGCCAGGATCCGCTGCTCGAGCTGCCGCAGTCCACACCCGCGCAGCCAGAGCCGGCGTCGCGCGGCGAGGACCAAGCCGATCCCCCATCCCCACGGGCAGGGCCCCCCGTCCGCTATGCGCGAAGCGCCGACGTGTCCATCGCGTACGAGGTCACCGGCCATGGCCCCCTCGACCTCGTGCTCGTGCCCGGCTTCGTCTCGCATCTGACGATGGATCGGGCGGAGCCGCGACATGTCCACTTCCTGGACCGGCTTGCGTCGTTCTCGCGCCTGATCAGGTTCGACAAGCGCGGCACGGGACTGTCCGACCGTCCGGTGGGCCTACCAGACCTCGAGACCCGGATGGACGACGTCCGCGCGGTGATGGATGCCGTCGGCTCGGATCGAGCGGTGCTGTTCGGCTACTCCGAGGGAGGCCCGCTGTCGGTGCTGTTCGCGGCCGCGCATCCCGAGCGCGTGGCGGGCCTGGTGCTCGTCGGGTCGTACGCGAAGCGGGTCGACCCAGACGACGACTATCCATGGGCCACCTCTCGGGACGAGCGACGCCGCCACATCGACGCGCTCGAGGCCGACTGGGGCTTCGAGGCCATGCTCACGGGGATGTGCCCCACGACCGACCCCGCCATGGCCCGGTGGTGGGCTGAGCGCTGCCGGGCGGCGGCCAGCCCGGGGGCCGTACGCGCGCTGATGGAGATGAACTCGCTCATCGACGTGCGCGACCTGCTGCCCGCGATCCGCGACGCCCGCGCTCGTGATACATCGCAGCGGGGACCTGCGGGTGGTCGTTGGCCACGGCCGCTACCTGGCCGAGCGGATTCCCGGCGCCCGGTACGTGGAGCTGCCCGGCGCCGATCACTTCGTCGCCGTGGATCCGGATCAGATCCTCGACGTCGTCGAGCCCTGGGTGCGAACGCTGCCCGCATCTCCGCCCCAGCCGGAAGACGACGGGGTACTCGCCACGATCCTCGTCGTCGAAGCCGCCGGCGCGGAGGCGATCGTGCGTGAGGAGGTTCAGCGACACCGCGGCCGGATGAGCGAACGCCCGGAGGTCGCGCTCTTCGACGGGCCGACGCGGGCGATCCGGTGCGGTCTGGCGATGCGCCGGCGCCTCGCGCCTGCCGGGGTCCGCATCGGGCTGCACACCGGCGAGGTGGGTGGATCCAGCCCTCAGGCTGTGGACGTCGCCTTCGCCGTTGCGCGAGCGGCCGGCCCGAGCGAGGTACTTGTCAGTGCGACGACACGGGATCTGGTTCCCGGCTCCGGTCTCCGCTTCCTCGACGTCGGCGAGCGGCGGCTGCCGGACGTCTTGGGTACACGTCGCGTCTTCGCCGCACTGGACGGCGAGACCGCCGACGCGAAGAAGGCGCCGGCCGCTTCACACCCCTGATCGCGGCGGGCCACAGCGATCAGCCCCCGCCGCCTGTCACCAGTTCGAGACGCCCGCCCCGACGTCGGCAGGCCGGCTACTCCCCGGAGCTCGACTGGAGCGCGTGCGACCTCGCGGCGGCGCTCGCGGCCAGGGGAGCCGCCGGGGACGAGGAGGCGGCGGCGCGGCGGGAGCGCGCCCAGCTGATCGCCCTGGAGATTGGCATGCGTCCACTGCTCGCGCAGCTCGCGGTCGCGGTCTGAGCGAGGGCCTTCCGCTCGGTCGCCAGTGAGACGACGACCCCGGCGAGGAGGGCCCACGAGGCGCTGCTGACACCGGCCGCCTCGAACGGTGTCGCGGCGACGAGGAAGGCGACGAGCGACCCGGCCCGGAGATCGGCGGTCAGGGAGCGCTCGAGTGAGTCCTGGAAGGACGGCAGGACCGCCAGGCCCGTGACGACCGCGACGAGGCTCCCGGGGAGCGCGCCGACGAGCGCCACCACGGTCGCCCCGCCCCCGGCGATGACGAGTGCGCCCGCTGCCGCCACCATGCTCGCGACGTGCCGGCCCTCCGCCGGACCCGCCTCCGGGCCCGCTACGATCGCACTGGTCGCTCGTGCCACGCTCGCCTGGTGCCCGCCGAGGGCCGCATTCGCGATCGAGGCGAGGCCCACGGCGACCGAGACGGCGTTCACCGGCACGCGATATCCCTGGGCAGAGAGGTAGCCGAGGCCCTGCACGTTGCCGAGTGCCAGTGCGAAGACAACGAGCGCCGGGCTCACCGTGAGGATGGCGTCGAGGGAGAGCGAGACCCCGGGCAGGCTCACCGAGGGCGCGGCAAGGGCGCCCGTCAGCGGCTCTGTGGTGCCGGCGATGAGGGCGGCGGCGGCCCCCGCGAGGGCCGCGAGTCCGACGGGAGGAATGCGGCGCACGCCAAGGGCCCGCGCACCGAAGTACGCGATCAGCGCAGTGCCGCCGACCAGCGCGTCTCCCGCAGCGGCGGCGACCGCCCCGGTCAGGTACTGGAGAACGCTTCCCGCGAACATCGCGAGCACGATCGGGAGGGGGACGAGGCGCATCACACGCTCGCCCATGCCGAGAAGCGCCAGGATCAGGATCGCCACGCCGGCGACGAGGTTCGCGCCGACGAGCTCGGCGAACGTGTGGTCGCCGGCCACGGAGCCCAGATAGACCAGCCCGAGCACGCTCGAGCTGATGACGATCGGCTGGCGATGGCGCGCGCTCAGGACGATCGAGGCGACCGCCCCGGTCGCCCAGACCACCAGGATCCAGCGCGAGGCCTCGCCTGGTGTCAGCCCCATCTCGGCGGCGACGGCCACCTGCAGCGGCAGCGGTGCGAACGCGAAGAAGATGGCCGCGCTGATTCCCGCCCCAACGGCTGCGGAGCGCTCCCGTCCCTTCTTTCCCACGCTCTGTGCACGCATCGCGTCCCCTCGGTCCATGCGCTCGATTGGACTCCGCGAGGGGAAACGGACGGTGAGGGATCGGTAAAGCCGCCGCCGACCCGGATTTACCCGCCGGGCGGCTGAGGCGACGGAGCCGACGCTGCCGGCGACGACGACGCGAGCAGCTCGACCGTGATGACGTGGTGCCCGGGCTGTGGGAAAGCCACGTCGCGACCCGCGCTCGGGGGGGCTACGGTGGACGCATGGACGAATTCATCCTGTCGAGTCCATCGTTCGCGTACGGCGCGCCCATTCCGCGCCGCCACACATGCGAGGGAGAGGACTCCTCCCCGGAGCTCGCGTGGGCCGGAGGGCCGGAGACCGCCGTCTCGCTGGCCATCATCGTCGACGACCCCGACGCGCCGCGTGGCACGTTCGTCCACTGGCTGGCGTGGGGCATCGACCCCGCCGCGGGCCGGCTGGAGGCCGGGGCCGCGCCGGCGCACGAGGGTCGCAACGACTTCGGCAAGCGCGGATGGCGCGGCCCCTGCCCCCCGCGGGGCCACGGTCCCCATCGGTACGTATTCACCCTCTACGCCCTCGACGCCGCTCTCGCTCTCCCCGACGGTGCCGACCGCGCAACCCTGGAGGCCGCGATCGGGCCGCATGCGCTCGCAACCACCCGACTCATCGGAACCTACGAGCGCTGACGCCGGAGGCTCGCCGGTGCCGCGCGGCCGAGGCGACGTCGCTGGACCCGGGTCGCGACACGGCGCGCGAGCGCGACGGGGGCAGGCGAGGCGCGGAGGAGTTACGAGCGCTCGTTCAGCGCGGCCTCGATCCGCTCGAGGCGCTCGTCGATCGACCTCAACTGCTCCGCTGACGGAGCGTCATCCGCGGCGGGCGAACGCTCTAGCTGCCACCGCGCGACGAACCCACTCGTGATCGACGCGGTGATCACCGTGATGAACCCGATCCCGAGCAGCATGACGAGCGCCGCCACGATCTGGCCTGCCGTGGTCGTGGGGACGTGGTCGCCGTACCCGACCGTCGTCACCGTCTGGACGGCCCACCACAGCCCGGATCCGAGCGAGGGAAAGCCCCCGTGATCGAAGACCGTCATCAAGAGGCCTGCGGCGACCGTGATCGAGGTCGTCACGCAGGCGACGACGATCGCGGCCCCCCGAGGCCGTGAGGCGCGCGCAATCCATCGGTCGAGCCGCCGCTCGAGCCTCGTCTCGTGTGCCATGACAGTCGAATTCGCCCGGGAGGCCGCCGCTCCTACCTGGAGGCAGAACGGCGAGCGCGTCTCATCCGGCTGGAGAAGAGGCCTGCGCTCAGGGAGCTCAGCCCGGGATTGCCTGTTGCTGCGGCACCGCGCGTGCTTGTGTGCGGCGTGCGACTTGGTACTTCACACCCTCGATCGTGAGGAATGCGGTGACCACGGCGATCAGGATGGGCGCCGTCTGGAGCGCGCCAATCTGCGACATGAACGCAGCGAGCAGCACCATCGAGAACGGGGCCATCATGAGTGACCCCGGGACGGCGGCGAGCATGCACGTGAACGCCAGTCCCATTGGGACGCTCGTGAATATCTCGTGGATCGCGACGCCCGCTGTCCCCCCGATGAACAACGCGGGGAAGATCGGGCCGCCGATGAACCCGCTGGCCTGGCTCACCGCGAAGGTGAAGATCTTTGCGATCACCAAGGCGATGATCAGGCCCACGCTCAAAGTTCCCGCATCCTTGATGACGGTGCCGAGTTGATCGCTTCCCGTGAACATCGAGAGTGGCAGCGCAACGCCGACGAGGCCGAACACCGCGCCGCCGATCGTTGGCCGGACGATGCTCGACTTCACCCTGTCGAACAGCCGGGACGAGAGCTTCATGACGAGGCCCAGCACCGTCACGATGACGGCCGCGAGCAGCCCGAAGGCGACGCCCGCCAGCAGTTGCCAGTCCTCGAACTCGTACGGTGGCACCGCGTAGGCGTCGAGGAAGAGCGCGCCGGCGATCGCGAAGTAGATCCCGAACGAGACGCTGGACGCGACGATCGTCCCGACGAGCGCCTTCGTGAACCGCTGTCCGCCTGGGCGGGCGACCTCCATGATCATCATCACGACGATCACGACACTCGAGAACAGACCGCCGTACGCCCCGGCGAAGCCCGAAAGGGTGTTCATCTGGCGTTTCTCGCCGTCGAGTCCGCGACGCCGCGACGCCCAGTTGCCCGCCCCGCCGCCCATCGAACCGAGCGCCTTCTCGGGACCGAGACTGGCGCCTCCGATCAACGAGACTGCCGAGACAACGACGATGCCCGGCACCAACCGCGGGTTGACGTCGCCCTCCTTCAGGTCGGCGATGAGGCCGGGAATCTCCTCCGGCAGGCGCGTCCAGCGGCGCAACAGTCCAACGCCGACCCCGGCCGCCGCCGCTACCGCCACCCACCACCAGTGCCCCTCGAACCAACCCGGGTTGGAATCGGTGTACCAGTCCTCCCCGACCCCGATCACGCCCATGAACACCAGACCGGCGAACGCGCCGAAGATCCCGAGCGCGACCGCGTAGGCCATCAGGATCCAGAAGTCCCGCTTCTGGGTGAACGGCACCGACACACCCTGCTCCGACGAGGCGCTCATTGCCCAGGTCTCGCGTCTTGCCGCGTGCGCCGCCCAATCACCGGCGGGATCCTTGCACGGCATACCGTGTCGCGCCCACTCCCCGAACTACACTCGTCGGATGGAGTGGGCCTTGGCGGTCGTTGCGCTTGTGCTGATCGCCTTCGGTGTGGTCTCGGGCCGTGTGGACGGCACGCTGGTTACGCCCGCGATGATCTTCGTCGGTGGGCAATCAGAGTGAGCATGCAAGGCCCACTCCCCCGTCGCCGGGCGCCGGGCGATCCAACGTCGGCATCCGCCGTCGTTCCTCGCTGGGAGTGGCGGATGTTCGGTGATGGTTGCGAGGTCGCCGATCACCGGTTGGCCGCCTTGATGCCCGTGCGGGTGCAGGAGAGCGACGATCTGTATCTGCTCTCCATCGACGGGCAGGACGCGATCAAGGTGCGCGATGGCCTGATGGACGTGAAGCATCTCGAACAGGTCGACGGCTTCGGGCTGGAGCGGTGGAGACCCGTGATGAAAGCGGGCTTCCCGCTGCCGGCGGCCGACGTACGCTCGGTGTGGGCGGCGCTCGACCTGGCGGCGCCCACACTTGGGCGCGCCGCGTACACGCTCGATGAGCTTATCGGCGAGCTCGTGGATGACAACGCCGAGGTCCGCGCAATCCGGGTGCAGAAACGGCGCCGGCAGTACGCGCTCGGGGCCTGCACGGCCGAGCTGACCGACGTTCACACGGACCGGGAGTCCACGCGAACGTTCGCGGTCGAGTCGGCGGACCCGGATCGCATCGTGGCGACCCTGCGAGAGCTGGGTCTGGCCGCCCAACCGAACGTCAGCTATCCGCGTTGGCTCAGGGGGCTCGCCGGGTTTGGCGGGCCGCGGTACGCGGTCATCGACATCGGCACGAACTCGGTCAAACTCCATCTCGGTGAACGGGGCGCAGACGGGGCATGGCGGACCGTCATCGATCGCGCCGAGGTCACCCGGCTCGGCGAGGGCCTCGCGGAAACGGGACTGCTCAAGCCGGAGCCGGTGGCGCGAACGATCGATGCCGTCGCGGCGATGGCCGGCCAGGCCCGGCAGCTGGGGGCGATCGACATTGCCGCGGTTGGCACGGCCGGGCTTCGGATCGCCGCCAATCGCGAGGCGTTCTTGGAGGCCTTGCGGGCGCGCTGCGGCGTTCGCGCCGAGGTCATCTCCGGCGAGGAGGAGGGCAGGCTGAGCTACCTTGCGGTGACGTCGGCACTCCGCGACGCCCGGGGATCGATCGTCGTGTTCGAGACGGGCGGGGGCAGCTCGCAGTTCACATTCGGTCACGGGAATCGCGTCGACGAGCAGTTCAGCGTCGATGTCGGCGCGGCTCGATTCGCAGAGCGCTTTGGACTCGACGGGGTCGTTTCCGCGGAGACACTCGAGCGCGCGCGCACCGCGATCGCAGCCGACCTCGAGCGCCTGGACGGGCGGCCCACGCCGGATACGCTCATCGGGATCGGGGGAGCCCTCACCAATCTCGCGGCGGTGGCGCATCGGCTGGCGACGTACGCGCCGGAGGTCGTGCGGGGGACGGTGCTCGACCTCGAGGAGATCGACCGCCAGATCGAGGTCTACCGGACCCGCAGCGCCGAGGAACGACGGACCATCGTCGGGCTCCAGCTCAAGCGAGCCGAGGTGATCCTCGCGGGTGCCTGCATCGTGCGAACGGTGCTTACCCAACTCGGACGCGAGTCGCTCACAGTCAGCGAGCGTGGACTCCGACACGGCCTTCTCATGGAGAGGTTCGGAGGGTGAACCGTCCCGCTCCGAATACGCGAAGCGCATTCTCTCGATTCCGACGCGGGTTGCTCAATTCGTTCCGCATGATGAGCCTCCCCGAGCCCATCCCCTCGACGGTCGTCGAGGGGATGGGCTTGGGCTCGGCCGAACTAAGCGACCATCCCGCGTCGCGATTGCGCCTGATCGACATGCGCCGTCCATCTGAGCGGCAGGCCGTTGCGCGACCCTGCCGCATGGTCAACGGGGGAACGAGTCTCACGGCGGCGGCGGAACGCATCGCCGGGCAGTCCAGGTCGCCCGCATGGTCGATCCGTCCACCGGCTCATGCGTGTACTCATCGGTGACCCCGAGCACTTCGAAGCCGGCCGCGGTGAGTGTCCCGCTGATCTGCTCCTCGGTGAAGAAGTACTGACGGTGGCGCTCGTTGAACGCGCCGCCGTCGCTCTCACGGGTGACCTCGATGCGCGATTCGCACGTGCGGGCCTGGACATCCACGACGCTGGTGATCGCGAAGCGCTTTCCGTCCGCCTGGCCCTCGACGAACGGGTTCGCCACGGTGAACTCCATCATGGCGTCCGTGTGCACGTCGAAGACGAACCAACCGCCGGGACGGATCCGGCCCCCCAGGGCGACCAGCGTCGACTGCAGCTCGCCCGGCTTCAGGTAGTTCAGGCCGTCGAACGTCGACACCGCGGCGTCGAAGACCGCGTCGAACCTGAGGTCGGGCAGCGTTTCCCGGAGCAGGACCACATCGGGGCCCAGCAGCCGACGGGCGCGGGCGAGCATCCCTGCCGAGGCGTCCACGCCGACGACCCGATAGCCGAGCGCGATGAGCTCGGAGGCCAGGAGCCCGGTCCCGCAACACACGTCGAGGACGGTGCGCACTTCCGCACCCTCGGCGCTCCACAGCTCGTGCAGGAAGGCGGCCCATCGCTCGTGGCAGGGGTCGACGACGATCTCGTCGTAGACCCCTGCCAGGCGTGCGTACGGGTCAGCTCCGCTCATGAGCGGCCGGCCCGTACGCGCCGTGGTCAGATCCCGAGGACCTTGGCCTTGGCGGCCGCGAACTCCTCGTCGGACAGCACGCCCTGCTTGTGGAGCTGCGCCAGGTCCTGCAGCTTGGCGACCTGCTCGTCCTGCTCGGACGCGGGCGGCTCAGCCGGTTCGGCCGCTGCCGCGGCCTGCTCATACTGCTCCTGCTCCTGCGCGGCGTACTTCTCATCCTGACGGTGGGCGACCCGTCCGGACACGGCAGTCGCGGTGCCTGCGACGACGGCGGTTCGGGCGGCCATGCGTAGAAGTCCCATGTCAACCTCTCGGTTCGGTTCGGTGTGGAGTCGGGCTAGCTGTCGGAGAGGACCGCTTCGGCCACATCGGCCGGTATGCGGATC
Source organism: uncultured Thermoleophilia bacterium (assembly GCA_963706315.1). GTDB lineage: Bacteria > Actinomycetota > Thermoleophilia > Miltoncostaeales > Miltoncostaeaceae > CALMEC01. The sequence continues at coordinate 163,510 of CAVPMA010000024.1, read as the reverse complement.
ATGTCGATGACCACTGCGTCCGCCGCGCGGCATGCATCGACGAACTCAGCCGCCCAAGCGTTTTCGAACGCGATGAGGAGCGCGGACGTGTTCGGCGCGAGGTCGTCGGCGACCTCCTCCGCGTCCTCCGGGCCGAGCGCGCCGGATGCGTTCACGCTGACGTCGAGGTACGCCGGCCCCGTCTCCGGGTCGAGGTCGGCAATGTCGATCGTCGTCGTGACGCCGTCGGCGTCCTTGGAGACGAACAGCAGGTCGAGGATGCGGACTGTGCCGCTGTCGACCAGATCCATCAGAGCCGGCGCAATCCGGCCGGTGAACTTGTTCCCGGGAAAGCCAATGATCACTACGTCGACCGGGCCGATCCCCATGCCGCCTCCTTTGTTGATCTCATGGCCCAAATGGCGCTTGGCGTCGCGCGGACCAGCGGGGCCCTGGCTTGTGACTATAACGGCCCACCGGCGCACGGGAGGCGACAGCCCGTGCCCCGGTGGGTGATCTCGGCCTCTCCCCCCGGCCTGACGTCGCGGCGGCGAAGAAGACGGAATGCGCCTCCCTCGTTACTCGTCGGTCTCCGCCTCGGCGACGATGGCTGCGGCGGCCTCGGCGGAGACCATCTGCCGGGAGATCTTCTCGTAACCGTCGAGCCCGGCCTCCAGCTGCGCCAGCACCCGGTCCTCGGCGACGGCGATGATCGCCGACGTACCGGGCGGCAGGCTCTCGCCGATCTCCTTGAGGTCCTCGTCCTTGAAGCCCTTGTCGCGGATCTTTCCCCACAGCCCGCCGGCGCCTCCGCCGACGACCGCACCGGCGATGATGCTGGGCGGGAAGATCAGGCCGACGACGCCGCCGGCGATCGCTCCACGCTTCGCCCACTTCTTGCCGCTGGGATCGGCCGTCTCCTCGAACTTGACCTTCCCCTCGGACGTGTGGACGATCACCGCCGCGTCGATCAGGTCGATCGCGCCCTCGCGGTGTGCCGCTTGGAAGGCCTTCAGCGCCGCGGCGGCACCTTGCTCGGTCTCGTACGCGGCAACGAAGATCTCAACATTGCTACTGCTCATCGCCTCTCCATTCGTCTGGGTACGCGGCGATTGCCGCTCCACGAACCGTCGCGGATGCACCTGCGCCGGTGCCATCCGGGAGAATACCCATCTTCCTTAGTGGTTTCCCGATATCGCCTGTCGTATCCCGTGCCAATGCAAAAGGGCATCGTGAACCGCCATTCTCCCGAAGAGGGCGCACGGGGCGGCTGATATCGGGCGCCCGCGGGGCCGAGCAAGGCCCCCGCTGACCGTACTCTCAAGGAGAGATTGCAAATGACAACGGACAATTACAACGAACACCCGGCGGCGACCGGGTGGATCCTCTTCGCGGCGGCCGTCATGTTCACGATCGGGGCCGTCGACATCATTCAGGGCATCGTGGCCCTCACGAAGAGCGGGACCTACCTCATCCCGGGCGGCGAGAGCTCACTCCTCGTCACGACGGACTTCACGACGTGGGGCTGGGCCCTCATCATCTGGGGCATCGTCCTGATCCTCGCCGCGGCATCGCTGTTCGCCGGAAGAGGCTGGGCACGATGGTTCGCGATCGTGGTGATCATCATCAACGGCATCGTCCAACTCGCCTGGTTCCCGACCTATCCACTGTGGAGCCTTATCGCGATCGGACTCGAGGTGGCGGTGCTCTGGGCCCTGACGGCAGGCTGGAAGGACGCGCAGGCGGAGCTCAGGGGCTGAGCCCGGCGTGATCTCCTCACCGGGCCGGCGCGCAAGCGCGCAGGCTCGGTGAGGAGCGCCGCTCCGTGCAGCGAGGCCTCCAGGGGTTCATCCGCCGGGCAACCCTGGGGACGCCACGCTGGATGCTCATCCGCGTGACCTTGGAGCGTTGGGGTCGCGGCCGGTCAGCTCGAGATTCCTGCCGCCGACGCCCGCCGCGACATCATCAACGCCGAGAGTCGCGGCCACCCCGCCCGACGAGCGCGGACGACGATCCGGGTACCCATGCCTACCCGAGGATCTGCGCCTTGAGCTTGGCGTATTCGGCCTCGTCGATCGCGCCGCTGTCGAGCAGCTGCTTGGCCCTGGCGAGCTGATCCGCCGGGCTGACCGAGCCACCGCCGCCCGCCGCAACCATCGCCTCCGCGTGGGCCATCTGGGTCTGGTAGCTCCGTTCGGCCATACCGGGCCCACGAACGATCATGTAGATCAGCACGCCGATCACCGGGAGCACCACCAGGAAGACCAGCCACAGCGCCTTCGCGCCGCCACCGATGTCACGGCTGCGGAAGACGTCCATGACCGCGGTGATGAAGATGACGAGGAACATCGCGAAGAAGAAGACGACGAGCGCCCCCCAAACAAATTCCCAGAAGTCCATCGATGCACCTCTCGTCTTCGTTCGATGTCGCCTCGGCCCGGCGAGATGTTACGGACGCCCACGGTCACGCACCAGACGAGCGCCATTGCCGCGCCCCACCGCGCCGTGACCGCACGAGGATGCGCTCGCTCGAAGGCCAAGGTCGATCGACGATCAGCCCAGGGGTTCGCGGCGCGTCGCGGTTGTCGAGCATCGGGCACTGCCGTCGACGGCGGCGCACCGGGGGCCGTCCCGTCGCGACGGTGAAAGGGTCGACTTCGGTGATGACTGAAGGCGGTGTGCTCACGGTCGCTCCTTCGCTCGTTGGCCGCCTGCCGTGGCCGCCGCCCGCGGTCAGCGGCGCGGGACGACGAGCGTCGCCTTGAGTGCCTGCACCACGACGCCATCGTGATTCTTCGTCTCGGCGAGCACAATGACGATCCCGCGGTCGGGGCGAGAGCGCGACGGGCGGACGTCGAGCACCTCGGTCTCGACGCGAAGCACATCGCCGGGGCGGGTCGGCGCCGGCCAGGTGATCTCGCCGCCGGCACCGACGATGGCGCCCGCCATCTGCATCTCGCCCTCCACCTGCAGGCGCATCGTCACGGCCGCTGTGTGCCACCCGCTCGCAGCCAGCCCACCGAGGAGGCTGTCGCGCCCCTCGTCATGGTGGAGATGGAACGGCTGCGGATCGAACTCGCGGGCGAAGGCGACGATCTCCGCCTCGGTCATCGTGTAGGTGCCCGACGTGAACCGCTGACCGACCTGAAAGTCGTCGAGATAGCGCCGCCCATCAGCCTCCGCCATACCACCCGCTCCTGTCGCCGTTACCCGCCGTCATCATGCACGAGCGCCCGCCGAGCCGACCGGCAGATCCCGGGCCCGCGCCGGCGACATCGCGAATCCTCGGGGCCGCGCATCCGCAGTACGATGCGCGCGTGTCGGAGTTGCTCATCGCCGCTGCGGTCATCGCGCTCGTCTGGGTCGTCGCGATCGGTTTCACCGTGCACGCCGCGCGGCGGCGGTCGCGCGCACGGGCCCAGCGGATCCTGGACGTGCTCGCGACCGAGGCCTGCGAGGCGCTCGCGTGGGACGACCGCTCCCGTCGCAGCGACCGGGCGATCGCGCGCTACGACCGTGTGCGCCGCAGGGTGGCGACAGCACGCACGTGCCGGGAACTCGAGGCCGCCATCGCGCGGGACCGTCTGCGCCTGGCCGCCCGCGACCTCGCCGGCCGGGGCGTCGAACGCGTGCGGGAATTCCTGCCGCGCGCCGTACGCACGCGACGCTTCTGAGCCTCAAACGGACCGGGGGCCATCGGCAACGGACCCCCGGTTGTGCGTGCGGTGGCGTAGTCAGATCGACACGCGCGGCTCGCGGAGCTTGCGCGCGCCGAGGACGGTACCGGCGGCCACCAGGACGATCCCCGCCGCGGTGCCGAAGCCCACACCGGCGTCCTGCCAGTCGAAGCCGCTCGACGCGGCGATGACGGTCTGCGGTGGAGCCGGGAACGGGCCGACGGGAACCCCTTCGTCGGACCGGCCGCGGTTACCGGCGACGAACACGTGCGTCGTCGCGGCGGGGGTGGCGCGGGCGTGATCGTCGCCCGCGGGCTGACTGTAGGTGAGTCCATCGCTCTGCAGCGACGCCTGCGCCGCGGGAGCCGTGACCAGGGCGCATGATGCGAGCGCAAGGGCGACGCGGGTGCGCCGGGTTGCCTTCATCGGGAATCTCCTTCGAATCGTGAGAGGGCGTGAGAGGCGTCGAGTGACGCTTCCGACCCGCTGACGGCGGTGGGTCGTCCGGGGTCTGGCAACAGGAGCCGGACCGGGGCGCGCTGATACGTCGCGTGCGACGAAACCGCGTGATGGCCGCTGGTAGCGTCCCCGCTCCCCTTCGTCGGCCCGGGAGACCGCGGATGGCCTCACTCGGATCATTCCTTCGGATGTTCTTCGACCGGTCGGGCGGCGGCATGCTGGCGAAGATCCTCAGCGGGCCGATGCTGGGCGCCGCGCTCGGGATGATCCAGTTGAGCGGCGGGCTCGGCGGCCTGCTCGACAAGTTCAAGCGCGCGGACCTGGCCGACAAGGCCGCCTCCTGGGTCGGCACCGGCCCCAACACGCCGCTCAACCCCGACGAGCTCGAGCGCGCCCTCGGACCGGACGAGTTGAAGCAGATCGCCGATCAGACCGGGATGAGCATCGACGACGTGCGCGAGCAGCTCGCCGCCGGACTGCCGGAGGTCGTGGACCACCTCACCCCCGACGGGACCATTCCCGACGACGACGCCCTCGCGTCGATGATCCAGAAGCTCTCGCGCTTCGGTCCGGGCTAGCGCGGGATCAGAGGGCCGCGCGGTAGGCCGGTCGCGCGGTGGCGGCCGCGAGCATCTGCCGGGTCTTCGGAAACGGCGCGAGGTCGATCGGCAGCTGCGGGAGGAGCCACATGCGCGCCGCGGCCGCGATGTCGGCGATGCTGAAACTGCCGGTCAACGCGCCGCCGGGCTCAATGAGGGACTCCCAGCCCACCATCGCGCGGCTCAACGCCTCCCTGGCCGCGGCCACCGCGTGCGGCGGATACGACGTCGTCGCGTAGTAGGTCCGGAGCTCGAGCTCCCAGAGCGCCGGCCGCACCGCGAGGCTGAGCGCGTCCAAGAGCTCGTCGACCCGCGCGCGCTCGCGGAGGCCGCGGGGGTACAAGTCGTCGCGCCCCTCGCGGTCGGCCAGGTAGCGCAGGATGGTGTTCGACTCGACGAGGCGGAGATCGCCGTCGACGAGGCACGGCACCGTGCCGAACGGGTGCAGGTCGCGGTACCACTGCGGCCGGTCGTCGTCGAGCGGCACGTCGACGAGGTCGACCTCCAGGCCGAGCTCACCCAGCAGGAACCGGACCTTGAGCGCGTTGGACGATCCGCGGTTGTCGTAGAGCACGAGCGTCGACGTCATGGCCGGAGCCTCGCTGACGGCGCCCGGCCGCGCAAACCGGTGTGCGGAATCACGATGATGAGCGCGAGCGATCGACGGGGAGCGCCCGCCGAGCGCGGCGGACCGGGCCGAGCGGGGTCCTTGGGCGGTCCGTGGCGGGACGGCTGTCCCCCGCCGCTCGCCGCACGTTCGCTAGCGTTGCTGCACCGGTCCTTCGCGTCCGCCACTGGAGGTATGGATGTCATCCGAGACCGCCGTCGGGACCCTCACCGGCGAGGAGCGAATGCTGGGAGCGTGCCGGCTGGAGCCGGTGGACTGCACCCCGGTGTGGTTCATGCGCCAGGCGGGACGCTGCCTCGCGGAGTACCGGGAGCTCCGCGAGAAGTACGACATCCTCACGATGACCCGCACGCCGGATCTCTGCACGCAGGTCACCCTGATGCCGGTCGACCTCATGGGCGTCGACGCGGCGGTGCTCTACGCCGACATCATGCTGCCGCTGTACGGCATGGGCGTGCCGTTCTCGATCGACCCCGGCATCGGCCCGATCATCCACGAGCCGGTGCGCGACGAGGCCGCGGTACGGGCGCTGCGTGTCGTCGAGGCCGAGGAAGCGACCCCCGAGATCTTCGAAGCGCTCCGGATGGTGCGACGCGAGCTGGACGGCCGCGCCGCGCTGGTGGGATTCGCGGGGGCGCCATACACCCTGGCTTCGTACATGATCGAGGGGAAGCCCAGCAAGGATCGCGGCCGGGCGAAGGCCCTCATGTACGGCCGGCCGGCGCTGTGGGCGGAGCTGATGGAGACCCTCACCGAGGTCACGGTCCGCTACCTGAACGCCCAGGTGGACGCCGGGGCGCAGGTGTTGCAGCTCTTCGACTCCTGGATCGGCGACCTGGGACCGTCCGCGTACGAGACCCACGTGCTGCCCTTCAGCCGGCGCATCTTCGACGCGGTGCGCGAGACCGGTGTTCCCACGATCCACTTCGGGACCGGCGTCGGCGGGATGCTCGAGCAGCTCGCATCCGCCGGCTCAGACCTCGTCTGCGTGGACTGGCGAGTCGGGCTGGACGATGCCTGGAGGCGAATCGGCCACGACAAGGGCATCCAGGGGAACCTCGACCCCACGGTGCTCCTGGCCGGCTGGGACGCGATCGCAGGCGAGGCCGACCGCGTGCTGGCCGAGGCCGGCGGACGGCCGGGTCACGTGTTCAACCTGGGGCACGGCGTGCTGCCCGATACCGACCCCGCGCAGCTCGCCCGGCTCGTGGAGCACGTCCACGACACCACCCGGAGCACGAGCCGTTGAGCACCGGCGTCCTGCTGATGACCTTCGGGACGTCGGTGACCTCCGACGGCGTCGAGGACTACCTGCGAAGCGTGTACCGGCGCGAGCCGCCGGCCGACACCGTCGCGGAGTTCAAGCGCCGGTTCGACCTCGTCGGCCGCTCGCCGCTCATCGACATCACCCTCGCCCAGGGCGCGGCGCTGCGGGAGCTCCTCGACCGGGAGCACGGCCCCGGCAGCTTCCTGGTGGAGGTCGGCATGCTGCACACCGAGCCGCGCATTCCCGAAGCCCTCACACGGCTCGTCGACGCCGGCGTCGACCGGGTGATCGCAATCGTGCTCGCGCCCCAGTACTCGTCGCTGATCATGGGCGGGTACGACCGCGCGGTCGAGGAGACGATCGCCGAGCGCGGCATCGCGATCCCCGTCACCGTCGCCGGCGCCTGGTACGACGTGCCGGGCTGGATCGACTCGCTCGCCGAGCGTGTCACGGAGACCATCGGCAGCGCCGGCGATCTGCCGATCGTCTTCACCGCCCACAGCCTCCCGAAGGCGGTCGTCGAGCGCGACACCGGATACCTCGACCAGATCCACGAGACGATCAGGACGGTCGCCGGCCGCGTCGGCCTGCGGGACGACCAGTGGCAGTTCGGCTACCAGAGCGCGGGCCACACGCCCGAGGAGTGGCTCACGCCCGACTTCAAGGACCTCGTCCCCGACCTGGCCAAGGCCGGACACGCCGGGGTGATCTTCGTGCCCGTCCAGTTCGTCTCCGACCACCTCGAGACGCTGTACGACATCGACATCGCAGGACGTGAGGAGGCCGAGGAGGTCGGACTCGCCTTCCACCGGGTGCCGGTCCCGAACACCGCCCCCACGTTCATCGACGCGCTGCGGCAGGTTGTCGAACGGGAGGTCGCGGCCACCGCGTAGCCCACGGCCCCGGCGGGCGAAGCAGGGGTACCATCGGCGTATGGCCGAGTCGCTGGAGCAGGTCGACCTCCCCATCGAGGGGATGACCTGCGCCTCGTGCGCGACCCGCATCGAGCGGCGGCTCAACCGGCTCGAGGGAGTCGCGGCGAGCGTCAACTACGCGACCGAGACCGCAACCGTGGCCTACGACCCGGGCCGCACCGCCCCCCGTGACCTCGTCGACGCCGTCGAGGCCATCGGCTACCACGCCGCCCTGCCGGGCCACGTGCACCAGGAGCAGGACGACCGCCTCGGCCTGCGGCTCGCGATCGCGATCGCCCTGTCGATCCCCGTCGTGCTCATGTCCATGGTGTCCTCACTCCAGTTCGACGGCTGGCAGTGGGTATCGCTCGCGCTCGCCACGCCGGTCGTGGCGTGGTGCGGCTGGCCGATCCACCGAGCAACGCTCCTCAACCTGCGTCATCGCGCGGTCACGATGGACACCCTCATCAGCATTGGCACCCTGGCCGCGTACGGATGGTCCATCGTCGCCATGCTCGCGATGGGCGCCGGCGCTCTCGACATGCGGATGACGACCGGCTTCGAGCTCGGCGTCGGCGACGACGTGGACATCTACCTGGAGGTCGCGGCCGCGGTCACGGCACTGATCCTGCTCGGTCGGTACCTGGAGGCCCGCGCGACGGGCAAAGCGGGTGACGCGATCCGGTCGCTCATGGAGCTCGGGGCGAAGGAGGCGCACGCGATCCGCGACGGTGCCGAGGTCACCGTTCCGGTGGCCGAGGTCGCGGTGGACGACCTGTTCGTGGTGCGCCCCGGGGAGCGCATCCCCACCGACGGCGTGGTGGAGTCCGGCGAGTCCGCGGTGGACCGGTCGCTCCTGACCGGCGAGTCGGTACCCGTCGACGTGACGCCGGGCGACGAGGTCGTCGGCGGGACGCTGAACATAGATGGACGACTCGTGGTCCGGGCAACGCGGGTGGGCGCCGCGACGGCGCTCGCGCAGATCACCAGGATGGTCGCCGCGGCGCAGACGGGCAAGGCGCCGGTGCAACGGCTCGCCGACCGGGTGTCGGCGGTGTTCGTACCGGTCGTGATCCTCATCGCCGTCGGGACGCTCGTGGGGTGGCTCGTGGCGGGGCGCTCCGCCCAGTTCGCGTTCGAAGCCGCCGTGTCAGTGCTGGTCATCGCGTGCCCGTGCGCCCTCGGCCTTGCGACACCGACCGCCCTGATGGTGGGCACCGGCCGCGGCGCCAGGATGGGCGTCCTCATCACCGGGCCGCAGGTGCTCGAGGAGACCCGCCGCATCGACACCATCGTGCTCGACAAGACCGGCACGGTCACCGAGGGCCGGATGGAACTGGTGGACGTCGCCCTGCTCAACGGGGCGACGCGCGACGAGGTCCTGCGGCTCGCGGGTGCGGTGGAGCGCGCCAGCGAGCATCCGGTGGCCAGGGCGGTCGCGACGGCCGCAGAGCGCGAGACGGGCCCCCTGCCCGATGTCACCGCGTTCCGCAACGTCCCGGGCGTTGGGGTCTACGGCGCGGTGGAAGGCCGGGACGTCGAGGTGGCACGGCGCGACGGGGCGATCACCGTGAGCTGGGACGGGCGGCCGCGGGCGACGCTGACCGTGCGCGACACCGTCAAACCCACCAGCGCCGAGGCCGTGAGTGCGCTCCTCGACCTGGGTCTCACCCCCGTCCTGCTGACCGGCGACACCGAGGCGGCGGCGCGTCCGATCGCCGACGCCGTCGGGATCGACCGCGTCCACGCGGGCGTGCTGCCGGACGGCAAGGCGGCGGTGGTGCAGTCGCTCCAGGACTCGGGGCATGTGGTCGCGATGGTCGGCGACGGGATCAACGACGCCCCGGCACTCGCGCAGGCCGACCTGGGCCTGGCGATCGGCACGGGTGCGGACGTCGCGATCGAGGCGAGCGACCTGACCCTCATGTCCGGCGACCTGCGCGCCGCCGTCGACGCGATCCGCCTGTCGCGCAGCACGCTGCGAACGATCAAGGGCAACCTGTTCTGGGCGTTCGCCTACAACGTCGCCGCCATACCGCTCGCCGTCGCCGGGCTGCTCAACCCGATCGTCGCCGGTGCCGCGATGGCGTTCTCGAGCGTGTTCGTGGTGACCAACAGTCTGCGGCTCCGGAGGTTCAGAAGCCTGCGCGATGGCCTCGACCCGGCCGACGCCGCCCCGTGAACCGGATCACCTGGCTGGGCCACAGCACGGTTCTGGTCGACCTGGACGGCGTGAGGGTCCTGACCGACCCGCTGCTGCGAAACCACGTCGTGTTCCTGCGCCGTACGACGCCCGTCGACGCGGCCGCGGCCGATCGGATCGACGCGATACTCGTTTCGCACGTCCACCGGGATCATCTCGACCTGCCATCCCTGCGTCGCCTGGGGCGGCACGTCCCGATCGTCGCACCGCGTGGAGCCGGCGGCTACCTCACCCGCCTCGGCTTCTCGTCGGTGAGCGAGGTCGCCGCGGACGACGAAACCCACGTCGGCGGACTTCGGATACGCGCGACGCCCGCGGTGCACGACGCCCGGCGAGGACGCCTGCACGCAGCGTCGCTGGGATACCTCTTCCAAGGATCCTCCCGGGTCTACTTCGCCGGCGACACCGCACTGTTCCCGCAGATGGCCGACCTCGCCGATGATCTGGACCTGGCGCTGCTGCCCATCGCGGGGTGGGGACCCAGCCTCGGCCCCGGCCACCTCGACCCGTCGCAGGCTGCCGAGGCGCTTGCGCTCCTTCGACCGCGGGTCGCCGTGCCGATCCACTGGGGCACGCTCCGCCCGCTGCACGTCTCGAGGAAGGCCGCGTACCTTCACGACCCGCCCCACGAGTTCGCACGGCTCGCCCGCGGGACGGCCCCGGACACGCATGTGATCGTCGTCCCGCCTGGCGACTCGCTGGAAATCGACGCGCATTGACCCCCGCCCCTGCCGGTGCCCCGCCCGGCCGAGCCAGAGGCGTCAGCCGGAGCCCGCGGCATCGACCGCGTACTCCAGGAGCGCGGCCCGGTCGCACCACTCCAGGGTCAGCTCGTGCGTTGCGGCGAGGATCACCTGCGGCGCCATCCCGGCGTCGTAGGCCTCCTGCCACCGCGGCGCGCACAGGCACCACCGATCGCCCGGTTTGAGCCCGGCGAACCCGAACTCGGGGCGCGGCGTCGAGAGGTCGTTGCCGCACGCCATCGAGAACGAGAGGAACTCCTCGGTCATCACCGCGCAGACCGTGTGGACGCCGAGATCACCGGAGCCCGTGTTGCAGCACCCGTCCCGGAAGTAGCCGGTCACCGGGTCGAACGAACAGGGCTGGAGATCTTCCCCGAGGACGTTGAGCGCCATTGCCCCGAATGCTCTCAGAGCGGGCCGGCGGGCGCAGCGGCGACGCTCACACCCCGCCGGCGACCGCGGTCGCGTGGCGCAGCTCGACGACGAGGCCGTCGGGAGCATCGATCACCTGGACCCCGGACTTGTCGATCCGCACGGACAGGCGTCCCCCCGGGAACCCGATGCCACGTACTTCCAGCGCGTCGATTCCCGCCGGAAGCCGCGGGTTGAGTTGCAGCCTGCCCTCCGGGACGTGCGGCTCGAGCCCGAGGAACATGGTCGCGAGCTGGAGCGGGACACCGGCCGCCCACGCCTGGGGGCGGCAGGCCGTCGGGTACGGCGTGGGGGTGTCTCCCGGCTCGCGATCGTGGCCGCCGAAGAGCTCCGGGAGCCGGTGGTCGAACAGGGTCATGGCGGAGATGAGGTCGTCCGCCAGGGCCATCGCAGGCTCGTCGAGCCCGTACCGCCGCAGTCCCTCGCATGCCAGGGCGGTGTCGTGAGGCCACACCGAGCCGACGTGGTAGGAGATCGGGTTGAACCCGGTCATGGCACGCGACAGCGTGCGAAGGCCCCACCCGCTCGCCATCTCCGGCCCGGCCAGATGGCGCGCCACCTGGACGGCCTCGTCGTGGGAAGGTACGTCGCACCACAGAAGGTGCGCCATATTGGACGCGACGCTTCCCACCCGACGCTTGTGACCGTCCAGGGCGAGGGCGAAATAGCCGGGCTGCCCGTCGTTACCGGAGATCCAGTACCGGTCGCGGATGAGGTCGCGCAGGATCGCAGCCTCGTCGTCCAGATCGCTTGCTTCGCGATCCTCGCCGAGCGCGCGAAGCACCTCGGCGAGCTCCCGCCGGGCGCGGTAGGCATACCCCTGCACCTCCGCCATCGCGATCGGTCCATCGGCCAAGCTCCCATCGGGGAACTGGACGGCGTTCTCTGAATCCTTCCAGCTCTGGTTGCTGAGCGAGCGGGCGCCGGTCGCGCGGTATTCCAGCAAGCCGTCCCCATCGGGATCGCCAGGCCCGCGCATCCACGAGAGCGCGGCGCGCGCCGCCGGAAGGAGCTCCGCCAACGTCGCGCGAGACGCACCCCACCGGAGGGCGGTCCCGTAGAGGATCAGGAACAGCGGTGTGGCGTCCACGCTGCCGTAGTACGGGCGGGCGCCGGCGATGGTGCCCTCCCCCAGCCAGGGCCGGGGCGTCAGGCGCACCTCGTGCAGAATCTTCCCCGGTGCTTCCTCGTTGCCCGGATCGCTCACGCGGCCCTGACGAGCGGCGAGCCCCGCGAGGGTGTCCATGATCTGGCCGGGCAGAAAGGCGCGAGCCTGGTGCCCCGCGATGATGCTGTCTCGCCCGAAGAGCGCGACGAACCACGGGATGCCGGCGGCCACCAGGCGCCGACCACCGTCGAGGCGGTCCGGCATGCTCAGCGCATCGAGATCTGCCAGCGCGCGGCGGCAGCCCCTGCCCAGGTCAGGCGGCTCGCTCCGTACATCGACGACGCAGCGCGCACCCTGCCCGGTCGGGCCGACTGCCGGCCGCCCGCCGGCGCTCGTCGCCTCGACGGTCACGCGGACCCGCCAGGGCTCCCCGCGACGCAGGCACGGCGACCAGCTCGCGATTCCACCATCGAGTGAATCGGGGACGGGGGCCAGCCGGACCAACGTGGACAGCCCGGTCTCCTCATCCCAGAAGCGGATGCCGTCGACGGTGGGCGCGGTGTGGACGGATGCCGCCGGCGGGAGCAGCGCGCTGCTCAGGCCGCGGATGGCGAAGATATCGGCGAAGTCCGCGCCCACCTCGAGCAGCACGGGCACCCGGCACGGCAACTCGGCCCACCATCGGAGAACCAGCTCTTCCTCCAGCCCGTCGGCGACGACCCGTCGCCGACGTTCGACCTCGAGCGGTCGATCCACGTGTCCCGGCCTCGGCGAGGCAAAGCCGCGGAAGCGTGCGATGGAGGGGGCGAGCTGCGCCGCCCCAAGCGGGTGGAGCGGGGCGCCGTCGACCTGGACCGCCAGCCGCGAGAGGTGCCGCGTGTCATCGGCGATGAAGCCATCGGCGCCTCCGCCCATGTCGCCGAGGGGGTCCGAGATCGCGAACGTCAACCCCTCGATGAGGGTCACGGTCGAGCTCCCGCCGGAGAGGATCACCGGTTCCTCCCGGACAGGGGCGGTTGGCTCCCCCGGCGAGGGCGGGTCACACACCCGCGGTCGCAACTTCGGCGGACGGCAGCGTCTCATCGTCGTCGAGGCGGTGGCCACTCGACGCGAATGCGATCGCGGGTTCCCGGCGTCCGGAGATCGCAGCGCTTGCGAGGCGCTCGTAGCCGGCGGTCATCGCGTCCGCCGAGAAGAGCTCGGCGACCCGCCGGCGGCACGCGCGGCGGTCGAGCTCGCCGATCCGGGCGACCGTCTCGATGAGCTCGTCCGGGGTGGCGCGAACGAAGCCGGTGACGCCGTCGGACACGACCTCGGGCACCGAGCCCCGTGCCGTCGCGAGAACCGGCGTCCCACAGGCCATCGCCTCGATCATCACCATGCCGAACGGCTCCGGCCAGGCGATCGGGAAGAGCAGCGCCCGAGCACCGGCCAGCAGGTCGTACTTCTCCGCCGCGTTGAGCTCTCCGAGCCACACGATGTCGGCGCCCAACTCGGGGGCGACGTGCTCCGCGAAGTACGCGTGCTCTGCCGGCTCACGGCACTTGGCTCCGATCAGCAGCGGGAGGCCGGCACGTCGCGCGATGCGGATCGCGTCAGCGGGACCCTTCTCCGGCGACATGCGCCCGAGGAACGCGAGGTAGCCGTCCGGCCGGGCCCGAAACCGTGCGGTGTCGAGCGCGAGGCCGTTGTAACACACGCCGGCGAACGGCAATCCCGGCGCCATCGCGCGCTGAGCCTTGCTGATCGCAACCAGCCGGAGTCGGGGCGAGTGCCGGGCGATTCCCGCATAGATCTCCGTGGGCACGGCCTCGAGCGGGCCGTGGGTCACGTGAAGGCCGGGGACATGAAGCCGTGAGGTGAGCAGCGCCCCGAGCGGACCGGAGTGGTCGATGATGACGTCGACAGCTGCGAGTTCCTCGATCCCGGCGAGCGCATGCCGCCAGTCGGAGGCCGGTTCGCCGATGATGTCCGGCAGCAACGCGAGCGGGCTCACCATCTCGACCCCTTCAAGCGACGAGCCCGGTGCGGCGACGAGGACCACCTCGTGGCCGCGCTCGACGAGCCCCTCGGCGAGGGTGGCGACCACCTGCTCGATGCCGCCGTACGATGGTGGCGGAATCGGCACCCACGGGGGTGCGAGGAGCCCAATGCGGAGCCGCGGGGTCCCGCGCCTTCGTTCCAGCAGGGTTTGGGTGTGCATAGAGCCTCCGGGTCTGCCTGCCTGTCGGCGACCGAGAAGCGGAGGGAACTGGCCGGCGGCAGCTTCCTCAGGCCTCGGGCGGACGGTATCGGTCCGCCGGAGGACGAGCTCGAGCGTCATCTGAGTTGAGAGTACTCCCCCGACGTCGATCCTCCGCGCGACTCGGCCGAGCTGCCTTCAGAAATGGGACCATCGCGCGAGGAAACCGTGGCCGTATCTCAGGGCCGAACGTCACGGAGCCGCGCTAGGGTGCCGTCGATTCGTTGGCGACGAGGAGCGGCGTTGAGCGATACGGCACACAACAAGTGGAAGGCGCTCGCCGTGCTGGGCGTGGCGTACCTCATGGTGGTGCTCGACGTGTCGATCGTGAACGTCGCGCTCAACGCCATCCAGGAGGACCTCGACTTCTCGCAGTCCAACCTCCAGTGGATCGTGAGCGGCTACGCGCTGACGTTCGGCGGGTTCCTCCTTCTCGGCGGCCGCATCGGCGACCTGCTCGGCCGGCGGAAGGTGTTCATCGCCGGTCTCATCTCGTTCGCGATCTGCTCGTTGATGTGCGGCCTCTCGACCTCGGAGGGCATGCTCATCACGTTCCGCGTGCTGCAGGGCGCCGGCGCCGCAATGCTGTCGCCGTCGGTGTTCTCGATCACCACGGTCACGTTCGAGGCGGGCGCCGAGCGGAACAAGGCCCTGGGGATCCTCGGCGCCATCGCCGGGTCCGGCGCCGCGATCGGCGTGCTGCTCGGCGGCGTGCTCACCGAGTACGCGGGTTGGCAGTGGTGCTTCCTCATCAACGTGCCGATCGCCATCATCGCCCTCATCCTCGTGCCGAGGTTCGTGCAGGAGAGCAAGGTGGCCGGGATGTCCCGTCACTTCGACGCCCTCGGCGCCGTTCTCGTGACGTCGTCCCTGATGATCCTCGTGTACGCCTTGACCCAGGCCAACAACAACGGCTGGGGCAGCGCCGAGACCATCGGCCTGCTGATCGGATCCGCCGTCCTGATGGGGCTCTTCCTGATCGTCGAGCACCGGGGGAAGTCGCCGCTCGTTCCGCTCACCTTCTTCCGCAACCGCACCGCCACAGGCGCGAACGTCATCGGCTTCGGCCTGGGCACCATCGTGTTCGGGATGTTCCTCCTCCTGTCGCTGTACATGCCGCAGGTCCTCGGCTACTCCGCACTCGAGACCGGCGTTGCGTACCTGGCCGTCGCGCTGACCGCCGTCGTGGCATCCGGCGTCGCCCAGACGGTGGTCACCAGGATCGGCGTCCGTGTCGCGCTGGCCTTCGGGATGGTCCTGCTCGGTCTCGGGCTCCTCTTCTTCACGCAGATCTCGGTCAACGGCACCTACGTCGCCGACCTCCTCCCCGGCTTCCTCCTCGTGGGCGTCGGTCTCGGCTTCTCGTTCGTGCCGGTCTCGATCGCGGCGCTCGCCGTGCGTCCCGAGGAGGCGGGCCTCGCCTCCGGGCTGATCAACACCTCGCAACAGATCGGCGGCGCGCTGGGTGTCGCAATCCTCACGACCGTCGCGGTGACCCGCACCGACAACCTCCTCGCCAAGGGCGACAGCCAAGCCGAGGCCCTCACCAGCGGGTTCAGCCTCGCGTTCTGGGTCGCCCTGGTCTTCGCCGTCATCAGCCTCATCGCGACCCTCGTGATGCTGCGGGACACGGACCTCAAGCAGGCCGCTTCGGCGGGTCACGCTCCGGTCGGGTAGCGCCCTGCCGACGACGCCGACGCACCCGCGCGGGGAATGAGGGCCGGGCCGACCACCCTCGTGTGGTTTCGGCGCGACCTCCGCGTCGCCGACCATCCCGCCCTCGCCGCCGCAGCCGAGCGCGGCGGCGCCGTCTGCCTGTTCGTGCTCGACCCCGGCATCCTCGGGCGGCGCCACCACGCCGCGCCGGCCCGCCTCGCCTTCCTACGCGCCGGGCTCGAGGCGCTCGACGCTGAGCTGCGCGCCAGGGGCGGGCGGCTGGTGGTGCGTCACGGGGACCCGGCGGAGGTTCTGCCCGCGGTCGCGGCGGAGAGCGGCGCCGACCGGGTCCACGTGACCCGCGAGATCTCCCCGCTGGGACGGGCGCGCGATGCGCGCGTGCGGGCCGCACTCGCCGGCGCGGGCGTCGAGATGGTTGGGCACGGCGGCGACCTCATCGTCGCCCCGGAGGATCTGCCGGGACCCGCCGGCACCGGCTACCGGGTGTTCACGCCGTTCTACCGCGTGTGGCGCAAGGCTCCGGTCCCTCACGAGGTGCCCGCGCCCGAGCGGCTCGGGGATCCCGGCATCGAGTCGGACGCCGCCACCGGCCTCCCCGACGGTGATCCGCCGATCCCGGCCGGACCCGCCGCCGCGCGCGACCGGCTCGATGCGTTCATCGACAACCAGGACGTCGAGTACTACCGGGACGAGCGTGACCTCGTCGCCGACGACACGACCTCCCGCCTGTCGCCGTACCTGCGCTTCGGCATGTGCACCTCGGCCCAGATCGCGCGAGCGCTCGGGTTGCCCGGGCAGATGAGCCTCGGCCGCGAGGAGTACTGGCGTCAGGTCGCGTGGCGCGAGTTCTTCCATCACCTCCTGTGGCGGCGCCCGGAGGCGGCGGCGATGTCGATGCTCGAGCAGTACCGCACCGTCGCCTGGGACAACGACCCCACGCATCTCGAGGCGTGGCGACGTGGCCTGACCGGCTACCCGCTGGTCGACGCGGCCATGCGCCAGCTCGCCGACGTCGGCTGGATCCACAACCGCGCGCGGATGGTGGCGGCGTCGTTCCTGGTGAAGGACCTCCTGGTCGACTGGCGGCTCGGGGAGACGGTGTTCATGCAGGGTCTCGTCGATGGCGACCCCGCCAGCAACAACGGCGGGTGGCAGTGGGTCGCGAGCACCGGCACCGACGCCGCCCCGTACTTCCGGATCATGAACCCGATCCGCCAGGCGAGGCGGTTCGACCCCGAAGGGGTCTACGTGAAGCGCTATGTCCCCGAGCTGCGCCGGGTGCCCGAGGAGCACATCCACGAGCCGTGGCTCATGGACCCCGAGCTTCAGCGGCGCATCCAGTGCCGCATCGGCGTCGACTACCCGGCACCCATCGTCGATCACATCGAGCGCCAGCGCATCGTGGTCGCGCGGTACCGCGAGGCGGCCGCCGCCGCCGAGTCGACCTGAGCTCGCGAATCGCGCCGATCGGGCGACGAGCGTCACCGCACAACACCTGCAGGGCGCGATACCCTATCGGGCGAATAGGTTCCCGCCGCGCACCGCCGGCGCAGGCTGAACCCGCCCCAAACACCGAGCCAGAGCGTGTCGACCGAAACCACCGTCCCTGTCCTTCTGCCCAGCCTGGGCGAGTCCGTCACCGAAGCAACCATCGTCGAATGGCTGAAGCAGCCGGGTGATCCGATCGAACTCGACGAGGAGATCGTCGAGGTCACCTCCGACAAGGCGGACCTGCGGATCCCGTCGCCCACCGCCGGCGTGCTCGCGCGCATCGTCGCCCAACCCGGTGAGACGATCGAGATCGGCGACATCCTCTGCGAGCTCTCCGGGAACGGCGCGGCCCCGTCCGCGAACGGCGACGGTGTCACTCCGGTCGCTGCGACGCCGCCGGTCGCCGCCGAGATCGCCGACATCACCCTGCCGAGCCTCGGTGAGTCGGTGACCGAGGCCACGATCGTGGAGTGGATCAAGGGCGTCGGGGAGTCGATCGCGCTGGACGAGGAGATCGTCGAGATCACCTCCGACAAGGCGGACCTTCGCGTTCCGTCCCCGTTTGCCGGCGCGCTCACCGAGATCGTCGCCCAGCCGGGCGACACCATCGAGGTCGGGGGCCTGCTCGCCCGAATCGCCGTCGGCGCGGCCGGCCATGCCGCACCCGCCACCCCCGCTGCACCCTCCACGCCCGCTCCGTCGCCCGACGGACCGGTCAAGGCGACCGGCGGCGGCCTCGCCTCACCGCTCGCGCGTCGCCTCGCGGGCGAGCGGGGTGTCGACATCGCGTCGGTCACCGGCAGCGGCAGGCGCGGTCGCGTCGAGGCGGCCGACATCGCCGCCGCGGCGAACGGCGCCGGCGCGGGGCTGCCCGGCGAGGAGCGCGTTCAGCTGCGCGGCCCCGCCGCCGCGCTGGCCGGATACATGGACGAGAGCCGGTCGATCCCGACCGCCACCACCTTCCGCACCATCCCCGTCGGCACGCTCGACGCCCGGCGCCGCCACATCAACGAGGCGCTCGCCGCCGCGGGACGGTCCGAGAAGCTGTCGTTCACCCACCTCGTGGCGTGGGCGATCGTGAAGGCGGTCGAGCGGTTCCCGGCCATGGCGACAGGGTTCGAGGAGGTCGACGGCAAGCCGCACAAGCTGGTGCGGCACCAGGTCGACATCGGTCTCGCGGTCGACGTCGAGCGCCGTGACGGCAGCCGGTCGCTGCTCGTGCCGGTGGTTCGGACGGCGGAGCGGCTCGGCTTCGACGGCTTCCTGGCGGCATACGACGACCTCGTCAAGCGCACGCGCTCGGGCAACGTGAAGCCCGACGAGCTGCGCGGCGCGTCGGTGACCCTCACGAACCCCGGCGGCTTCGGGACCGTCGCGTCGGTGCCGCGGCTCATGCCCGGCCAGGGCACGATCGTCGCAACCGGCTCGATCGCGCTTCCGGTCGGCTTCGAGCACGTCGACGCCAAGACGCTCGGCATCCAAAAAGTCATGACGGCCACGTCCACGTACGACCACCGCGTCATCCAGGGCGCGGAGAGCGGCGCGTTCCTGCGCCAGATCGACCTGTTCCTCGCCGGTGAAGACGGCTTCTATGACGAGGTCGCGGAGAGCCTCGGAGTGGCGCTCCCGCCGCTCGAGCCACTCGCTCCCGCGCCGGCTACGGTGCTCGCTCCTCCACCAAGCCCCGGCCCGGCCGACTACCGCACGCTGCAGGCCATGTCCGCCGCGATGGCGCTCGTCAAGGCCCACCGCATCTACGGGCACCTGGCCGCCGACCTCGACCCGCTCGGCTATCCACCGGTCGGCGACCCGGCCCTCGAGCCGGCATCCCCCGAGCTGGCGCCGGACATGATGGCCCTTGTTCCAGCGGAGCTCCTTCGCGCCAACATCCCCGGACAGACGTTCGCGGATGTCTACCCGCGGATGCGCGAAACGTACTGCGGAACCATCGCCTACCAGGTCGAGCACATCACCAGCCACGAGCAGCGGCGCTGGCTCCGGCGCGAGATCGAGAGCGGCTTCATCCGGGTCGTCATGCCGCAGGACGAACGGCTCAAGCTGCTCGAGCGGCTCGTGAACGTCGACGTGTTCGAGCGCTTCCTCCAGCGCGCGTACATCGGCCAGAAGACGTTCTCGATCGAGGGTGTCGACGCGCTCGTGCCGATGCTCGACGAGACGATCGAGCTGTGCGCGGAGTCCGGCGCCAATCAGATCGTCATCGGAATGGCCCATCGGGGCCGCCTCAACGTGATCACCCACGTCGTGGGCCGGGCGGTGGAATCCGTCCTGGGCGAGTTCGAGGGCATGACCGAGCCCGCCGACCCCGAGGACTGGATCCAGACCGCGGGCGACGTGAAGTACCACCTCGGCGCAGAGGGCACCTATGTCACCCTCTCCGGCCGTCCCGTCGCGATCACCCTCGCCGCGAACCCGAGCCACCTGGAGCAGGTCAACGCCGTTGTCGAGGGCGGCACCCGCGCGCGCCAGACGATCCGCGAGGGCCGCGTCGCGACGTTCGACCCGAGTCTGGCCGTGCCGGTGCTCGTGCACGGCGACGCGGCCTTCCCGGGTCAGGGCGTCGTCGCCGAGACGCTCAACCTCAACGGCCTCGCCGGCTTCTCGACCGGCGGCACCATCCACATCATCGCCAACAACCAGATCGGGTTCACCACCGACCCGCAGGACTCGCGCTCCACCCGCTACGCGAGCGACCTGGCGAAGGGCTTCGACATCCCGATCATCCACGTCAACGGCGATGACGTCGAGGCGTGCATCTCCGCCGTGCGCCTGGCCGTCGCGTTCCGCAACAAGTTCAAGCGCGACATCCTGGTCGACCTGATCGGGTACCGCCGCCACGGCCACAACGAGGCCGACGAGCCCGCGTACACCCAGCCGGTGATGACCCAGACGATCAGGAACCACCCGCGCCCCTACCAGGTCTACGCAAAGCAGCTCATCGGCGAGGGGCTCATCACCGACGCCCAGGTGACGGAGATGGAGGAGCGCGCCAACGCCCGTATGAGCGAGGCACGCGCCGCGGTGGCCGCCCTCGCCGAGAGGCAGGGCGACGCAGACGACATGCACCAGCCGCCGTCGCGTGCCGCGCACACCGACGTCGACACCGCGGTCCCGGCCGACGTGCTGCTCGGCCTCAACGAGGAGCTCCTGACGGTGCCCGACGGCTTCACGGTGCACCCAAAGCTCGTGCCCCAGCTCGAGCGGCGCCGCGAGGCCATGGGCGAGGAGGGCGGCATCCTCTGGGCACACGCCGAGGCGCTCGCGATGGCGTCGCTCCTGGTCGACGGCGTGCCCGTCCGCCTGACCGGCCAGGACAGCGAGCGGGGCACGTTCAGCCAGCGGCACCTGCGGCTTCACGACGCCGGCGAGGAGGGGTGGATGCCGTTCACCGGCAAGACCCACACCCCGATGGGCAACCTCAAGGACGCCGCCGCCAGCTTCGAGGTGTTCAACAGCCCGCTATCCGAGGCGGCGACGATCGGCTTCGAGTACGGCTACAGCACTCTCGCGCCCGAGACCCTGGTGATGTGGGAGGCGCAGTACGGCGACTTCGCGAACGGCGGTCAGACCATGATCGACCAGTTCATCAGCTCCGGCCGGGCCAAGTGGGGCGAGCGGTCCCGGCTCGTGATGCTCCTCCCGCACGGGTACGAGGGCAACGGCCCGGAGCACTCGTCCGGACGCATCGAACGGTTCCTGCAGGCGTGCGCCGAGGACAACATGCGGGTCGCGAACCCGTCCACGGCCGACAACTACTTCCACCTGCTGCGGCGTCAGGGCCTGCTGAGCGAGCTCCGCCCGCTCATCCTGTTCACCCCCAAGAGCCTGCTGCGCTCGAAGGACGCGGCGTGCCGGCTCGACGACCTCGTGAACGGCGGGTTCCGGCAGATCATCGACGACCCTCGCGCCGGCAATCGGCGCGACGAGGTCACCCGCCTCCTCCTGTGCTCCGGCAAGGTCTACTACGACCTCGACGCCGCCGCGGCGCGCGAGGGCGCGACCGACGTGGCGATCGCACGCCTCGAGCTCCTCTACCCCCTCCCCGAGGACAAGCTCACCGCGCTCTTCGCCACGTACCCGAACCTGACCGAGGTCACGTGGGTGCAGGAGGAGCCGCGCAACATGGGCGCCTGGACGTTCGTACGGCGGCGCCTCGAGCAGCTCATGCCGGCGAATGGGACCCTCTACTACGTCGGCCGCTCCTCCCGTTCGAGCCCGGCCGAGGGCTACCCTCAGACCCACCGCGTCGAGCAGCAGCGGATCGTCACCGAGGCGTTCTTCCCGGGCGCCGACCGCGTCGCCCCGTAAGGGCGGGCCGTGACCGCCGCCGAGGCGCTGCGCGAGGGGCTCGCGCGCGTCGAGCGCCTGGGTCCGGGCGACCCGGTGACCGCGATCTGGTGGAGCGTCGCGACCGACGCGGTTGTGCTGGGCCGCGGCTCACGAGTCGCTGCGGACGAGGCCGCTTGCCACGCAGCGGACGTGGCCGTCGCCCGCCGCGGGTCCGGCGGCGGCCCGGTGCTGTGGGGACCGGACCTCCTCGCGCTCGACGTGCTGGTCCCCGCTTCGCACCCGCTGCACACCGCCGACGTCGCCGCCTCGTACCGCTGGCTGGGCGAGGCGCTCGCCGCCGCCCTCGCATCCATCGGTGTACCCGCAGCGGCGGTCCCGCCCGACGTGGCCCGGCGAGTGAACGACCGGGCGGCGGCCGAGCGCGCCTGCTTCGCCGGATGCTCACCGTGGGAGGTGCTGGTCGGCGACCGCAAGGTGGTGGGCCTCTCACAGGTGCGCCGGCACGCAGGGGCGCTCCTGCAGGTGGGGATCCTGCTTCGCCATGAGCCGGCGCGACTCCCGTCGTTGCTGGCGCTCGACTCCGCCGAGCGGGCGACGACCGCCTCCAGCCTGGCCGCACACGCCGTCGGGCTCGACACCCTGACGGGGGCGACGAGCGCCGACGTCGTGGTGGCGGTCGAACGCGCCCTCGGGGAGGCCGCCCTGGACCTGCGGGTTGAATCTCACTGATCGCACCGCGGCGGACCGCACGTCGTCCGAGTCGGCCGGGGCCGCTGTCATGATCCCGGCGTGCACGGGGCTCCCACCGACGGCGGCGACGCTGTGACGCCGTCCCCGCCGTCCGGCTGGCACCGGCTCGCACAGCCGCGCGTCGCCATCCCCCTGTGCCTCGTCGCGCTCGCTCTGATCATCATCGTGGCGGCCACGAAAGCCGGGGACACGCTGCTGTCGATCCCCGAGGCGATCCTGCTGGGCGTCGTGGAGGGGCTCACGGAGTACTTGCCGATCTCCTCGACCGGGCACCTCACCGTGACCGAGCAGCTCCTCGGGTTGACGGACACCGACGCGGCCAAGGATGCCGCCGACGCTTACGCCATCGCGATCCAGGCCGGCGCGATCCTGGCGGTGCTCGGCCTCTACCGCCACCGCATCGCGACAGCATTGCTCGCCGTGGCGGGCCGCGGGCCGGACCCGGTGGGCGGACGGCGGCTCGCCGTGGCGATCGTCGCCGGTTTCCTGCCGGCCGCCATCGTGGGGTTCCTGCTCGGCGACACGATCAAGGATCAGCTGTTCGGGGTGTGGCCGGTCATCGCGGCCTGGTTCGTCGGCGGCGTCGTGATCCTGGCCTGGCCGCCGCTGGGTGGGAGGAAGGGCCGTGCCCTGGAGGTCATCACGCTCCGTGACGGGCTCATCATCGGGCTCGTGCAGATCCTGGCCCTGTGGCCGGGCGTCAGCCGCAGCCTGGTCGTGATCCTGGCGGCCACCTCGGTCGGGCTCAGTATCGGCGCCTCCGTGGAGTTCGCGTTCCTGCTCGGCCTCGTGACCCTCGGCGCGGCAACCCTCTACGAGACGCTCGACAAGGGCGGAACGATCGTCGACCAGTTCGGGGTCTCGGCCCCGATCGTGGGCTTCGTCGCCGCCTTCCTCTCGGCCGCGGCGGCCGTGGTGTGGATGGTCTCGTACGTGCAGCGGCGCGGGATCGCGATCTTCGGCTGGTACCGCATCGCGATCGCGGTCGTCGCGGCGGTGCTCGCGGTCACCGTCTTGTAGCGACGGGATACCCGACGGCGGGGGTCCGCCCGGAGACCGGCACCACCAGGACCGCGGGTCCCGCCTCGGCGCGCTTCCAGAGGTCCTCGAGCGCGTCGCCGAGCCGGTCGCGATGCTCGATGCGCTCGGCGCTCGCGCCGAAGCCGCGCGAGATCGCGACGAGGTCGAGCGGCGGGTCGGCGATGGCAAGGCCCGGCCAGCCGCCCTCGGGGCGGCCGGTGAGCCCCTCGAGGCCGGCGCGTAGGATCTCGTAGCCGCCGTTGTCGGCGACCACGACGGCCACCCCCAACCGCTCCCGAGCGGCGGTCCACAGCGCGTGAACGCCGAAGAGGAAGCTGCCGTCACCGTGCACGCACATGACCCGCCGGGACGGGTCGGCGAGCTTGGCCCCCACCGCGGCCGGGAGCCCCCAGCCGAGCGCGCTTCCCCGGTGCGCGAGCCAGTTCGTCGCGTCGCGCCGGCCCAGCGCCGTGCGCAGCCAGCGACCCGAGGTGAGCGCCTCGTCCACCACGAGGTCGTCGGACCCGACCGCGCCGGCGACGGCCAGGCAGAACGCCGCCGGCCCAATGCCAGGCACCTCGGCGAGCGCCTCGAGCCGGTCGCGGGCGCCGACCCGGGCTTGGCCGGCAGCGGCGATTGCCACGCCGCGGCGGGGGCCGGCATCCGGGATGTCCGGCAGGCGGTGGAGGATCTCGGTCAGCCCATCAGCCACCGAGCCCGGCAGGCCGACCGTCGGGATGTGGACCCGGCCGATCTCGTCGGGGTCGACCTCCAGGTGGATGAGATCCACGTTGTCGGGCAGCGCGGGGCCGGGACTCTCTCCGAAGACCCGGAACACCGGCATGCCGGCGGCCAGGAGCACATCGTACCCGGCGAGCATCGGGGCGATCTCCCCCGCGAACCCGGGGAGCGGCCCCCGCCACAGGGGGTGGTCTGTCGGCACCGGAGTCCTGGCGGCAAACGGCTCGCCGAACATCGGCGCCCCGAGCCGGTCGGCCAGCGCCGCCGCGGTCGCGGATGCCCCCTCGTGGACGACGGCGTCACCCAGCAGGAGCGCGGGCGCTCGTGCCCGGGCCAGCAACTCGGCGGCGCGCCGGAGCTCCGCGGGGTCGTGTACCCGGTGCAGGACCACCATCCCCATCGACGCGTCCGGCGCGGGGGCGACCAGCACGTCCATCGGAAGCGAGAGCACGACCGGGCCGCGCGGATGGGTCGTCGCCGCCGAGAGCGCGCGCTCCACGAGCTCCTCGAGATCGCCGTCGCGGCCGACCTCCCACGCGGCCTTCGCGATCGGCCGCGCGACCTCCACGAGCTCACCACCGAGGAACGGGGCCTGGTCGAGCAGCCCGGTGACCTGCTGACCGACGGTCACCAGGAGGGGCACCCGCGCCCGGGCGGCGTTGAGGATCCCCGACATCGCGTTCGAGAGCCCGGGTTGCACGTGCACGTTCACGACCCCGAGCCGGTCGCCCTGCTGCGCGTAGCCGTCGGCCATGCCCAGCACCGACGACTCGTGCAGCCCCAGCACGTACCGGACGCGGTCCTGCCGCGGGAGCGCGTCCATCAGCGGCAGCTCCGTCGAGCCGGGATTGCCGAACATCACGTCCACGCCCTCGTCCGCCAGCCGCGCGAGCAGCCAGTCGGAGGCATTGCTCACGCCAGCGGCGCCATGGTGAGGCCGGCGTCGCGCAGCTGCTCCCAGTAGAGCTCCGCGCGCTCGCGGTCGCCGCTCCACACCCGGGCGCTGCCGGCGTTGTGGATCTTGTTCGCCAGGGCCATCCCGCGGTCGTAGTCGACCCCCGGGATGTAGCGGGCGAGGATCGTCGCGACGCCCTCGAACGTGTTGTGGTTGTCGTTCAGCACGATCACGCTGACCGGGGCGCCCATGCCGGGGCCAGCGCCGGGCCCCTCCTCGCGCGGCTTCTGCGCCGGCGGCCTTACGGTCGGGGCGGTCGCCATACGGACAATCCTACCGCGCTGGCATCGGCCATTCGCCGCGTCCACGACCCTCGCGAACATGAGATACTTGCTCCCAGCGAGGGGCGTGCGCCCAGGGGGTTTCCCCCGCAAAAGCCGCAAAATCGCGTCCCGAAACTGGTTCGGGATCGCCTCGACCGCTAGCCTTTCTTGTTCCGCCGAGACCGGCTTTACGCCACCGACCCCGGAGGAATTCCATCAGCCAGCCGCGCACAGCCCCACCCGAGCAGCAGGGCCTCTACGACCCGCGCTTCGAGCACGACGCCTGCGGCGTCGCGTTCGTCGTGCACATGAAAGGCCACCGCAGCCACGACATCGTGCGCTCCGGCGTCCAGGCCCTCTGCAACCTCGACCACCGGGGGGCGCGGGGCGCGGAGAAGAACACCGGCGACGGCGCCGGCATCCTGATCCAGACCCCGAGCCGGTTCTTCCGCAGCGTCGTCGAGTTCAGCCTCCCGGCCGAGGGCCGGTATGCGACGGGGCTGGTGTTCCTCCCCACCGATCCCGCGGTCGCCGAGGCCAACGTGACGACGATCGACGCGATCGTCGCCGAGGAGGGCCTGCGCGTGCTGGGATGGCGCGACGTGCCGACCGACGGCTCCATGCTGGGCGCCCAGGCGCTCGCGGCGATGCCCGCGTTCCGGCAGATCTTCATCGAAGGCGACGGCGCGGCGGGCCTCGACCTCGAGCGGCGCGCCTTCATGCTCCGCAAGCGGATCGAGCACGCCGTGGGTCACCTCGTCGACGGCGGCTGCTACATCCCGAGCCTCTCGGCGCGCACCTTCGTCTACAAGGGCATGCTCATCCCCGACCAGCTCGCGGAGTTCTTCCCGGACCTCCAGGACGAGCGGGTGGATTCGGCGATGGCCCTGGTGCACTCGCGCTTCTCCACCAACACCTTCCCGTCGTGGCCCCTGGCCCACCCGTACCGCTACATCAGCCACAACGGCGAGATCAACACGGTGCAGGGCAACCGCAACTGGATGCGGGCGCGCGAGGCGCTCCTCGAGAGCGACCTGCTGCCGGGCGACCTCGAGCGGATCTTCCCGATCTGCACCCCCGGCGCCAGCGACTCGGCCTCGTTCGACGAGGTGCTCGAACTGCTCCACATGGGCGGCTACTCGCTGCCGCACGCCGTGCTCATGATGATCCCCGAGGCGTGGGAGCGCCACGAGGAGATGGACCCGGCGCGCAAGGACTTCTACCGGTTCCACTCGTCGATCATGGAGCCCTGGGACGGGCCCGCGTCGATCGCCTTCACGGACGGGAGCGTCATCGGGGCGGTGCTCGACCGCAACGGCCTGCGCCCGTCGCGCTACGTGGTCACCAGCGACGACCTGGTCATCATGGCCTCGGAGGTCGGGGTGCTCGACGTCGCCCCGGAGGACGTGGTGCTCAAGGGCCGTCTGCAGCCGGGCAGGATGTTCCTGGTCGACACGACCCAGGGCCGGATCGTCGGCGACGACGAGCTCAAGGCCGACCTCGCCCGCCATCGCCCGTACGGCGATTGGCTGCGCGAGAACATCGTCGAGCTCGACGACCTGAGCGTTCCGGACCACGAGCTCGCGCCGCACGCGCTGGTGCTGCAGGAGCAGCAGACGTTCGGCTACACCACCGAAGAGATCAAGATCATCATCGAGCCGATGGCCAAGACCGGCGCCGAGCCGACCGGGTCAATGGGCACCGACACGCCCATCGCGGTGCTCTCGGCACGCCCCCGGCTGCTGTTCGACTATTTCTCGCAGCTGTTCGCCCAGGTCACGAACCCGCCGCTCGACGCGATCCGCGAGGAGCTCGTGACCGCGCTCGGCGGCACGATCGGTCCGGAGGCGAACCTCCTGGCGCCCGGCCCCTCCTCCTGCCGCCAGATCTTCCTGAACCAGCCGGTCATCGACAACGACGAGCTGCGCAAGCTCGTTGACGTGGAGCAGCACCCCGAGACCCCCGACTTCCGGTCCGCGATCATCCCGTGCCTGTACCCGGTCGCGGAGGGCGCCGCCGGCCTGCGTGCCGCGCTCGACGAGATACGCCAACGGGCATCGATGGAGATCGCCGCCGGCGCGCAGATCCTGATCCTGTCCGACCGCGGATCCTCCCGGGAGCTCGCTCCGATCCCGTCGCTCCTGTCGACGAGCGCGGTGCACCACCACCTCATCCGCGAGAAGACCCGCACCCGGGTCGGATTGGTGGTCGAGGCGGGCGACGCGCGCGAGTGCCACCACATGTGCCTGCTCATCGGGTACGGCGCCGCCGCGATCAACCCGTACCTGGCGTTTGCGACGATCGAGGACATCATCGCGCAGGACCTGACCGAGATGTACGACCCGGTCAAGGCCCGCAAGAACTACATCAAGGCGTGCGGCAAGGGCGTGCTCAAGGTCATGTCCAAGATGGGCATCTCCACCGTCGCCTCCTACACCGGCGCGCAGATCTTCGAGGCGATCGGCCTCTCCGAGGAGTTCGTCGCCGAGTTCTTCACCGAGACCGTCAGCCGCCTGGGCGGCATCGGCCTGGAGGAGCTGGCGGAGGAGATCGCCCGCCGCCACCGCCGGGCGTACCCGGACCGGCCGAGCGAGCTCGCCCACCGCACCCTCGACCCGGGGGGCGAGTACCAGTGGCGGCGCGAGGGCGAGTACCATCTCTTCAACCCGGAGACGGTGTTCAAGCTCCAACACGCGACCCGCACGGGCCGTTACGAGATCTTCAAGCAGTACACGAAGCTCGTGGACGATCAGGCCGAGCATCTCGCAACGCTGCGGGGGCTGTTCAAGTTCCGCACGGGCGTCCGCCCGCCGGTGCCGATCGAAGAGGTCGAGCCGGTCTCGGAGATCGTCAAGCGGTTCTCCACCGGCGCGATGAGCTACGGGTCGATCTCCGCCGAGGCGCACGAGACGCTCGCCATCGCCATGAACCGCATCGGCGGACGCTCGAACAGCGGCGAGGGCGGCGAGGACCCCTCGCGCTACCAGCGCGAGCCGAACGGCGACTGGAAGCGCAGCGCGATCAAGCAGGTCGCCTCCGGCCGCTTCGGCGTGACCAGCGAGTACCTGGTCAACTGCACCGACCTCCAGATCAAGATGGCGCAGGGCGCGAAGCCCGGGGAGGGCGGCCAGCTCCCGGGCAACAAGGTGTGGGAGTGGATCGCGAAGGTCCGGTACTCCACGCCGGGCGTCGGCCTCATCTCGCCTCCGCCGCACCACGACATCTACTCGATCGAGGACCTCGCACAGCTCATCCACGACCTGAAGAACGCCAACCCGGAGGCCAGGGTCCACGTCAAGCTGGTGGCCCAGGTCGGCGTCGGCACCGTGGCGGCCGGGGTCTCGAAGGCCCACGCGGACGTCGTCCTGATCTCGGGGCACGACGGCGGCACCGGCGCGTCGCCGCTGACCTCCCTCAAGCACGCCGGGGCGCCGTGGGAGCTCGGGCTCGCCGAGACCCAGCAGACGCTCCTGCTCAACCGGCTGCGCGACCGGATCGTGGTGCAGGTCGACGGCCAGATGAAGACCGGCCGGGACGTCGTCATCGCCGCGCTGCTCGGCGCCGAGGAGTACGGCTTCGCGACCGCGCCGCTGGTTGTGTCGGGCTGCGTGATGATGCGCGTCTGCCACCTCGACACGTGCCCCGTCGGCATCGCCACGCAGAACCCGAAGCTGCGCGAGCGCTTCACCGGCAAGCCGGAGTTCGTGATCAACTTCTTCGAGTTCATCGCCGAGGAGGTCCGAGAGCTTCTCGCGGAGCTCGGCTTCCGCTCGCTCGAGGAGGCGATCGGCCATGCCGAGTTCCTCGACACCTCGGACGCCGTCGCCCACTGGAAGGCATCGAAGCTCGACCTCGGACCGATCCTCGCGATGCCGGAGCCCTTCGACGGCGACGCACGCACCTGCGTGCAGGTGCAGGACCACGGCCTCGAGCGGGCGCTCGACATCGAGCTCATCCAGCGGGCCGCGCCGGCCCTCGACGACCGCACGCCGGTGGTCATCGACGTGCCCGTCCGCAACGTCAACCGCACGGTCGGCACCCTCGTCGGCCAGGAGATCAGCCGCCGCTGGGCGGAGGGCCTGCCCGACGACACCGTCGTGATCAACCTCACCGGCTCCGCCGGGCAGAGCTTCGGCGCCTTCGCCCCCAAGGGCCTCACCCTGCGCCTGTTCGGCGACGCGAACGACTACACCGGCAAGGGGCTCTCCGGCGGGCGCATCATCGTGCGGCCGCCCGACGGCTCGCGGTTCGCGGCCGAGGAGAACATCATCGCCGGCAACGTCATCCTCTACGGCGCGACCGGCGGCGAGATGTTCCTGCGCGGCGTGGTGGGCGAGCGGTTCTGCGTCCGCAACTCCGGCGCGATCGCCGTCGTCGAAGGGGTGGGCGACCACGCCTGCGAGTACATGACCGGCGGCCGGGTCGTTGTGCTCGGCGGCACGGGACGCAACTTCGGCGCCGGCATGAGCGGCGGCATCGCCTATGTGTACGACCCGGCGCACGCGTTCCCCCGGCGGGTCAACATGGAGATGGTCGACCTCGACCCCATGGACGACGAGGAGCGGCTCTGGCTGCTCGACCGGATCCGCCGGCACCAGGACGAGACCGGGTCGGAGGTCGCCGCGCGGGTGCTCGCCCAGTGGGAAACCGCGGTCGAGGACTTCGTCAAGGTCATGCCGAAGGACTTCAAGCGGGTGCTCGAGGAGCGACGGGTCGCCGCCGCCAACGGCGCCGGCAAGGAAGAGGCGGCGCTCGCCGCCGCCAACGACGAGAGGTAGCCCATGGGCGATGTGACCGGCTTCCTGAAGCATGACCGCGAGCTGCCCGAGCGGCGGCCCGTCGCCGAGCGGCTGCGCGACTGGCACGAGGTCTACAAGGACTTCCCGACCCACAAGGTGCGCACCCAGGCGGCGCGCTGCATGGACTGCGGCATCCCGTTCTGCAACCAGGGCTGCCCGCTGGGCAACATCATCCCGGACTGGAACGACCTCGTGCACCGGGACCTCTGGCACGAGGCGAGCGACCGGTTGCACGCCACGAACAACTTCCCCGAGTTCACGGGGCGCCTGTGCCCCGCGCCATGCGAGGCCGCGTGCGTGCTGGGCATCAACTCCCCGCCGGTCACGATCAAGCAGATCGAGGTCAAGATCGCGGATCGCGCCCGCGACGAGGGCTGGCTCGAGCCGGTGATCGCGACGGTCAAGACCGGCCGGCGCGTCGCGGTGGTGGGGTCCGGGCCCGCGGGACTCGCGGCCGCCCAGCAGCTGACCCGCGCCGGCCACGACGTGGTGGTCTTCGAACGCGCGGACCGCATCGGCGGGCTGCTGCGATACGGCATCCCCGACTTCAAGATGGAGAAGTGGGTCCTCGACCGGCGTCTCGAGCAGATGGTGGCGGAGGGCACGGAGTTCCGGGTCAACGCGAACGTCGGCGGCAACGTGCCGGTGCAGGAGCTGCGCCGCGAGTTCGACGCGATCGTGCTCGCGGGAGGCGCAACGGCATGGCGCGACCTGCCGATCCCGGGCCGCGACCTCGGCGGCATCCATCAGGCCATGGAGTACCTCCCGCTCGCAAACCGCGTCGTTGCGGGCGACCTGGCGGAGACGCCGATCACGGCCGCGGGGAAGAACGTCGTGATCATCGGCGGCGGCGACACCGGAGCGGACTGCCTCGGCACCTCCAACCGCCAGGGCGCCCTCGGCGTCGTGCAGCTCGAGATCATGCCGCGCCCGCCCGCGACCCGGGCCGAAGCCACGCCGTGGCCGACCTGGCCGCTCATGTACATGAGCTCGGCCGCCCATGAGGAGGGCGTGGAGCAGCGCTACGCGCTGTCGACCACCGAATTCGTCGGCGACGAGCATGGCAACGTCAGCGCGCTGCGCGCGACGCAGGTCGAGATGGTGAACGTCGACGGCCGGCCCACCTTCCAGCCGGTTCCCGGCTCGGAGTCAGAGATCCCGTGCGAGCTCGTCCTGCTCGCGATGGGCTTCGTCGGCCCGGAGCGGGAGGGACTGCTCAGCGAGCTCGGCGTCGAGTTCGACGAGCGCGGGAACGTGCGGCGCGACGAGAACTGGCAGGCGAGCCAGGAGGGCGTGTACGTCTGTGGCGACATGGGCAGGGGCCAGAGCCTGATCGTGTGGGCGATCGCCGAAGGCCGGGCCTGCGCGGCGGCGGTCGACCGGTACCTCGTCGGCGACTCGGCACTCCCGGAGCCGGTGGTTCCGACCAGCATGCCGATCCGATAGGCCCGCCGGGCAACCCAGGTCGGGACGCAATGCGCGAGGCCAGACGAGCATGAGCGCCCCGCCTCCCGACGGCGACCACTCCGCCGGCGTCGAGGCGGCGGCGTTCGGCGGCTACCGCCCCGACGACGACGGCTACGACGAGCTCTTCGCCGACTCGGGCGAGCCTCGTCCCCATGCCCGCAAGCTGATCGACGGCATCGAGTCGCTGGGGCGCGAGCGGCTCATCGCCGCCGGTGACCGCCGCGACGCGATCTTCATGCAGCAGGGCATCACGTTCGCCCTGGTCGGCGAGGGGGGCGCCGCCCGGGACCGCCCCTTCCCCCTCGACCTCGTCCCGCGGATCATCCCGGCCGACGAGTGGACGGTGATCGAACGGGGGCTGATCCAGCGCATCCGGGCGTTGAACGCCTTCTGCGACGACATCTACCACCGGCGCGAGATCGTCAACGCCGGGCTCGTGCCGTGGGCCCTCGTGGTCTCGCGAACCGCGTTTGCCCGGCCCGCCCACGGGATCAGCCCGCCCAAAGGCGTCTACTGCCATGTCTCCGGCTGCGACCTCGTGCGCGACGCCGACGGCACCTGGAAGGTGCTCGAGGACAACGTCCGCACGCCGTCCGGGGTGTCGTACGTGCTCGAGAACCGCCGTGCCATGCGCCGGCTCGTCCCCAGGCTCTTCCTCGACCACCGGGTGCGCCGCGTCGACGACTACCCGGCGCTCCTGCTCGCGGCGCTGCGCGACGCAGCCCCGGCCGGCGGCGAGTACCCGACGGTGGTCGTGTGGACCCCCGGGACATACAACAGCGCGTACTTCGAGCACGCGTACCTGGCGCGGCAGATGGGCGTCGAGCTGGTGGAGGCGTCGGACCTCGTCGTCCGCGACAACGTCTGCTACATGGCGACGACCAGCGGCCCCGCGCGGGTCCACACGATCTACCGGCGGATCGACGACGCATTCCTCGACCCCCTGGAGTTCCGCTCCGACTCCATGCTGGGCATCCCCGGGCTCATGCGCGCCTACCGCGCCGGGAACGTCGCGATCGCCAACGCCATCGGCACCGGCGTCGCCGACGACAAGGCGATCTACCCCTACGTGCCCGAGATGATCCGCTTCTACCTCGGCGAGAAGCCGATCCTGCAGAACGTCGCGACCTACCACATGAGCGACCCCGACCAGCTCGCCTGGGCGCTCGACAACCTCGACCGGCTCGTGGTGAAGCCGACGTCCGAGTCGGGTGGCTCCGGGGTGTTCATCGGGCCGACGGCGAGCGACGCGGACATCGCCGCTCAGGCCGCCCGGCTGCGCTCCGCGCCCGAGCGCTGGATCGCGCAGGACCTCGTGCGGCTGTCGACCGTGCCGACGGTGCAGCCCGACGGCACGCTCGAGCCCCGGCACGTCGACCTGCGGCCGTTCGCGGTGTTCGGTGACGACGTCTCGGTGATCCCCGGCGGGCTCACGCGGGTCGCGCTCCCGGCGGGCGAGATGATCGTCAACTCCTCCCGCGGCGGCGGGTCGAAGGACACATGGGTGCTCGAAGGCCCCGCGACGGCAACGGACCAGGAGGCTCCGCAGCCGCTCAGCCCGCCGCCGCTGCCGGGCCTTCGCACCGGTGGCTGGGTGGAGCAGGAGCGCCAGCAACAGCAGCACGGACACGGCGCCGGGGGGACCCGCTGATGCTGGCGAGGATTGCGCATGAGCTCTTCTGGCTCGGGCGATCCGTGGCGCGCGCAGATCACACCGCGCGACTCCTGCAGGGAGTGCTCGACACCGCCGTCGAGGGCCAGCAGGCGGATCCGTCGGCCATGACCCTGTCCTGGGACTCGCTGCTCGCGATGACCGGCACGGCGCAGCTCGTCGCGCGGCGTCCGGCCACCGCCGACGCGACGATCGGGCTGCTCGTCGCCGACCGGTCGCACCCCGCCTCGATCGTCGCGTCCATCGACGCGGCGCAGGCCCATGCGCGCGCGGTGCGCGACGTCATGTCGCTCGACATGTGGGAGACCATCAACACGTTCCACATGCGCATCTCGCAGCAGGACATCACGCCGGAGCTCCGCCGTGAGCCGTCGGCGCTGTTCGACCTCGTGCGTGAGCGCTGCTCCCTGTTCTGGGGCGTGCAGCGCCGGACGATGCTGCGCGACGACGGCTGGGCGTTCCTGCACGCCGGCGCGGACCTCGAGGCCGCCGACATGGTGCTGCGGATGCTGCTCGTGACGCTCCCGTCGGCGTACTGGGCCGACGACCACGACTCGGCTCGGGACGGACCGGCGCTCGCGCTCCTGCGGGCTGTCGGGGGCCTCCAGGCCTTCCGCCGGGCGACGTCGACCCCGCCGCACCTCGTCCCGGTCGCACGGTTCCTGATCTTCGAAGAGGCATTTCCCGACTCCATCGCCGCCTGCGTGGACGGGGTGCGCCGGGCGCTCGCGAGCGCCGACATCGGTGCGTCCACGTCCCCGCCCGTGCTGCGGCTCGCCCGCCTCGCGGCGGATCTCGACTTCCGCCAGCGCGAGGTGCCCCGCGTCCCCGCCCTTCTCGAGACGCTCGGAATCGTCCAGAAGGAGCTCGCCGCGGTGGACGCCGACATCGCGCAGCGGTACTTCGCCGGAGCGGAGCGGCCGGCCCTGCACGTGAGCCGCCGGTGATCTTCGACATCCGATACACCACCGAGTACCGCTATCCCGGCCCGGTGACCGACAGCATGAACGCCCTGCGCGTCCGCCCGGCCACCACCCCGACCCAGAAGCGGCGGGACTTCACCCTCACGACGGCGCCCGAGGCGCGCGTCTACGAATACGACGACTACTTCGGCACGACCGTGCACGAGTTCGAGGTCGTCCAGCCGCACGACGCGCTGACGATCGACGTGGGCTCGCAGGTCGAGACGATCCCGACAGCGGTGCGTCCCGACCCCGCATGGGACGAGCTCGAGCCGTCCGGATATCGCGATGCGGTCGCCGAGTTCCTGTACGCGGCGGTCCCGACCCCGCCGGACCGGGACCTCGGCACCCTGATGGGCGAGGTCAGAGCCTCCACACCGCTCGCGACGGCCCTTGCCCTGACCGAGGCGATCCCCGAGCGGTTCGAGTACCGCCCCGGCGTCACCTACGTGGGCTCGACCGTCGCCGACTTCCTGGCCGCCGGCGCCGGCGTGTGCCAGGACTTCGTGCACCTCGCCCTCATCGTGCTGCGCCGCCTGGGCATCGCCGCCCGGTACTGCTCCGGCTACCTGTTCGTGAGCAGCGCATCGGGGCCGGAATCGGCCGAGGTCGAGACCCACGCCTGGATCGAGGTGTTTCTCCCGACCGGTGGCGGCACGGGAATGTGGGTCGGG
Source organism: uncultured Thermoleophilia bacterium (assembly GCA_963706315.1). Classification (GTDB taxonomy): domain Bacteria; phylum Actinomycetota; class Thermoleophilia; order Miltoncostaeales; family Miltoncostaeaceae; genus CALMEC01. The sequence goes on along the minus strand of CAVPMA010000024.1, from coordinate 128,480 downwards.
GTCGACCCGACCAACCGCGGATTCGCCGACGAGAGCCACGTGAAGATCGGGCACGGGCGCAGCTACTCCGACGTCCCGCCGATCAAGGGGATGTTCCGCGGCCCCACCGGCGGCGAGCTCACCGCACGGGTCACGATGACCGCCGTGGGCGGAGGTGGCGTGACCGCCGCTTCCTAGGAGCGGTCAGGCGGAAGTGCCCCGGCGACCCGCCGCACCCCGACGGGATCCGGGTCGTGACGGCTACGATCCACCGGTGGCGACCGCCCCCGCCCGTACGGCCCCGTTCCATCCGCTGGTCGCGGAATGGTTCGCGCGCGCGTTCGCAGCGCCGACCGACGCACAGCGGCTCGGCTGGCCTGCGATCGCCGCCGGGGAGCACGCCCTGATCGTCGCTCCGACCGGGTCGGGCAAGACCCTCGCCGCGTTCCTCTGGGGACTGAACACCCTCATCGAGGAGCGCCTGCGCGGGGAGACCGCCACGCGCCTGCTCTACGTCTCCCCGCTCAAAGCGCTGAACTACGACGTGGAGCGCAACCTCCGCGGCCCCCTCGCCGGTCTCGCCGACGCGGCCCGGCGGCGGGGGCTCGAGCTTCCCGAGCTGTCCGTGGCGGTTCGCACCGGTGACACGCCGCAGCGCGACCGCGCGCGCATGCTGCGCGAGCCGCCCGACGTCCTCATCACCACCCCGGAGAGCCTCTACCTGCTGCTCACCTCGCGGGGCGTGGAAATGCTCCAGGCCGCGCGCTCGGTGATCGTCGACGAGATCCACGCCGTCGCCGCGACGAAGCGAGGCGCCCACCTGGCGCTCAGCCTCGAGCGACTCGAACGCGCGGTCGACGGTCCGCTGCAGCGAATCGGCCTCTCGGCCACCCAGCGACCGCTCCAGGAGATCGCCCGGTTCCTCGGCGGCAACGACGACACCGGTGCTCCCCGTCCGGTCGCGATCGTCGATGCCGGCCAGCGCAAGGAACTCGACCTCGAGGTGATCGTGCCGGTCGAGGACATGCGCGACCTCGCGAACCCCGGCGCGCCCGTGCACGACGATCCGCTCGCCGTGCCAGGCGACGCCGGAGCGCGCAAGTCGATCTGGCCGGCGGTGTATCCGGCGGTGCTCGAGCTGATCCGCGCCCACCGGTCGACCCTGATCTTCGTGAACAACCGGCGCCTGGCCGAGCGCCTGGCGCTGCGACTGAACGAGCTGGCCGAGGCGGAGGTGGCCCGCGCCCACCATGGGAGCCTCGCCGCGGAGCAGCGGGTGATCATCGAGGAGGAGCTCAAGGCGGGCACGCTCCCCGCGCTCGTCGCGACCAGCAGCCTCGAGCTGGGAATCGACATGGGCGCCGTCGACCTCGTGATTCAGGTGGAGAGTCCCCGCAGCGTGGCGCGCGGCATCCAGCGGGTCGGCCGGTCCGGGCACCATGTCGGCGGCGCGAGCCGCGGGCGGATCTTCCCGAAGTACCGCGGCGACCTCCTGGAATGCGCCGCGGTCGTGTCACGGATGCGCGAAGCCGCGATCGAGGAAACGCGTGTGCCCCGGCTGCCGCTCGACGTGCTGGCCCAGCAGATCGTCGCCACCGTGGCGAACGATCCGTGGAGCGTCGACGACCTGCACGCCCTCGCGCGGGGCGCATACCCGTTCGCGGAGCTCACCCGCGAGCAGCTCGACGGGGTGCTCGACATGCTGGCCGGCCGGTATCCGAGCGACGAGTTCGCCGAGCTCGCGCCGCGGGTCGTGTGGGACCGCACCGACGGCACGGTGCGGGGCCGTGGCGGTGCGCGTCAGCTCGCGGTGCAGAACGCCGGCACCATCCCCGACCGCGGGCTCTACGGGGTGTACCTCGTCGACGGCAACACGCGCGTCGGCGAGCTGGACGAGGAGATGGTGTACGAGGCGCGCACCGGGCAGACGTTCATGCTCGGCGCCTCCACGTGGCGGATCGAGGAGATCACCCGCGACCGCGTGCTGGTGTCCCCCGCGCCGGGCGTTCCGGGCGCCGTGCCGTTCTGGAAGGGCGAGGGCGTGGGCCGTCCGGTGGAGCTCGGGCGCGAGGTCGGGAAGCTCGCGCGCGAGCTCGTGTCGGCGCGACCGGACCGCGCCCTCGCGCGGCTCCGCGAGGAGTCGGCGTTCGACGAGCGGGCCGCCGTGAACCTGATGGGGTACCTCAACGACCAGCTGGACGCGACCGGGGCCGTGCCGAGCGACACCACCGTGGTGGTCGAGCGGTTCCGCGACGAGATCGGCGACTGGCGGCTGTGCGTCCTGACGCCGTTCGGCGCGCGTGTCCACGCCCCGTGGGCCATGGCGCTGCAATCGCGTCTGCGCGAGCGTGGCGGCGCGAGCGCCCATGCCATCTGGAGCGACGACGGCATCGCGATCCACCTGCCGGATGCCGACGACGCCCCCTCGGGCGACATCGCCCTGCTCGACCCGGGTGAGGTCGAGGACCTCGTGGTGGGCGAACTCGGCTCCACGGCCCTGTTCGGCGCGCGCTTTCGGGAGAACGCGGCGCGAGCGCTGCTCATCCCGCGCCGCCGGCCGGGCCGGCGCACGCCGCTCTGGCAGCAGCGCCTCAAGTCCGCGTCGCTCCTCGAGGTGGCCCGTCGGTACGGCAGCTTCCCGATCATCCTCGAGACCTACCGGGAGTGCCTGAACGACTGGTTCGACCTGCCCGCGTTGCGGGATATCCTGCGCCGCGTCCAGTCGCGGGAGCTGGCGGTGGTCGAGGTCGAGACCGCGACGGCGTCGCCGTTCGCCGGGTCGCTCCTGTTCGAGTACGTCGCCACCTACATGTACGAGGACGACACACCGGCCGCCGAGCGACGCGCCCAGGCCCTCACCCTCGACCGCGACCTGCTCCGCGAGCTGCTCGGCCAGGAGGAGCTGCGGGAGCTCATCGACGCCGACGCGCTGGACGCGCTGGAGGCCGACCTCCAGTGGCGGTCGGAACGCAGCCGCGCGCGCAACGCGGACGGCCTCCACGACATGCTCCGGCGCCTGGGCGACCTCACCGAAGCGGAGGTCGCCGAACGCCTCGTCGAGCCCGATCGAGCGGCGGCGTTGCTCGAAGAGCTGCGGGAAGAACGGCGGGCGGTGGGCATCCGCCTGGCCGGATCCGAGCGGTGGATCGCGGCCGAGGACGCGGGGCGCTACCGGGACGGTCTCGGGGCGATGCCCCCCGCCGGGCTGCCGGACGCGTTCCTCGAACCCGTGCCCGACGCCCTGACGGGATTGATCGCCCGCTACGCCCGCGGGCACGGGCCGTTCGTGGCGCGTCAAGTCGCGGACCGGCTCGGGGTCGCGGTCGAAGCGGCGACCGAGGCGCTGAGCGGTCTCGAGGGGCGGGGCACCCTCGTGCGCGGCGAGATCCGCCCGGGCTCCTCCGGCCGGGAGTGGTGCGATGCCGAGGTGCTGCGGCGTCTTCGCCGCGCGAGCCTCGCCGTGGCCCGGCGTGAGGTCGAGCCGGTCGAGGCCGAGACGCTCGGGCGGTTCCTGCCCGCGTGGCAGAGGATCGACCGCGCGCATCAGGCCCCCGGACCCGATGCGCTGCGCGAGGTGATCGGGCCGCTGCAGGGGCTCGCGCTGCCGGCGGCCCAGTGGGAGCAGGAGGTCTTCCCGCGACGTATCGGCGGGTATTCGCCGACGTGGCTCGATGCCCTGGCCGGAGCGGGCGAGATCGTCTGGGTCGGCGCCGGCGCGATGGGTCGGGACGGCGGGCGGGTGGCCGTGTTCTTCCGCGACGACGCGCCGCTGCTCGGCCCGCCGCCGTCGGATCCCCCGCCCGAGGGCGACCTCGCGGACCGCCTGCGCGACGCGCTCGCCTCTGGTGCGGCGTTCTGGGACGAGATCTGCGGCGGGCTCGACGCGCCGGCCGAGGAGATCTTCACGACGCTGTGGAGCCTGGTGTGGGCCGGGGAGGTCACCAACGACCTCTGGATGCCGCTTCGCGCCCCGCGCCGACTGCCGCGCCCCACCTCGAGCTCCGCACGGTTCGGGAGGCGCAGCGCCCGCGGCGCCGGGGCGGCCCGCGGCGCCGTCGCCGGACGCTGGTCGCTCACAGGCCGCCTCTTCGCGCGGCCACCCGCGCACGACGAGCGCGCCCGGGCCGTTGCGGAGGTGCTCCTGGAGCGCCACGGCGTCGTGACCCGCGCTGCGGTGCTGGGCGACGGAGTGCCGGGCGGGTTCGCCGGCGTGTACCAGCCGTTGTCGGAGCTCGAGACGCTCGGGCGCTGCCGTCGCGGCTACTTCCTGGCCGGGCTCGGGGGTGCGCAGTTCGCGATGCCCGGGGCGGTCGAACGGCTGCGCGACGTGCGCGAGCCGGACGCCGACCCGGTGGCGCTGGTGCTGGGCGCGGCCGATCCCGCCCAGCCCTTCGGAGCGGCGGTCCCCTGGCCCAGACGCGGCGCCAATCGCGGCCCCTCCCGGACCTACGGCGCGCAGGTGGTGTTGCTCGACGGCGTCCCGGTGCTCCACCTCGAGCGCGGTGGCCGCAGCCTGCTCGCGCTGCGTGAGCCGGAGCCGGAGTGGATGGGCCACGCGGTCGCCGCGCTCGCCGAATGGATCCGATCCGGTCGCGGTCGCCGGGTGAGCGTCGAGCGGTTCGACGGGGTCTCGGTGTTCGGGTCCGCCGCCGAGCCGGTGCTGCTGGAGGCCGGGTTCTTCTCGGGGCTTCGCGGCCTCGAGCTTCGCTCCGAGTCGCGCTGATGCAGATCGACGACCTCGACCGAGCTCGTGGCGACCGGATCGCCGCGGGCCGGCTCTACCAGGAGTTCCTCAGGACGGGGTCGATGAGCGCCGGCCTCTACGAGCTGCCGGCGGGAGCCGAGGACCCCCAGGCGCCGCACGCGCAGGATGAGCTCTACCACGTCATCGCGGGGCGGGCCGACTTCGAGTGCGACGGTCGCCGCCAGACCGTCGAGCCCGGCAGCGTGATCTTCGTCGAGGCGGGCGCGGATCACCGGTTCGTGCGGATCGCCGAGGACCTCTCTGTGTTGGTGGTCTTCGCCCCGGCCGAAGGATAGGAGCACCGGGGTGCCGGAGGGACAGGTCAGCCACCGCAACGCGTTGCGGCTCGGCGCAGCCCTGACGGGCCAGGTGATCGTCCACGTCGATGCGCCCGAGCCTCGCGTTGGGCCACAGCGCCTGCCCGAGCGTCTCACCGGACTCCGTGTCGATGAGGTCGCCGCCCAGGGCAAGCACCATCTCATCCGGTTCGCGTCGGGCGAGGTGCTGGACTCTCACCTGGGAATGGGCGGCAGGTGGCGACTCGCCGGCAGTGACCGGCCCCCGTCGCAGCGCGGCCTGTGGGTGGCGCTGTGGACCGAGCATCACGTGGCGGCGCAGTACGGCGGCCCGCGCGTGCGACTCTACGAGCCGGGGGAGCCCATTCCGGCGGTTGCCGCGCTGGGTCCCGACCTGCTCGACGCCGAGATCGAGCCGGGCGAGGCGACCGCCCGGGCACTGGCGCGCGTCGATCCCGCGCGCCCGGTCGGCGACGCGCTCATGGATCAGCGGGTCGTCGCCGGCATCGGCAACGTCTATCGCAGCGAGACGCTCTTCCTCTGCGGCATCAGCCCGTGGCGGGCGGCGGGCGCCCTCAGCGCCGAGGAGGCCGCGGGGCTGGGACGCACCGCGTCGCGCCTCCTGGCCGACGGCGTGCGCCACCGCGGACCGATCACGACGTACCGTTCGCCCGACCCGCGAAGCCGGGAGCGCACGTGGGTGTACGGGCGAGCCGGCCGCCCGTGCCGGCGGTGCGGCACGCCGGTCGCGTCACGCGGCTTGGGCGACGCCAACCGGACCGTCTCCTGGTGCCCGACCTGCCAGACGTGACGCCGGACGGTCAGGCCGCGGCGATGGCGGCGCGGATGAGCGCCCCGACCTCGCCCGTCGCCCGAGCCGAGGAAGGTGCGCGATCAGCGGCGAAACCACCGCACAATGTGACGAACGTGACAAGGCGGAATTCGATCGTTAGGCTACGGCCATGCCAGTCCAGGTGTCAGAGATCATGTCGCCCATCGAGGCCACCGTCGGCGCCGACACGACGCTCCGACAGGCCGCCGTACGCATGGGCCAGTACCACACGGGCGCCGCGCTGGTGCTCGACCAGTCGCTTCCGGGTCCGGGCATCGTGACCGAGCGGGACATCCTCCGTGCGCTCGCGGAGGGTGCCGACCCCGACGACGCGCGGGTGGGCGACTACATGCACAGCAAGCTGATCGCGGCGGCCCCGAGCTGGCCGGCGGTGCAGGCGGCCGAGGCGATGATGCGCCACCATATCCGGCACATCGTCGTCTTCGAGGAGGACCACCTGGTCGGGATCCTCTCGATGCGCGACGTCATCAAGGTGATGGGTCTCAGCGTGGCGGAGGACCAAGCCCGGAGCTAAGCCGCTTGGGGCGACGAGGTCGCCGGGAACGCTAACGTCGGTGCAGTGACCGCACCTGCCGACACTACCGCTGTGCAGCGCCACCGTGTCGTGGTCGTCGGGGGCGGATTCGGCGGCCTGCGGGCGGTGAAGGCGCTCAAACGGGCGCCCGTCGACATCACGCTGATCGACCGCCGCAACTTCCACCTCTTCCAGCCGCTGCTCTACCAGGTCGCCACGGGCTCCCTTTCCCCCGGCGAGATCGCCACGCCGCTGCGCGCCGTGCTTCGCCGCCAGCGCAACGTGCGGGTGGTCCTCGGCGAGGTGCACGACTTCGACCTGGCCGCGCGCGAGGTCGTCGTCGGCCGCGCCGCCAGGGGCGGCGAGGACATCCGGCTGCCCTATGACTCCCTCGTCGTGGCCGCCGGAATGCGCAATCACTACTTCGGCCACGACGAGTGGCAGGAGTCCGCCCCGGCCCTCAAGTCGCTCGAAGACGCCCTCGCCATCCGCAGGCGGATCCTGCTCGCGTTCGAGGCCGCCGAGATGGAGACCGACCCGACGGCCCGGCGGGAGTGGCTCACGTTCGTCGTCGTCGGCGGCGGCCCGACCGGCGTGGAGCTCGCCGGGCAGATCGGCGAGATCGCGGGCGACACCATGCGCAACCAGTTCAGCTCGTACGACCCGTCCGCCGCGCGCGTGCTGCTGGTGGAGGGCGCGGAGCGCATTCTCGGGTCGTTCCAGCCGAGCCAGTCCGCGCAGGCCGTCCGGTCGCTCGGCGACATCGGCGTGACCGTCCGCATCCGCTGCTTCGTCCGCGAGGTCGACGCGACGGGTGTGAGCGTGGAGCAGGACGGACGGTCCGAGCACATCGCCGCGCGCACGGTCGTGTGGGCGGCGGGGGTCGCGGCGTCGCCGCTCGCGACGCGGCTGGCCGGCGCCGCCGGGCTCGAGACCGATCGCGTCGGCCGTGTGCCCGTCGGCACGGACCTCACCGTTGCCGGCCACCCCGAGGTGTTCGCCATCGGAGACATGGTCGCCGTCGAGGGCACGCCCCTTCCCGGGGTCGCCCCGGTGGCGATGCAGATGGGCCGGTACGCCGGTCGTGCGATCGAGCGCCGGCTCACCGGGCAGCCGCCCGTCCCGTTCGCGTACAAGGACAAGGGCAACCTCGCGACCATCGGGCGGGCGAAGGCGGTCGCCGAGCTGCGCGGCCTGCGGTTCCACGGCTTCGTGGCCTGGTGGTTGTGGCTCGCGGTGCACCTGTTCTACCTGATCGGATTCCAAAACCGCGTCCTGGTGATGGTGCGGTGGTCGTGGAGCTTCGTCACGCGGGGCCGCGGCGCCCGCCTGATCACCGGCGACGGCCTTGCCCCCGAATGGATCGCGATCCCGGAGCCGGTCAGCCCGTCGTCGCGAGCCTGACGAGGTCGGCGCCCAGCCGAGCCGCCTGGGGCCGCGTCAGACCCGACCTGTAGGTCAAGAGCACGAGCACAACCGGCCCGCGCTCCGTGTAGATCACCGCGGCCGAGTGGCGTGCCGACGAGATCCACCCGTGCTTCTGCGCGGCGAGGACCGACGGGCCGAGCGCCTCACGGAAGAGCCCGAGGTTGTCGCCGGCCGGCTCGGATGACAGCAGGAGACCGACCGCCAGCCGGGCTTGCGTCCGGGTGAGTCGTGTGCGCTCGAGCGCGGCCGGGTCGCCGCGGGCCGCATCGTGCAGCGTCGACAGGACCGCGCCGAGGTCGTAGGCGGTCGTCACGCGGCCGGACACCCGCGGCGGCGGCTGCGGAGCGTCGACCGGCGGGCGCTCGGTCGCCACGATGTACGGCCCGGTGAACGTGCTGGATGTCGCGCCCATCCTCGCAAGCGCCCGCTGCACCGCGGCCGAGCCCCCCACCTTTCCCAGCAGACGGTTGGAGGCCAGGTTCGAGCTCCAGGTCGCGAGGCCGCGCACGTCGTGAAAGAGCGCGGAGGCTTCGGGGTGCGGCCCCATCCGGCGGAGCGCCAGCACGAGGACGCCGAGCTTCACCGTCGACGCGGCCGGGAACTTCGCGGCGGCATTCCACGCCGCTGCCCGCCCCGTGCGGAAGTCCTCCAGCCACACCCCGGCGATCCCGGCGAAGCCGGTGGTCGCGGCGCGCAGGCCGGTTTGCAGAGACTCGTCGAGCACCGGGGCACGCGCCGGGTCGGCGGCGCTGGCCGGCAGCAGCCACACTCCCCGTCGACCGAGCGACGCCCATCGTCAGGCCCTTGCGGGTGAACCGCACCTCCAGCGTGTACCGGCCCGAACCTCCCGTCAGGCGGGACCGGGCGACGCCCGCGACGAGGTCGAGCGGCCCGGCGACGGCGCCGTTGGCGTAGAGCGTCGCGCCGTCGGCTCCCACCGGCGCCCGTGCGACCACGTCGCCGAACGTGACCGCGCCGGGGCGGGGGTCCACGAGCGTCGGGGTGCCATTCGCCGCGCGCGCGGCGCCGGGCCTGCAGGCCCTGCGTGCCACCGCGATCCGTGCCCTCGCGGCGGCCGCTGCCTGCCGCTGCCGGCGGGCACGCGCGGGATCCAGCCGGTCGAGCCCTTCGGCGGCGGCGACCTCGGCGGCGGCGTAGCGAGCGGCCCAGCCTCCGAGCGAGTGGCACGAGATCGAGAAGGGCCCCGCGCGCCGGACCGCCTCCTGCAGGTCACGCGCCCGGTCGTAGTGGCGCTGCACGAGGCTCGGCGACCCGCCCGCGCCGGCACGGGACGCCGACGCGGTCGGCCCGAGCCCGGCATCGAGCACCCTGAGCAGCTCGCGATCGCCGGCGAGCGCCGGGGAGGCGCACGCGAGAGCGGTCAACGCGACGATGGCCGGCCGCAGCATGCCCGCAAGGTTAGTGCTCGGTCGATCATGTCCACCCGGCGCTTGGTTGACCGCACGGCGCGCTGGTAGCGTCCGCCCCGGCCCGCACCGGAGGAGACGCCGTGGAACAGCAGGTCGCAAAGACACCCGCAGTCGCCGATCCCCAACCCGGGGCCGTGGTTTCGGCTCGCGGCGTCACGAGACGGTATGGCGAGGGCGACACGGCCGTCGACGCGCTGCGCGGTGTCGACCTCGATCTCCAGCGCGGACAGTTCGTCGCGATCATGGGCCCGTCCGGCTCGGGCAAGTCGACGCTCATGCACATCCTCGCCGGGCTCGACACGCCGACGACCGGGCAGGCCTGGATCGACGGCACCGAGATCACCGGTCTGGGCGACAAGGCGCTCACCCTGCTGCGCAGGGAGAAGATCGGGTTCGTGTTCCAGTTCTTCAACCTGCTGCCGATGCTGACCGCCGGCGAGAACCTCGACCTGCCGCTCTCGATCGCGGGGGTCCGCCCCGACGCGGCATGGCGGTCCGGCCTCGTGGAGTCGGTCGGGCTCGGCGACCGGCTCCACCACCGACCCGCGGAGCTCTCCGGCGGCCAGCAGCAGCGCGTGGCGATCGCCCGGGCCCTCATCACGAAGCCGGCGGTGGTGTTCGCCGACGAGCCGACCGGCAACCTCGACTCGAAGACCGGTCAGGAGATTCTCGACCTGATGCGCCACTCCGTCGACCAGTTCGGCCAGACGATCGTCATGGTGACGCACGACCCGCGCGCCGCCTCCATCGCCGACCGCGTGATGTTCCTGCAGGACGGCGTGATCGTCCGCGACGGCGGCAAGATGGGCGCGGAGGCGATCCTCGACGTCATGAAGGCACTCGAGTAGATGCTCCGCATCGCACTCCGGAGCCTCGGGGCCCGCAAGCTCCGCTCGGCGCTTACCGCGCTCGCGATCGTGCTCGGGGCGGCGATGATTTGTGGCACCTTCGTTCTGACCGACCAGGTCACGGGCGCCTTCGACGAGATCTTCGAGAAGGCGAACAAGGGCGTGGACGTCGTGCTGAGCCGGAAGGAGGCGTTTCATTCGGACCAGGGCACGCCGGTGGGCCCGATCCCCGAGTCGCTCGTCACAACCGTCCAGGGCGTCGACGGGGTCGCCGCGGCCGAGGGCGTGATCCAGGACCTCGGCTCGCTGGTCGTCGACGGCGAATTCGTCTCCTCCCAGGGCGGTGCCCCGAACCTCGTGTTCTCGACGCCGAGCGCGCGATTCCAGACGAACCAACTCGTCGACGGCGCCTTCCCCAAGGCGCCGGGCGAGGTCGCCGTCGACGTCGGCCTCGCCAAGCGCGAGAAGCTCACCCTCGGTCAGGCGGTTGGCCTGTCGACGCGCACCGGCGTCGAGCCCGTCCGCCTCGTCGGCACGTTCAAGTTCGGCGACTCCACTTCCATCGGGGGGGCGACGCTCACCGCGGTGACGTTCGACGATGCCCAGCGATGGTTCGACCGAGAGAACCTCGTCAACGCCGTCCTGGTTGCGGCCGACCCCGGTGTGAGCGCCGACAGCCTCGCCCGGCGCATCGCAGCCGTCGTGCCGAGCGACGTGCTGGTCGAGACCGGCCAGGAAAACACCGATCGCCAGGCCTCCAACGCCAATAACGATCTCGGGTTCCTGCGTGACTTCCTGTTCGTGTTCGCCGGGATCGCGGTGTTGGTGGGCGCGTTCATCATCTTCAACGTCTTCTCGATTACGGTTGCCCAGCGCGTGCGTGAACTGGCGATGCTGCGAACGATGGGCGCAAGTCGCCGGCAGATCATGCGGAGCGTGCTGATCGAAGCGGCGGTGATCGGCCTCATCGCCTCCATCATCGGGATCGGCGTTGGCGTGCTGTTCGCGATGCTGCTGAACCGGATCTTCGATGCCGCCGGGTTCGGTCTTCCGACCACCGGTATCACGCTTCAAGCCCGCACCGTGATCGTGCCGCTCATCGTCGGCGTGGTGGTCACCCTGATCGCGGCGGTCATCCCAGCCGTGCGCGCCACGCGCGTCGCGCCGGTCGCCGTGCTGCGGGAGGGGGCCGTCCTGCCGAAGTCGCGATTCTCGCGGTTCACGCCGTACATCGGCATCCTGTTCGGCCTTGTCGGCGTGCTCGCCATCGTGGCCGGCTTCGGGACCTCGGGCGTCAGCCAGGCGCTGGCGCTGATCGGCATCGGCGCGCTCCTGATCCTGATCGGGGTCGGCATGGCCATGAGGATGCTCATTCGCCCGATCGCACAGGGCGTCGGGTGGCCATTGCAGCGCCTTTTCGGCACGAGCGCCCGCCTCGGCAGGCAGAACACCATGCGCGATCCCGCTCGCACGGCGAGCACCGCCGCCGCGCTCATGGTGGGTATCGGGCTCGTCGTCTTCGTCGCGGTGTTCGTGGACGGGCTCAAGAGCTCATTCTTCGACGCGCTCGACAAGACGGTCCGCTCCGACCTGATCATCATCAGCGAGAACTTCGCGTCCATGCCGGCGGGAATCGTCGACGTCACTCGATCGGTGCCCGAGGTGGAGTCGGCCCTCGGCGTCGGGTTCGCCGAGGTCAAGGTCGGCGGAGACACCGAAGACATGAACGCCATCGATCCGGCCGCGGCAACGAAAGAGGTCCGGTTCGACTGGCAGCAGGGCGGTAACGACAGCCTGCTCGGTCTGATGGGCACCGACGGCGCCCTCGTGGAGAAAGGCTTCGCCGAGTCGCACAACCTCGCGATTGGCGACAACCTCCGGGTCACGTCGATCGACGGCAAGCGGGCCGCCTATCAGGTGATCGGCGAGTACAAGGACCCGCAGCTGTTCACGGGGTTCACGGTCTCCGACACGGCGTTCAAGCAGATCTCCACCGACGGTGAGTTGGGGGTGCTGCTCGCCTCGTTCAAGCCGGGGGTCGATCCCGAGCAGGGCAAGGCGGCGGTGAACGCCGCAATCGAAGCCTCGTACCCGGGGGCGAAGGTGCGGACCCGAGCCGAGTACAAGGACTTCATCGGCCAGCAGGTCAACACCATCCTGACGATCTTCTACGCGCTCCTCGCGTTCTCGGTGCTGATCTCACTCGTGGGTGTGGTGATCACGCTCCTCCTGTCGATCTACGAGCGCACCCGGGAGATCGGGATGATGCGCGCCGTCGGCACCACGCGCAGGCAGATCCGCTCGATCATCCGCAACGAGAGCGTCATCACCTGCGCAATCGGCGGCCTGATCGGGCTGGCCGTCGGCCTGTTCCTTGGATGGGTCATGATCAAAGGCCTCGAGAGCGAGGGCCTCAGCTTCAGCGTCCCGATCGGCACGCTCATCGCCGTGTTCATCCTGGCGCTGATCGCGGGCGTGCTCGCGGCGGTGTTCCCGGCTCGCCGCGCGGCCCGTCTCAACCCGCTCGACGCGCTGCATTACGAGTAGCCGCGCTCACGCGGTCGGGTGCTGACGGGCGCAGCTGGTTGTGCGATCATCGGCCGGTGACCCCGTCGGCCGACACCCGGCACGAGCTGAACGGGCGGGAGCTCGGCTCCTGGGGCGGCTTCCTGCGCGTCTACGGGGTGCTGGCGCGAGAGCTCGACAGCGAGCTCACCACCCAGCACGGCATCACGCTCTCCGACTACGAGGTGCTGCTGTTCCTCGCGTCCACCGCCGAACGGCGCATGCGGATGTCGGAGCTCGCCGACTCGGTGCTGATCAGCCAGAGCGGCATCACCCGGCTCGTCGACCGCCTCACGCGACGCGGCCTCGTGAAGCGCGAGCGGTGCTCCGCCGACCGGCGCGGCCTGTTCGCGGTCCTCACCGACGACGGGCTCGCGAAGCTCAGGGAGGCCAGCCCCACGCATCTTGCCGGCGTGCGCTCCCGCTTCCTCGGCCGCCTCAGCGCCGACGAGCAGGCGACCCTCGGCGAGCTGTGGGAACGGCTGGTCCCGGGCACCGCGGAGGCGCTCAGCCCGCTGGCACGTCCTCCGAGTCCATCAGAGCCGCGTCGATGAGGGTTTCGCGTGGCGGCCGCGGGACCCCGGCGGCGGCGTAGGCGTCGGCCTCGTCGAGCGTCTCGTGCTCGAGCAGCGCCTTCGCCAACGCCTCCAGCTTGTCGCGGTTGACGGCGAGCTTGTCGAGCGCCTCCGCGTAGCACTCGTCGACGATCCGCCGGACCTCCCGATCGAGGAGCTCCTGGGTGTGTTGGGACGGACTACCAGGTCCGGTCCCCGGCAGAAGTAGCGGCTCGTCGTTCGGTCCGGGAAGTACCGACACCGGCCCGATCGCCTCGCTCATGCCCCACCGACCCACCATCTGCTTCGCGATGCGGGTCACCTGCTCCAGGTCAGACTCGGCGCCGGTGGTAACGTCACCGTAGACGAGCTGCTCCGCCGCGCGACCGCCGAGCGCCCCGACGATCCGGCCCCGCAGGTACGCGGCGCCGTAGCCGTAGCGATCGGCGGACGGCGCCTGGAAGGTCACGCCAAGCGCCCGGCCACGCGGGATGATCGAGATCTTGCGAACGGGGTCGGCGCCCGGTTCGAGCATGCCAAGCAGCGCATGGCCCGACTCGTGGTAGGCGGTGCGCTCGCGTTCCTCCTTCGAGAGCATGATCTTCCGCTCGGCGCCAAGGAGGATCTTCTCGAGCGCGTCGGTGAAGTCAGCGAGCTGCACCCGCTCGTGGCTCCGTCGCGCCGCCATGAGCGCCGCCTCGTTGGCGAGGTTCTTCAGGTCGGCGCCGACCATGCCCGGAGACGACGACGCCAACCCCTCCAGGTCGACGTCATCCGCGAGCGGCATGTGCCGCGTGTGGACCTTCAGGATCGCGAGCCGTCCCGCCTGGTCGGGCGGGTTGACCGCGACCCGCCGGTCGAAGCGACCCGGACGAAGGAGCGCGACGTCGAGGATCTCCGGCCGGTTCGTCGCGGCGAGCACGACGACGCCCTCCGAACCGGAGAATCCGTCCATCTCGGTGAGGATCTGGTTGAGCGTCTGCTCCCGCTCCTCGTGGCCCCCCATCGCGCCCGCGCCGCGGGAGCGGCCGATGGCGTCGAGCTCGTCGATGAAGATGATCGCGGGCGCGGCCTCCTTTGCCTGCTTGAACAGATCCCGCACGCGGCTCGCACCGACCCCGACGAACATCTCCACGAACTCCGACGCCGAGAGCGAGAAGAACGGAACGCCCGCCTCACCTGCGACGGCTTTCGCGAGGAGGGTCTTGCCGGTGCCGGGGGGGCCGTACAGCAGCACACCCCGGGGGATGGTGCCGCCGAGCTTGAGGTACTTGTCGGGGTGCTTCAGGAAGTCCACGACCTCGCTCAGCTCGAGCTTGACCTCGTCGATGCCGGCGACATCCGCGAACGTCGTGCGCTGCTCGGTCGCCTCGTAGCGTTTCGCCCGCGATCGGCCAAAGCCGAGCACGCCGCCTCCGCCGCCGGCGCCCGCGGCTCTCCGGAAGAACCAGACGAACAGCAGGATCAGGAGGATCGCCGGCCCGAAGCCGACGAGAATCGTCTCCCAGAGCGGGCGTTGCTCGTCCAGAGATCGCGCCGTGTCGAGCACTCCCTTCTGCTCGAGGCGGTTCTGGAGGTCGTCGTTCTCGACGTAGCTGGGGCGAACCGTCTTGAAGAACTTGGAGCGTTTCTCGCCGTCGACCTCCTTGATCTCGTTGCGGAGCTCGCCCTGGATCTGATCGCCCCGCGAGTTGATCCGGACGACGTTCGCGCTGTCGAGTTGCGTCAGGAACTCGGTGTACGGGACCGTGATGCGATCGGGCTCGCTGGGGATGAGGCCCTGCACGATGAACCAGTTGAGGGCCAGCGCGGCGACCAAGATCCACCAGAACGTGTGGCCCCCGGGTATGCGCCGCCGCCGCGTCTTGCCGTCCTGCTTCTGTGGCGGGCCGCCCTCGACCCGCCAGCCGGGCGGTCCGCTCTTGGGGCGCCGGTGCGGCGGCGTGTCTCGGTTGTTCGCGTTGTCTGCCATCAAATGGTGGGCCGACGCCCGTCCGGATGATGCCAGAGCCCGGTGGGCCGGCTCTCGGGAAGCCGGGTCAGCGGGCCTCGACGTCAGGCACCCGGACCGTCGGCGCACCGGTGTGCCCTGTCGTCGCCAACGTGGCCGAGGATCGGGCGGCCGCGTCGCGTTTGGATGCGCGGAGCAGCCGCCGATTCACGATCTCGGCGTTGAGCTCCGCGCCGATCAGGAACATGAGCCCGGTGAAGTACAGGAACGTGAGGTAGACGAACAGGCCTCCCAGCGTCCCGTACACCGAGGAGAGGTTGTTGAAGGCGTCGGCATACAGGCCGATGAGCGCCGTGAGCCCGAGCCACGCGGCGATCGACAGCAGCGCCCCCGGGAGGATGGTCCGGAACCCGAGTCGCATGCCGTTCGGACCGAACCGGTACAGCAGCAGGGTGAACAGAAAGAGGGTCACGATGCCGACCGGCAGCGCAAGAGAGTCGGCCAGGTCGCGGACACCCTGACTGGCGCCGAGCAGCCGGCTCAGCCCGCGAACCAGCTCGCGGCCGCCGGCCAGGGCCAGCGTGCTCGCGACCGCCAGGACGCTCGCGCCGAGGGCGAACCCGAAGTTGATGGCCTTGCCGCGGAGCCACCTGCGATGGTTGAGTCCCTGCGCACGGTCGAGGCCGTCGACGAGCGCACCGATGGCATTCGACGCCAGATACAGGCCGGCGACCACGCCGAAGGCGATGACGATCCCGGCGGCGGTGCCCCGGGCGGTGTTCTGCTCGAACGCGCGCGTGAGCCCGTCGATCCCCGGGATCGTCCCCTTGAGCGCGTCGAACAGCTCCCTGTACGCGTCCGGCCCGGACATGTTGATCGCGGTCACGACTACGAACAGGAACGGGACCGTCGCAAGGAACGTGTTGTAGGCGAACTGGCTCGCCGTTCCCGTGACGTTGTTGCCCATCGCGCGGCGGAGGATCGCGAGGAAGAGCCGCCAGACCCAGTGGAGAAGCCTGGTCACCGGCGACAGCATGAGACGGAGGAATTCGCTCACAGGGAAGGAACCGTGGAACAGACGAGAAGCTCGAAGCATCAGTGTAGTGGCGTTGGGAGGGAGACCGGTGACGAACGTGACGCGTGCATTCGCCGCAGTGGCGGTGATGACCTTCATCGCGGGGTCCGCGGCGGCGGCGCCGCTGCCGTCCGCACCCGCCTGTCCGATCTTCCCGAAGACCAACCCATGGAACCGCGACGTCTCGGCGCTCCCGGTCGCGGCGAGCTCCGCCACGCTCATCGCGTCGATCGGCCTCGACGCAGCGTTGCACCCGGACTTCAGCAATCACGGTGGCTACGGCATCCCATTCAATGTCGTCCGCCGCACCCAGAAGAAGGTCCGGGTGACCTTCGACTACGCGGACGAATCTGACCGCGGGCCGTATCCCATTCCCGCGCGACCGAAGATCGAGGGAGGCAGCGACCGGCACATGCTGATCGTCGATCGCGACACCTGCAAGCTCTATGAGCTCTTCGCGGCGCGCAAGTCGGGCACGCGGTGGACCGCCGGCTCCGGCGCCATCTTCAACCTGAGGTCCAACGCGCTGCGACCGATCGGGTGGACCAGCGCCGACGCCGCCGGACTCCCGATCTTCCCCGGGCTGGCCCGCTACAGCGAGGTGCGCGCCGGGATCATCGATCACGCGCTGCGCTTCACGGCGCCGCGAACGCGACGCGCCTTCGTCTTCCCGGCGCGCCACCAGGCCGGATCGTCGAACGACCCGGCGCTGCCGCCGATGGGGCTTCGCGTGCGGCTCAAGGCATCGGTGAGCCTCGCCGGCTTCGGCCCGCAGGCCCGGATCGTGCTCCGGGCGTTGAAGCGCTACGGGATGATCCTCGCCGACAACGGGTCGCCCTGGTACATCACCGGCGCGCCCAGCACCGGCTGGAACGACGACGACCTCCACGCCCTGAACCGCATCACCGGCGCCGACTTCGAGGTCGTCGACACCCGCTGAGCGCGCTACGCGGCCGAGGGGCGGGCCACGGCCCGGGCCATCAGGGCGTCCTGGCTGTTGCTCGGCGGCGCGTCGGGCGGAGCTTCCACTTGGCTCCAGGTGCCATCCGGGCTGAGCGCCCAGGCAAGCGCCGTGTCGCCGAGGTAGGTGTCCAGGATCGCCGCCAGCTCGTCGCGGGCGGTGGCGTCCTCCACGGGCGCGAGCAGCTCGACCCGCGCGTCGAGGTTGCGGCCCATCATGTCGGCCGATCCGATCCAGTAGCCGGTCTCGTCGCCGCTGGTGAACGCGAAGATCCGGGTGTGCTCGAGGAAGCGCCCGACGATCGACCGCACGCGAATGGTGTCGCTCACGCCCGGCACCCCCGGACGGAGTCCGCAGATCCCCCGGATCAGCAGATCGATCGGCACCCCGGCCTGTGACGCCCCGTAGAGCGCCTGGATGACGGCACCGTCGATGATCGCGTTGAGCTTCATGACGATGCGCCCGGGCGTCCCGGTGCGATGCGCAGCCGCGACGCGCCCGATCTCGCCGATGAGCCCGTCGCGCACCGATTCGGGCGCGACCAGGACTTTGCGGTATTCGGGCGAGCGCGAGAAGCCCGTCATGTAGTTGAACAGGTCGGCGACGTCTTCTGTGATGTCCTCGCGGCTCGTGAAGAGCCCGAGGTCGGTGTAGAGGCGCGCGGTGCTCGGGTTGTAGTTGCCGGTGCCGATGTGGACGTAGCGGTGCAGGCGCTTGCCCTCCCGCCGCACCACCAGGGCGAGCTTGGCGTGGGTCTTGCGCCCGACGAGGCCGTAGACGACGTGCACCCCGGACCGCTCGAGGGCCTTTGCCCAGCTGATGTTGCGCTCCTCGTCGAACCGGGCCTGCAGCTCCACCAGGCAGACGGTCTGCTTGCCCTGCTCCGCAGCGTGCATCAAGGCCGGCACGATCGGCGTGTCACCGCTCGTCCGGTACAGGGTCTGCTTGATCGCGACGACGTCCGGATCCGCGGCGGCCTGCTCCACGAACCTGGCGACGCTCGTCTCGAAGTCGTCGAAGGGGTGATGCACGAGCAGGTCGCCCTGCCGGATGACGCCGAACATGTCGATCGACTCGCCGTCGTCGGCGCGGAGGCGCGGATGGATGCGGGGCTCCCACGCGGGCTCGCGCAGATCCGGTCGCTCCAGCTCGAGCAGCTGCCAGAGGCTGGTGAGGTCGAGAAACCCCGAGATCCGGTACACGTCACGGGGTGCCAGTCCGAGCGCATCGCGGAGCTGGGCGACGACCGTCTTTGGGGCGCTGTTCTCCACCTCGAGTCGCACGACGTCGCCGAACCGCCGGCGGCGAAGCTGTGCCTCGACGGCGCCGAGCAGGTCGTCGGCCTCGTCGGAGATGGCGAAGTCCGCGTCGCGCGTGACTCGGAAGAGCAGGGTGTCGGTGACCTCCATCCCGGGGAAGATCCGCTCGAGATTCGCACGGACGATCTCTTCGGTCGGGACGAAGCCACCCGGGACGGGGGTGAACCGCGGGAGCCCCGGTGAGAGCTTCACGCGCGCAAACCTCGCCTCGCCCAGGCTCGGATCGCGTACCGTCGCACCGAGGCTGAGGGACAGACCGGAGATGTACGGGAACGGCTGCCCCGGCCCGACGGCCAGGGGCGTGAGGACCGGATAGATCTCACGGTCGAAGATCAGGTCGACGCGCTTGGCCACCCGAGAGTCGAGGTCGGCGAGCGACATGATCGCGAGGCCGGCTCGGGCGAGCTCGGGACGGATCGACTCCTTCCACAGGCGCCCCTGTTCCGCGACCAGCATGGACGCACGCTCCGCGACGCGGTCCAGCGTCTCGTCGCGGCCGGTGCCGTCCGGCGTGGTCGGCGCGCGCCCCGCCTCGAGCGCGTCCTGGTGACCGGCGACCCGCACCATGAAGAACTCGTCGAGGTTGCTCGAGAAGATCGCCATGAACTTGCAACGCTCGAACAGGGGCAGCTCGGGGTCGGCGGCGAGCGCGAGCACCCGTGCGTTGAAGTCGAGCCACGAGAGCTCACGGTTGATGTAGAGCGCGGGGTCGACGAGGCTCGGGCCGTTGGCGGTCCGCCGAGTCCGACGTCGTGGCGGTGCCGTCTCCACCCTCCTATTCTTGCGCAGGAGGGGCGGCGTGGCACGTTCGGTCGCCATCCCGCAACGCCACTTGCACCGGCGTCCGGTTCAGGGAACCGGCGGAAGCATCGGCGGCGCCGCGATCCTGCGGACGACGAGCCGGTACCGTCCCCGCCCCGACGCCCCCCGCACCTCGACGGTGTGGATGCCCGCCTCCTTCGCCGTGTACCGCAGCACCTCGGAGGTCCCCGGGCCGAGCGCCGCCGCCGCGAGCCAGCGGCGCGCGTAGGCCCCTCCCGGCGCGAAGGCCGGCGCGTCCGGCCGCCAGACTACGAGGTCGAGGTCCTGGTCGGCCAGGCTGTGGACGTCGAGTTCGAGGGAATCGCCTGCGTCGAGGCGGATACGGTAGTCGTCCTTGGGGTCCGCCCACTGCTCCACGCTCCCCTCGACCGCCACCTCCCCCGTCGCCGCGCCCGGATCGAGCTCCGGCAGACGCCGGGCGAGGGCGGGGTCGTCGTTCGGTTCGGCGCTGTCCCGCCGTGGGGTCGGAGCCGTGAGCGCCGCGCGCAGGTCGACCAGCCCCCATCCGGTGGCGTCGTCGCGTCCGGGCGTGGCGACGTCGCGGGCGTTGTCCAGCAGGAGGGACCGCAGCTGCGACGCATCGAGCCCCGGGCGGGCGGCGAGCAGCCTGGCTGCGGCGCCCGACACCACGGCGGCGGCCATCGAGGTCCCGGTCCGCCGGCCGTACCGGCCGTTCGGGAGCGTCGAGAACACGCGCTTACCGGGTGCGGCGATCGCGACCTGTGGACCCCGTGTCGAGTCGATGATGGCATCGCCGTCGGCTCTGGCGGCCGCGACGGTGAGCACGTGCCGGTACGCGCCGGGGAACTCGCGCGGGCTGCCGACGCCGCCGGAGTTGCCGGCCGCCGCGATCACCAGCGCGCCCGCCCGGCGCGCCTCGAGGATCGTGTCCTGCTCGAGCTCCGAGTAGCCCGCGCCGCCGAAGGACAGGTTGATGATGCGCGCGCCGCGGGCGACCGCGTACCGGATTCCGCGCACCAGCGTCGAAGTCGTGGCGCGGCCCTGCGCATCCGCGACCTTGACGATCAGCAGCCGCGCGTTCGCCACCCCGGCCACCCCGACACCGTTGCCGGCTGTGGCCGCGATGATCCCGGCGACGTGCGTCCCGTGCCCCGACCGGTCGGTGAGCGCGGGAGAGCCGTCGATGAAGGACCGCGCGAAGTCGGTGACGATCTGGTCGCGAAGATCGCGAGACGTCCCGTCGACACCGGTGTCGAGCACGGCGACGAGCGGGCGGCGGCGGCCCGTCGCCGGCGTCCAGACGATCTGGCGCAGGTAGGTCTGTTGCGGGATGAGCGGGTCGACCCGCCCGGTGCGGGCGCGCACACGGTCGGGTTCGACGGCGGCCACGCCGGACAGTCGGCGCAGCCCGGCGAGCGTCGTTCCGGGCCGCAACCGGACGAGAAACGTGCGTGACCCCGGCAGGAGGCGTTCGGCGCCGTCGCCGAGCGGCGCCGGCGATGCGCCGGGGCGCAGGGTGACGAGCGCATGTTGAGGCGGAGGCGGCGGGACCGCGGGCGCGGCGACGATCAGCGGCGGAAGCGAAGTCCGATGACCACGAACACGGCGATGACCAGAACCACGAGGAGCGCGGCCACGAGGAGCGTCACGAAGCCCACGAGGACGGGCAGCGCGATGACCATCGCCTGCGCGAGGCCGGCGATGAGCACCAGGTCGCGACCGACCCCCGGCTTCATGCGCCCGGACAGGGCGATGCACGCAGCCAGGATCGCGCCGACGAGCAGGATGCCCAGCCAACGGGACGGATCGAGCAGGAGGTAGATCACGACCTCGGCGATCGCGATGCCGGCGGCGATCATGAGTCGCCGCCCCTCCAGCCAATTCGGACCCTTCCGCCCGGGGAGCCCCGACGGGTCCTCGATGGTGATGACGGGATGGTTCACGTCCCCCGAGTGTAGCGCCAGCCCCGTGCGCCGTGGCGGAGGCGGGGTCGGGTCGCTAGGGCGTGGCCACCCAGCAGCGGACGCCCGGCGCGGCGGCACCGAGTGCCGCGACACC
Organism: uncultured Thermoleophilia bacterium; assembly: GCA_963706315.1. Classification (GTDB taxonomy): domain Bacteria; phylum Actinomycetota; class Thermoleophilia; order Miltoncostaeales; family Miltoncostaeaceae; genus CALMEC01. Next base: position 107,122 of record CAVPMA010000024.1, on the reverse strand, counting down.
TTGGTGAGCGGACTCGGACGACGTGTAGAGCCCGGATACGGCGGCCCCGCTGCCGCACAGGAGGGCAGCGTGCGCGCCGGCGCTCACCAGTTGGTCCGCGAGCCGGTGGAGCGCCGGCTGCAGGCTCGCGGCGGCAGGCCAGAGGTCATTCCGAACCCACCCCGCCAGTTCCGGCATGCCCTCGGGCGCCTCCACCCCGTCGTCCGCCGGGGGCGGCGGCCCGTCGTCGAACGCGCGGTAGACGTCGGCCGTCGAGAGTCCGAACGGCGGCGCGGCGATCAGCGCGACGAAACCGGGGGTCCGGGCCGGCGTGAGCCGCTCACCGCGTCCCGTCGCCCACTGGGCGCCCCCGCGGATGAAGAACGGCACGTCGGATCCGACCTTCGCCGCCACCGCCTCGAGGGCGCCCTCGTCGAGTCCCAGGTCCAGCAGCCGGTTCGCGCCGCACAGCGTGGCCGCCGCGTCGCTCGACCCTCCGCCGAGGCCGGCCTCCGCGGGGATGCGCTTGGCGATGTCGACCGCACAGGTGACGGGTCGCCCGACCGCGCGCTCGAGGGCGTCGAGCGCCTGCCAGGCGAGGTTGTCGGGGCCGTCGAGCCCGGGGCAGCGCACCGCGCGCTCGTCCGCCCGCGTGATCGTGATCGTGTCGCTCAACCCGTTGAGTGCCACCAGCAGCGACCGGATCGGATGGTATCCGTCCGCCGCTGCGGGCCCGACGAGCAACCGCAAGTTGAGCTTGGCCGGCGCCGTCAGCGTCAGACGGTCCACACCAGCTCCCGCGCGAGCTCCGGAAAGACCTCCGGGGGGAGTTCCTGCGCCCGGGCGGTCGGAGCGATTCCCCTGGCAACGAGGGCAGCCGCGACCGCCACCTTCTCGGCCCCGGCGGCGCCGAGGGCGTTGACCAGCGTCTTTCGCCGTTGCGCGAAGGCAGCGTGCACGAGGCTGCGCACCGGCGGCGCCGGCCCAGGACCGGTTCGCTCCAGCCCGACGATGGCCGACTCCACCCTCGGCCTGGGGGTGAACACCTGCGGCCCGACGCCCCGCATGAAGAATGACCTGGTCGCGAGTCGCAGGAGCACGGTCGGCCCGCCGTAGGCGGCCGACCCCACCGGCGCAAGCCAGCGGTCGGCCACCTCGCGCTGCACCATCACCGTCCAGACGTCGATCTCGGGCAGCCGCCAGAGCGACTCGAGCACGATCGGCGTCGCGATGGCATACGGGAGGTTCGCGACCATTCGCGTCGGCGCCGGGTCGAGTGCCTCCAGGTTCGCGGCGAGGACGTCGGCCCAGTGGATCGCGACGTTGTCGATGCCGGTGAGCGCGTCGCGCAGCACCGGCTCGAGCCTGATGTCGATCTCGATGGTGTGCACGAAGCGGGCGGCACGGGCGATCGCGACGGTGAGCGTGCCGACGCCGGCGCCGACCTCGAGCACCACGTCGTCGGGTCCGACCCGCGCCTGGCGCACCGCCAGGTCGGCGAGGTTCTCGTCCAGGAGGAAGTGCTGACCGAGCTCCGTGTCGGGTCGCAGGCCGTGCGCCTGCAACAGGCGCGCCGTACCGACCCGGTCGGGGCTACCAGCCGAAGACTCTGGTGGCGTTGGCGGTGGTGATGGCATCCAGCGACTCGACTTCCTCTCCGCGAAGCTCGGCGAGGAATCGCAGGGTGTGGGCGACGTTGGCGGGACGGTTCGGACGGCCGCGGCGGGGGACCGGCGACAGGTACGGCGCGTCGGTCTCGACGAGCAGGTGCTCAGGCGGGATGCGGCGTGCCGCATCCTGGAGGGCGGTCGCCGCGGGATAGGTCACCTGGCCGGCGAAGCTCGTAAGGTAGCCGCGCTCCACGACCTCCTCCACCCGGCCGACCATGCTGAAGCAGTGCAGGATCACCGGGCGTCCCTCGGCCTCGCGCGCGAGGACCGCGAGCGTGTCGTCGTCGGCGTCGCGCGTGTGGATCACGAGCGGCAGGTCGAGCTCGCGGGCGAGGCCGATCTGCGTGACGAACGCCCGCATCTGACCCTCACGGGTGGCGTTGTCGCGGTAGTAGTCCAGGCCGCACTCCCCGATCGCGACGACCTTCGGCTCCTCGGCCAGCCCGCCGATCCACTCCTCGTCGGCCCGGCGGAAGCCGTCGGCGTCGTGGGGGTGCACGCCGATCGCCGCGTAGACCTCCGGGAACTGGAGCGTCAGCTCGACGGCGTGCTCGCTCGATGCCCTCCCGCAGCCGATGGTGACGATGCGCGTCCACGCCGGCGTCGAGCGCCTCCGCGACGAGGTCGCCGACCGGCGCGTCGCACGAGGCCAGGTGCGTGTGGGAGTCGACCGTGGCCTACTCCTCGTGCTCGATGCGCGGAAACAGCGGGCCGGCCGGCTTCACGCGCGCCTCGGCCACGCCTGCGCCCCAGGCGGCGGCGACGAGCGGGGGCTGGTCGGCGCCCTGTCCAAGCGACGTGAGGGCGCGGCCAGCGGAGCCCGGGATGTACGGCCACAACAGGATCGCCGCGATCCGCAACCCCTCCGCCAGGGACGCGAGCGCCTGGTCGAGCTCCCCCGCGCGCGCCGGGTCCTTCGCGAGCACCCAGGGGGTCCGCTCCTCCACCAACTGGTTGAGGCGTCGCACGAGCCGCCAGGCCTCCTCGGCCGCCCCGGTGATGTCGACCCGCTCGAACGCCGCGGTCACCGCCCCGACCCGTTCGCCCACCTCGGCCGCCAGCGCTGCGTCGCCGCCGGCATCCGCGGGCACGACCCCGTCGCGGTAGCGGCCGATCATCGCGACGCTCCGGTTGAGGAGGTTGCCGAACTCGTTCGCAAGCTCTCCGTGGTAGCGCGCGTCGAAGCCCTCGTCGCTGAAGGTCCCGTCCTCGCCGAAACGGATCTCGCGGGCGAGGTACCACCGCAACGCGTCGATGCCGTACCGCTCGACGTACGGCAGCGGGTCGACGAGGTTGCCGGTCGTCTTCGACAGCCGCTCGCCGCCCTTGAGCACGTAGCCGTGGATGAAGAGGCCCCGTGGCGGCTCGATGCCGGCGGCCATCAGCAGCGCCGGCCAGATCACCGCGTGGAACTTGAGGATGTCCTTCGCGAGGAGCTGCAGGTCTGCGGGCCACAGGCTGGAGGTGAGATCCTGCCCCGGCCGCGCGTAGGACAGGGCCGTGTAGTAGTTGAGCAGCGCGTCGACCCACACGTAGACGACGTGAGCCGGATCCCACGGCACGGGGACCCCCCAGGTCACGTTGGCCCGCGAGATGGAGATGTCCTCGACCGCCTCCGCGATGCGCCGCGCCTCGTTGAGCCGGTGCGGCGGACGTACGAAGGTCGGGTTCGCGTCGTACAGCGCGAGCAGCCGGTCGCGGTAGGCCGACAGCCGAAAGAACCAGTTCTCCTCCTCGACCCATTCCACCGGGCGGCGATGCTCCGGGCAGTTGCGCCCGTCGAGCAGGTCGTCCTCCGAGTAGAAGGCCTCGCACGACGTGCAGTACCACCCGCCGTATGACCCCTTGTAGATGTCACCGGCCTCGTAGATGCGCTCGAGCACCGACTGCACCCCGGCGGAGTGCTCCGGGTCGGTGGTGCGGATGAAGAAGTCGTGCGACAACCCGAACGTTCCCCACAGCTCCCGAAACCGGGTGGAGATCACGTCCGTGTGCTCCTTCGGGCTCCGCCCGAGGGCCTCCGCGGCGCGCGCGATCTTGTCGCCGTGCTCGTCGGTCCCGGTCAGGAAGAAGGTGTCGTCGCCGCGCTGGCGGTGGTGACGGGCGAGGATGTCGGCCATGATCGTGGTGTACGCGTGACCGACGTGCGGCTCTGCGTTCACGTAGTAGATCGGGGTCGTGACGTAGAAACGGCCGCTCATCTCACGAGAGTCTACCGGTGCCCTCTTCCCTCCCTCCCGAGCTCGAACGCGCCCTGATCGCCCTCGCCGCGCGGCTTGACGAGGTCGGCGTCGACTGGGTCGTCGCCGGCTCGACGGCCCGTGCGCTGCTCGGATTCGGCGTCATCCCCCGCGATCTCGACATCGAGCTCGACGGGGGTGAGGTACCGCGCGCGGCCGCGGCGATCGGCCTGGACGCGGGCCGTTCGACCGACGACACCGCCAGCTCGGTCCGCGCGTACGGACGGTTCGCGGGGCACGAGGTCGACCTCACCGGGGGGCTCACGCTCCGCGGGCCGGCCGGAACGCTGGGGGCCGACTTCGCGCTGCTGCATCTGTCGGCCCGGCCCGTGACGATCGGTGGACGCACCGTGTCGGTGGCTCCCATCGAGGAGCAGATCGCCCGCGCCACGGTGCTCGCCGATTCGGAGCACCTGGCGCGGATCGCGCGCGAGGCGCCGCCGGGCTTCGCCCCTGACGCCGCCTATCTGTCGGCGCGCTTGGCCGCCGCCACCGCCGCCCGGTAGGCGACGTTCCGCGGGGCGACGCCGAGGGCGGCGGCCACCTCCGCCGCCTTGGCCGGGGCAAGTCCCGCCTCGAGCAGCACGTTGATCGCCTGCTCGACGTCCCGCTCGACGGGAGCGGATCGCGACGGTCCGATCACGACGGTGACCTCGCCCTTGACCGGCCCCGCGAAGCGCTCCGCCAGTTCGGCAGCGGCGCCCCGAGCGATCTCCTCGTGAAGCTTGGTCAGCTCGCGACACACCGCGACGTCCCGATCGGGATCGGCAGCGGCCAGGTCGGCGAGCGAGCGGCCGAGCCGGTTGGGGCTCTCGAACGCGACGACGCTCCCGGGCCACCCCTCGAGCCGCTCGAACAGCCGGGCCCGCTCGGCCGGCCGGCGTGGAAGGAAGCCGACGAACGTGTACGGCTCGGCGGGAAGGCCGGACGCCACCAGGGCGACCTCGACCGCGCTGGGGCCGGGGATGACGGTGACGTCGATGCCCGCGTCGATCGCGGCGCGAACGATCCGCGCGCCGGGATCGCTGACCACGGGGAAGCCGGCGTCGCTCACCAGGGCGACGCCGACCCCGTCCCGCATCCGTCGCACGAGGTCGTCGCCGCGTGCGGCTTCGTTGTGCTCGTGCACGGGGAGCATCGGAGCGGTCGAACCGGCGTGGCGCAGGAGCCTCGCGGTGCGGCGGGTGTCCTCACAAGCCACGAGGTCCGCCGCGGCGAGGGCTCTGGCCGCGCGCGGTGAGAGGTCGTCCAGGTTGCCGATCGGCGTCGCGATCACGACCAGGCGTCCCGCGCTCGTGTCAGGCATGGTGGTCGGCGAACTCCCAGGCGAGCAGGCCGGCGCCGATCGTCCCGGCGGTGGGCCCGAGGGCGGCGGCGGCGACCTCCGCGCCTGCGTTCGGCGGCAGCGCCCGCGCACGGTACTCCTCGCGCGCCGGGACGATCAGCAGATCGCCGGCCACACCGACGCCGCCGCCGATCAGGAATGCGCTGGGGTTGAAGATGTTTGCGAGGCTCGCCAGCCCCACCCCGAGATAGCGGCCGGCGCGCTCGAGGATCGCGCGCGCCGTCGCGTCGCCGGATTGGGCGAGCTGCACGACCTCCTTGGCCGAAATGCCGGCGTCTCGGGCGATCGCGGTGCCGCTCGCCATCGTCTCGAGGCATCCGTGGTTCGGGCAGTTGCGCTGGCAGGGGGGTCCGTCGGCCTGTACCACGATGTGACCGAGCTCCGCGCCCGTGCCGCGCCCGCCCCGGAAGACCCTGCCGGCCGCGACGATGCCGCCGCCGACACCGGTCCCGACGGTGAGCATGATCACGTCGTCGTGCCCCACGCCGGCGCCCACGCGATGCTCGGCCAGCACGGCGACGTTCCCGTCGTTGTCGATGGCAACCGGCACGCCCAGCCGCTCGGCGAGGGTCGGCCGTACGTCGACCTCGGCGAGGTCGACGTTGGCGCTCATCCGTACCCGCCCGGTCGGCGCGTCGATGAGCGACGGAAGCCCGACGCCGACCGCGACGAGGGGCGATTCGGACCGGGCGCGAAGGCCGGTCACGAGCTCGACGACGGCGTCGAGCAGTTCCGCTCCGACGACCGGCGTGGGGAGGGTCGCGGATGCCAACGGCGAACTGTCACGGGCCATCAACGCGCCCGCGATCTTCGTGCCTCCGACATCCACCCCGACTACGACCACGCAAACCTCCCGGTCACGAAACGCGACCGGGGGACGCTACCATCGGGGCGCTTTGAGCCCGCCCCCGAAGAAGCCGTATCGGCGCTTCCGCGCCCACGGACGCGCGACGAGCGTGCCCGCAGACGGCCTGGCGGCGCTCCGTACGATCAACGAGGCCGGCCCGAAGGCACGCGAGCAACGGCAGGAGCGGCCGGCACGACCGGCGGCGGCACGTGAGCGTCGACCGGCGTCTCCCCCGCCCCGACGGCGCTGGTGGTCGCTTCGCGGGGTGGGTCCCTTGGGCATCGCGCTCCGGGTGGGCGTGTTGCTGCTGGTGGCGGTGCTGGCCTGGGCGGGGTCCGGCTATCTCGCTTTGAGCGGGGCTGCGAGCGATGCGAACAAGCGCATCTCGGCGGGTGCCCGGGCGGCGCTGGCCGACCCGAAGGGCGGGCTGCTCGGGACGCCGGAGAACACCCTCATCATCGGTTCCGACGCGGATCGCGACCGCTCGGGTGCGCGGGCGGACACGCTGATGGTGATGCGGACCGATCCCGACGGGGGCCACATCAAGTACCTGTCGATCCCCCGCGATCTGCGCGTCGAGCTTCCCGGAGTGGGGCACGTGAAGATGGGCGAGGTCTTCGCGTACCGTGGCAACCGCGGCGTGATCCGCGCGATCCGCGACGAGATCGGGCTGCCGATCCACCACATCATGGTGATCGACTTCATGGGCGTGTCGAAGATGGTCGACGCGGTCGGCGGGATCAGCCTCGACAACCCGTTCGAGCTGCGGGAGTGCGAGTACCCGGGCGGTCGGAGGGTGAGCTTCCCGAAGGGACGGATCGAGCTGGACGGGGCGCAGGCGCTGGTGTATTCGCGCGTGCGCAAGTGCGACGGCGACGTGGAGCGGGCGCGGCGGCAGCAGTTGGTGGTGGCGGCGTTGAAGTCGAAGGTGTTGTCCTGGTCCTCGCTGCCGGCTGCGCCGTGGCGGGGCGCGCGGATGGTCCGGGCGATCTCGACTGATCTGTCGGCGATGGATCTCGCGAAGCTCGGCTGGCTGCAGGGCCGCCTGAAGACGGATGCGAAGGACCGGGACGTGCTGGCCGGCGATCCGACCTCGATCGGCGGCATCTTCTACTTCGTCCTGGATCCCGACCGGGCCGAGACCCAGCTCCGCCGCTTCGAGAGCTCCACGTAGCCCGCCCGCCGCCGCGCCCGGTCCCGGGCGATTAACAATCGGCGATGCGTGTTCAGCCACCCCGGGCGATTAACAATCGCTTGTCGGCCGTCAGGCGTCCCGGGCGATTCGCACGTCTCGTCCAGGGTGCCACGCGGACAGTGCCTCAGGGGGGCCATTCTTCCTCGCTCAGCCCTTAAGGAGGAGGTACCGACGACGAAGGGAGATCGGATGGGACGCGTTCGAGTGATCAGCGAGGAAACGACGTACCACCTCATGGCTCGCGGGAACGATCGACAGCGAATCTTCGAGGACGATGAAGACCGCGCGACCATCATGGGGCTTCTCGAAGGCATCACCGCGCAGCGCTCGTGGATTGGGTACGCGTATTGCCTGATGCACAATCACATCCACCTCGTGGCGACGACGCCGAAGGCCGACGTCGGCGACGGAATGCGCGATCTCTTGTCCCGATATGCGCGACATTTCAATCGTCGCCATGGACGGTCCGGACATCTGTTCTCCGAGCGCTACCGCATGGTGGTCATTCAGGACGATGCCCACCTGCTCGCGACCATTCGATATGTCGCACGCAACCCCACTCGGGCTGGGCTCGTCGCCACTCCGGGGGAGTGGGCTTGGAGCAGCTATCCGGGCATCGCGACAGGAGCGTCGCCCGTTCGCTGCGTCGCCTCGAGGGCGGTCCTCGATCTCTTCCACCCCGTTGCGGACCGGGCCCGCGAGTTGCTCGTGAAATTCGTCGAGGATGACGGCCACACACTCTGGACAGGCGCGAATCGGCCAGTGCCAAGCCCCGAATCGCTGGTTCAGGCGCTTGGGGCGCGTCGGGCCCTCGACGTCGCGACGGAGCTCGGGCACTCCGGAGCCGCGATCGCTGCGGTGCTTGAGTCGCGACGAATCCGAGCGGCACCGACGAGCCCTTCGCGTGGCCGACCGAAGGACTGTTAAGCGCCCGGGACCACGGGCCGAGGATTCGCAATTGTTAATCGCCCGGGACCACGGACGGAGGGCCCGCGGTTGTTAATCGCCCGGGCCCTACGGGCCGGTGGCGCGCTTCGCGGTGTCCGCGGGGGTCGCTTCCTTGACCTTCTTCGTCCCGTCCGCTCCGGCGGCACCATCGGACGACGAGCCCCCATCCTTCGCGGCTCCGTCCGCCTTGTCTCCGTCGCGCGGACGCTTCCGCGTACCGTAGTCGGTGTTGTGGAACCCCGTGCCCTTGAAGTGAATCGCTGGTGCGTACAGCACCCGCTGCGCCGGCTTCCCGCAGATCTCGCACGTCGACAGCGGCTCATCGCTCATCCGCTGAATCGCCTCGAACGTGTGGCCCTTGTCGCAGCGGTACTCGTAAACAGGCACGCAGTCACTCTCGTCGGTCGTCGATTCCCGCGTGATTATCGCACACCGGGTTGGCACTCTCGACCATCGTGTGCCAACCAGGGATTGGAACGCGCATACGCCCTTCGCCGCGGTCATCGGGCGGTTGCGATGCGCCGGACCGGGCCCTAGCATCAGTGACCCGGTTGGATGCACGGTGTCCGCCGGGCCGCCCTGATGGCCGAACCGATGCGAAAAGGCGAGACCGTCCGCCGAGCGCTGCTGCTCGAGACAGGAATCGCCGCCGCCGCCGCCCTCACGGGCCGACGCAGACCGGCGGCAGGGCTCGTCCTCGCGGGGGCAGGGGCGCTCGCTGCGTGGGGCGCATTCGCCCGCAACAGCCCGCTGTTCGGGCGGGTCCTCCACCGCGGCCCCCGCCGCGACGGTCGCATCGCCCTCACGTTCGACGACGGCCCGGGGCCGTCGACGCCGGCAGTGCTCGACGCGCTCCGCGACGCGGACGTACGCGCCACCTTCTTCGTGCTCGGGCGACAGGCCGATGAGCATCCCGAGTTGGTGCGACGCATCGCGACCGACGGCCACGAGATCGCAAGCCACGGCTACGACCACGGCATCCTGGTCTTTCGCGGCCCCGCCCACGTCGCGGACCAGCTCCGCCGGACCGAGCGGGCGATCGAGGATGCCGCCGGGCCCGGCTCCGTCAGCCACCTCTTCCGGGCGCCCCACGGCTTCCGCGGGCCGGCGACCGCGCTGGCGGCCGCTCAGGCCGGCTACCGGGTCGCCGGCTGGACGGCCGGCGTGTTCGACTCCGACCAGCCGGGCGCGGACGTCATCGCCGCCCGCGTCGCGCGAGACCTCGCGCCGGGATCGATCATCCTCCTCCACGACGCCGACGGATGGCGCCCGGAGGCGTCGCGCGTCCAGACGGCGGAGGCCATTCCCGCGATCTGCTCCACCGCGCGAACCCGAGGGCTCGAGCCGGTGACGCTCAGCGAGCTGGTCGCGTGACCACCGACGTCGCCGAGGTCCGCCGGATCGCGCGGAAGGTCAGCGGACCGATCCGGATCCTGCTGATCGTCGCCGCCGCCGGCCTGGTGGTGTGGAAGGTCGATCTCGGCGCGCTGCGCGCCGCCCTGCACCCGACCTCTTGGGCCTTCGTGATGGCCGCGATCGCCGCGAACACCGCCTCGGTGGTGTTCAAGGGGTGGGCGTGGAAGGGGGTCGTGGACGGATTGCCGGCGATCCGGTCCCGCACCCGCGTTCGCGACCTGGTGAGCCCGCTCTTCGTGGGTTTCCTCTTCAACACGGTCCTGGCCGCGCGCCTCGGCGAGTTCGTCAAGGTACTCCTCGCACGGCGCCGCCTCACAGCGCGCGGGGAGAGCGTCGGCAACACGATGCTGCTGGGGTCGGTCGTCGTCGAGAACCTGGTGTCGACCATCGCCTGGGTCGCGGTCGTCATCACCGTCGGGCTCTTCCTCCCGCTGTCGAACACGGTGTGGATCACCACGGCGGTGGTCGGCTGCGTTTGCCTGACGATCATCCTCGTCGCGCTGCTGCGCAGCCCCGGCCGGCACATGCCGCCCTGGCTGTCGACCGGATCGTTGTGGCACCGCGCCACACGAGCGTTCGCGCGACTCTGGGGTGCGGTCCGGGAAAGCCACCTCGGGCTTCGCAACCCCCGCCAGCTGGCCGCGGTCGCCGTGCCGAGCGTCGCCTCGTGGGGCGCGCAGCTGGTCGGGATCTACTGCGCGCTCCGCGCGTTCGGCCTCGACGTCGTCGGCTGGAGCGGCGCGGGCCTGCTGCTGGTCACGGTCACCGTCGCCCAGATCTTCCCCATCCTTCCGGGCAACCTCGGCGTATTCCAGGCTGCCGTCGTCGTGCCGCTCACCCACAACTACCCGGTGTCGAGCGCGAGCGCGCTCGCGTTCGCCGTGGGGCTCCAGGCGACGGAGGTCGTGGTCGGCGTCGTCATCGGGTTCATGTTCCTCATGGTCGAGGGCGTGAGCTTCCGCCAGCTGCAAGAGGAGGCGGAGGCGGAGGCCGAAGGCCACCACCACGACGCCACGACCGGCGACGCGCTCGCCGGACCCTAGGTGCTCCCCAGGAACCTGCGGATCTCGGGAACGGCCCGCGCGCCGAGCCGGGTGAAGATGAGCTGGAAGATCGGGTCGGCCAGACGCCAGAGCCCCTTCGGCACGATGCGCGCGTCGTAGGTCACGACGGATCCGGCGCCGTCGGGGGCGGCGGTGATGTCGTCACGCAACTCGACGCCGTGCTGCAGCGCCGCCTCGACCACGAATCGCCGCCCCGGCTCGAAGAGGGTGGTCCGGTAACGAACCACCATCGTCCGGCCGCCGAACCGAGTCGTCACGTCGTATTCGGCGCCCAATCCGGTGGCCTCACCCACGCGCGTCGATGAACTCGTGGCCGGATCCCATTCGGGCACCCGGTCGAACGCGGCCATCCGCGCGAACGCCTCGTCAGGCGAGAGCGGCGAGCTGATCTCGGCGCGGAAGCGTGCCATGGGTCCGAGTGTAAAGACCGGCCCGCGGCACCACGGGGAGAACCGCTAGGTGTTGACCGGCGACATCACGATCTCGATGACCAGCGTCACCAGCACCACGACCACCGCCACCTGCATCAGCCGCGAGCCCGAGTCGTCCGGCGACCCGGGCGCCTTCGAGCGACCCGGGGGCGGGATCTGCCACAGCGCCCACCGCATCATGAGCGCCACCGAGACGGCTCCGAGCTCGGCGAGTCCCGACATGCCGAGCGCGGCCAGGGCGGCACCGACGGCGATCCCGACCCCCACCGCGACCCGGTGCCCCTGGTCCCATCCCCTGGTGAGCCAGTCCACAGCGTTCGATGCTATCCGCAACACCGACCCGGACGCGAGGCCTCCCGCGAGGTCAGCCCCCTGATCCCTCGATGTCGGCTCAGCCGAACCGGCCGGTCACGTACGCCTCGGTTCGCTCGTGCTGAGGGCTGGTGAAGAGCTGGCGCGTGGGCGCGCACTCGACGAGGCGCCCGGGCTCGCCTTCGTTCTCGATCGTGATGAACGCCGTGAAGTCGCTGACCCGGGCGGCCTGCTGCATGTTGTGGGTCACGATCACGATGGTGAGCCGGAGCTTGAGCTCGTCGATGAGGTCCTCGATGCGGTACGTCGACTGCGGATCGAGCGCGGAGCACGGCTCGTCCATGAGCAGGACGTCCGGCTCGACCGCGAGGGCCCGCGCGATGCACAGGCGTTGCTGCTGGCCTCCCGACAGCCCGCCGGCGGGCGCGTCGAGGCGATTCTTGACCTCGTTCCACAGTCCGGCGCCTTTCAGCGCCTGCTCCACCAGCTCGTCGCGGCGACCGCGCGAGAGCTTGATGCGGTTGAAGCGGGGGCCGGACAGCACGTTCTCGGCGATCGACTTCGTGGGGAACGGGTTGGGGCGCTGGAACACCATGCCGACCGACCGCCGGATGGCGACGGGGTCGGCGTCCGCCGAGTACAGCTCCTTCCCGCGGAGCCGCACCCCGCCGCGCACGCGTGCACCCGGAACGAGCTCGTGCATGCGGTTGAGGCACCGGATGAGCGTCGACTTGCCGCACCCCGACGGCCCGATCATCGCGGTCACCGACCGCTCGGGGAACGCGAGATCGATGCCGTCGAGCACCTGATGGGCGCCGAACCACACCGAGAGGTTGTCGGTCTCCATGACCGGCGGCCCGTGGGTGACGGCCCGCACCGGGCGGTCGGTCCGGCTGGTCGCCAACCGGGCGAGGCCGGTATCGGTGGCGGCATCGACGGTCGAGCCGGCGGGGTCGTTCATCGTGCCTCCATGGGTCGCGTGAGTCGCGCGATCATCCGGGCGACCAGGTTGAGGAGCAGGACGAGCCCGACGAGCACGAGCGCCGCACCCCACGCGTGCGTCTGCGCCGCGGGCACCGTCGAGTTGATCGTGCCGTTGAAAATGTACAACGGCAGGGCGGTGATGGGCTCGAGGAGGCCGGAGGAGAAGAACTGCGCCCCGCCCGCGGTGAACAGGAGCGGCGCGGTCTCGCCGCTCACCCGGGCGATCGCGATCATCACCCCGGTCAGCAGGCCCGGGGCGGCGGCGGGGAGCACCACGCTCCACGTGGTGCGCCACCGCGGTGAGCCGAGCGCCAGCGCCGCCTCCACGTGAGCCTGCGGCACCAGACGCAGGATCTCATCCGCCGAGCGCACGACGATCGGGTACATGATGAAAGCGAGCGCGAGGCCTCCGGCGAGGGCCGAGAACGTGCCCATGGCGGCGACCACGACGATCGAGATCGTGATGCCGGCGACGACGGACGGCACGCCGAGCAGCACGTCGACATACGCGCCGAGGATCCCGCCGATGCGCCGCATGAGCGGACCTCGGGATGCGGCCTCCCGGATGAACAGGGCCGTGAGCACGCCGAGGGGGACGGCGACCACCGTCGCGACCCCGATAAGGATGATGGTGCCGACCAGTGCATGCTTGATGCCGTTCCCCACCACATCGGGCTCACCGTCGCTCGTGAAGAAGTCGAGGGAGAGCGCACCTGCGCCCTTGGTGACGCAGTAGCCGAGCACGAGCCCGAGCGGAATGAACGCAATGGGGACCGAGGCCATGATCGCGAACTCGACCACCCGCGAACGGATGCGTCGGAACCGGCTCACCGGGCGCAGCGCCGGCCGTGGCGCGGCGGGCACCCAGGGCGAGCCCGGCACCTCACGCCGCGCCGGGCGAAGCTTGTCCGTGGCCGTCCGCAACGGGATGGCCACGGAGCTCCCCACGTGCCTCGCCCCTCGCCGGACCCGGCCCCTGCCGCCTCCCGAGCGACCCACCAGCGACCGCGCGAGGAGGTTGATCGCGAACGCGACGACGAACACGATGACCGCCATGGCGACCAGCGCCGAGGTGTGGAGCGAGCTGACAGCGCCGTTGTACTCGAATGCGATGGTGGCGGCGAGGGTTTGCCCCGACCCCAGCAACGACTCGAACAACCTCGGTTGGCTGCCGAGCACGAGGGCCACCGCCACGGTCTCGCCGATGGCGCGCCCGAGGCCCAGCGCCGAGGCGCCGACGATCCCGGATCGGGCCCAGGGGAGCATCGCGCCACGGATCATCTCCCAGCGGGTCGCCCCGAGCGCGAGCGCGGCTTCTCGCTGCTCGACCGGCACGGTCGCCAGCACCTCGCGTACCACGGCGGTGATGATCGGCAGCACCATCACGGCGAGCACGAGGCCGGCAAGAATGAGCGAGCCCCCGAGTACCGGCCCATCCAGCGCGCCGATCCCCATGTTGTGGTCGGCGATCCACTCGAGGCCCGGCTTCGTGCGAGGGACCAGCACGAGAAATCCCCAGAGCCCGTAGACGACAGAGGGGATTGCGGCGAGCAGGTCGATGATCCCCGCGACGGGTCCCCGCAATCTGGGCGGCAACATGACCGTCGTCGCGATGGCGACCGCGACGGCGATCGGGACCGCGATGAGCATCGCGATCGCCGACGTGACGATCGTCCCGTAGATGGCCGGCAGGGCACCGTACTTTCCGGCCGCCGGGGCCCACACGGTGCCGGTGACGAAATCCCAGAAGCCCACCTCCTGCCAGGTCTCCTGGGTCTCCCCGAAGGTCCGCACGAGCAGGTAGGCGATCGCCACGAACCCGGCGAGCGCCGCGAGCGCGACAAGTACGACGTAGAGCCGGTCGGCGAACATACCCGACCGGCTCCGCCGGAGTGAGCGCGCCGGCGGGGGTACCGGGTGTCCGGGACCCTCGGCCGGCGCGGGCCGGAGCGCCGTCATGGCGACGACGCTCCGGGTGGTGTGACGCTTGGTGAGATGGCCGCCGTTACTTGAGCTTGGTCATCTGCTTCTTGGCGGCGGTGAGGATCGTCGCCGGCAGCGGTGCGAAGCCGAGCTGCGTGAGCCGTGCCTGCGCGCCCGTGCTGTAGAAGTAGTTCAGCGTCGACTTGACACCCGCCAGGCTCCCGCCCTTGCCCGCCTGGTTGAAGTTGGTGTACGCCAGGATCCAGGTCGTGGTGACGATCGGGTAGGCGCCCACCGCCGGGCTGAGCGACAGGTCGAGGAGCAGGTTCGACGGGATCTGCCTCGCCGTGACGTTGCCGGCACGGACGATCGCGGGCACCGACGGCGGCTTGTAGGTGAGACGCCGGATCGCGACGGTGCGCACCTTGCCGTGGATCTTCCGCTTGACGTGGATGACCTCGCTCTTGCCGACCGCGGCGAGGCTCTTGCCGAGCCCGGCGTTGCGAGCGTCACCGAGGTCGACGTAGCCGATGGCGCCCGAGTTCTGCGTCACACAGCTTGCGACACCAACGTTGCCCGGCCCGCGGACGATCTGAGGTGCGGTCCACGCCGGCAACTGACTTGGGCCGACCTTCGCCTTGAAGGGCGCGCTCGCCTTCGAGAGGAACGAGCTGAACGCGAAGCTCGTGCCGGATCCGTCCTGGCGGACGCAGACGATGATCGCCTGGTTGGGGAACTTGAAGCCCTTCGTGCGCGGGTTGGTGGCGTTGTCCCCGACGATTGCCGGATCGTTCCACTTGGTGATCTCGCCCGCGAAGATGCGGCCGAGGGTCTTCGCCCGAAGCTGCAGAGCGCCCGGCTGACCCGCCATGTTGGTCGGGATGGTCACCGCACCGAGCAGCGTCGGGAAGTAGAGGACTCCGGCGCCGCCACGCTTCGAAGCGAGGTCGGCACGCTGCGAGTCGGTGAGAGGGGCGTCGGAGGCGCCGAAGTCGACGACACCGTTGATGAAGTCGTTGATGCCGCCCGTCGATCCCTTTGCGGTGTAGCTGCAGAGGCCGCCGCTCTCCTGGCACCAGGTTTGATAGGCGAGGCGGGGGAACGTCGCACCCGATCCCTTCGTCTCGGCGAGCGCGGTGGCGGCGGTGGCGAACAACGCGCCCCCGACGATCGCCGCGGTCATGGTGTTGCGAACGGAACGCTTCACAGGCTGAGCACCTTTCTCGTCATGTCATGAGTGCATCGGCCGAGGTCCACCCGATTGGCTCGACGCGCTGCCGACGATAGGCAGACCCCGGTGGCCATGCGGTTTTCAGGTAGTGACGTTCTGGTTGCGGAGGTGTGAATCGAATGTGGCGATCCGGTGTACGCGACGGGCAAGCCATCCGCTCACAGCATTGCCACCACGCGGTTACCCATGGCGCCGGCGGCGCGCCCTACCGTCGGCGCATCACAGGAGATTCGATGAGAGGAGCACCGATGTCACAGACCGCCGAGCGTCCGCCGCGCACCGACAACGCCCGGGTGATGGGCATCCGCAGCCTGCTCGACGAGGCGCACGCCAACCTGCCGACGGAGACCCTCGCGGAGCTCCTCCTGGCGGTGCGCCGCGCGCTCAACGAGACGGCCGACGGGCACTCCGGCTGGTGGACCAACTTCCAGTTCCCGAGCCTGCGGCCGGGGCTCTCGCAGGCCGCGCGGGTGTACCTGCGGCCGATCGAGCTGCTGATCCACCTCAGGACCGAGCGCAACGGAGGCCTCAGCCCCGCGGCGATCCGCGCCCTCGACGGCTACCTCGACGACCTCGCGTCGCGTCCGCGCGGCGCCGTCTGCGCAACGGCGGTCCCCGCGGCCTGACGTGACGTCCGCGGGCTAGCCGACGGAGCCGCGGAGCGGCTGTGACTCGGGCATCGCCCCGAGCTTCCTGAGGGTGTTGTTCTCGATCTGGCGGATCCGCTCGCGGGTGACGCCGAACGTTCGGCCGACCTCCTCGAGCGTGCGCGGCTGGTCGCCCCGGAGCCCGAACCGCAGCTCGATTACGCGCCGCTCGCGCTCGGGCAGCGCGGCCAGGGCTCGCCGGATGTGGTCGGTGCGCATCGTCTCCGACGCCTCGTCGAACGGCGATGGCGCGCGCTCGTCCTCGACGAAGTCACCCAGCGCGGACTCCTCGTCGCCGATGGGCCGCTCGAGGCTGATCGGCGTCTGGGCGATGCGCTGGATCTCGCGGACCTCGGCGACCGGGAAGCCGAGCTCGGCGGCGATCTCCTCGACGCGCGGCTCGCGGCCGATTCGCTGCACGAGCATGCGTTCGGTCTGCACGACCTGATTGAGCTTCTCCACCATGTGGACCGGGATCCGGATCGTGCGCGACTTGTCGGCGATCGCCCGGCTCACGGCCTGGCGGATCCACCAGGTCGCGTACGTCGAGAACTTGTAGCCGCGGCGGTAGTCGAACTTCTCCACCGCCCTGATCAGGCCGAGGCTGCCGTCCTGGATGAGGTCGAG
Organism: uncultured Thermoleophilia bacterium; assembly: GCA_963706315.1. Taxonomy (GTDB): domain Bacteria; phylum Actinomycetota; class Thermoleophilia; order Miltoncostaeales; family Miltoncostaeaceae; genus CALMEC01. Next base: position 90,263 of record CAVPMA010000024.1, on the reverse strand, counting down.
CAGGGAGAGTCCGCGGCCGAGGTAGCCCTTTGCGATCGACACCACCAGCCGCAGGTTCGCCTCGACCATCTGGGACTTCGCGTCGGTGTCGCCGCGTTCGATGCGCTTCGCGAGGGCGACCTCCTGCTCGGCCGTGAGCAGCGGAACGCGCCCGATCTGGCGGAGGTAGAGGCGCAGCGAGTCGAGGCTGGGCTCCACCGACAGGTCGAGCTCGGGTGCCCGGTCGCCGTCGGTGAGCGGAAGCGCGTCGGATCCGAGCGCCGCGCCCTGCTCCGTCTCCAGCACCTCGATCCCGCTGACGGCGAGGTATTGGTGGAACTCCTCGACCTGCCCGCTAGGGATGTTTCCCCGGTCGACGGCGGCCGCGATCTCGTCGGCGTTCAGCGTTCCCCTTCGGCGACCGACGAGGGCCAGCGCACGGAGCTCGGCAACGCTCGGAAGCGGCGCCTCGATTCCCTGGCCAACCGACTTCATGATGCGACCGTCATTCCACACCCCTGGGCTCGATGCCGTCCCGGACACGCCCATGTCGAGTATACGCCCGATCCGGGACGTTCGTACCACGCGCGTCGGAGCAGCACGCCGACGATCCGGGGATGCGCCCCGAAACGGGTCGGGGCACCCGGCGGGACGGGTGGCCTTGTGCGACGTGGCCGCGGGGCGTCACAATCCCGGCGTGACGACGACCCGATCACCCAAGCACTCGGCCGGGCTGCCGGACGACCTCCAGGCAGCGCTCCCCGCCACCCCCATCAGCCTGTCGAAGGCCGGCATCACCCGATCGGCCAAGGCCATACGCATCCGCCATGGGGAGAACGAGCAGCTCTTCCAGGCGGAGATCGAGTGCCACGTCGACCTCGATCCGCTGCAGAAGGGCGTGCACATGTCGCGCTTCGAGGAGGCCCTGAACGAGGCGATCGACGAGGTCGTCATCGGCGAGGCGCTGATCATCGAGACGCTCGCCGAGCACATCGCCAGCCGGGTCGTCGAGATCCAGCGAGCGCTTCGCAGCGAGGTCGAGATCCGGGCGAGCTATCCCGTCGAGCGCCGTACGCCGGTGACCGACATCCCCACCCAGGAGATGTACGGCCTGATCGGGATCGGCGCAGCCAACGGCACCTGGAGCCGTAGCGTCGTCGGGGTCAGCGCGCAGGGCATGAACGCCTGCCCGTGCGCCCAGGGCTTGATCCGCGAACAGGCCGAGGCCGCACTGCGCGCCGACGGCTTCGACGAGGCGGACATCGCCCGGATCGTCGAGCGAGTGCCGATCGCGACCCACAACCAGCGTGCGCGTGGAACCCTGCTGATCGGCGCGACCGACCGGGTGGTTCCCGCCGAGGCCCTCATCGCGATCGTGGAAGACGGCATGTCGTCGGAGATCTACGAGCTGATGAAGCGACCGGACGAGCAGTTCGTCGTCGCGAAGGCACACGCTCGGCCGCGCTTCGTCGAGGACAGCGTCAGGGAGATGATCCGGGGGGTCACCGAGCGGTTCCCCGATCTTCCCGACGGGACGTACGTGCACGCCCACCAGGTCAACTTCGAGACCATCCATACGCACGACGTCGAGGCCGAGCGGTCGGCGACGCTCGGGGAGATCCGCCACGAGCTCGCGGGGGGCGGGAGCCCCGGGCACCACACGTCGCTCCGTGATTGGCTCTGGGGCGTCGGCAAGGGTGCGTGAGCTCGCGATCACCGCGGTCGGGACGGACCGGCCGGGGATCGTCGCCGGGCTGACGGAGGCCTTGCTGCCGATCGGCGCGAACCTTCAGGACTGCCGCGCGGCGCTGCTTCGGGGCTCGTTCGCGATCGTCATGGCGGTGGAGGTTCCGGACGACATCGACCGTGATGCGGCAGCGGCCGCCCTCGCGCCGGCCGCGGGGAGGCTCGGGCTGGAGGTGTGGGTCGGCGATGCGACCGCCGCGGCGACCGAGAGCCACGCCGAACGGTGCGTGGTGTCGGTGTACGGCGCGGACCACCCCGGGATCGTCCATGCCGTCAGTCACGCGCTGGCGGCGCTCGAGGTCAACATCGTCGACCTGTCGAGCCGCGTGGTGGGCGACCCCCCGGTCTATGTGCTCGGCATCGAGGCCGAGCTGCCCGACGGAATGGACGCGGCGCAGGTCGAGTCGGCTCTCCGCCCGGTCACCGATGCCCAGCGCGTCGAACTCCACGTCGAGCGTGAGTCCGACGAGGTGATCTAGTGCACGGCCCCAGAAGTCGCGTGAGGATTCGGCGAGCGAAAACCGAGCGTGGCAAGGACGCAGTGAGCGTGCATATCGGGAATCTGTGCGCGAATGAGGACACCGCCACGCGACGGTTTGCAGCCGCCGAGTTCCACGGGACTTCTGGGGCGGTGCACTAGTGCACCGCCCAGGAACTGGCCTTGCGATCGGACGGCACGGGACCTTCGCGGCGTGATCCGCGACGTCCTGCGCTACCCGGACCGCCGCCTCAAGACACCCGCCGTCCCAATCCGCGCTCCCGGCCCCGCCGCCCGGCGCCTGGCGCGTGACCTCGAGGACACCGCGCGGCACTACCCGCGCACCGTGGGCATCGCCGCGACGCAGATCGGCGCGCCGTGGCGAATGGCCTTCGTCGATTGCACCGGCCACCCCAAGGCCCCTGACGCGGCCGGGCCGCTCTGGCTCGTCGACCCGGTGGTCGAGGAGCACGAGGGCGCGGAGATCGGCCGGGAGGGATGTCTGAGCCTGCCGGAGATCACCGCGAACGTGAGCCGCCCCACGCGAGTGGCGGTGGGCTACACGGACCTCGACGGGACGCGGCTCAGGATCGAGACCGCGGGGTTCGAGGCGCGAGTGATCCTCCACGAGATCGACCACCTCGACGGGATCATCATCCTCGACCGCGTGGCGTCGCTTGCGCTGGACGTCTTCCAGCGCAAGCGACGTTGAGTGAGTCCCCCGGGGGGTCGGCTCAGCGGCCGCAGACGGGCCACGAGCCCGCGCCGCGCTGGCTGTAGAGGATGCCGGCGATACGGTCCTGCTCGGCCTCCGGAGCCGCGGCGGGATCGCCCCCCGAGCCCCCGAGCTTCTGCCACGTCTGGGGGTCGAACTGGTACTTGCCGCGGTAGAGGCCACTCGGCGACACCGCAGTCGGGTTGCCGCCCGATTCGCAGAGCGCGATCTTCCCGAGCGCGGCGCTGACGTCGGTGCCGGTGCCGGTGCCGCTGCCGCTGGGTGCGGCCGGTGCGGACACAACTGGCGTGGCTGCCGCCCCTCCGCCGGTGCGCCGCGCCACACGGCCCTGCGCGGCGCGGAGCGCGGCGAGTCGGCGCGCGTTGGCCTGCCGGTTGACTTCGGCGGCGATCAACACCGCGAGCTGGCGGCGCGCGGAGAGCAGCACCCCCCGGCGGGCCGCGCGCACGGAGCGCACCTCGGCGAGGTGGATCCTCGCCTCCTTCGACTCGTGCTTCGCGACCTTCTGGTCTTCGATGAGCTGCACGCGGGCTGCGCGAATGCGCTCCTGAGAGGCGGCGATGCTCGTCACCAGCTCGCCGTCCTGGCGCTGCACCCGTTCGAGCAGATCGATGCGTGCCGTGGCCTCGGAGAGGCTGCGGGAGCGCAACAGGACCTCGAGCCCCGACGGCTGCGGTTGCCGGTAGATCGCCGATACGCGGAATGCGAGCTGCGCCTGCGCCTTGGCGAGCTCGACACGTGCCCGCGCGAGCGCATGGGTGTTGTCCTGGATCCGGGCCCGCACCGCCGTGAGGCGGGAATGCGCGGAGTCGTACGCGGCGGCGGCCTGGCCGTAGCGCGAGTCGAGCCCGGCGATCTCGGCCTCGAGCCGGCGGACCGACTCCATCTGCCGTGAGATCGCCTGCGCCGCGGCGGCGACCGCCGGGATCGAGAGCCCGATCAGACCGGCGATGACCAGGAGCCGGACGAAACGGAACCTGCGTGGCTTCCTCGGAGGGCGATCGTCGATCAGGGCGTCGCTTCCCCTGTGTTCGTGGTCGGCGTCCATCCGCGGGCGCCCCGGCAAGTCGATGACGTTACCACGAGGCGCCCGTGCGCGGATCCGAACGGGGTCGTCGCCGTCACCAGACTGACATAACAGCGCCCGAAGTCGCTGCTAGTTTGCGGAAATGCTCGACGCGCGCGCAACGCCGTCCCGAACGTCACGCCACCCGTATCTCGACTGGTGGGGGCTCGCCGAAGCGCCGTTCCAGCTCGAGCCCGAACCACGGTTTGCGTTCCCCCGAGACGCCCATCAGGAGGGGCTCGCGCGGATGCTCTTCGGCCTCACCCAGCTCGGGGGGATCGTCGCGATCACGGGTGAGGTCGGATGCGGAAAGACCATGCTCGCGCGCGCGCTCGAGCAGACGCTCGGGACCGACGGCTTCACGGTCGTCGGCGTCTCGAACCCGCCCCGCACGCCGTCGGGACTGCTCGCGGCGCTGCTGGCGTCGGCCGACTCGCCGGTGCGCGGCGGCGGTGCCGGACGCCTCGCGGTCCGCCTGCGCGCCCGGCTGGCCGACGAGGTCGCGGACGGGCGCCGCCCGGTCGTCGTTGTCGACGAGGCGCAGCGCCTCGACGCCCGAGCGCTCGACGAGCTGCGCATGCTGACGAACTCCGGCGGCGGGCCCGCGGTGCCGGTTGTGCTCCTCGGCCAGCCCGAGCTCGGCGCCCACATCAGGCGGCTCCCGCAGGTCGCCCAGCGGGTGGTCGTCCGTTACCACCTTGGCACCATGGACCGCGACGAGGTGTCGACGTACATCCAGCACCGCTCGCGCGTCGCCGGCGCCACGCGTCGCCTGTTCTCGAACCGGGCGGAGGCCGCCGCGCACCAGGAGACCGACGGCGTCCCGCGCCTCGTGAACCTCCTGTGCGCGAACGCGCTCTTCGTCGGCTACGCCCGCGGAGACACCCAGATCGGAGAGGATCTCATCCGCGACCTCTCCGAGGATCGCGACATCGAACGTGAGGCAGGTGGTGCGGAATGAGCCGGGTGAGCTACCGGGTGATGCTGGACAGCGCGCCCGGCCCGCGACCGACGTTCCGGCAGCTCGACGCCGAGTCGATCGCCACCCGGCGGCGCGACGCGACTGTGCGGGTGCCGGTGAGCCTGTCGAAGCGCCAGGTGCGCTGGCTCCGCGACACCGCCGCGAAGAGTGGCGGTGTCCATCCAGAGGACATCATCCGCGCCGCCGTCGACCTGGCCATGGAGATCGAGGTCGACTGGTCGGCGGTCGCGCGGCCCACCGACGTCCGTGACGCGGTGCGCGGCGCCGTCCTCATCGGCCATTTCATCTGATGGCGAAGGCCTGGGATGTACCAGGGCTCCATGGGAATGCCCACTTCGCCGACGCGGCGGGGCGCATCATCGTTACGCGCTGGCGCGAGATGATGAGCTACGGCCCCGGGACCATCGCCGGCGACGACATCGAGGAGCTCCACGCCATGCGCGTCTCCTCACGGCGACTGCGGGCCGCGATGGACGCGTTCGCGGCGGCGTTCCCGGCGTCGGGGTTCCGCAAGCGACTCGAGGTGGTCAAGGAGATCACCGACACGCTCGGCGAGGCTCGGGATCTCGATGTCGCGATGGAGGGCCTCAGGGCGCTCCTCGACGACATGACGCCGGCCGAGCGAGTCGGGATCGAGGCGCTGATCCTCGAGTACAGCGAGCGCCGCGCCGAGGAGGCGGTCCACATCGCCGGCCTGCTTGCGCGCATCGAACAGGATGCGTTCGGCCCGCGGTTCGAGCGGTGGGTCGGGCGAAAGACGGGGGTGGACGTCGAGCGGCTCGAGACGAAGCCCCCGCACGGGTAGCGATGGCGAAGCCCGCCCCGATCCACGGACTCGACCCGACCCGGCGGCTGCGGCCGAATGCACGGCGGATTCTGGCCGTACGGATCGACGAGGTGTGGTCGTACGCACCGCACGTGACCCACCCCGGCCGGGTGCGCGAGCTCCACGACATGCGCATCGCCTTCAAGCGCCTGCGGTACCTCCTCGAGATCTTCCAGGTTGGATTCCCCACCGACCTCGAACCCTTCATCGAGGAGGTCAAGGGGATGCAGGACCTGCTCGGTGACATTCACGACCGAGACGTCCAGGTGCCCATGCTGCAGGACCACCTCGAGCGCCTGGCGGAGCGGGATGCGGCGGCCGCTCGCGCGCTGCTCCGTGAGACCGGCACGGTCGGCCGCCGCGGCCGTGTGCAGCGCGAGCAGGCGTTCGAGCAGTTCCGCGCGCAGCTCGACGCGGCGGGCACCGCGTCGGAGCGCCCGGGCATCGAGGCCCTCCTCGCCCGGCGCACCGCTGAGCGCGACGAGCTGTACGAGCGCTTCCTCGTGGAGTGGCGCCGGCTCGGGGCCGAGCGCTTCAGGCGCCGGCTCGAGCGTGCGCTCGGAATCTGAGCACCCGCCGCAGGCCCCGCCCACCGCCACAAACTCCACTGTTCACAACGGGTTTGGCTGCTTTACCGGTGTTGTATCCGAACGGACCGCCGCGTAGCGTCGCGGTCACCGAACCTCCCCCTTCCCGAAGAAGACGAAAGGTTCAACAACGTGAAACGAACGATCGCAGCGCTCGCCGCGACCGGCGTGCTCATCGGCGTAGCCGCATTCGTGGCCGGCTGTGGCGGCAGCGGAAGCAGCGGAACCGGGTCGACCACCGTCGAGAACACCACCAACGTCTCGGCGGGCCTCGTCACCGACATCGGCGGTATCAACGACCGCGGTTTCAACTTCCTTGCCAACAAGGGCATGCAGGCAGCCGCGGCGGAGCTGGGATTCACGCCGGCGGTGCGTGAGTCCAAGTCGGCGACCGACTACATCCCGAACATCAGGCGGCTCATCAACGGCGGAGCGAACTTCGTCGTCACGAACGGCTACCTGATGGGTGACGCGACCGGGAAGATGGCCAAGCAGTTCCCGAACGTCAACTTCGCGATCATCGACTTCTCGGCCACCGACAAGGCCACGATCAACAACGCGCCGAACGTGCGGGGACTGCTCTTCAAGGAGCAGGAGCCTGGCTACCTCGTCGGCTATCTCGCGGGTCTGGTCGAGAAGAGCAAGGACATCCCCCGGCTCAACGACAAGAACGTGATCAGCGCCGTCGGTGGCCAGAAGATTCCGCCGGTCGACCGCTACATCGCCGGCTTCAAGGCGGGAGCCGAGGCGGCGAACCCGGGCATCACTGTGCTCGTCGACTACTCCCAGGACTTCGTCGCCCAGAACAAATGCAAGGACCAGGCCCTGGCGCAGATCGAGAAGGGCTCGGACATCGTCTTCCAGGTCGCGGGCAATTGCGGTCTCGGTGCGCTCTCGGCGGCGCAGGACAAGAACGTCTGGGGGATCGGCGTCGATGCCGACCAGTCGTACCTGGGTCCGCACATCCTCGTCAGTGCGCTGAAGCGCGTCGATGTGGCCGTGCAGAAGGCGATCAAGGATGCCGCCGCCGGAAACCTCAACGGTGGCAACGACGTCATCCACGACCTCAAGGGCGACGGCGTCGGACTCGGCACGGTCAACCCCGAGGTCCCGAAGGAGATCACCGACAAGGTCGAGCAGGTCAAGCAGGACATCATCGACGGGAAGATCACCATCCCGGCCACCGTCTGACCACAATTGAGCGACGCCAAGACACCGCTCTTGGAGCTCCGGGGGATCACCAAGAGATTCCCCGGGATCGTCGCGAACGACAGCGTGGACCTCGACCTCTTCAAGGGCGAGGTCCACGCCCTGCTTGGCGAGAACGGCGCCGGTAAGAGCACGCTCATGAATGTGCTCTTCGGCCTCTACACGCCAGACGAGGGGGAGGTCCTCCTCAACGGAGCTCCCCTCCACCTCAAGGGTCCTCGCGACGCGATCGACAAGCGCATCGGGATGGTGCACCAGCACTTCCAGCTCATCCCGGTCCTCACGATCGCCGAGAACATCGTGCTCGCCGCCGAGCCCCGCAAGGGACTGCTTCTGGACATCGAGTCGGCGGAGCGCCAGATCGCGGATCTCGCGGAGCGGTACGGGCTCCCGGTCGATCCGAGGGCCCGGGTCGAGGAGACGAGCGTTGGCCAGCAGCAGCGGGCGGAGATCCTCAAGGCCCTCTACCGCGGAGCCGACATCCTCATCCTGGACGAGCCGACGGCGGTGCTCTCGCCGCAGGAGGCGCAGGACCTCTTCGTCGTGCTGCGACGGCTCGTCGCCGAGGGCATGGGGATCATCTTCATCACCCACAAGCTCAACGAGGTCCTCGACCTCGCCGACCGGATCACCGTGCTGCGACGCGGGAAGAAGGTCGGCAGCACGTTCCCACGGGCGGGCGCCACCCGCGAGAGCCTCGCGAAGCTGATGGTCGGCCGCGACGTCGACCTCTCGGGCGCGCGGACGCCGACGGTGAAGGTCGGCGCGGCCGTGTTGGAGGTCGCGGAGCTCACCGTCCGCGACGACCGGGAGCTCGAGGTCGTCCGCGGCATCGACTTTACGGTTCGCGCCGGCGAGATCGTCGCGATCGCCGGTGTCGACGGGAACGGGCAGACCGAGCTCATCCAGGCGATCAGCGGTCTTCGCAAGCCGGAGCGCGGCTCCATCCGGATCAACGGTCACGAAGTCGCGGGCCGGTCCGCGAATGCGGCGTTCGACGCAGGACTGGGCCACATCCCCGAAGACCGTCACAAGCACGGACTCGTGCTCGAGTTCACGCTCGCGGAGAACGTCGTCATGGAGGACCACGACAAGGCGCCGGTCGCGCGCTGGGGATGGATGAGCCCCCAGGTCATGACGCAGCGGGCGGAGCGACTCATTGCTGCCTACGACATACGTGGCGGTGGACCCGAGACCCTGGCGGGCAGCCTCTCGGGCGGCAATCAGCAGAAGGTCGTCGTGGCACGCGAAATCGACCGTGGGCCTGCGCTGCTCGTCGCGGCGCAACCGGCGCGAGGGCTCGACATCGGCGCGGTGGAGTTCGTCCACGACAAGCTGCTCGAGCAGCGCGACGCCGGCCGCGGCGTGCTGCTGCTGTCGTTCGAGCTGGACGAGGTGCTGGAGCTCGCCGACCGGATCCTCGTGATGTACGAGGGGCGCATCGTGCTCGAGCGGCCCGGCGACGGCGCGAGCCGCGAGGAGCTCGGAGTCGCGATGACCGGCGGCAATGTCGCCGGCGTGAGCGCATGACGCGGGTCCGCCGGGCGCTCGCCGCCGCGATCTTCCCGCTGCTCGCGGTCGTCCTGGCGTTCATCGTGGGCGGGCTCGTCGTCGCCTTGACCGGGAACAACCCGTTCCCCGTCTACCGTGAGCTCGCGAAGGGCTCCGGACTCGACTACCTCTTCCAGTGGGTCCCTGGCCTTTCGGTCAACAGCCAGCTCGCCGAGATCAATCTGATCTCGACGCTGGTGACCGCGACCCCGTACATCCTGTCGGGGCTGTGCGTGGCGTTCGCGTTCCGCGCTGGGCTGTTCAACATCGGCGGCACCGGTCAGTTCTTCGCGGGCGCCGTCGCCGCGTTCTGGGTGGCAGACAGCCTGCGCGAACTCCCGGGGCCCGTCCTGATCACCCTGGCATTCCTTGCGGGCATGCTGGCCAGCGCGATCTACGGGGCGATCCCCGGAGCCCTCAAGGCCTATCGCGGGGCCCACGAGGTCATCTCGACGATCATGCTCAACTGGATCGCGGTCTACCTCGGTCTCTATCTGTTCGGCCTCGGCGGACCGCTCAAGGGACCCACCGAGAACCCGATCTCGGTCGACATCCCCGACCGGGCGAAGCTGCCCATCCTGTGGGGCGACATCCAGGGCGTGCACCTTGGCCTCTTCGTCGCCATCGCCGCCGCGATCGTGTTCGGCCTGGTGATCCGCCGGACCTCGTTCGGGTTCCAGGTCCGGGCAACGGGGTACAACCCGGAGGCGGCCCGTGCCGGTGGGATCAACGTCAAGCGGACGCTCGTCCTCACGATGGCGGTGAGCGGCGTGTTCGCCGGGCTGGCCGGGGCCAGCGAGGTGCTGGGCGTTCGGTATCACCTCGCCGCGAACGAGTTCGTGCCGGAGCAGATCGGCTTCATCGGCATCGCCGTCGCGCTGCTCGGTCGCAACACCGCGATCGGATGCGTGCTCGCCGGGCTGCTGTTCGGCGCGTTGCGGTCCGGCTCCCAGCAGCTTCAGGGGGCGTTCGCCGCCGATCTCGCCGTGCCGCTCGCCGACATCGTTCAGGGCATCATCATCCTGCTCGTGAGCGGTGAGTTCCTGATCCGGTGGCTGCTGTCGCGTCGCCGCCGCGACAGCCACATCCAGGAGTTCCCGGCAACCTCCGGCACGGCCTCTTCGGCGCCCATATGAGCACCATCGCCATCAGACCGGCCGCCATTCCCGCCCGTGCGCTCGCCTATGGCGGCATCCTCGTCGCGATCCTCGGACTGTGGCTGGCCCTCCCGCCGTGGAGCATCCGCACCCCGATCCCGTCGCTCGTGCTCTGCGCGGCGGCACTTGCCGCGGGGGTGGTGGCGGTCCGGGCGGGGCTGCGGACCCAGGGGTGGTGGGCGATCACCGCCGCGGTGCTCTGCGGGTTGCTGGCCGTCCAGGCGACGCGGGCAGACGTGACGACGCTCGAGGACGTCGTGAACGCCGGACTGTTCGCCGCCATGCTGCGTGCCGGAACCCCGTTGACGTTCGCGGCACTCGGCGGGATGTTCTCGGAGCGCAGCGGCGTCGTGAACATCGGGCTGGAGGGCTCGATGCTGATCGGCGCGTTCTTCGGCATGTGGGCCGCCGCCGAGACTGGCACCTGGGTGCTCGGCCTGGGGGCAGCGGTGCTCGCCGGGGCCCTGACGGGCCTCCTCCACGCGTTCTTCTGCATCCACCTTCGTGCCGACCAGATCGTGGTCGGCACGGGAATCAACATCCTGGCGTTCGGGCTGACCGCGTTCCTGTTCCGGTCGATCTACGGGTTCGAGGGAAGCCCACCAAACCTCTCGCGTGTCCCGGACGTCTCGATTCCGGGCATTCGCGACATCCCGTTCGTCGGGGACGTCATCGGGGACCTCAACCTCATGATCTGGATGGCGATCGCAACGGTGTTCGTGTCGTGGTTCGTGCTGTGGAAGACGCCGCTCGGGCTGCGAATCCGCGCGGTGGGCGAGCATCCCCGGGCGGCGGAGACCGTCGGCATCGACGTCTACGGCATCCGCTATCTCGCGGTCATCACGTCGGGCAGCCTCGCCGCTCTCGGCGGTGCTTACCTGTCGATCGGCTTCGTCGGGTCCTTCAGCGAGAACATGACGGGCGGCCAGGGATTCATCGCGCTCGCCGTCATGATCCTCGGGAAATGGCGGCCGTTCCCGATTCTCGGATCGGCGATGGTGTTCGGGCTCTCGCTCGCGCTCGCCGACCGCCTCGGCGGCGTCGGCATCAATCCCGACCTGCTGAAGGCCCTCCCCTACGTGGTCACGCTCATCGCCCTCGTCGGCTTCATCGGCCGCGCGACCCCGCCCGCCGCCGATGGCAAGCCCTACGCCCGCGGCGGGCACTGATCGCCTGCCCGTCAGCCTTCGCCCGTCGCCGCCACGATCTCCGCCATCAGCTCCCGAAGGTCCCGGTTGGCCTCGTAGACCACCGCCTGGCGCTGGGCGCCGTTGCCGTGGTCGAGCAGATCGGTGACTGCCGCGAGCTGGTCGGCGCATCCGAGGTCGCGAGCGTGATCGGCCAGCTCCTCGAGCAGGCGCTTGATGAGCGCCTTCGTCGCGATGCGCCCGGTCGAGGGGAGGTCGACGATCTCGCCGCGCAGCCCGTGCCGGGCGGCGAGCCAGCGGTTCTCGTCGAGCATCTCGTACGGGAACTGATCGGGCACCGATCCCGACTCCCAGTCGATCGCGAGCTTCCTGACGAGTGACTGCACGAGCGCGGCGATGCCGAGGGTGTGCTCGAGACGCGTCTGCGAGTCCATCGCCCGGACCTCCACGGTTCCGAGGCGCGGATGGGGACGGACGTCGTACCAGAGGTACGTGTAATCCTCGATCACGCCTGACTCCACCTGGAATGCGATCCGACGTTGGTAGTCGTCCCAGTCCTGGTAGTAGGGCGGGATCCCGACACGGGGGAACGCCCGGAAGATCGGCATGCGCGTCGACGCGAGGCCGGTCGCGTCCCCGCGCCAGAACGGCGAGTTCGCCGAGAGGGCGAGCAGGGCGGGCACGTGAAGCCGCATGCCGTTCGCCACCGAGATGGCCTTCTCGGGATCGTCCAGACCGACGTGCACGTGCATCCCGAAGATCAGCTCCTGCCGGGCGACGAACCGCAGCGCGCTGATGAGATCCCTGTACCGCGAGCGCGACACGATGCGCTGGTCCTCCCACCGCGCGAAGGGATGGGTTCCGGCGGAGCCGATCGCGTACCCGAGCGGCGCAGCACGCGCGGCAACCGACGCGCGGAGCTCCCGCAGCTGGTCGCCGGCCTGCACGATGCTCTTGCACGGGTCGGTCGAGATCTCGAGCACCGACTCCATGAGCTCCGGCTTGACGTCGCCGTGGGCGGACGGCCCGAGCAGCTCCTCGATGGCGTTGACCAGATCGAGCGTGCCGGCGTCGAGGATCATGAGCTCCTCCTCGATCCCGACGGTGTAGCCGGTCGATGTGAAGTTGTGATCCACCCTGCCGGTCAGCCCTGCGATTCCGGCGCGCGCACGCCGTGCACGGGGTTCCCGGCCGCCTCCCACTGGTAGTACGAGCACGCCGGCCCGAACGACGACTCGTACTGCTCGATCTTGGGGTTTCGTCCCACGTCCCGGGCGACCGCGCTGTGGCGAAGCAGGTTGGGATCGTCGCGCTCGGGCCAGACGATCACGAGGTGCGCGGCGGTGAGGAACATCGCAACGAACGCGCATCCGTCCGCCGGGCATGGCCAGGGGTTGGTGCGGACGCAGAACCAGCCGGTGTAGTCGACGTCGGAGTCGTCGGTCCACAGCTCCTCTTCGGGCGGCTCGATCCGGATGACCTCCGGCTCGATGACGCCGATCTGCGGGCGATCGGGGCGCTCTTCTTCGCTGCTAGCCATCGCCTGATGTTATTGCTCCGCGCCGCAGCACGCGCTCGTCGCCGACGCGGCGGGTGAGGCCGCTGGCGTCGAGGTACGCCGCGAGCGCGAGCGCGTGCCGGCGCCCCACGCCCCACAGATCACGGAGCTCGCCGATGGACATCGGGCCGCGCGCGAGCGCGTCGGCCGCCTGCTGCCTCGCGCCTGCCACGGCGGCGGCCGAGAACCAGAGGCCGCCGGCGCCGACGATCGCGCCCTCGTTACGCAGCTCGCGCACCGCGGCGTCGAGGTGCGCCTGGTCGACACCGAGGCGCTCGCCGAGCTCCGCCGGGCCGGGGGGACGCAGGTCGGCGTCCTCCAGGAGCCTGCCCGCCTCATCGGCGAGCGCGCTCCTGGCACGCTCGCCCGCGATCGCGACACGAGCCCCGTCGCGGACGATCCTCCCCTCTCGCGTCAGGACGTCGACCAGGGCCGCCGCGGCGCCGGGGCCGAGGCCGGAGGCGCGGTGCGCGTCGGCGAGCGCCAGCCCGCCGGGCTGCAGCGCTGCCAGCAGCCGGGATCTCGCCTCGTCGACGATCGACCGGTCGACGGCGAGGTCGTCCCGCAGGAGCACTCCCCCGGCGTCCTCGACCCGCGCCCGCTCGGACTCCTCGACGCGAGCGCCGGCGACGCCCGCCTCGGCGATCCGAAGGCGAAGGAGCGCGCCCGGGTCGGCCCGCTCCAGCAGCTCCAGCCGGGCGGCGGCCCCCGACCCCCGTCCATGCCGGGCGGGCGCCGGGTCGATCACCGTCGCTCCGCCGACGGTGCGTCGCTCGGCGGAGCGCAGCACCAGACGGTCGCCGGCGTCTGCGGCAACCTCCGCGTCGAGTCGGAGCTGGGCGTACGCGCGCCTTCCCGGCCGGATCTCGTCGCCCTCGAGCAGCACGCACGTGGCGGACACCTCGGTCGTTCCGAGGAAGGCCTGCAGCCGGCGTCGGGTGCGAAGCGACGAGCCGGCGTCGGCCAGCCAGTCGACGGCGACGTCCAGCATCGTGGTGGGCCGCCAGCCGTCCGCCGTCCGGACGACGCACGATCCGCGTGGCGCTTCGTCGCGGTCGATCCCGCCGAGGTTCAGCGCGACGCGCCCGCCGTCGGCGCGGGCGACCGTCTCGTCGTGTACCTGCAGTCCCCGCACGCGGCCGGTCCGGCCACCGGGGATGATCGCGACGCGATCTCCGGCGTCCATCGCGTCGCCCCACAGCGTGCCCGTGACCACCGTTCCGGCACCGGCCACCGAGAACGTGCGATCGACGAAGAGCCGCGGTCGCCCGCCGCCCGTCCGCCGCCGGGTCCGCTCGGCGAGCCGCTCGAGGGCGCCGCGCAGCTCGGAGATCCCCGCTCCCGTGACCGCCGACACCGCGACGACCTCCGGCGACGTGCCGACCAACTCGCGCACCTCGGCAGTTGCTCGGGCGGGATCAGCCAGGTCGCACTTCGTCACGGCTACGACGCCGTCGTACACGCCCAGCAGGCGCAGGACGGCGATGTGCTCCACCGTCTGCGGCATCACGCCGTCGTCGGCGGCGACGCAGAGCAGGTACCCGTCCACCCCGCTCGCCCCCGCGACCATGTGGCGCACGAACCGTTCGTGGCCCGGCACGTCCACCAGGCTCACCCGCCGCCCGGACGGCAGCTCCAGCGGCGCAAACCCAAGGGCGATGGAGATCCCCCGCACCTTCTCCTCCGGCAGTCGGTCGGTGTCGCGCCCCGTCAGCGCGAGCACCAGCGCCGTCTTGCCGTGGTCGACGTGCCCGGCGGTGCCCAGCACGATCGGCACGTCGTTCACTCCCGAGGTGCTCCGCCCAGCCGGCGCAGGCCGCATGCCGCGGGCCCCACGAGGCCGTGACCGCCCGCTTCCAGCACGTAGCGGTACGCGTCCAGCGCGCCTTCCGAGTCGCCGTGCTCCTCGTAGAGCTGCGCCAGCTCGAACGCCGCTCGCGGGGCCTGCCCCTCGTGGCCGGTGACGATCACCCGGATGAAGGCGGCCTCGGCGAGATCCGGGCGACCGGCGGCACGGTGCGCCAGCCCGAGCTCGACGAGCGCGACGGCGGCGGCATCGGCATCGGGGCCGTCCGCGATCGCCTGGAGGTGGGAGACGTCCGTCACCGGCGACCGAGCATCAGGGTGAGTTCGGCGAGCTCGCCGGGGCTCAGGGTCAGCACGTCAAGCAGCACCTGCCCGTCGGAGACCCGCGCGACGACCGGCGGGTCGAGTGCCCGGAGCGCCGCCGCCATCGCGTCCTCGCCCTCCGGCGCGGGCAGGGCGACGGCGTAGCTCGCGAGCTCCGCGAGGGGCAGCGATCCCCCGCCGACCCTGCCGACGGTCGGCACCACCTCGCCGCCAACCTCCGCGGCGAGCGACTCGGCGCGGCGGCGAAGCTCGTCGGGCGGCGTCGACAGCATCCGGAGCGTCGGGATGCGCTCCCGGGCCGTCGCCGGGTCGCGGTGCAGGGCGAGCGTGGCCTCGAGAGCGGCGATCGTGAGCTTGTCGGGGCGCAGCGCGCGCATGAGCGGGTGCGCCTTGCAGCGCCGGATCGCCTCGTGCGTCCCGACGAGGATCCCGGCTTGGGGACCGCCGAGCAGCTTGTCGCCGCTGAAGCAGGCAACGTCGACGCCGGCGGCGACGCTGGAGCGGACGTCGGGCTCGTCGCGGTACACGGGGTCGTCGACGAGGGCGCCGCTCCCGAGGTCGTCGATCACGGCGAGGCCCCGCCGCCGGCCGAGCTCCACGAGCTCGACGAGGCCCGCCTCCTCGGCGAACCCGACCACCCGGAAGTTCGACGGGTGCACGCGCAGGATCGCCGCCGTCTCACTGCCGATCGCCTGCTCGTAGTCGGCGGCACGGGTCTTGTTCGTGGTGCCGACCTCCACCAGCCGGCACCCGCTTGCCCGCAGCACCTCGGGGACCCGGAAGCCGCCGCCGATCTCCACGAGCTGGCCGCGCGAGACGATGACCTCCTTGCCCGATGCGAGCGCGACGAGCGCCAGCAGAACCCCGGCGGCGTTGGTGTTCGCGACACAGGCCGCCTCGGCGCCGGTGAGGGCCTGCAGATGGGCCACGACGTGGTCGTGGCGGGAACCCCGCTCACCGGTCTCGGCGTTCCATTCGAGCGTCCCGTACCCGGCGGCCGCGGTGGCGGCGGCGATGGCGTCGTCGGCGAGGGGAGCACGGCCGAGGTTCGTGTGCAGCACCACACCGGTCGCGTTGATCGCGCGGCGCATCGAGGGGCGCAAGGCGGCACGGACGTCGGCGGCGAGCCCCGCCGCCCCCGTGCGCCGCTCGCGGCGGTCGGCGAGCGCGGCCCGGACCGCGTCGACGACGTGGCCGCGTGAGTGGTGCTCGAGCAGCTCCGCGACGCCCGGTTCGGCGAGGGCGGCGTCGACGGAGGGGAGCGCCCTACGCGGGTCGCTCACCGCGCACCGGGTCCCGGCCGTCGACCCATTCGGCGGCGCCGTCGGCGTAGATCATGCGTTTCCAGATCGGGGCCCGGACCTTGAGCTCGTCGATCACGTATCTGCACGCGGCGAACGCGGCGGGGCGGTGCGGGGCGGAGCAGGCGACGGCGACGCTTGGCTCGCCGACGGCGACGCGCCCGGTGCGGTGGACGGCCGCGACGGTCGCACCGAATCGCGCGCGGGCCTCGTCGGCGACGGCGGCGAGCTCTCGGAGGGTGAGCTCCTCGTAGGCGTCGTACTCGATGGCGATGACCTCGCGGATGCCGGCTTCGCGCCTGATGCAGCCGAGGAAGCAGGCGACGCCGCCGTGCTCGGGGTCGCCAACGGCTGCGGCGACTGCGGCGATGTCGAGGGGGTCCGGGGAGAGGCCGGTCATCCGCCGCTCACGGGCAGCACGAGGGCGACCTCGTCGCCGTCGCGCAGGGCGGCGCCGGGCAGGGTCCATTCGTGATTGAGGGCGTAGCGGAGCGCGGCGGGCGGGTCGCCGGCGGCGACCTCGGGCGGCAGGTGGGACCAGAGCGCGCCGACGGGCGTGGCGTGCGGCACCGCAACCTGCAGCCGCCCGGTACCGGCCGCTTCGCGCAGCGACGCGAACAGGCGCACCGTGACCGAGATCTCGCTGGGCATGACGCGAATGCTACGACGTCCCGACCCGCGAGGACGCGTGGACCGGGAGCCCGCCTCGACGATGTGACATACCAACCGTCCCCCGCGATTCACAAAGGTCATCCGGCGGTCGTCGGTCCCGGGCGATTAACAATTCGACTTCCCAACTGTTAATCGCCCGGGACGGTTGGAGCCGGTCCAGGAAGGCTGGTAGCGTCGCCGCAACCTGGGTTGGAGTGTGAATGCAGGCCATGCCTCGTTCCGTGCTTCCCGAGTCCGTCGTCGCGGCAGACCTCCCGCTCGACGCATGGGCGGACGTCCCCGGCGGTACCTACCGCCTGGGCGACGACGGCGAGGAACGCCTGATCACCCTTGCGCCGTTCCGTATCGGCCGCCATCCCGTTACCGTCGCCCAGGCCGCGGCCTTCGCCGCCGCCTCGGCTCTTCGCCCCAGCGTCGTCGACCCGGCCGGCGCCCTCGCATCCCACCCCGCGACGGGGCTGACCTACGAGGACGCCGAGGCGCTCTGCGCCTGGGCATCGCAGGAGCTCGGCTACCCGGTGCGCCTCCCGACCGGCGACGAGTGGGAGGCTGCAGCCCGTGGCCCGGGACGCCCGGCGCTGGCCATGGGGCGACACGTTCGACGCGCAGATGTGCGCGTGCGTCGAAGCCGGCGTCGGCTGGACCGTGCCCGTCGACAGCCACCCGGCCGGCGCGAGCCCCGCCGGGGCCGAGCAGATGGCCGGCAACGTCTGGGAGTGGGTCGTCGACCGCGACGGCGACGGCTGGCGGGCCGTCCGCGGCGGCTCCTACCTCGACCACGCGTGGGGCGTGCGCTGCGCCCGCAGCCTGCCGGCCGACCCGGCGCGCGCGACCCGCACCACCGGGATCAGACTCGTCACCCAACACGCCGACGAAAGGAGGGAGCATGGTTGACCGGGAGGATGTGCTCGATGCGCTTCGCGAGGTCTACGACCCGTGCTGCGAGGACCGCGGGATCTCGATCGTCGACATGGGCCTCGTGGAGGACGTCCGCGTCAACGGGGGGACGGTGCATGTGGGGATCGTCCTCACCACCGGATGGTGCCCGTTCGTCGCGAACATGAGCAACGCGATACCGGACCGCCTCCGGGAACTCGCCGGGGTCGACGACGTCCGGGTCGAGGTCCTGTGGGACCCAGTCTGGACGAACGAGCGGCTGTCGCCGCGGGCACGGGAGGCGCTCGCGATGCCGCTCGAACAGCTCACGCCGCTGCGGGACGCGCGGCTCGCGAGGGAAGCCGCAATCAGTCAGGGGGTCTGAGATGGCCAAGGCCAAGACCAAGACCACCCGCTCGGGCACGGCGACGCGGGAGCGCAAGGTCCCTGCGTTCGTGTTCGACTGCGTGTGTCACATCTTCAACTTCGACAAGAGCAACGCGTTCGGACCGCCGGGCGAGATGTTCGACGAGCACCTCTATGCGTTTCATCAGTTCCTCACGAAGGCCGGCGAGCCGGTCTTGTCCCGGGATGAGTTCTTCCGGGAGTGGAGCGTCGACGAGATCTACGACATGGTCGTGGAGGGCTCCGACACCGACATGATCGTCGCTCAGCCGCTCCCGCTGACCGACCTGTTCAAAGATGGTCTCTCACCGTGGGAGAAGTGCGCCGAGATGGCGCAGAAGCACCCGGATCGCGCCGTCTTCTGGGGGTCCGTGAACCCGCTCGAAGGCAAGAAGGCCCTCGACCTGATGGAGGTCCAGGTCAAGGAGTACGGGGCGAAGGCGTTCAAGTTCTACAACGTCCGGTACGACTACGGTCAGCCGTTCCCGTGGCGGATGGACGACCCGCGGGTCGCCTTCCCGGCGTTCGAGAAAGCGCTCGAGCTGGGCGTGAACCTCGTCGGCGTCCACAAGGGGGTGCCGCTCGGACCCCAGCCGATCGAGCACACCCGCACGTTCGACATGGACGGGGCCGCGGCGAACTTCCCGGACATCAACTTCGTGATCTTCCACGTCGGCCTCCCCTGGCTCGACGAGGTGCTGTGGCAGATCGTCCGGTTCCCGAACCTGTACGGGTCGATCGCGGCGACGGTCAACTTCATCTCCCGCCAGCCGCGGGTCTTCGCGGAGACTCTCGGCAAGATGCTCTGGTGGTGCGGCGAGGACAAGATCATCTACGGAGGGGAGTCCCCGATCTGGCATCCGCAGTGGGCGCTCGAGGAGTTCTGGAACTTCGAGCTCCCCGCCGACATCGTCGAGGAGCGCGGGTACCCGCCCCTGACTGACCAGGCGAAGCGGAAGATCCTCGGCGGCAACCTCGCCCGCCTACACGGCTTCGACGCGGAGGCGAAGGCGAAGGAGCTCGGCGTGCCCGCCTAACTCACCATACTGCCCGTTCACGCTGATCGATGGTCCCGGGCAATTAACAATCGCGATTTCGGGAAGACCTGGTGCCGGGGGTTAACACTGTTAATGCCCGGCACCTCGGAGTGGCTGAACAGCGATTGTTAATTGCCCGGGACCATCGATCAGGCGGCGGTTGCCGGGAGGCCGTGGCGGGCGACGACACGGTCGTAGTTCAGGCGCAGCAGCTCGATCACGTCGCGCACGTCGGCGTCGTCCGCGATCCGGCGCGCCGCGAAGCCCGGCTGGCCCGGGAACACCGGATGGTAGTCGATCCGCCGCTGCACGTAGAGGCGGGCCCACACGTCCTTCGGGAACCCGAAATGGGCCGCGCGGTCGCCATGCAGATGGCCGATCTCGCGCCGACCGATCCTGAAGGCGAACTCTCCACGCGAACCCGGTCCCGCGGTCACGCCGGGCCACGACGTGACCTCCTCGGCGATTCGATCGCCTGCACCCACCACCCCATCCATGATCACTCCTCCCGACGCAGTCGGATGTTTCGCACGACGGTACAACTTGAAGTTCACTTCAAGTCAAGTGGCCGCGCCGCCGAGCCGACGAACGCTTGGGCTTCGACCACGCCGATCCGCGGAGCGACGATGCCGAACGTCGACTCGCAGGAGTTCGACGGGCAGGCCGGCCGCGGCCAGCCGCCGCCGGCGGGCTTCGGCGGCCGGTACCGGACCCTCGGCTGGCGGGCGGGATCACAACGGCTCGGGATGAGCCTCTGGGAGGTCCACCGGAGCGCGGACGCCGCTCCCTGCTGGCTGGACGAGTCGGCCCGTCCTGACGCCGCTCAGCCGAAGGTTGGCCGCACCGTGTTGAGGGCCTTCTCGGGATCCGCCTCGAACATGCCGCGGCAGCCGGGGCAGCAGAAGTAGTACGTCGTCCCGTTGTACGCATACGTGACGTCGTTGCCGTCCACGCTGACCGTCATCCCGCACACCGGATCGACCGCTTCGAGCAGCTGGCTGGGCGAGCCCCCGCGACCGTGGCTCCACGCGACCAGCTCAGCGAGGATCGCCACCGCGATCTCCTCCTGCGTGCACGGACCCAGGTCGAGACCCGCCGGACTCCGCACCGTCGCCAGGCGTTCGTCGGCGATGCCGCGGTCGCGGAGCGCGGCGCGCACGACGCCGGCCCTCCGGGTGCTGGCGACCAACCCGACGTACTCGGCGCCGGACCCGATCGCCTCCGCGAGCGCGTCCTCGTCGCCGCGGCCCATCGTGGCCACCACCACCGCGTCGGCGTCACCGGCATCCGCGGTGACGCGCCACCCGATGGTCCGGGCCAGCCCCGCGAGCGTCCGCCCGGCCGGGCTGTCCCCGACGACCCGCAGCAGCGGGCTCGGCAGGTGCGGCTGAATGAACACCTCCACGGTTCCCTCCGATGCGCAGGAGCTCACCGCGACGACCACGTCCGGGTCGTCCGCGGCCTGCTCCGACCCGTCAGGACAGATCTTCACCAGGCGCGGCTGCCCGTCGGCGAGCGACCGGAGCGCCTCGCGGATCACGACCGGCTCCGAGCAGGCCCCGCCCACCCATCCGTCGATCCCGCCGTCCGCCGTGACGATCGCCTGGTTGCCGGTGCGGGCCGACGCGGGACGACGCACGCCGACGACCGTCGCCAGCGCGTACGCCGTCCCCTCCGCTCCGAGCCGGGCGGCCCTGGCGATCAGCTCGCTCACAGCGCCAACCCCGCGCCGTTCAGCGCCTCCCACACCTTCGACGACGTCAGCGGCATGTCGATGTTATTGACGCCCGCGTGCTGGAGGGCGTCGATGACGGCGTTGACGTAGGCCGCCGGAGATCCGACGGTGGCGGACTCGCCGACGCCCTTCGCCCCGATGGGGTGGTGCGGCGACGGCGTCACCGTCTCACCGAGGTCGAACGCGGGCGTCTCCCACGAGGTCGGGATGAGGTAGTCCATGAAGTTCGACCCGATGCAGTTGCCGTCCTCGTCGAAGTCGATGAGCTCCATCGCGGCGATGGCGTAGCCCTCCGTGAGGCCGCCGGTGATCTGACCCTCGACGATCATCGGATTGATCCGCACCCCGCAGTCGTCGACGGCGACCATCTTGAGCACCTTCCACTCCCCGGTGCCGCGGTCGATCTCGACCACCACGCCGTAGGTGCCGAACGGGAACGTCATGTTCGGCGGGTCGTAGTAGTGCACGCCCTCGAGCCCGGCCTCCATCCCGTCGGGAAGGTTGGTGTAGGCGGCGAAGATGCACTCCTGGATCGTCTTGACGCGGTCCGGCGCGCCCTTGACCTGGAAGCGGTCACCCTCCCACTCGAGGTCGTCCGGCGAGCACTCCAGCAGGTGCGCGGCGATGAGCCGCGCCTTGTCGCGCAGCTTGCGGGCAATGACGACCGCGGCGGCGCCGCTCACCGGCGTCGAGCGGCTCGCATACGTTCCGAGGCCGTACGGAGTGGTATCGGTGTCGCCCTCCTCCACCAGCACGTCTTCCGGCTGGATGCCGAGCTGGCTCGCGATGATCTGCCCGTAGGTGGTCTCGTGGCCCTGCCCCTGCGACTTGGTGCCAAGCTTGAGGATGGCCTTGCCGGTCGGGTGCAGGCGCAGCTCCGCCGAGTCGAACATCCGTAGGCCCACGATGTCGTAGTCCTTGCCCTTGCCGGCGCCCACAACCTCGGTGAACGACGCGATGCCAATCCCCAGGAGGCGCCCCTCCTCGCGGGCCTTCGCCTGCTCCGCGCGCAGCTCGGCATAGCCCATCTTCTCGAGGCACAGGTCCATCGCGGCCTGGTAGTCGCCGGAGTCGTACTCGAAGCCGGTCGCGGACGTGTACGGAAACTGCTCCGGCTTGATGAAGTTCTGCTTCCGGAAGTCGACCGGGTCCACCCCGAGCTCGTACGCGGCGTTCTGGACGAGCCGCTCGATGAGGTAGCTCGCCTCCGTCACCCGGAAGGAGCAGCGGTACGCGACCCCGCCCGGCGCCTTGTTGGTGTACGCCCCGTCGGTGACGATATGGGCCGTCGGGATGTCGTACGAGCCGGTGACGATGTGGAAGAGGCCCGCTCTGAACTTGCTCGGCTGGGCGTCGGCGAAGAACGCCCCCTGGTCGGAGTGCATCTTGACCTTGAGGCCGGTGATGTGCCCGTCCTTCAGCGCCAGCTCGCCGTGCATGTGGTAGTCCCGTGCGAAGCCGGTGGAGATGAGGTTGCCGGTACGGTCCTCGATCCACTTCACCGGCCGGCCGATCAGGAGCGATGCGGCGGTCGCCACGACGTAGCCCGGGTAGATCGGCACCTTGTTGCCGAAGCCGCCGCCGATGTCGGGGCTGATGATCTGGATCTTGTGCTCTGGCAAGCCCGCGACGAGCGCGAACAGCGTGCGGTGCGCGTGCGGCGCCTGCGAGGTCATGTAGATCCTCACCCTGCCGGACGCCGGATTGACGTCGGCCACGCAGCCGCAGGTCTCCAGCGGCGACGGGTGGCAGCGCGGGTAGAACGTGTCGAGGCTCACCACCTTGTCGGCCGCCGCGAATGCCTGCTCGGTGGCCGCGGCGTCGCCCGACTCCCAGTGGTAGCAGGCGTTGTCGGCCTGCCCTTCCTTGTCGTCGCGGATGAGGGGCGCCCCGGGCGCCATGGCCTGCTGCGGGCTGGTGATCGCCTGCAGCGGCTCGTAGTCCACGTCGATGAGCTCGAGCGCGTCGTGCGCCTGGTACGCGGTCTCGGCGATGACGCAGGCAACCTCCTGCCCCTGGAAGCGCACCTTGTCGGTGGCGAGCACCGCCTGGGTGTCCCCCGACAGCGTCGGCATCCAGGCGAGGTTGTGCGCGGCGAGGATCTCCCCCGTCACCACGACGATCACGCCCGGCGACGCACTGGCCCGTGACGTGTCGATCGAATTGATCGTCGCGTGCGCGTACGGGCTGCGAAGGATCGCCATGTGGAGCATGTTGGGCAGCACGACGTCGTCGACGTAGTTGCCGCGCCCCTGGATGAAGCGAGCGTCCTCGAGCCTCTTGACGCTGTGGCCGAGGCCTCGAATCTCGGTCGTCACGACCCACCTCCCTCAGCGAGCTTCTTCGCCGCGTACTGCACGGCCTTGACGATGTTGGTGTACCCGGTGCACCGGCAGATCTGGCCGGACAGCGCCCACCGGATCTCCTCTTCGCTCGGGTTCGGGTTGTCGGCGAGCAGCGCGACGGAGGTCAGCATCATCCCCGGGGTGCAGAACCCGCACTGCAGGCCGTGCTCCTCGTGGAATCCCTCCTGCACCGGGTGGAGACCGGCGGGCCCTTGAGCCCCTCGACGGTGGTGATCTCGCAGCCCTCCGCCTGCACGGCGAACATGGTGCACGACTTCATGGGGACGCCGTCGACGAGGACGGTGCACGCGCCGCAGCTGGTGGTGTCGCACCCGATGTGCGTTCCGGTCAGGCCGAGGGCCTCGCGGATGTACCAGACGAGCAGCATGCGCGGCTCGACCTCCGCGCTGCGCGTGGCGCCGTTGATGGTGACGGTGACCGACCTGGTGGCCGGGGGTGCGTCGGTGCTCACAGCGCGCCTCCCTTCGCCTGACGGATGGATTCGGTGAGTGCGCGATCGGTGAACACCCGAATCACGCTCCGCTTGTACTCCACGCTGCCCCGGTTGTCGGCCGTAGGATCGGCCGCGGCTGCCGCGAGGTTCGCCGCCGCCTTGACGAGCTCGTCCGACGGCTCCTTGCCGGCGAGCAGCTCCTCGGCCTCGGTCGCCTGGATGTTCCGCGCGCCGACACCGGTGAGCGCGATGCCCGCCCTGCCGATCGAGCCGTTCGCCATGGTCACCTGGGCGGCCACCGCGG
Organism: uncultured Thermoleophilia bacterium; assembly: GCA_963706315.1. Lineage (GTDB taxonomy): Bacteria > Actinomycetota > Thermoleophilia > Miltoncostaeales > Miltoncostaeaceae > CALMEC01. Next base: position 65,981 of record CAVPMA010000024.1, on the reverse strand, counting down.
CGGTCGCGTAGTCGCCGACCTTTCGCTCGAGCTTCAGATACGTACCCCCCGTGGCCGCACCGGGATCGGGCACGACCACCTCCGTGATGATCTCGTTCGGCGCAAGCTGCGTCTCGAACGGACCGGTGACGAGCTCGCCGACCGGGATGCGTCGCGACCCGCTCGGGCCCTGGGCAACGACTTCGCCGCGGGCGGCCATCATGGTCGATGCCCAGTCGCCCTGCGGGTCGGCATGGGCGAGCGAGCCGCACACCGTCCCGCGGTTGCGCACCAGTGGATCGGCAACCAGGCGTGCGGTCGCGCCGAGGAGCCCCCACCGGCCACCGTGCAGCAGCTCGGCGCGCTCCGCGTCCTTGTGGCGCACCAGCGCCCCGATGCGCAAACCGCCGTCACCCTCCGCGATCGTGTCGAGCCCGGGGATGCGGTTGATGTCGACGAGCACCGCCGGGCCGGCGAACCGGAACTTCATGAGCGGGATGAGGCTCTGGCCTCCCGCGATGACCTTCGCGTCGTAGCCGTGCTTGTCGAGGAGGGCGATTGCCTCCTCAAGACTGGTCGGCGCGACGTAGTCGAAGCTGGCCGGGTACATAGGTTCCCCCTTTGACGAACCGGCCCATCGAGCATACGCCTTTTGTTACACGTGCAACGACCTTGCGGGCAGCACCAGCGGGGCTCGGGTCACGGTCGGGGAAGGCGATGCACCCACCGGCCACACGGGCGGCCGAATCACCAGAAGGTGACTAGAGGCCCGCGCCGATGCGGGCGCCGGCCCAGATGCCCGCGACGCCGCCGAGGATCGAGAAGACGACGCCGGCGACCGAGAGCATGCCCGCTCCCCAGAGGCTCGGCACGAGCGCTCCGAGGGTGGAGCCGACCAGCACCGCGATCATCATCACCCCGCGCATGCCACTCCATCGGCACACGGAGCGCTCGACGTGAGCGCGGGCCTTCGTCCGCGGGGGTCACGTCGGGAGCTGCTCCTCGATGCTCGACCGCGCCGCGTGGATGTGGCGGCGCATGAGGATCTCGGCGAGCTCGCCGTCGCGGGCCTCGATCGCGTCGAGGATCTGGTGGTGCTCCTTGAGGGCCCGCTGCGGGCGGCGGCTCACGTGGCTGGAGCGGTACCGGTAGAGCCGGACCCGGTGGTAGAGCTGGCCGGCGAGGAACGCGATGAGCTCGTCGTTGCGGCTCGCCTGGACGACACGGAAGTGGAAGTCGAGATAGCCCTCCTCCTGGAAGTAGCTGCGGTCGGCCTGCACCTCGGGGAGCCGCTCGTGATCGACGAGGAGCTGCCGCAGCGACGCGATCTCCTCGTCGCTCATCACCTCCGCGGCCAGCCGGCACGCCATGCCCTCCAGCGCCTCTCGCACCGCGTAGAGGTCGGCGAGCTCGCGCCGTCCCACCACGGCGACCCGCGCGCCCTGATGCGGCCGCCGTTCGACGAGCCGCATGCCCTCGAGACGCTGCAGCGCCTCTCGGAGCGGCCCGCGACTCGTGCCGAACCGCTGCGCGAGCTCCGGCTCGCTGAGCTTCTCGCCCGAGGTCAGCTCGCCGGACACGATCGCCTCCACGAGCCGTTCGGTGAGGTGCGCAGACAGTGTCGACGCGGTGTCGGCGGGGACGCCCGACGACGCCGAACTGTCGACAGTTTCGCTCATCGATCCGATCCTGAAGGGCTGTTTGGCGGAATACAAGTCTGATTGTCGACACTTCGTCGGTCCGGCGCGCCCTGCGGGGGCGGTTGCTGTGGTAGCGTCGCGCCTCCCGGCGGGTCGGGGACCGGGGTTGAGACCAGGCACCTTGGGGGACGGTTGGCGGACCGAAGCGCCGACAGCGAACAACGCATGACCGAATCCGGGATTCCCGTGGCCCCGGTGTTCGACGCCGCCTCCGTCGCGGACCTCGACCTGGCGGAGCGCCTCGGGGAGCCCGGCCACTACCCCTTCGCCCGGGGCGTGCACGCCTCGATGTACCGGCAGCGCCCGTGGACGATGCGCCAGTACGCCGGCTTCGCGACGGCCGAGGAGACCAACGAGCGGTTCCGCTACCTGCTCGCCCACGGAGCCCCCGGCCTGTCGATGGCCTTCGACCTGCCCACCCAGCTCGGCATGGACTCCGACGATCCCCGCGCGCTGGGCGAGGTCGGTCGGGTGGGCGTCGCGATCGACTCCATCGAGGACATGGCCCGCGTGTTCGACGGGATCGACCCGGTCGTCGTGTCGACGAGCATGACCATCAACGCTCCCGCCTCGGTGCTGCTCCTGCTCTACCAGCTGGTCGCCGAGGAGAAGGGCGACGACACCCGGGAGCTGCGCGGCACGATCCAGAACGACGTGCTGAAGGAGTACGTCGCCCGCGGCAACTACATCTTCCCGCCGGCCCAGTCGATGCGGCTCACCGTCGACACGTTCGCGTACTGCAACGCGGAGCTGCCGAACTGGAACACGATCTCGATCTCGGGGTACCACATCCGCGAGGCCGGCTCGACGGCGGTGCAGGAGGTGGCGTTCACCCTCGCCAACGGCATCGCCTACGTGCAGGCCGCGATCGACGCCGGCCTGTCGGTCGACGCGTTCGGCCCCCGGCTGTCGTTCTTCTTCAACGCCCACAACAACGTGTTCGAGGAGGTCGCCAAGTTCCGGGCCGCCCGGCTGCTGTGGGCGCGCATCATGCGCGACCGGTTCGGCGCGACGAACGACCGGGCGATGATGCTGCGCTTCCACGCCCAGACCGGGGGGTCCACGCTCACCGCGCAGCAGCCGGAGAACAACATCGTCCGCGTCGCGACCCAGGTGCTGTCCGCCGCGCTCGGCGGGGCCCAGTCAATTCACGCCAACGGCTTCGACGAGGCGCTGGCGCTCCCCACGGAGCGCGCCGCGAAGCTCGCGCTGCGCACCCAGCAGGTGATCGCCGCGGAGAGCGGCATCACCGACACCGTCGATCCGCTCGGCGGCTCCTGGTACGTCGAGTCGCTCACCGCGGAGATCGAGCGCCGGGCGTCGGCGCTGATCGACGAGATCGACCGGCGCGGCGGCGCGGTGCAGTGCATCGACCTGATGTCCCAGCAGATCCACGACTCCGCCTACCGCCATCAGCAGGAGGTGGCCTCGGGCGAGCGGCCGATCGTCGGGATCAACACGTACACCGAGGAGGACGACGTCGACACCGAGATCCTGAAGATCGACCCGGAGATCGAGCGGGCCCAGGTCGCCCGCCTCGTCGAGCTGCGCACCCGGCGCGACGCCGGCGACGTCGCGCGGGGCCTCGACGCCGTGCGCGCCGCCGCCTGCGGCTCCGACAACCTGCTCTACCCCATGCGCGACGCGCTCAGGGCCCGCGCCACGGTCGGCGAGGTCTGCAACGTCCTGCGCGACGAATGGGGCGAGCACGACCGGCTGAGAACGTCGTGAGCGTCGGGGACAAGCGCCAGCGGCTGCAGGACCTTCGCGACGAGGCGATCCACGCCGGCACCGAGGCGGCCGTCGAGCGCCAGCACGCGCGCGGCAAGCTCACCGCCCGCGAGCGCATCGACCTGCTGCTCGACCCGGGCTCGTTCGTGGAGCTCGACATGTTCACGCGCCACCGGGCCCACGGCTTCGGGCTCGAGGACAACCGCCCGTGGGGTGACGGAGTGGTGACCGGCCACGGCACGATCGACGGCCGCAAGGTGTGCGTGTTCAGCCAGGACTTCACCGTGTTCGGCGGGAGCCTCGGCGAGGTCTTCGCCGAGAAGATCTGCAAGGTCATGGACCTCGGCGTGAAGATGGGCTGCCCGGTAATCGGCATCAACGACTCCGGCGGCGCGCGCATCCAGGAGGGCGTGGTCAGCCTCGGCGGCTACGCCGACATCTTCTTCCGCAACGTCCGGGCCAGCGGCGTGGTGCCGCAGATCAGCGTGGTGATGGGCCCCTGCGCCGGTGGCGCCGTCTACAGCCCGGCGATCACCGACTTCGTCTTCATGGTCAAGGGCACGAGCCACATGTTCATCACCGGCCCGGAGGTCATCAAGACGGTGACCGGCGAGGAGGTGACGATGGAGGAGCTCGGCGGCGCCCTGTCGCACGCCACCCGCTCCGGCGTCGCCCACTTCGCGTCCGAGAGCGAGGAGGAATGCCTCGAGATGGTGCGCGAGCTCCTCTCGTTCATCCCGCAGAACAACCTCGAGATGCCGCCCTACGAGGAGCCCGACGACGTCCCGGACCGCCAGGACGACGCGCTCAAGTCGATCGTTCCGGACCTCCCGACGAAGCCGTACGACATCAAGGACGTCGTCCGCGCGGTCGTGGACGACGGGCACTTCTTCGAGGTGGCGCCCCTCTACGCCCAGAACATCGTGGTCGGCTTCGCACGGCTCAACGGCCACTCGATCGGGGTGATCGGCAACCAGCCCAAGGCGATGGCCGGCGTGCTCGACATCGCCGCGTCCATCAAGGGCGCCCGCTTCGTGCGCTTCTGCGACGCGTTCAACGTTCCGCTCGTCTCGTTCGTCGACGTCCCCGGGTTCCTGCCCGGCACGTCGCAGGAGTACGGCGGCATCATCCTCCACGGCGCGAAACTGCTCTATGCGTACGCCGAGGCGACGGTGCCGAAGCTCACCGTCATCACGCGCAAGGCGTACGGCGGCGCATACGACGTCATGAGCAGCAAGCACATCGGCGCGGACTTCAACGCCGCCTGGCCGACGGCGGAGATCGCGGTGATGGGCCCCGAGGGCGCCGTCAACATCGTCTTCCGCAAGGAGCTCGAGGCGGCCGCGAAGAACGGCGACGACGTCGCGACGCGCCGGGGCGAGCTCGTGAGCGAGTACACGGAGCGATTCGCCAACCCGTACATCGCGGCCGAGCGCGGCTACGTCGACGACGTGATCGAGCCCGAGGAGACCCGCCCGTGGCTCATCAAGGCGCTCGAGCTGTCGCTCACCAAGCGCGAGGCGGGGCCGAAGCGCAAGCACGGGAACATCCCTCTGTGACCGTTTCGGCCGAAGTCGTCGCCGGAATCCAGCCGCCGCGAACGTTTGAATCGACCGAAGGGCGATTCATAGGCCGCCCAAGTGCCGTGTTCGAGGCGGCGTATGGAAGTCCGACCGGCGAGGAGGCCGCTGCCGTGCTCGCGGCCGTCCAGGTGCTGCTGGAGGCCGAGTCGGCGCAGGACGCGCCGGCGCTGCCGTGGGCCTACCGCTCGGCGTGGCGCCGCGCGGCAATCGACGAGGGGATACGGGGAGCGGATGTTTCGTAAGGTCCTGGTGGCGAACCGCGGAGAGATCGCGATCCGGGTGTTCCGGACGCTGCGCGAGATGGGGATCGCATCGGTGGCGGTCTACAGCGAGGTCGACCGCGACGCGCTGTTCGTGAGCCTCGCCGACGAGGCGTACCTGATCGGCCCCGGTCCGGCCACCGAGTCGTATCTCAAGGTCGAGACGATCCTCGAGACGGCCGCGCGCGCGGGCGCCGAGGCGATCCACCCCGGCTACGGCTTCCTCGCCGAGAACGCGACGTTCGCCCGCGCCTGCGCCGAGGCCGGCATCGTGTTCATCGGTCCCCCTCCCGAGGCGATCGACGCGATGGGGTCCAAGATCGGCGCGCGGGCGCTGATGCACGAAGCGGGCGTGCCGATCGTTCCCGGGGTGCGCGAGGAGGTTCCGACCCTGGCGAAGGCCCGGGCGATCGCGAAGCAGATCGGATACCCGGTCGCGGTCAAGGCCGCGGCGGGCGGTGGCGGCAAGGGCTTTCGCGTCGCACTCGACCCGGGCGCGCTTAAGGATGCCTTCGAGGGCGCGCGCCGCGAGTCGGAGAAGTTCTTCGCCGACTCGGTGGTGTACCTGGAGCGCTACCTGCCGGATCCCCGCCACGTCGAGATCCAGATCCTCGCCGACGCGCACGGCAACGCGATCTACCTGGGCGAGCGCGACTGCTCGGTGCAGCGCCGCCACCAGAAGCTCGTCGAGGAGACGCCGAGCCCGGTCGTGTCACCGGGCCTTCGCAAGCGCATGGGCGAGGCGTCCGTGCGCGCCGTGCAGGCCGTGGGCTATCGCTCTGCGGGCACGTGCGAGTACCTCGTGTCCGGCGACGAGTTCTTCTTCCTGGAGATGAACACGCGGATCCAGGTCGAGCACACGATCACCGAGGAGGTCTGCGGCGTCGACCTCATCCGCGAGATGGTGCGCGTCGCCGCAGGGGAGCCGCTGTCGATCCGCCAGCGCGACGTCAAGCCCCGCGGCCACGCGTTCGAGTGCCGCATCAACGCCGAGGACGCCTCCCATCGGTTCCTCCCGACACCCGGTCGCGTCACCGGCTACCGCGAGCCGGCCGGTCCCGGGATCCGCGTCGACTCGGGTGTCCAGGCGGGGTCGGAGATCCCGGCCATCTACGACCCGATGGTCGCGAAGCTCATCGTCTGGGACGTCGACCGCGAGTCCGCCCGCCGGCGCATGCTCCGCGCGCTCGACGAGTTCGTGATCGAGGGGCCGAAGACCCTCATCCCCTTCCACAAGTGGCTCCTCAGCCAGGACGAGTTCATCGCCGGAGGCGCCTGCCACGCCCAGCTTGCGGCGATGTCCGACACCGCCACGCCGCTGCCGACCGACGGCGGCGCCGGGGCGCCGGCGGCCGCGGAGCCCGAGGAGCGCACCGAGCGGCGGGTCACCGCGGAGGTCGACGGCAAGCGCTTCGAGGTGCGCCTGTTCCTCGACGGCGCGGTCGGAGGCGGCGCGCCGAAGCGCAAGCGGGAGCGCAAGGCCCCTGCGGCCGGCGGGCATCACGGAGCGGGTGCGTCAGGCGACACGATCGTGAGCCCGATGCAGGGCACCGTCCTCAAGGTCCTGGTCGAGGTCGGCCAGGAGGTCGCCGCCGGCGACGTGATCTGCATCGTCGAGGCCATGAAGATGGAGAACGAGGTCGCCGCCCATCAGGCCGGGACGGTGAAGGAGCTCGGGGTCGCCGCCGGCGATGCGGTTCAGGCCAGCCAGCTCATCGCGGTCGTCGCGTAGCCGGCAGAGCCGGACGTCAGCGGCCGGCGGGGTGCGATGCGTCGGAGAACTTCCGGAAGACTCCGGTCACGACGAACGCGACCTGCTCGCCGATGTCGACGGCGTTGTCGCCGATCCGCTCGATGCACCTGGCGACCAGCACCATGAGCGTCGCCCACTCGCGCGAGTCGAAGTCGGCACCCACCTCGAGCACGAGTTGGAAGATCTCCCGGTTGAGGCGGTTGATCTCGGCGTCGCTGCGCGCGAGCTCCTCGGCGAGGTCCACGTCACGCGTCGCGAAACTGCGCTTTGCGTCGAGGATCTGAATCCTCGCGAGGCGGCTCATCTCGTCGACCCGCTCCGAGAATCTCATCCCGGACCGGCGGGTCGTGGCCCGTGAGCGGGATGAGCTTGCAGATGTTGACGCACTGGTCGCCCATCCGCTCGATGTGACGGATGACGTGCAGCAGCGCGGCGACAATCCGTAGGTCGGTCGCGACGGGAGCCTCCCGCGCCAGCAGGCTCAGCACGCCCTGGTGCACCTCGAGGTAGCGGCCGTCGATGCGGTCGTCGTCGGCGATGACGAACTCTGCGAGACGGATGTCCTGATTGTCGAGCGCGTCGGTCGCGCGTGCCAGCGCCTCCTCGACCATGTCGAGCCCTTCCAGGGTGGCCGTCTCGAGCCCGATGAGCTCGTCGCGGAAGTGATGCCGGGCCTCGGCCACGATCTCGCTCCCCGGCCTAGCCGAACTTACCGCTGACGTACTGCTCGGTGCGTTCGTCGTCGGGGTTGGTGAAGATGTGCGCGGTCGGCCCCACCTCCACCAGCTCACCCGTGAGCATGAACGCCGTGACGTCCGCCACCCGCCCCGCCTGTTGCATGTTGTGGGTGACGATTACGATCGTATAGCGGGTCTTGAGCTCGTCGATGAGCTCTTCGATCCGCAGGGTGGCGATCGGGTCGAGCGCCGAGCACGGCTCGTCCATCAGGATGACGTCCGGCTCCACGGCGATCGTCCGGGCGATGCATAGTCGCTGCTGCTGGCCGCCGGACAGCCCGGCGCCTTGCGAGCCGAGGCGGTCCTTGACCTCGTCCCACAGGCCCGCGCCCTTCAGCGAGCGCTCGACCCGCTCGTTGAGGTCCACCCCTTTCGTTCCGGTGAGCCGCAGCCCGGCGGCGACGTTGTCGAAGATCGACATCGTCGGGAAGGGGTTCGGCTTCTGGAAGACCATGCCGATCGCGCGCCGGACGGACACGACGTCGAGTTCGGGCGCGTAGAGGTCCTCGCCGTCGAGCAGGACCTGGCCGGTCGCGTACGCCCCCCTGATCTCCTCGTGCATCCGGTTGATGCACCGGACCAACGTCGACTTGCCGCAGCCGGACGGGCCGATGATCGCCGTGACGTTGTTCGGCGCGAACGTCAGGTCGACGCCGCGCACCGCGTGCTGCTTGCCGTAGTAGGCGTGAAGGTCCCGCAGCTCCACGGACCGCCCGGCGCCCGCGCTGACGGCGGCGGGCTCGGCCGCGGTCTGCTCGGGCGCGGGGCCCGCCGGTGCCGGGGGTTGCTCGGCCCGGGGGTCGGGGGTCGGCACCGGCGCTGTCACGTCGGCGGGCTCCTGTGCGTTCGATGGGCGGGTGCTCATGACTGCTGTGTTCGGCTCCTGCGCGAGATGAGGCGTGCGGCGAGCGTCATGAAAAGAATAAGCACAACGAGCGCGAGCGCGGCGCCCCAGGCACGCTCGACGATCCGGTCCTGCGCCTGGCCCACGTCGCTGAAGATCTGGATCGGCAGCGAGTTCATCTGCTCGCCGAGGTTGAAGGTCGTCGCGTTGATGGCGAACGCGGTGAACAGCAGCGGCGCGGTCTCGCCGGCCGCGCGCGCCACCGCGAGCAGCGAGCCGGTGATGAGACCGGGGACGGCGGTCGGGAGGATGACCCGGAAGATGAGCCGCCACCGCGGGGACCCCAGCGCGAGGCCGGCCTCCTTCAAGCCGTTCGGCACGAGGTTCAGCACGACTTCGGCCGAGCGCGTGACCACGGGAAGCATCAAGAGGGCAAGCGCCACCGATCCCTTCCACGCCGCGAAGCCACCGAAGGAGCCCGACAGGATCAGGACGATGTAGATGAAGAGGCCGAACACGATCGACGGGACGCCGGTCATCACGTCGACGAAGTAGCGGACGATGTTGGCGAACTTGCTCTGCTTGCCGTACTCGACGAGGTACACGGCGACCCCGATGCCGATCGGTATCGCGATGAGGGCCGCCAGGGCAACGATGAGGATCGTCCCGATGAGCGCGCTCTTGACGCCGCCGGGGTCGCCGATGAAGCGCCCCGTGGGGTCGGAGGTGAAGAAGTGCCAGCTCCACGCGCCGAGCCCGCGCCTGATGAGATAGAACAGGATGAGCCCGAGGGGAACGAGGGCGAGCAGTGTGCCGGCCGCCATGAGCCCGCGCATCGCGACGTCCGTGCGGCGCCTGCGGGCGCTGATCGGCTGGAGCTCGCTCATATCGCCTTGTCGAGCGCCTCTTCGAGTCCGCGCTCGCCCCCTCCGATGCGTGGTCCCCGCTCCGCCCGCACGACGTAGAAGCGCGCGATGAGGTTGACGAGGAGGGTCAGCAGGAACAGCACCAGCCCGGCGGCGATCAGCGCCGCCCGGTGGACCGGATCCGACGCGGCCTCGCCGAACTCGTTCGCCACCACCGCCGCGAGCGTGTACCCCTGGTCGAAGAGCGCGTTGCCGATGTTCGGCGAGTTCCCGATCACGAGCGTGACGGCGATGGTCTCGCCGATCGCCCGGCCGAGCCCCAGCATCGCGGCTCCCGCGATGCCCGCGCGGGAGTAGGGAAGGACGGCCATGCGGATCATCTCCCAGCGGGTCGCGCCGAGGGCGAGCGCCGCCTCCTTGTTCTCGTGCGGGACCGTGGCCATCACCTCGCGCGAGATCGAGGAGACGATGGGGATGATCATGATCGCGAGGATCAGCCCGCCGATGAAGTAGTTGGGGCCGGCGACATGCCCTCCGACGAACGGGAGGAACGCGAACGTGTCGGAGAACCACTGCTCCGCCGGCCGCAGCTTCGGGATCAGGAAGTAGACGCCCCACAGGCCGTAGACGACCGACGGGACGGCGGCGAGGAGCTCCACGAGCGTCGAGAGCGTCTCCCGCATCTTGCGCGGGCAGAGCTCGGTGAGGAACACGGCCGTCGCGACCGCAACCGGGATGCCGATGAGGAGGGCCACGCCCGAGGTGATCAGCGTCCCGACGATGAGTGGCCATGCGCCGAACCGGCCGGCCGAGACGTTCCACTCGTTGTCGAAGATGAATCCGAGGTGGCCGAATTCGGCGAACGCCGGGTGCGCCTCGACGTAGAGGCGCACGAAGAAGAAGGCGATGATGGCCAGGATGAGCCCGGCGAGTCCGGCGAGGACCCACTTCAGGAGCCGATCCGGAAGACGCGACGGGGCGGCCCGCCCGAGTGACAGGCGGGCCCCCCTGCCGCGCTTCACGGTATCGGTCGTCACAGCCGAGATGCTACGTCAGCGGAGTCCCATTGCACTGCAGGGCCGCGACCTTGGCTTTCGCCGCGGCCAGCGTCTCCGGCGGAAGCGGTGCGTAATTCAGATCGGGAGCGACCGCCTGGCCGTCGCCAAGCGCGTAGTCGAGCCAGATCTTCACGTCCTTGGCGGTCGACTCGCTGTAGCCGGCCTTGCACATGTCCTGGTAGACCAGCAGGAACGTGGCCGATGCGATCGGGTAGGCGTCGGCGCCGGGAGCGTCGATGGTGTCGAACCGCAGGTCAGCGGGCAACGTGATGCCCGCCCCGGCGGCCGAGGTCGACTCGAGGGTCGGGGTGACGTAGTTGCCGGCCTTGTTCTTCAGCGCGGCGGTGGTGAAGTTGTTCTGGAGCGCGTACGCCTCCTCGACGTATCCGACCGCGCCGTTGGTCTGCGTCACGCAGGCCGCGACGCCGTCGTTGCCCTTCGCGCCGGTGCCGGTGGGCCACTGGACGGCCTTGTCGCTGCCGACCTTCGACTTCCACTCGGGCGAGTACGCGTTCAGGAACGTGGTGAACAGCTTGGTCGTGCCCGACTCGTCCGAGCGGTGGCAGACGGTGACGTTCGTGGCCGGGAGCGTCACCCCCGAGTTGAGGGCGGCGATGGCCGGGTCGTTCCACTTCGTGATCTTGCCGAGGAAGAGGTCCGCGACCGTCGCGCCGTCGAGCTTCAGTCCGGTCGCGACGTCCGTGACGTTGTATGACACGGTGACCGCACCGAACACCGTCGGGACGTGCACGGGCTCGCCGACCTTCTGGGCGGCCGCGACCTCCTCGTCCTTCATGGCGGCGTCGGTGGCGCCGAAGTCGACGGTCTTGGCCGTGAACTGCGCAATCCCGCCGCCGGAGCCGATGGCCTGGTAGTTGACGGTCAGGCCGGACGCGTCCTTGATCCGTGCGGCCCACTCCTGGTAGACGGGCGCCGGGAACGTCGCCCCCGCGCCGTTGATCGTTCCGCTGGATTGAGGCGTGCTCGAGGCGGCGGATTCCGTCGAGCTCGAGCTCGACCCTCCACAGCCGGCGACGGCCACGGTGAGCGCCGCGAACGCCGCGGTCGCTATCAGTCCTTTCCCAATCACGTTCTTCCCTCCGGGTCGTTACGACATGAGGTTCTCAGGGAGGGGGTCTCCGGTCGGTGTCGATCCTGTGACGAAGTCGTGACAATCTGGTAACTGGGGAAAGGACGGGAGGGAAAACGAAGGACGCGACGCGGGTGGGCCACTCAGCGCGTGAGGTGAACGCCATCCTCCGATCCGGGCCTGTGCTACCCCTCTCCTTTCTGGCCCAGCCGGGTGGAAGCTAGTTACCCGACTCGCCGCCGAAGAGGTGGCCGGCGTCGGCGCGCAGCTCGTCGGCGAGCGTGACCCGCGGGTCGCGCCGGACGGGCCCCTCGAGCGCGACCCTCACGAGCCCCTCCTCCTCCAGCTCACCGAGCGCGCCCATGACCGCAAGAACCCCCGCGCGCCCGATCTCGAGGCCGAGCTCCGACACCGCCGTCGACACCGACAGGACGACGGTCCCGTCCTCGGGGCGGCCCTCGTCGAGCCACTGGAGCACCAGCAGCATCTCGAGCCGCTTCGCCAGGTCATCCGTCACCCCCGCAGGCTACCTCGCCGCGGGTAAGATCCCCGAGGTTCCCGCCCGGGAGCCGTTTCCGAGCGGGAAGGATGTCGGTTGGATCTCTTCGAGTATCAGGGCAAGGAGCTGTTCGCGCGCCACGGCATTCCGGTGCCGTCCGGCGAGGCGGCCGAGACGCCGGAGGCCGCGCGGGCCGCCGCCGAGCGCATCGGCGGACGGGTCGTGGTGAAGGCGCAGGTGCAGGTCGGCGGACGGGGCAAGGCCGGCGGGATCAAGCTCGCCGAGAACCCCGACGAGGCCGAGGCGCGCGCGCGCGAGATCCTCGGGATGGACATCAAAGGGCACACGGTCCACCGGGTATGGATCGAGGCCGCGTCGGACATCGCGACGGAGTACTACGCGTCGATCACGTTCGACCGCGGCGAGAAGAAGCCGCTGGTGATGCTCTCCGCGATGGGCGGCGTCGACATCGAGTCGGTCGCCGAGGAGCACCCCGACAAGCTCGCGCGGCTCCACATCGACCCGCTCTCGGGCTTCCACCCGCACCACGCGCGCCGGCTCTGCTACGAGGCCGAGATCGACGAGGGCGCCATGAAGGGCGTCATCGACATCCTGCTCCGGCTCTACCAGGGCTTCATCGACCTCGACACGACGCTGATGGAGATCAACCCGCTGATCTGGACAACCGACGGCCGGGTCATCGCGCTCGACGCAAAGGTCACGGTCGACGGGAACGCGCTGTACCGCCACCCCGACATCCTCGCGTTGCGCGAGGCCACCACCGAGGACCCCCAGGAGCGGATGGCGCAGGAGAAGGGCGTCACCTACGTCAAGCTCGACGGAGACGTCGGCATCTTGGGCAACGGCGCAGGCCTCGTCATGAGCACGCTCGACGTCGTCGCGCTCGCCGGCGGACGGCCCGCCAACTTCCTCGACGCGGGCGGGGGCTCGAAGGCCGAGGAGGTCGTCGACGCGCTCGAGGTGCTCCTGTCCGATCCCAAGGTCAAGGCGCTCCTGATCAACATCTTCGGCGGGATCACCCGCTGCGACGAGGTCGCGGAGGGTCTGCTCACCGCGATCGGGCAGCTCGACTCGACGCTCCCGATCGTCGTCCGCCTGGACGGCACCAACGAGGAAGAGGGCCGCGCGATCATCAAGGAGCGCGCGCCGTCCAACGTCGTCGTGGAACCCACGATGCTGTCCGCGGCCGAACGGGCCGTCCAGCTTGCGAAGGAGGCGGCGTGAGCATCCTCGTCGACCAGAACACCCGGCTCGTGGTGCAGGGCATCACGGGTCGCGAGGGCGCGTTCCACGCGGGGCGCAACAAGGCCTACGGGACGAACGTGGTCGCGGGCGTCACGCCCGGTAAGGGCGGCCAGGGCGTCGACGGCATCCCGGTCTTCAACACCTTGCACCAGGCCGTCCAGGAGACGCAGGCGAACACGGCGATGGTGTTCGTGCCGCCGCGGTTCGCAACCGACGCCCTCTACGAGGCGATCGAGAGCGGCGTCGATCTCATCATCTGCATCACCGAGGGCATCCCCGCCCACGACATGCTGCGCGTCTACACCCACCTCAAGCGCGGCAACCAGACGCTCGTCGGGCCGAACTGCCCCGGGGTGATCAGCCCCGGACGGGCGACCGTCGGGATCATGCCCACGCAGGTGTTCCAGCCGGGCCGGGTCGGCCTGGTCAGCCGCAGCGGCACCCTTACCTACCAGATCTCCAAGGAGCTCGCGCTCGTCGGGATCGGCCAGAGCACCGTGGTCGGCATCGGCGGCGACCCGGTCGTGGGGAGCTCCTTCATCGACATCCTCAGCCGGTTCGAGGCCGACCCGGAGACCGACCTGGTGGTGATGGTCGGCGAGATCGGCGGCAACGAGGAGGAGAAGGCCGCGGAGTTCATCGCCGAGCACATGACCACGCCCGTCGTCGCGTACATCGCGGGCTTCCAGGCGCCGCCCGGCAAGCAGATGGGCCACGCCGGGGCGATCATCACCGGCTCCTCGGGCACCGCCCAGGCGAAGAAGGAGGCCCTCGAGGCCAAGGGCGTGCGCGTCGGGACGAACCCGACGGAGGTCGCCCAGTTCGTCAAGGAGCGAATCGGGCGAGCAGACGGTTCGCAAGGGGGTCGCGGCGCGTGAATTCGACGCCGCGACCCCCGCGCGGCCCGGCTCGCGGACCGACCCGAGTTTTGTCCGGCCGGACGCGGCAGCTAACCTCGTGAAGGATGTGTTGCTTTCGACGTACGCTCACCGGCGTGGGCGCCGTGATGGTCGTGCTTGTCGGCACGGCGATCGCGGCGGCTGAGACGCCGCCCGCAACCGCCGTTCCCGCGGCGACTCAGGCCGCGGCACCGGCGCTTCCTGGCCCGCCGAGGATCGACGAGTCGTGGACCGCGAGGATCCTCTATCCCGTCGCCGCGCGACGAACGCCGGGCGGTCGCATCGTGATGAGCCTGCGCCATTACACGCCGTACTCGCAGGGACCCGGCATCTACATGGTCACCGGGGCGAAGGTCGTCGGGCAGAAGGCCTGGATCCGCCTCCAGCTCCCGAAGCGCCCCAACGGCACGCAGGGATGGGTTCCGGAGGCCGCGGTCGACGTGCGCCGAAACGTGACGTGGATCCGGGTCAAGACCGGGTCGCGGAGCGTGCAGGTGTTCCGCAAGGGCGTGCGCATCAAGACGTTCCGGGCCGCGGTGGGGACGGGCGGCACGCCGACCCCGAAGGGGCTCTTCGCGATCTGGGATCCGGTCCCGACCGGGGGCCAGCTTGGCCCGTACATCCTGGTGCTCACCGCGCACAGCAACGTGCTGCGCACCTTCGCGGGTGGGGACGGCATCGTGGGCATCCACGGATGGCCGAACTCCGGCGTGCTCGGCCAGGCCGTGTCGCACGGCTGCGTCCGGATGTCGCGCGACGGCGTGCGGGCGCTCCAGCGCTACGCCGCCCCGGGCGTGCCGGTCGAGATCGTCCCCTGACGGCGGTCCCGAGCGCCGGTCGGCGCGCTACCCGAAGAAGGTCTGCTGCAGCAGGAAGAGGTTCAGACCGACGATGAGGACGGTCACGACGTAGGCCAGGGCATTGGTGCCACGCAGGTTGACGAGGTTGCCCATGGTCCGGCGGTCGCGGCAGATCAGCACCAGCGGGACCAGCGCGAACGGGATCCCGAACGACAGCACCACCTGGCTCAGCACCAAGGCGTGTGAGGCGTTCACGCCGATCGCGACGATCAGGAGCGCCGGCGCGAGCGTGATCGCACGGCGGAGGAAGATGGGGATCCGCCGGCGGATGAACCCCTGCATCACCACCTGGCCCGCGAGGGTCCCGACCGAGGTCGCCGACAGCCCCGACGCCAGCAGGGCGATGCCGAAGAAGATCTCGGCATGGGTGCCGACGAGGTTGCCGAGTCCGCGTGCCACCTCGTCGATGTCGCCGATCTCCGTGAGGCCGCGGCTGTGGAACACGCCGGCCGCCATCACCATCATCCCCATGTTCACGACGCCGGCGATCGACATTGCGATGATCACGTCGGTCCGCTCGAAGCGGAAGAGCCGGAGCCGCTCCCGGTCGCCACGCGGCGTGACCCGCTGCTGGGTGAGGGCCGAGTGCAGATAGATGACGTGCGGCATGACCGTCGCACCGAGGATGCCGACGGCCAGCAGGACGCTTTCGGTGCCGTCGAACTTCGGGGTCGTCAGGCCGCTGACGATGCCGGATCCCGACGGACTCGCGGACACCACCTGCACGGCGAACCCGACGATGATGATGCCGACGAACCCGACGATCACGGCCTCGAGCCGCCGGAACCCGCCGTAGGTCTGGAGCGCGAGGATCCCAAAGGAGAACGCACCGGCGATCACGGCCGCGGGGAACAGCGGGATGCCGAAGAGCAGGTTCATGCCCAGCGCCGCGCCGATGACCTCGGCCAGGTCGGTCGCCATGGCGATGAACTCGGCCTGGACCCACAGCGCCAGCGACACCGGCCTCGAGTAGCGCTCGCGGCAGGCCTCGGCCAGGTTGAGCCCGGTGGCGATGCCGAGCTTGGCGCTCATGGACTGGATGAGCATCGCCATGAGGTTCGACATCAGGACGACCCAGAGCAGCATGTAGCCGTACTTCGCGCCCGCCGCGACGTTCGTGGCGAAGTTCCCGGGGTCGATGTAGGCGACCGAGGCGACGAACGCAGGACCGAGAAACGGCCACAGCGACCGTATCCCCCGCCGCTCGCCGCGGAGCGACCGCTCCGCCGCCGAGAGCACCCGCCGTTCGCCCGGCAGCGCGGTCCCGGCAGGGTCGATCGTGAGAGGGGGGAGCGGCGTCTCCGCCGGGGGCGCGGGCGTGTTCGGCATGCCGAACTTTGAAGATAGCACCGCCAAATACGACGCCCGACATCTGCGGACAGGCAGTGCCGGGGTGGCGGGTGCGGCGCCCACGCCGCGAGGCCGGGGCCCGACACGCGTTGGTAGGGTCCGCCCGTGAGCGAATCGATCTCCTTCGCCCGGGGTGCGCCGTGCCCGGAGGCCCTCTCGGGCGCCCTTGTCGGGCAGGCCGCGATCACCGCCCTCGCGGCCGACGCCACGCGGATCCTCTCGTACGGCACGGGGCACGGGTACCCGCCCCTCCGCGAGCTGATCGCCGCGAACCACGACGTCGGGGCCGACCGCGTGTTCATCACCAACGGGTCGCTGCAGGGCTTCGTGTTCCTGCTCGACAGCATGCTCGGCCCGGGCGAGCTGCTCGCCGTGGAGGCCCCGACGTACGACCGGGCGCTGCTGCAGGCGAAGCTCCACGGCGTTGAGGTGCTGCCGGTCCCGGTGGAGGACGACGGACTCGACGTCGACGTGCTCGCGGCGGCATGCGCCGCCGGCCGGGTGCCGAAGCTCCTCTACACCATCCCAAACTTCCAGAACCCCAGCGGGGCGACCATCAGCCTGGAGAAGCGCCGCGCGCTGGTCCAGCTCGCCGAGCGACACGACTTCCTCATCCTCGAGGACGATCCCTACGGGCTCCTGCGATTCGAGGGGGAGCACCTGCCGAGCATCGAGTCGCTCGGAGGCACGGAGCGGGTGATCTTCACATCGTCCTACTCGAAGACGGTGGCGCCCGGACTGCGCGTCGGGTACATCGTCGCGCCCGCCGCCATCGCCGCGGGCCTCGTCGCCGTGGCCTCCCGCACCTACATCTCTCCCTCGCTACTCGCGGAGGCGGCCATCCACCGCATCGTCGCCGATGGCCAGTTCGGCCCGAACGTCGAGCGGGTGACCGGCCTCATGCGCGAGCGCCGCGACGCGATGGTCGAGGGGCTCCGTCACATGCCCGAGGGCACGCGCTGCACCCCGCCGCAGGGAGGCTTCTTCCTGTGGCTCGAGCTGCCGGAGCCGCTGTCGGCCGACGCCCTGTTCGAGGCCGCCCAGCAGGCCGGCGTGCAGTACGTCAAGGGCAGCGACTGCTTCGTGACCGGCGGCGAGCGGACCCTCAGGCTGGCCTACAGCGGGGTCGGCACTGCGGAGATCGCGGACGGGATGGAACGGCTCGGCGGCGTCTTCTCCGAGGCGCTCGCGGCGGCCTGATGGCAGACCCCACACCGCCCGGCGACGGGCTCGACGAGCGCCAGCGCCGGCAGCTGATCCGGGTCGGGGTCCTCGTCGTTGTGGGGATCCTGCTGGTCACCTTCATCTTCAGGAACACCCGCGACGTCAAGGTCAGCTTCGTCTTCTTCACGACGACCTCGTCGCTGATATGGGTCATCATCTGCTCGCTCGTCCTGGGGTTCCTGGGCGGCTGGCTGCTGCCGGGCCAGGTGCGCCGGTACCGCGCGAAGCGGAAGGCCAACAAGCAGGGGGCCTGATCTCCGCGGCGCTCACACTGGAGGTGGTGGTCCGGCGCCCCGAACCGGCCAAGGTGTCGATGGTCCGCATGATGCTCGGGCCCCTGGCGCGACACCCGCCACGATTCGAGGTGCTGGTCGTCGACCGGGCGTCGCGGAGGATCGTCATCCGCGCTCCGGTCGACGGGCCGGAGGCCGAGGCGACGGCGCTCGGCGCGGTGTTCGCCCGCGACCTGGAACACCTGGATGAGCGGGCATTTCTTAAACGTCATGGGCGTTCGCACCGACACCGCTAGGGCCCCGGGGGACGTTTGGTAGGGTGGCCCGGTGCGTCGAGCGAATGTCGTCTCCCGCAAGGTTCAACTGGCTTTGATGGCCGCGGTCGCTCTCTCAGTGGCGGGTTCGGCGACCGCCGCGATCAGCCGCCAGGAGGCCTTCCGCCTCGGCAAGAAGGGCAAGAGCGCTCCACAGATTCTCCGGAAGGCGTTCCCCGGAGTGACCATGGCGCGCATGCAGGAGGCGCCGATCCGCGTGATGCTCGCCGACGACCAGCCGAACGCCGTCGTGACCGGCCAGTCAAACCTGGCGTTGACCGATGGCGGCAACGGGCGGTTCACAACGGTCACGCTGCTCGCCGAGCATCGCTACGAGGTCAAGCGCTCGGGCGCGTCGTTCACCGTCGTCGACCTCGACGCCCCGTCCACCAAATACACGCTCAAGGGCCCCGTGCTCGTCGACTCACTCAAAGCGCCCACCGGCGTTCGGCTGGCCGAGCCCAGCACGATCGACCGGCGCTACCGCGGCGTGCTGCGCGTCCAGAAGGGGCGCGCCGGCCTCATGACGATCGTCAACGTCCTCGACGTCGAGGAGTACCTCCTGGGGACGCTCCCCGGCGACATGCCGCCGACGTGGGGCGTGGCGGCTCCCTCCACCCTGCGGGCGGGCGCGATCGCACTGCGATCCAGGGCGCTGACCCAGCGCAAGCTCCAGACCGCGCCGTTCGACTTCACCGCGTCCGACCCGAAGTACCTCGGCCTCGACGGCGAGCGGATCCGCACGACCCTCGCCGTGCAGCGGACCAAGAACCTCACCCTCCGGCGCTCGGGCTACCCCTACCCGGCGTCCTTCAGCGGGAACGTCGCGATGGGCTCGCTGGCATTCCAGCCCCGACCGGGCACCCCCTACCCCGTCGCCTTCGGCCCCTTCAAGGCGGTCGAGGGCGCCGCCGCCGGCAAGGCCCAGAAGGCGGTCGACCTCGCGATGACCTTCCTCGGGGTGGCGTATCAGTGGGGCGGGACATCACCGTCCGGGTTCGATTGCTCCGGGCTCGTCTACTACGTCTACGCGCAGCAGGGCGTCAAGCTCCCCAGAGTCGCGGCCGACCAGGCCCGGATCGGCCAGCCGATCCGCACCGTCCCGGAGTTGCTGCCCGGTGACGCGGTGTTCTTCGCGGACAGCTCGGGCTATATCCATCACATGGGCATCTACATCGGCAACGGCCAGATGGTGCACGCGCCTCACACGGGCGACGTGGTGAGGGTCACCGACATCACGAAGGGGTACTACGCGCGGCAGTTCGCGGGCGGTCGCCGCTACGTCACCGTGTAGGACCGCATCGCACGGGGCACGCGCCGCCAGTCAGGCGGAGGCGGCCTCGGCGAGCGCCGCCGGGGCGGGGCGGCCGACGCCCTCGAACCGGGCGGCCGCGTAGGCCAGCGCGTAGCCCATGGCCTGCGCCGGTGGCCGGTGGCCGGGGCTCGCGTCGTAGAACCACGCGAGCACTCCCTCGATCGCAAGCGCCGCCGCGAGGCGCTCGTCGGCGGGAGCTCCCTCGAAGCCGACCAACGCCACCGCCTCCAACGCCAGCGCGAGCGATTGGATGCCGACCGCGCGATCGACGAGCGACGGGCTCGGGCCGACCGGCGAGTTCGTGAGCCGCAGCCCGACGCGAAGGTCACCGGGCCCGGCGGACGTCACGACGACGACCTCGGGCTCGTACGCGACGTCGTCCGAAGCGCTCAGCATCAGCGCGACCTGGCGCAGCCGCCCCTGGAGCCAATTCACTCCGGACGTCTCGACCGCGTTCATGGCGATCACCGGGAGCGCCACGACGAGGAGCAGGCGGTCCGCCGCCTCGTGCTCCGGCCAGCGCCCCGGAGGAGCCTCGAACGCCACCGCCGCCCGGCCCCCGGTGTAGAGGTCGACCGTCGCGCCCGCCAGGAATCCCCGTCGACCCATGCGTCACACCCCCGGTGGGCCGTTGCCCGTCGTGCCGGCGGCCGGCGACATCATCAGCGGTAGCGCCCGCGGAGCGCGTTCGCCCGAACGCGGGCGATGTCGGCGAGGAACCTCGGCAGGTGCTTGCGCACGTCGTACGTCGAGCCGGCGCGAAACGCCATCTTCACCGGGAACGGACGCACCCGGTAACCCAGGCGTCGCGCGAGGTAGAGCACCTCGATGTCGAATGCGAACGAGTCGATCAGCGCTCGGGAGAAGATCGCGTTCGCGGCACCACGACGAAAGGCCTTGAAGCCGCACTGGCTGTCACGCACGAATGTCAGCGCCAGCACGCGGCGACTGATCTGCACGGCGAGCCCCGCCAGCAGCCGCGTGACGCTGCGCTCCTCGCTGGCGTAGGTGCGCAGGCTCCGCTCCCCCGCCGCGACGTCGGCTCCGGCGTCGATCGTGGCGAGCGCCGCGGCGGCGAAGTGCGCCGGGATACCGAGGTCGGCGTCGGCGAAGAGGATCACGTCGCCACGCGCGGCGAGGACGCCCTCGCGCACCGCGCCCCCCTTGCCGCGGTTCTGGGGGAGGCGTACCACGCGCACCCCGGGATGGCCGGAGGCGAAGTCGTCCGCCGCGGCGGCGGTGCCGTCCCGGCTCCCGTCGTCGGCGACCACGAGCTCCCACGGGTACGGCTGCGCCGCGAGGTACTCCGACCAGGCCGCCAGTGTCGCCGGCAGCCTGGCCTCCTCGTTGTATGCGGGCAGGACGACGGACAGGCGGGGCGCATCTGCCGCCGTCGGGTCCAACGAACTATCCGAGCATCTCGGCGACGGTCTCGCGCTCACCGACGAGCTCGTCGTTCGTCAACGTGATCTTGCCCGTGGCGAACTCGTCATGGACGAAGCCGGTGTCGACGGCGTACTCGCCCGGCGCGGTGGTGCGCACCGGAACCGACGCCCACACGCCCTCGGAGAAGCCGTAGTTGCCGTCGGAACGCACGGCGACGGAGTGCAGCGTGTCGCTCGGGGTCGTCAGGGCCCTGATGTGGTCGATCAGCGCGTTCGCCGCCGACGCCGCGCTCGACAGCCCGCGCGCGTCGATGATCGCCGCGCCGCGCTTGCCGACCGTCGGGAGGAATTCCTCGCGGAGCCAGGCGTGGTCGGTAATCGCCTCGGTGATCGGCGTGCCGTTGATCGTCCCGTTGGTGAAGTCGGCGAACATCGTCGGCGAGTGGTTCCCGAAGATGATGAGGCGCTCGACGTCGGTGACCTTGACGCCGGCCTTCTGGGCGATCTGGGTGACCGCGCGGTTCTGGTCGAGGCGGGTCATCGCGGTGAACCGCTCGGCGGGCAGCCGCTTGGCCTGTGCGGCGGCGATCATCACGTTGGTGTTGCACGGGTTGCCGACGACGGCGACACGGCAGTCGTCCGCCGCGACCTCGTCGATGGCCTTGCCCTGCTCTACGAAGATCCTGCC
This sequence comes from uncultured Thermoleophilia bacterium, assembly GCA_963706315.1. Taxonomy (GTDB): domain Bacteria; phylum Actinomycetota; class Thermoleophilia; order Miltoncostaeales; family Miltoncostaeaceae; genus CALMEC01. The sequence goes on along the minus strand of CAVPMA010000024.1, from coordinate 44,347 downwards.
GTTCTCGCGGAGGAGGTCGGCACGCTCCATTCCCGGGCCCCGCGGCTTGGAGCCGACGAGCAGGCACCAGTTGACGTCCTTGAAGGCGACCTTGGGGTCGTCGGCGAGCACCATGCCGTGCAGGAGGGGGAAGGCGCAGTCGTCGAGCTCCATCGCGACGCCGCGCATCGCCTTCTGGGGCCCCTCGACGGGGATCTCCAGGAGTTGGAGGATCAGGGGCTGGTCGGCGCCGAACATCTCACCGGCGGCGATGCGGGGCAGCAGGCTGTAGCCGATCTGGCCGGCAGCGCCGGTCACGGCAACGCGAATCGGGTTCTTCACGGTCTCCTCTTGGGTCTACTTGCCGGGAACGTCAGCCCTGGAGCTTCTTGATGAGGGCGTCGGCGACGCCGCTCGTCCCGACGGCGGTCGGGTCGTCCCGGTTGGGCTTCATATCGTAGGTGACGTCCTTGCCTTCCATGATCAGCTCCGCCATCGCGTTCTCGAGACGGTCGGCGGCCTCGGTCTCCTTGAGGTACCGAAGCATCATGACACCGGAGAACATCATGGCCATCGGGTTGACCTTGTTCTGGCCGGCGTACTTCGGGGCGCTGCCGTGCGTCGGCTCGAACAGCGCGGCGTGGGTGCCGATGTTGGCGCCCGGGGCGACGCCCAGGCCGCCGACGAGGCCGGCGCCGAGGTCGCTCAGGATGTCGCCGTAGAGGTTCGGCAGCACGAGCACGTCGTAGAGCTCGGGCTTCTGCACGAGCTGCATGCACATGTTGTCGACGATGCGCTCCTCGAACTCGATGTCGGAGTTCTGCTCCGCGACCTCGGTCGCGACTGCGAGGAACAGCCCGTCGGTGTACTTCATGATGTTGGCCTTGTGCACGGCCGTGACCTTCTTGCGGCCGTACTCCCGGGCGTAGTCGAACGCGTACTGGACGATGCGGCGCGTGCCGGCGACGGAGATGGGCTTGATCGAGATCCCGGAGTGGTCGTTGATCTTCACCCCGGGCAGCAGACGCTCGATCTCCTCCTTGATCCTGAGCTCCTCCGGCGTGTCCTTCTCGAACTCGATGCCGGCGTAGAGGTCCTCCGTATTCTCGCGGATGAAGACGAGGTCGATGTCCTCATACCGCGAGCGTACGCCCTTGTAGCTCTTGCAGGGACGTACACACGCGTAGAGGTCGATCGCCTTCCGCAGCGCGACGTTCACGCTTCTGAACCCGGTCCCGACCGGGGTGGTGATCGGCCCCTTGATCGCGATCTTGTTCTTCTTGATCGACTCGATGACCGAGTCCGGCAGCGGTGTGCCCGCGGTCTCCATGATGTCGACACCGGCTTCCTGCACATCCCATTCGAAGTCGACGCCGGTGGCGTCGAGGACGCGTTTCGTTGCGTCGGCGATCTCCGGGCCTGTGCCGTCGCCGGGAATGAAGGTGACCTGGTACGCCACGACTGCCTGACTCCTCGGACGGATTACGGAAAACGGGCCGCCCCAAGGGGCGGCCACGAAGCCGGCGGAGTATAGCGATGCGGCCTCGTCGGGCCCGCTGCCGCGGACCGCGCGATCCGGAGCGCGCGGGCTGGTCGGCTCAAGTCGCCCGGCCCTGGGCCGATGCCTTCCGAGGTCATGGACGACGTGACGATCGATACCTCCCGCAGCGACACGGCCCGGCTCGCCGTCGGCGTCGTGGTCGCCGCGCTGGTGCTGGCCGGCGCGGCCTCAGCCGACGCTGTACGCAAGATCGCCCCGGCCAAGCTGATGTGCGACAAGCGGGTCGGCACCGCCAGGGCCACGTGCGTGAAGCGCCCCGCCAAGGCGCTGAGGCGCAGCGTCCTGCGCAAGGAGTTTCCGAGGTTCGGCGCGCAGGTCAGGTCGGACCCGCGCGTCGTCGTCTCCGGCGGCCGAGCCCTCACAGCGCGACGCACACCGGTCACGGTCAAGGGGGCGACCGCCCAGACCCACACGTCCGAGTCGTCGAGCTCCTCCAAGCGTGAGCCGGTGAGCCCGGTGCTCGAATGCGTCAGCCGCGACGGCGCGAAGTACGTCGCCCACTTCGGCTACTCCAACAAGAACGCGTCGCGAGTCGAGATCGCCGTCGGCTCGAGCAACCGCTTCATACCGGGTGAGAACCTCGGCCAGCCGACCCTGTTCCAGTCCGGGCGCCTCGTCGACGTGTTCCAGGTCACGTTCGCCGGCGGGAAGCTTGTGTGGACGCTGGACGGTCGGAGGGCGACGGCGAGCCCCAACGCGAAAGCCTGCGCGGCTCCCCCCGCCCCGGCCTTCTTCCCCGACCAGGTCGCGGTCGTCCCGCTCGACGCGACCGCGGGCGGCGCCGAGTACCAAGGCCTGCGGGCCGTGGGCGTCCCGGCGGTCATCGCGCCGACGATCGCCGAAGCGGTCAAATACCGCATCGTGATCCTCGCCGGCGCGCCGTCGCCCGGCGCGATCGCTCCCGACGACATCTCCCGCCTCGGCACGTACGCCTCGTCCGGCGGCGTGCTGATCGGCGAGGCGCTGACCGATCCGAAGCTCTTCGACATCTTCGGCATCGCCGCCACCAGCGAGCGCACCGACCGGTCCGCGATCGACTGGGTCGCGAAGGACGACGAGACCATCGCCGACCTCGACCGCCCATCCGAGCGCCACGTCGACATCGACGACCGCTACGGAAGCGCGTTCCGGACGGTCGGCTACGCCGACCAGAAGTCGGCGGACGTGCTCGCCCGGTTCGACGACGGCACCGCGGCCGTCATCCGCAACTGCGCCAAGGACGGTGGATCCGTCTACGCGCTCGGGGCGCGCCTCACCGACCTCGTCACCCGGCACCACGAGGGCGCACGCTGGTCGGCGAAGGCCGAGTACCAGAACGCCTTCGACACGAGCGCCGACGGGTGGCTCCTGTGGCTCCGCGGCGTGTACCGCGCGCACATCGACGGCGGCGTGACGATGTCGACCACCCCGGCGGGCAAGCGCTTCGCGGTGCTCCCCACCCTGTCGCTCAACTTCTCGGTCGGCGTCGGACCGACGACCGACTACGTCCGCGAGGCGGCCGACCGCAAGATCACGCCGACCGTGTTCGTGTGGACAAAGGTCGTCACCGACTGGCTCGACGTCGCGTTCTTCTCCGACTCCGGGCCGTTCGACGACGTCATGCAGAAGGTCAAGGCCCAGGGCGCCGAGATCGCCGCGCAGACCGTCGCCCACTCCCCCGTGTTCGACAAGCTCCCGATGGGCACCGGCACCGAGAGCTTCCCTTCCTACCAGCCGTTCGTCGCGTCGAAGACCCTCACGACCGGCGCGAGCGTCCTGGGTGAGATCCGCGTGTCGCGCCAGCTCATCCAGTCGCGCCTCAACCCGCGGATGACGTCGTTCCGCGCGGGCTACCTGCTCACGACCCCGCGCCTGGCGGTCGCCGAGGAGGCCGCGGGCATCCGCGACGACAGCTCGACGACGCAGGGGTGGGTCGGCGGCGCACTGCCGTTCAGCATTCCGCGGTTCGATGGCACCGGCTACGCCGACGTCACGACGTTCCCCGTGGTCGTCGAGGACGAGCGCGGCGCCCGCATCGACCAGCGCCTCGACGAAGCGCGCGACCTGATCGCCGCAAACGGCGACAACGGCGCCCCGAGCGTGATCCTGTTCCACCCCAACGGATGGGACTGGAAGCTGAAGGCGTGGGACAAGCTGCTGATGGACATCCCGAGCGATGCGTGGACCGGCACGGTGCAGAGGTTCGGCGACTTCTGGCAGGACCGCGGGCGGGCTGCGTTGGTCACGTCGCCCTCGGGGGCGTGCGACGGTGGTCGGCACATCGAGGTGAAGTCCCTGAACGCCGCGTGGCCGGTCAAGGGCCAGGTGCTCGACGTCGCCGGACGCAAGCTCAAGAAGCTCGTGCTCGGCACGGGGGACGTGCGCAACGTCAACAGCGACGGCAAGGTCGTGCTTCCCGACATCGCCGGGGGCGGCACCGTGTCGGGCGAGCTCTGCCCCTAGTCTCCTGGGCGGGACGCTCGCTACCGGCGGGCGAGCGCGCCGGCCATGCCCTTGAGTCCCAGTTCCATCGCGGTCCACGGTGCCCCGTCGTGGAAGGGCAGCCCGTTGCCGAAGCGCAGCGGCAGGTAGACGCCGAGCATCTTCTTCCCGAGGCGCCACACGGGCGACACCCCGACCTTGTAGGCGCCGTTCGCATCGGGGCGGACCTCCACCGGCCGGTCCGGATCGCCGGTGACCCGCAGCGGCACCTGCGCGAACGTCGCGCGGTCGAACTCCTCCATCACGCACATGGATACCGCGTCGAAGACGTCGGCGGGCTCGCGGTCGTCCACCTCGGCGGCGATCGTCTCGGCGGTGGCGTCCGCCTGCAAGAAGGCGAGGAACGCCTGCTTCACCGGGAAGTCGCCGGCGTCCCCCGGGGCGAAGATGCGGTCCTGCCCGCGCACTCGCCGCGTGCCGTGATTGGTCTGCAGGAACCCGCGATCGTCGGCCGGCAGCCCGTCGTACCTCACCGCCGAGACGTACGGCGGGAACGCGACGAGGAGGTCGAACTCCTGCCGCTCACCGTTCTCGTAGTGGGCGGCGCCGGCCTCGACGTGCGAGATCCGCAAGCCGGTGCGGCCGTCGATGCCCCGCTCGGCGAACTCATCGGTCACCACCTCGTGGAGCTTCGGGCCGAACGCCTGGATGTAGCTGCCCTCGAACGTCGTCCACGCGATCTCGACGTTCTCCCGAGCGCCGCGCCTGCGGAGCCACGTCTCGGTCATCATCACGATCTCGTAGAGCGGCCCGGCACACTTGTTGTTCGGCGGAACCGCGAAGAGGATCCGGCGGCGCTCGCCGGCCTTCGCGTCCGCGGCGATGCGCTCGAGTCGGTACCCGAGGGCCGCCATCTCGTCCGGGGTCCAGATCGTCTCCGCGTGCTCGGCGAGCCCGGGGATCTCCTCGGCGTGCATCCCGGATCCCGTGCCGATGACGAGGTAGTCGTAGGGGATGGCCCAGTCGCCCGCCCGCACCGTCCGTCCGACGGGGTCGAGCTCGCGGAACGCGGCGTTGATGAAGCGGATTCGCCGCTTGGCGGTCGGCTTGGCGAGGGGAATCAGCAGCGACTCCGGCTTCGCGCCGAAGGGGATGTAGATCGTGTTGGGCTTGAAGAGGAAGGCGTCGCGGTCGGAGACGAGCGTGATGTCGGCGCGATCCCCGAGGCGGGACCGAAGGAGGAAGGCGCTCTCGAGGCCGGCGAAGCCGCCTCCGAGCACCAGGATGCGGGCGCTGGCGCTGGCGTTCATTCCGCGACTGTCGCCCGGGGCCGGCGGATACGCATCGGTGTCGGCGCGGTGGACGCGTTCGGGGAACCCGTACCGCGACGGTCCGCGGGTCAGCCGGAGTCGGGGTCTCCTGCCGCTGCCGCGGCGGCGAGGCGGGATGCGAGGGCCCCGAGGCCCCATTCGGCGACGAGCCGCGAGGCCGCCGTCCAGTCGGGCATCCGGTCGGGCAGCTCGGGGATCGGCGCATCCGCGCGCATGGTTGCGATCAGCCGGTAGTTGCGGAGCGCGTCCGGATCGTCGCCGAGGGCCCGTGCCGCGATCGCGCCGTCGAGGGAGCCGTGGGCGGCGAGGAGCTGCGCCGCTTTCTTCGGGCCGATCCCACGGGCGCCGGGGATGCGGTCCGAGGGATCGCCGCGCAGCGCGATGAAGTCGGGTACGAGCCCGGGCACGACCCCGTACCGCTCCAGCACCTCGGCCGGACCGACGCGCTCCACCTCGAGGACCCCACGGATCGGCCGCACGACGGTCACCGCGTCGCCGACGAGCTGGTACGCATCGCGGTCGCTGGTCACCACGACGGCCTGGCCGTCGCGGCCGGCCTCCGCGGCCACCGCCGCGGCCAGGAAGTCGTCGGCCTCGAACCCCGCGCCCTTCGCGTTCGCGACGCCCGCCGCGGCCATGAGCTCGGGGAGCCGGTCGAGCTGGGCGACGAGATCGTCGGGAAAGTCCCGGCCACCCTGATAGTCCGGCAGGAGCTCGTGACGCCAGGTCGGCGCGCCAACCGTGTCCCAGCACGCCAGCGTCGCACGGGGCCGCTCGGCGTCCCACAGGCCGAGGAGCATGTTGGCGAACCCCACGATCATGTTTGCGGGACGACCAGCCGCGTCCCGGATCGACCGGGGCAGCGCGTGGTAGGCGCGGTGAGCGAGCGAGTCGCCGTCGAGCACCAGGAGCGGCCTCACGACGCGCCCTCCGCCGCGTCGCCTTCGACCGGGATCCGCTCGATCGAGAGCACCCACGCGGCCCCGTCGGATGGGAGGTAGTGCATGCGGTACCTGCCGCCCGTCTCGAGCGACTCTTCCTGCAGGCGGTCGATGCCGAACCGGGCCTCGCCGACGGCGACCGCCGCCGCGATCCCGAGTCCCAGCATCCGGGCGCCTCGGCCGGTGCCCCGCTCCCATGCCCGCACGCTGTGCCGCCATATGAGCTCCTGGTCGGCCGTCAGCCTCCCCTCCCGGTTCTCGGCCAGCTCCTCCGCGGTGAAGTTGAACGCGCGTCCGATCGCCGGGTGGAAGCCGCCCATGCGGCCCACAATGCCACGACCTCTGGACGCCCGGGTCGTGCCCGGCCCGCCGCCCCCGCGCGTATCGTCGCGACGATGCGGCGCTCGATCCGGCGGATCCACGCGACGCCCGTCGCGAAAGCTGCGCTGTGAGCTACCGCGAGACGCTTGCGACCCCCGGCGTCCGGCGCCTCTACGCGGCGTCGGTCGTGGCGAGGCTGCCGTTGGGCTTCGGCACGCTCGCGACGGTCCTGGTGGTCCGTGACGCCACGGGCTCGTTCTCGGCCGCGGGCGTCGCCGCGGGCGCCGAGCTCCTCGCGGTGGCGTTGACCGCCGCGCCGGCGGGACGGCTGGTGGATCGCTACGGCCAGACCCGGGTTCTGGTCCCGCTGGCCACGTTCAACGCTGCGGCGCTCTCGGGCCTCGCGCTCGCGGCGCTGCTCGACGCGTCGGCGCCGGCGCTCATCGCGCTCGCGTTCCTCGCGGGGATCATTCCACCGGTCTCGGCCTGCCACCGTTCCCTGCTCGCGAGCATGCTCTCCGGCCCCCGACTTCAGTCCGCGTATGCGCTCGAGTCGATCGTCCAGGAGGCGATGTACACCGGCGGGCCGCTGCTGGTCGCCGCCGCCGTCGCGGTCGGCGGGCCCGCCGACGCCCTGATCGCGGGGGCGGCGTTCACGCTGTTCGGGACGCTGTGGTTCGCGAGGACCAGGCTCTCCCGCGAATGGCGGGCGCCGGTCGTGATCCGTCCGGCAGGCGGGGCACTCGGCTTTCCGATCGTCCGCCTGCTCGGCGTGTACGGATTGCTCGCCGGTTCCGGCTTCGGAGCATTCGAGGTGGCGGTCACCGCGTTCGCGCGCGAGCAGGGATCGCCGAACGCCGCGGCACTACTCCTCGCCGTGTGGGCGATCGGGAGCATGAGCGGCGGGCTCTGGTACGGCTCGCGGGAGTGGCGCCGCCCCGCGGCGCGGCGCTTCCGCGAGGTCTCGTGGGTGATGGCCGCCGCGTTCACACCGGCACTCGTGGCCCAATCCGTCTGGTCGCTGGTACCGCTCATGGCCGTCGCCGGCCTCGCGATCGCGCCGATGGCGAGCCTCCTCTACACGCTCTGCGCCGAGCTCGCGCCGGAGGGGATGGTGACCGAGTCGTTCACGTGGCTGAACACGGCGTTCCCGATCGGCATCGGGGCCGGTGCGGCGCTCTGCGGCGTCATCGCCGACGGCCCCGGCGCGCGAGCGGGCATCGTGCTGGCATGCATCGGGCCGGCACTGGGGGCGCTCGCCGTGACGACCCGCCGGAAGACCCTCTCCCCGGTCCTCGCCGAATCGCCCCGATGAGCCCGCGCGGGACACATGGCCCACGGGGCCCGGGGCGAACGGGACCCGCCGCGGGTGGGCGCCACGGGTGGCCCGGTGCGGAGCCAGGCGTCAGGTAGAGTCCCTCTACGACCTCGAATCGGAGGAGAGCGAAGCGTGCGAACGCATGATGTCGTGGTGGTGGGGGCCGGGCTTGCCGGTATGCGAGCGGCGATCGCCGCGAAGGAGGCCGGGGCGGATGTCGCCCTGGTCACGAAGATCCACCCGGTGCGCAGCCACTCCGGCGCCGCTCAGGGAGGCATCAACGCCGCGCTCGGCAACGAGACCGACGACAACCCCGAGAACCACACCTTCGACACGGTCAAGGGCTCGGACTACATCGGCGACCAGGACGCCATCGCGATCCTCTGCGAGAGCGCACCGGCGGAGATCATCCAGCTCGAGCACTGGGGCGCCGTCTTCAGCCGGCACGAGACCACCGGCAAGATCGCCCAGCGGCCGTTCGGCGGCGCGGGCTTCCCCCGCACCTGCTTCGCCGCGGACGTCACGGGCCTCGTGATCCTCCACACGCTCTGGACCGTCTGCGTCAAGTACGACATCCCGACCTACGAGGAGTACTTCGTCACCGAGCTCGTTCGCGACGGCAACGGCGCGTGCTGCGGCGTGGTGGCCTACGACATGATCCACGGCGCGGTCGAGACGATCGCGGCCAAGGCGGTCATCCTCGCCACCGGCGGCGCCGGGCGCGTCTACCGGCCGTCGACGAACTCCCACGCCTCCACCGGCGACGGCATGGGCCTCGCGCTCGCCGCCGGCGTGCCGCTGAAGGACATGGAGTTCATGCAGTTCCACCCCACCACGCTCAAGACCAACGGCGTGCTGGTGACCGAGGGCGCGCGCGGCGAGGGCGGGTACCTGCTCAACAATGGCGGCGAGCGGTTCATGACCAAGTACGCCCCGAACAAGCTCGAGCTCGCGTCGCGCGACGTCGTGAGCCGCGCCGAGGCCACCGAGATCCTCGAGGGCCGCGGCGACGAGAACGGCTGCGTATTCATCGACCTTCGCCACCTCGGCGCCGACCGCATCAAGGAGCGTCTCCCGCAGATCCGCGAGCTCGCGATCGCGTTCGCCGGCGTCGACCCGATCGAGGCGCCGATCCCGATCCGTCCCGGCGCGCACTACCACATGGGTGGGGTGCACGTGGACAACTGGGGAGCCGCGCCACACATGCCCGGCCTCTACGCGGCCGGCGAGTGCGCCTGCGTCTCGGTGCACGGCGCGAACCGACTCGGCGGCAACTCGCTCCTCGAGACCGTGGTGTTCGGCAGGCGCGCAGGCCACGCCGCCGCGCTCTTCGCCCAGAACACCTTCAACGGGCGCAAGATCGAGGCCACCCCCGCCGCCGCCCGCGACTTCGAGCAGAAGCTCCGCAAGCTGCTCGACCGAAGCGGCGGCCCACGCCAGCACGAGCTGCGCGACGCGCTCGCCGACACCATGCAGGAGAAGGTCGGCGTGTTCCGAACCGGCGACGAGCTGTCGGCGGCGAAGGACACGGTGGAGGAGCTTCGCGGCCGGTTCAAGGACGTCGTCGTGACCGACAAGAGCCGCACGTTCAACCAGTCGCTCATCCACACCATCGAGACCGGCTGGCTGCTCGACCTCGCCTCCTGCATGGTCGAGGGAGCGGTCACGCGCACCGAGAGCCGGGGCGCCCACTGGCGGCTCGACCACCCCGAGCGCGACGACGACAACTGGATGAAGCACACGCTTTCGTACCTCGAAGACGACGCCATCCGCCTCGACTACACCGAGGTCACCATGACCAAGTACCAGCCCCAGGTCCGGACCTACTAAGGGAGCCACGAGTGCCAGCCACGACATTCAAGATCTTCCGCTACCAGCCGGACGCGCCGAAGCCGGAGCCGTTCTACCAGGACTTCACCCTGGAGCACGAGGAGCAGAAGACGCTGCTCGACGCGATCCTCGACCTGCAGAACGAGCAGGACGGCTCGCTGGCGATCCGGTATTCGTGCCGCAGCGCGATCTGCGGCTCGTGCGCGTGCAAGGCGGACGGGCGGACCGTGCTGGCCTGCATGCAGCAGGTGGAGGACCTCAAGACGTGGTCCGGCAAGGACACCGTCCAGGTCGATCCCATCGGCAACTTCAAGCCGGTCAAGGACCTCGTCGTCGACCTCGACCCGTTCTGGGAGAAGGTGCGGTCGGTCAAGCCGTTTCTCATCGCCGACGGCCCGGCTCCGGAGAAGGAGCGGATCGTCCCGAAGGAGGCCATGCAGCGGGTCTACAAGGAGGCGAACTGCATCCTCTGCGCGGCCTGCTACTCGGAGTGCAACTCGCTCGAAGCCGACCCGGAGTTCGTCGGCCCCGCCGCGTTCGCCTGGGGCTACAGGTTCGCCGGCGACGTCCGCGACACCCGGCGCGCCGAGCGGGCGAAGCTCTACACCGGTCCGCACGGCGTGTGGGACTGCACGCGCTGCATGAACTGCAACGAGCGCTGCCCGAAGGGCGTCGACCCGCGTGACGCCATCGAGAAGCTCGGCGGCATCGCCTTCCAGGAGGGCCGCGACTTGAAGGACGCCGGCGCCCGCCACGCGAAGGCCTTCCTGGTCTCGATGCGCCACGGCGGAAAGCTGAACGAGACGATGCTGGTCCCGATGACGAACCCGCTCAAGGCCCCGTTCGACCTTCCGTTCGCGCTGAAGATGCTCCAGAAGGGCAAGGCGCCGTCCCCGCTGCCGCACAAGGTCGCGCGCCACGACGAGGTCAAGAAGCTCATTCAGAACGTCAAGGAGACCATCTAGTGGCCCGCCAGTTCGCCTACTACCCCGGCTGCATCGCCGAGTTCTCCTCCAAGGAGCTCAACACGACGACGAAGGCGCTGGCCCCGATGCTCGACATCGAGCTCGTGCCGATGCCCGCCGCCACGTGCTGCGGCGCCGGCGACATCGCCGAGGCGAAGCCCAACCTGTATCTCACGCTCAACGCGCGCATCCTCTCCGAGGCGGAGGAGATGGGTCACGACGTCCTCACCATCTGCAACGTCTGCACGCTCAACCTGCGGCGGGCGAACAAGATGGTGAAGGAGGACCCGCGCCTGCTCGAGCAGGTCAACGGCGAGCTCGTCAAGGCCGGGTCGCGGCCCTACAGCGGCAGCGTCGAGGTGACGCACCTCCTCTGGTACATCTCCACGGAGGAGGGCCTCGCGATGCTCGAGAAGCAGGGGCCGCGCGGGCTCAACGGCCTGCGCGTTGCTCCGTACTACGGGTGCCAGCTCCTGCGCCCGTCGTCGGTGATGGGCTTCGAGGATCCCGACAAGCCCCAGTCGATGGAGCGGCTCATCCGGGCCCTCGGCGGCGAGGTCGCCGACTACGACGCGAAGACCAAGTGCTGCGGCTTCCCGATCATCCTCGCCCGAGAGCAGGTGGCGCTCAAGGAGTCGCACGTCGCCCTCTCGCAGGCGCGTGACGCGGGGGCGGACTGCATGGTCACCCCGTGCCCGCTCTGCCACCTCGCGATGGACGCCTACCAGCGCAAGGCGGAGGCCGCAAACGGCACGGAGTACAACATGCCCGTCCTCCACCTGCCGCAGCTCCTCGGCCTCGCCCTCGGCCTGCCCCAGGAGGCGATGCAGTTCAAGCGCCACATGGTCCCGGTCGACCGCGTGCTGGAGACCGTCGGGGTCTGATCCTCGCGGGTTCGTGATGCGGTCTTGATGCTTTAGCTGGGTCTGCCTGCGACCGATACCGGTTCGTATGGAGACCCGGCACGTCACCGGCGCGTGGACGGCCCAGGCCCTCACCGACTTTCTCCGCGCCGTGTCGGACTGCGTCGACCCGGTGGCCATGCACCGCGTCGCGGTCGACCACGTCCGCACGGGCGTCGCCGGCGACATCGCGGCGTTCATCCGCGACGAGCAGGTCCTCTGCACCTCAGCCGGCTCGAACGACGCGCCGCCCGACGCCGACCTCATCCGCGCGGCGGCCCGGAGCGGCGGGAAGGTCCTCGTACCTGGCGTCGGAGCGTGCGATGTCACGACGGTCGCCTCCGACGACGATTTCCCGGTCCGGCTGCTGGTCGGACGTTCCCGGGGCGGCCCCCTCTCGCCGGATGAGATCGGACTGCTTCACAGCATGCTCGGCGTGCTGCGGGTTGCCGACGAGAACCTGCAGATCCTCTCCGGCCTGAGGGAGCGCCAGCAGCTGCTCGAGCGCCTCTCGGTCATCCAGCGCTCGATCGCGCACCGGGCGGAGCTCGACGAGATCTTCCGGGCCATCACCACGGGCCTGGCGACGCTTCTGGGCGAGGAGATCGCGCTCATCAGGATGATCGACACGGACAACCCGTCGGAGCATGTGCTCGTCGCCAGCCACGGCCTCCCCCCGGACGCGGTCGCCACCCTCCGGCGCCTGCCGCTCACGCAGGGACCCTCCGGACGGGCGATTCGCGATGACGACCTGGTCGTCATCGAGGACTTCGTCAACGAGTCGCCCGAGGTGCTCGCGGGTGCCAGGGCGATGGGCATCACCGCCGCCATGGCCGCCCCTGTGCACGAGGGGGACGTGACCGTCGGATCGGTGATCGTCGCCTCCCGTGACGGAGCGCGGACATACAGCCCGTCGGAGCGCGAGGTGCTGCTCGCGTTCGCCGAGCACGCGAGCCTGGCCCTCGCCGACGCGAAGGCGCTGGAGGGGCGGGAGCAGGCGTTCCACGACCCGCTCACCAAGCTGCCAAACCGCACCCTGTTCGGCGAGCGGGTCGAGATCGCCGCGGCGCGGCTGCAGCCAGGCGAACAGATGGCGGTGCTCTTCATCGACCTCGACCGGTTCAAGACCGTCAACGACAGCCTCGGCCACGCCGCCGGCGACGAGCTCCTGATCGCCTCGGCCAACCGCATCGCGAGCTGCGTCCGCGTGGAGGACACCGTCGCCCGGCTCGGCGGGGACGAGTTCACGGTCCTGCTCAGCCGGACGAGGTCGCCGATCGAGGCGGAGGTGGTCGCCGACCGCATCGTCGCCGCGCTCTCGAAGCCCCTGACCGTCGCCGGCCGTGACATCGTCCCCTCCGCGAGCGTCGGGATCGCCTACCACGACGCGAGCAGCCCGGTGGACAGCGATCTGCTGAACGCCGCCGACATCGCGATGTACCACGCGAAGGCCGCCGGACGTGGACGGACCCAGACCTTCCGGCCGGAGCTCAGCGAGCGCGCGCGCCGGCGCCTCGACCTCGAGTCGGAGCTGCGGGTGGCACTCGACCACGGCGAGCTCCACCTGCAGTACCAGCCCCTCGTCGACCTCCAGGGCGACTCCGGCGTCGTCGCGGCCGAGGCGCTCCTGCGCTGGCAGCGCGCGGATGGCGCGCCGGTGGTGATCTCCGAGCTCATCGCCGTCGCCGAGGAGACCGGGCTGATCCAGGACGTCGGCGCGTGGGCCCTCGCCGAGGCCTGCCGGCAGGGCGCCGAGTGGCGTGCGTCCATGGACCGGGTTCCCTGCATCCACGTGAACCTGTCGGGCCATCAGCTCCGCGATCCCGAGATCGCCTGGACGGTCAAGGAGGCGCTGGCCAAGGCGCACCTGACGCCGGACGACGTGATGCTCGAGATCACCGAGAGCGTCCTCATCGGCAACGACGAGCCGTCGCTCGAAGCGGTCGACCAGCTGCGATCGCTCGGCGTGCGCCTCTCGCTCGACGACTTCGGGCAGGGGTACTCGTCGCTCGCCTACCTCGCGCAGCTCGACATCCAGTCGCTCAAGATCGACCGGAGCTTCATCCAGCGGCTCACCGTTCTCCAGGGCGCCGACGTGATCGTGCGCCACGTGATCGAGATGGCCCACGAGCTCGGGATGTCGGTCGTGGCGGAGGGCACCGAGACCCTGGAGCAGGTCGAGCTCGTCCGGCGGCTGGGATGCGACGAGGCCCAGGGCTACTTCTTCGCTCCCCCGCTTCCACCGGACGAGCTCGTGGATCTGCTCACCGGCCGTCGCAGGCTTCCCGAGTTCGGGACGCGTTCTCCGGTCGGGTGATCGACCGGCCGGGTTCGGCCGCTACCCGGAGCCGGCCGGCGGGCTGATCGAGCCGTCCGACCCGATGACGGCGGCCCGGGCGCCGAAGTCGAGCCGCGACAGCCTCCCCACCCGCGAGACGGACGTCCCGCCGGGCGTCGGAACGCCCTTCCCGACGAGGGTCAGCGGCTTGAGGCTGCCGCGCTGGAACTTGCCGGTCGGTCCGAGCTCGACGTCGAGCACGGCGCTCTGAGATTTGTTCCCGCTCAGGGAGAACACGGCGTACCCCATGAAGTTGCCCATGCTGTAGGCGATCGGCTTGCCGCGGTAGAACTCGATCCCGCGCATGACGTGTGGCCCGTGGCCGATGACGATGTCGGCCCCCGCGTCGACGACGGCATGCGCGAACCGCAGGGAGTTGCCGCGGTTCTCGCCGAGGAAGGTCTCGGTGCCCGGACGCACGCGATCCGCGGTGGATCCCTCCGCGCCGGCGTGAACCGTCACGATCACCACGGGAGCACGGGCGGCGGCGCGGGCGACGAGGCTGCGGGCTCCGGCGATGTCGAGCATCGAGTTCGAGACGTTGTTCGGGGCGAAGCCGACCACCGCGACCTCGCCTCCCGCGACCTTGAGGTAGGCGATCGACCCGGGCCATCCGGTGCCGCGAATCCCGTTGCGCGCGAGGGTGGCGCGCGTCTGGGCGCGGCCGGTCGCGCCGAAGTCGTCGGCGTGGTTGTTCGCGAGATTGACCACTGTGAATCCCGCGTCCTTGAGCCACCGCGCATACGAGGGCGGGGTGTGGAACGCGAAGCAGTTCGGCCCGGGACTCGACCCGCATTTCGAGGACCCGCCGGTGGCGAAGGTGCCCTCGAAGTTGCCGAGCACGACGTCGCCGCGCAGCAGCGGCTTGACGGCGGTGAAGAGGCTGCGACCCCCGTCCGAGGGCAGCCCGTACGGCAGGCTGCCCATCACGGTGTCGCCGACAGCCGAGAGCCGGATCGACCGGGTGAGCGGCGGTGCGACGGTCGCCTGCGCGGCCTGAGCCGCCTCGCCGGTTCGCTCGGCGGCGCCGCTGGCGGACGTGGACCCGCCTCCGCTGATCGCGCGGATCGTGAGAACGCCGATCGCGAGGGCCACCACGCCAAGCGCAACCGCGCGGCGGCGGCGGATCTGGCGGCGGCGGGCGGCGGAACGGCGTCGCGCCTGCGACGCGCCGGCCGGTAACTGTGCGGGAGGTGTCACGGACCTAGTGTTCCATGCCAGAAGTTCCTTTGCGATCCGGCGAGCGAGAATCCCGCCAGACGCGGACGCAGGGAGGGTTCATATCTGAAGATATGGGCCCGACCGAGGACAAGCCCCCGAGCGTTGCCATCGTTCGATCCGTCTTGAGATCTGGCGGTGATCTGCAGCCGCCGGATCGCAAAGCCACTTCTCGGATGGCAGCACTCGTGCAAACCACGGCCGGACGCGATGGACAAGCCGTACCGCGGCCGTATCATCCTCGTGTGAGCGGAGTCCGCCAGCGGTGACCCGTGTCGCCGCCCTGACCGGCGCGGAGCGCGACGCACTCCCGGCGTGCTGCGTCGACTGCACCTTCTGGCAGTCGCAGAAGACGGCAAGCAGCCCGGACGGCAAGGCCCGCTGGGTCGCGGCATTCGAACAGGAGCACGGGTCCTGGGGCCGGATCCTCCTCGACGGCGACGCCTTCGTCGGAATGCTGCAGTACGGTCCGGCGTCGGCGTTCCCGCGCGCGCGGACGCTCCCGACGGGCCCGCCGCACGCTGACGGCGCGCTCGTCACCTGCGTCTTCCTCGACGATGCCGACCCGGTCGGCGCGCTGGAGCGGCTGTTGCTCGAAGCCCTCGCCGACCTCAAGTCGCGGGACGTTCCCAGCGTCGACGTGTTCGCAACGACGATCGGCCAGGGCGCCGAGGCCGGCCACCACACGCTCCTGGATCGCGCCCTGCTGGAGCGCCTCGGGTTCTCGCCGGTTCGCAGCCGGGGCGAGGTCACGCTGATGCGGCTGGCGCTCGGAGGGATCGAGCGGTCCCGGCGGACCGCCCCGGCGTCCGCGTCGGCGCCGACTCCGGCCGTTCCGTCTCCCTCCTGATGGCGGTGCGCGAGGTCGGGGCGCTGCTCGGGCTCAGCGCCCTCGGTGGGCTCTGGGCGGTCGCCTGGGGCATCCGCCGCTCCGAGCAGCCGGCGCGGATCGCGATGCTCGACGCGCGCACGCAACTGCAGGTGCGCCTCGACGCCGTCCGGGCGCGGACGGCGATTCTGGCGCGGCAACCGCTGCCGGACGCGGCGCGGCATCTCCTCGACGAGGTCGTCGAGCGGCAGGTGCTCATCGACGCCGTGCTCAGCCGCGCCTCGTCGGTCGCCGAGCTTCACGCGCTCGAGCCGGATGTCATGGCGGCGAACCGCTCACTGGAACAGGCGGCCGAACTCGTGGACCTCGACATGCCCGCCGACGCGCCGTTCGCCGGCCTCTGCGGCGTCGACCCGGGTCACGGCCAGGCGGAGGCGACCGTCGACGTCGACGGCGGGCTGGAGGTCTGCGAGCGATGCGCCGAGGCGGCGGGTCGCGGGGAGGCGATCGGCCGCCGGATGGTCTGCATCGACGGGCGGCCGACGCCGTTCACCACCGCGCTCGGCTAAGCCCACCCGGCCGGGTCACAACCAGCCGCGGGTCACGAGCGACTCGGCGATCTGTACCGCGTTGGTGGCGGCGCCCTTCCTGAGGTTGTCGCTCACGATCCACATCGCGAGGCCTCGGGGGTGTGAGCTGTCGTCCCGGATCCGCCCGACCAGCACCTCGTCCCGGCCGGTCGCCTCCCTGGGCAGCGGATACTGGTTGTGGCCGGGGTCGTCGACGAGCATGACGCCGGGAGCCCCCATGAAGAGCTCACGCACGTGCTGGGCGCCGATCTTCTCGGAGGTCTCGACGTGGACCGCCACCGAGTGCGATTGCACGACCGGGACCCTGACGCAGGTCGCGCTCACCGCGAGGTCGGGAATGCCGAGCATCTTCCGGGTCTCCGCGGCGACCTTGCGCTCCTCGCCGGTGTAGCCGGACTCGTCGAACGTGTCGATGTGAGGCAGCACGTTGAACGCGATCGGATGCGGGTAGACGGACGGCTCCGGCTCGTTGCCGTGCAGGTATCCGCGCGTCTGGGCGAGCAGCTCCTCGATCGCGGCCGCGCCGGTGCCGCTGACCGACTGGTAGCTCGAGACGACGACGCGGTCGAGCCCGACGGCGTCGGCGATGGGCTTGAGCGCGACGACGAGCGGCGCGGCGACGCAGTTCGGGTTCGCGATGATCCCGCTATGGCCCTCGAGGTCGGACTCGTTGACCTCGGGCACCACGAGGGGCACGTTCGCGTCCAGCCGGAACGCCGACGAGTTGTCGATGACGACGGCGCCGGCCTCGACCGCGGCGGGAGCAAACGTCCGGGAGCGGTCGCCGCCCGCGGAGAACAGCGCGATGTCGATGCCCTCGAACGCGGTGTCGGTGAGCGTCTCGACGTACACGGGCCGGCCGAGGTAGTCGAGCTGACGCCCGGTGCTGCGCGACGACGCGAGCGGACGCAGCTCGGTGACCGGGAAGCCCCGCTCCTCGAGCACGCGCAGCATGGTGCCGCCGACCGCGCCGGTGGCGCCGACCACGGCGACCCTAAACATGCACCCTCCGCTCGGCTTCGCTGCCCAGGTCGAACGCCTCGTGCAGGGCGCGCACCGCGCGCTCGACCTCGCGGCGGTCGATGACCACCGTGATCCGGATCGTCGACGTGTCGATCATCTGGATGTTGATGCCCTCCGCCGACAGGACGCGGAACATCTTTGCGGCGACACCCGGCTCGGACTTCATGCCCGCGCCGACCAGGGTGACCTTGCCGATCTGGTCGTCGGTCATGAGCTCCGCGTAATCGAGTGTCGACCGCAGCCCGGTCACGACCTCCTCCGCCTTGCGAAGCTCGGCGAGCGGCACGGTGAACGACACGTCGGTGTGGCCCTGGTGGCTGACGTTCTGGATGATCGTGTCGACGTTGATCATCGCGTCGGCGAGCGCCGTGAAGATCGTGCCGGCCACGCCCGGGCGGTCGGCGACCCCGGCGAGCGTGATCTTCGCCTCGTCGCTCTTGTGCGCGATGGCGGACACGATTGCCTTCTCCATATCGGGCGTCTCCTCGGTGATCCAGGTGCCGTCGTCGGGCACGAATGATGAGCGTACGTGGACGGGCACGTTGTGGTTGCGGGCGAACTCCACTGATCGAAGCGCAAGCACCTTGGACCCGTTCGCAGCGGCTTCGAGCATCTCCTCGTGGCTCACGAGCGGGAGCCGCCGGGCCTCCGGGACGATGCGCGGATCGGCCGTGAACACGCCGGTGACGTCGGTGTAGATCTCGCACACGTCGGCGTCGAGCGCCGCGGCGAGCGCGACGGCGCTGGTGTCGCTCCCCCCGCGTCCGAGCGTGGTGACGTCGCGCTCGGTCGAGACCCCCTGGAAGCCCGCCACGAGCACGATGTGATCCTCGGCCAAGGCGCTTCGCAGGCGCTCGGCCTTGATCTCGACGATCTTCGCCTTGGTGTGGGCGGTGTCGGTGACGATGCCCGCCTGCGAGCCCGTGAAGGAAATCGCCTCGTGGCCGAGGTCGTGCAGCGCCATCGCCATGAGGGCGCACGAGATGCGCTCCCCGGTCGAAAGCAGCATGTCCATCTCCCGAGGATCCGGCCGGTCCGAGATCTCCTGGGCCATGGCGACGAGGCCGTCGGTCGTCTTGCCGCGCGCGGACACGACGGCGACGACGGAGTCACCGCCTTCCTTCGCCTCGGCGACGCGACGGGCGACGTTCTTGATCTTGTCGGCGTCGGCGACGGAGCTTCCGCCGAACTTCATCACGCGCAGGCCGATCTGGTCCTCCTCGGGGCAGGGTCGGGCAGATTCTAGCGCGGGCCACCGAGGCCCCGCGGTCGGTCGAGTCGTCCCTCAGCGCGCATCCGAACATGGGGCTCACGGTGCCCTCTTTAGGGCGACCACCATCGTCGCACCCCCGGCTGGGGTGTCCTCGATCTCGATCGACCCGCCCATCGCCTCGACGAACCCCTTCGCCACCGCCAGCCCCAGTCCCACGCCGCCGGACGAGCCGTGTCCGTCGCCCAGACGCTGGAACGGCACGAACACCCGGTCGCGATCTCGCTCGGGAATGCCCGGACCGTGATCGACGACGCGCACCTCGATCCGCCCGTCGACCGCGTCGCCCGTTACCCGCACCGGGCGACCCGCCGGGGAACGGGCGATCGCGTTCGCGATCAGGTTCGCGATGGCGCGCTCGAGGAGACCGGGGTCGGCCACCACCCTCGGCAACGACTCGGAGATCTCCACCGATATCTCGGCGGCTCGGATGCCGAGGCTGGTCAGCGCCGCCGGGACGACCTCGTCGAGTCCGACCTCCCGTTCGGTCAGCTCGAGCGCCCCGGTCTGGATGCGGCTCATGTCGAGGAGGTTGCCGAGCAGCACGTCGAGGCGCTCGGCCTCCACGTCGATCGTCGCCAGGAACTCGTCGACGGCCTCCCGCGGCCACTGGACGTCCTTCTCCATGAGGCTCGTCACCGCCGCCCTGATCGCCGCGAGCGGGGTGCGCAGGTCATGGGACACGGCGGAAAGGAGCGCACCGCGGAGCTCGCCAGCGCGCTCAAGCTCCTCCGCGTGCGATGCCTCCTCCTCGAGGTCGCGGACCTCGAGCGTTGCCGCAAGCTCCCGAGTGAAGGCGGCGACGACGCGGTTGTCGCGCACGTCGAATGCCGGACCGACCGTTGCCAGCACATGCGTCTCGTCGAGCTCGAGCGTCCCGCTCGCGGCCTCGGGCGAGGACGGGGCCGCTCCGGCCACCGCGTCGGCGCGCCAGCCGCCCTCCTCCCGATGGAGCACGGCAGCCCCCTCCAGGCCGAACGCGCGGACGAGCGCCTCGAGCAGGTTCGGGAGCGGCGAGAGCCCGGCGAGTCGCGCAAGCGCCTCCGCCTCGGCCTGCGCCGACGCGCCCTCCATCGCCCGCCGCGCCGAGAGCTCGACAAGGGCGCTGACCCCCGCGGCGACGCCGAGGAACACGATCAGCTGCAGCAGGTTTTCGCCCTCCCCGATCGAGAACGTGTGGAGCGGCGGCGTGAAGTACCAGTTGACCAGGAGGAAGCTCGCGACCGCCGCAGCGAGTGCCGGCAGCAGGCCCCCGATCGCCGCGACGCCAATCACGACCACCAGGTAGATGAGGAGGATGCTCGGCAGGGCGACGGCCGACCCGATGTGCGCCAGGGTGAGCGTGAGAAGCGGGAGCACCAGCGCGGCGATCGCGATCGCCAGGATGCGGCGCCGGTTCGAAAGCGCCGCCGGGCGGCGCCATCTGCGCTCCGGCATCGACGCCGGGGCTTCGCGGCCGATCACCGCGACATCGAACTCGCCTCCGGCGAGCCGCAGGATTCGGTTGATCACCGATCCGCGAAGCACCTCCTGCAGGCGCGACCGGCGTGTCGCCCCCAGGATGAGCCGAGTGGCGTTCTCGGCGCGGGCCACGGCGACCAGCGCCTCGGCGACATCGGCCGCCGCCACCTCCCGGAAGTCCCCGCCGAGCTCCTCGAGAAGCGCGCGCTGGTGCTCCAGGTCGCCGGCGGCCGGCGCCGAGAGACCGTCGAGCGGCCGCACGTGGACGCCGATGAGGTCGCCGTGAGTCCGCATCGCGGTCCGCGCTGCCCGCCGCACCAGCGCGTCGCCGCCGGCGGCGCCGGTGATCGCGACGACGATCCGCTCGCGTGTCTCCCACGTCTGCGCGATGCCGTGAAGCTCGCGGTAGCGCTCCAGCGCCTCGTCGACGCGATCGGCGGTCCACAGCAACGCGATCTCGCGGAGGGCGCCGAGGTTGCCCGGGCGGAAGTAGTTCGCGAGCGCCGCGTCGATCTTCTCGGCCGGGTAGATGTTTCCGTGCGCCATCCTGCGGCGGAGCGCCTCCGGGCTCATGTCGACGAGCTCGATCTGCTCGGCGCGGCGCACGACGGTGTCGGGGATCGTCTCGCGCTGCGCGACGCCGGTGATCTGCTCGATCACGTCGTTGACCGACTCGAGGTGCTGGATGTTGAGGGTGGTGACGACGTTGATACCGGCGTCGAGGATCTCCTCCACGTCCTGCCATCGCTTCTCGTTGCGTGACCCGGGGACGTTCGTGTGGGCGAGCTCGTCCACCAGTGCGACCGCGGGGCGCCGCGCGATCACGGCGTCGACGTCCATCTCCTCGAACGACGCCCCCCGATAGGTGAGCCGGCGGCGCGGAAGCACCTCGAGGTCCCGGATCATCGCTGCGGTCTTCGCGCGTCCGTGGGTCTCGACGACGGCGACGACGACGTCCGTGCCCCGCTCGTGCCGACGCCACCCCTCGTTCAGCATGGCGTAGGTCTTGCCGACGCCCGGTGCCGGACCGAGGTAGATGCGGAGGATTCCCCGGGTCGCCGGCTCGCGGCCGGCGCGTTCCGCCTCGCGGTCGGTCACGGCAGGCCCCCTCCGGGAGGCGCAGACCGCTGATTTCCCATCGGTCGAGCATAGGTCATGAAAGCGGCGGTTCCCCTGCCGCGCTCGGCCCGTCGGCGCTTCCCATACGCGTCCTTGACGCGGGAGCGCCGAATCCGTACGGAGCCTTGACAGCTGGACGCAGGGCGGCCGACTATCGTCCTCGACATGGGTGATGTCGCCGCAATCGCGATCGCGCTCGCCGCCTTTCTCCTCTTCGCGGTCGCCCTCTGGGCCATCGGGAAGATCGAGTGACCCCCACCCACGACCGGGAGGCCGGCGCGTGAGCGCAGGGGACATCGCGGGGCTCGTCGTCGCCGTGGCGCTCTTCCTGTACCTCTGCTACGCGCTGTTCAAGGCGGAGCGCTTCTAGGCCATGTCCGCCAACGGGATCGCGCAGATCGTCTTCTACCTCGTCGTGCTCACGGCGCTGACGCCGCCGCTCGGCGCGTTCATCGCCCGGGTGTACGAAGGGAAGCGAGTTCCGGGGCTGACGAGGGTCTTCGGACCGGTCGAGCGCGGCATCTACCGCCTGCTTCGGATCGACCCCGCCCGCGAGCAGAACTGGAAGAGCTACGCGAGCTCGGTCGTCGTCTTCGGCGCCGTCGGCTTCGCGCTGCTCTACCTGATCCTGCGCCTGCAGGGTCACCTGCCGATGAACCCCGCCGACCTGCCGGGGATGAGCTGGAGCCTCGCGTTCAACACGGCCGTCAGCTTCGTCACCAACACCAACTGGCAGTTCTACGGCGGCGAGTCGACGCTGTCCTACCTGAGCCAGATGCTCGGGCTGACCGTGCAGAACTTCGTCTCGGCCGCCGTCGGCATGGCCGTGCTCGCCGCCGTCATCCGCGGATTCACTCGCAGGGGGACCGCATCGCTCGGCAACTTCTGGTCAGACCTCGTTCGGGTCACGCTCTACGTGCTCGTACCCCTCGCCGTGGTCTGGACGCTGATCCTCGGCTCGCAGGGCGTGATGCAGACCTTCTCCGACCCGGTCACGTACCAGACGGTGGAGGCGCGCACGCTGGGGGCGACCGGCGAGGACAACCAGCCCGTCACGCAGACGGTCGTCCGTGGGCCGGTGGCCTCGCAGATCGCGATCAAGCAGCTGGGAACCAACGGCGGCGGCTACTACAACACGAACTCCGCGACCCCCTTCGAGAACCCGACGCCGCTCTCCAACTTCTTCGAGATGCTGGGCGATCCTCCTCATTCCCGCGGCACTGACCTACACGTTCGGCAAGATGGCGGGCTCCGTCGCGCAGGGCTGGGCGCTGTACGCGGCCATGATGGTGATCCTCGTGGCCGGCATCTTCGCGGCGCTGCCCTTCGAGCAGCGCGGGTCCCAGGTGCTGCGCCAGACGGGTGTCGAGCTCTCCGCCACGTCGAGCTCGTCGGGCGGCAACCTCCAGGACAAGGAGGTCCGCTTCGGCGTCGCCAACTCGGTGCTGTGGGGTAGCGCGACCACGGCTGCCTCGAACGGGTCGGTGAACAGCGGGCACGACGCGTGGACCGGCGGCGCGGCGGTCGTGCCGCTCACGCTCCTGGGGGTGGGGGAGGTGGCGTTCGGCGGCGTCGGCTCGGGGCTCTACGGAATGCTGCTGCTCGTCGTGATCGCGGTGTTCATCAGCGGTCTGATGGTGGGACGCACCCCCGAGTATCTCGGAAAGAAGATCCAGGCCCGCGAGATCAAGTTCGCCTCCATCGGCATCCTCACCATGCCCATCGGCGTGCTCATCATGCTGGCCGTTGCCGTCACCGTGGGGCCGGCCACGGCATCGATCTACAACGCCGGTCCACAGGGCTTCGCGGAGGCGATGTACGCGTACATGTCGCAGTTCAACAACAACGGGAGCGCGTTCGCCGGGTACGGGTACAAGGACTTCTCGGCCACACTCGGCGGCGTCGCCATGCTGTTCGGCCGATACATCCCGATCCTGTCGGCCCTGGCCGTGGCCGGTGCGCTGGCCAATAAGAAGGTCATCCCGGCGGGCCTGGGCACCCTCCGCACCACCTCGGCGACCTTCGTTGTCACCCTGATCGGCGTCATCATCCTGATCGCCGCGCTGACCTTCGTGCCCGCACTTGTCCTCGGTCCGATCGCGGTCGAGAGCGGAGGGCTGTTCTGATGCGCGGACGTGCGCTGCGCCTCGCCGGGGTGTCCCTTGGCATGATGATCCTGCTCACGCTCCTGCTCGGCGTCCTCTACCCGCTCGTCATGACGGGGGCCAGCCAGGCGTTCTTCCCGGACAGGGCCGACGGCAGCCTGGTCAAGCTCAACGGCGAGGTCGTGGGCTCGAAGCTCGCAGGACAGGGATTCACGTCGCCGGCGTACTTCCACTCCCGCCCGTCGGCCACCGTGCCCGGCTATCAGCCGCTGCCGACGACCTTCGAGAACTACGGCCCGAACACCATCGCGCTCAAGGAGCTCGTCGACGGGTACATCGCCGATGCGCTCAAGCTCGAGGGCCCGTACACCCCGGGGCTCCGGGCACGGGATCTGCCGGTCGACATGATCACCACGTCGGCGTCGGGCATCGACCCGCAGATCTCGAAGGCCAACGCCCGCCTGCAGGCCAAGCGCGTCGCCGCGGTTCGCGGGGTCCCGCTCGCGCAGGTGCTCGCACTCGTCGACCGGCAGACCGACGGCCGCGACGCCGGATTCCTCGGTGAGCCGGGCGTGAACGTGCTCCTCCTGAACCTGGACCTCGACCAAGCCTTCGGCCCGCCGCCGCGATCATGACGACCGACACCCTGTCGAGACACACACCTCGGCCACTCTTCACCGCGGACATCCTCGTACCGGCGCTCTGGGCGTCGCTCAGGAAGCTCGACCCCCGGGTGCAGATCCGCAACCCGGTGATGTTCGTCGTCGAGGTCGGCGCTGCCATCACGACCGGGATATTCGTGGCCGACCTCGTCAGAGGGATCAGCGGCTCGCTCGCCTTCACCGGCGTCATCGCGTTCTGGCTGTGGCTGACCGTGGTGTTCGCCAATCTCGCCGAGGCGGTGGCCGAAGGCCGGGGCAAGGCCCAGGCCGATGCATTGCGCGCCACGCGAAGCCAGCTCGAGGCCCGGCGCATCCGGCCCGGCGGCGGAGAGGAGCGTGTGCCGGCGGCCAATCTCGCTCTGGGCGACCTCGTCGTCTGCGAGGCGGGGGACCTCATTCCGGCCGACGGTGAGGTGGTCGAAGGCGTGGCCTCGGTCGACGAGTCGGCGATCACCGGCGAATCGGCTCCGGTCATCCGTGAATCGGGAGGGGACCGAAGCTCGGTAACGGGCGGGACCCGGGTCCTCTCGGATCGCATCGTCGTGCGGGTCACGCAGGAGCCCGGCAAGAGCTTCCTCGACCGCATGATCTCGCTGGTCGAGGGGGCCGAGCGACGCAAGACGCCGAACGAGATCGCCCTCAACATCCTCATCGCCGGGCTGACGATCGTCTTCCTCGTCGTCGTCGTCGCGCTGCGGCCGATGGGCACCTACGCCGGCAGCCTCATCTCGATCACCTCGCTCATCGCGCTCCTCGTCGCCCTGATCCCGACCACGATCGGGGCGCTCCTCTCGGCCATCGGCATCGCGGGGATGGACCGCCTGGTGCAGCGCAACGTCCTCGCACTGTCCGGTCGCGCCGTCGAGGCGTCCGGCGACGTGGATGTGCTTCTCCTCGACAAGACCGGCACGATCACGATCGGCAACCGCGAGGCCGCCGAGTTCCTCCCCGCGGACGGCGTCTCCGAGCGAGAGCTCGCCGAGGCCGCCCAGCTGGCCTCACTGGCGGACGAGACGCCCGAGGGGCGCTCCATCGTCGTGCTGGCGAAGGAGCGGTTCGGCCTGCGCGAGCGTCAGGAGGGTGCGGAGGGGCTCGAGTTCGTCCCCTTCAGCGCTGAGACCCGCATGAGCGGCGTCAACTTCAACGGGACCGTCATCCGCAAGGGCGCCGCGGACTCGGTGGAGGCCTTCGTGACCGGGCAGGGTGGCAGCCTGCCGCCGACGTTGACGGACATCGTGGAGCGCGTCGCCCAGGCCGGGGGCACCCCCCTCGTGGTTGCGCGGAACGGGGCGGCGCTCGGCGTCGTGCACCTCAAGGACATCGTCAAGGAGGGCATCAGCCACCGGTTCGACGCGCTCCGGAGCATGGGCATCCGCACCGTGATGATCACGGGAGACAACCCGCTGACCGCCGCGGCCATCGCCGCCGAGGCGGGCGTGGACGACTATCTCGCCCAGGCCACCCCGGAGGAAAAGCTCACGCTCATCCGCGATGAGCAGTCGAAGGGCTACATGGTCGCGATGACCGGCGACGGCACCAACGACGCGCCGGCCTTGGCCCAGGCGGACGTCGGCGTCGCCATGAACACCGGCACCTCGGCCGCGAAGCAGGCCGGGAACATGGTCGATCTCGACTCCAATCCCACGAAGCTCATCGAGATCGTCGAGGTCGGCAAGCAGCTGCTCATCACCCGGGGGTCGCTCACGACCTTCTCGATCGCCAACGACGTCGCGAAGTACTTCGCCATCCTTCCCGCGATCTTCGCCGCGAGCTACGCGGCGCCCGGCGAGACGACCGGTCCGCTCGACGTGCTCAACGTCATGAACCTCCACAGCCCGCGCAGCGCGATCATCTCCGCCATCGTCTTCAACGCGTTGGTCATCCCCGCCCTCATCCCGCTCGCCCTGCGCGGGGTCAAGTACCGAGCGATCGGCGCCACCGCCCTGTTGCGACGTAACCTGCTGATCTACGGACTCGGCGGGCTCGTCGCACCGTTCATCTTCATCAAGCTCCTGGACCTGCTCATCGGCAACGTGTTTGGCGCCTGATGCAGTCGTAGGGGTGGAAGCCGGGTGATCGCAGCTGAAGTGCCCGGCGTGTTTCGTGGGGCCAGGGACAGGAGCCCGGTGTGAACCGTGCGGCGCATCTCAGCAGGGGCGCGAGGACGCGGCAGCCGGGGCGACCGCCGGTCGGTGCGGTCGAGAATCCGACAGGCCTCAGCCGGGCCTCCCCACGGGCCATTAGCATCAACCCGATGGCCCGTGGAATGCTGCGCATGTATCTCGGTCCCGCCCCCGGAGTCGGCAAGACCTACGCGATGCTCGATGAGGGGTGGCGGCGCCACGAGCGTGGCACGGACGTGGTGATCGGCATCGTCGAGACACACGGGCGGGCCCACACCGCCGAGATGATGCGGGATCTGGAGGTGATCCCCCGGCGGACGCTCACCTACCGGGGAGCGGAGTTCACCGAGATGGACGTCGATGCGGTGATCGCCCGGCGACCCGCGGTGGTCCTGGTCGACGAGTACGCGCATACGAACGTCCCGGGCTCGCGGAACGAGAAACGGTGGCAGGACGTCGACGAGATCCTCGAGGCCGGTATCAACGTCGTCACCACCCTCAATATCCAGCACCTCGAGTCGGTCAACGACGTGATCGAGCGGATCACGGGAGTCCAACAGCGGGAGACCGTTCCCGACGACGTCGTGCGGCGGGCCGACCAGATCGAGCTCGTCGACATGAGCCCCGAGGCCCTGCGACGGCGGCTCGCCCATGGCAACGTGTACGCGGCCGATAAGGTCGACGCAGCCCTGGCGAACTACTTCCGGCCCGGCAACCTCGGCGCCCTCCGCGAGATCGCGTTGCTGTGGACCGCCGATCGCGTCGACGAGGCGCTGGAGCGCTACCGTGAGCTTCACGGCATCGCGCAGACGTGGGAGACGCGCGAGCGGATCGTCGTCGCCATGACCGGCGCGGCGGGCGGCGACGCGCTTGTGCGCCGTGCGGCCCGGACGGCGATGCGCACCCACGGCGAGCTCGTGGGCGTCCATGTGCGCCCCCAGGACGGACTGGCGGCCCCGGCGAGCGAAGAGCTCGAGCGCCACCGGGCGTTGCTGGAGGAGCTCGGCGGCGAGTACCGCGAGGTCGCTGCGGGCGATGTCGCCGAGGCGCTCGTGGCGGTCGCGCGCGCCGAGAACGCAACCCGCATCGTGCTCGGGGCGAGCCGCCGGTCGCGCCTGCAAGAGATGGCGCGCGGCTCGATCATCAACCGCATCCTCCGCCTCGCCGCCGGAGAGTTCGACGTGGCGGTCATCGGGCGGGAGGCGCCCGTGCCGGCGGAGGGTCGCCGCTGGAGCCGTCCCACGGCGCTCACCGGGCGCCGTCGATGGCTCGCACTCGCGGTCGGTGTGGTCGTGTTGCCGCTGCTCACCGTTCTGCTGACCAACGCCCGGTCCGTGTTCACGCTGGCCAGCAGCCTGCTGATCTATCTGGTGGTCGTGATCGGTGTCGCTGCGATCGGCGGCCTCTGGCCGGCGCTCGCCATTGCAGTCGCGAGCTTCCTCCTGGTCAATTGGTACCTCACCCCGCCGTTCCACACCTTTACGATCAGCGACGGCGACAACCTGTTCGCGCTCCTGGTATTCCTCGGCATCGCGGTCGGGGTCAGCATCCTCGTCGAGCTGGCGGCGCGGCGGGCTGCGGAGGGAACGGCAGCACGCGCGGAGGCCGAGGCGCTTGCCCGCCTCGCCGGCATCTCTCCGCTCCCCAACCTCCTCGAAGGCCTCGTGCGTGGGCTCGGCCTGGAGGGCGCTGCGGTGCTGCATCGTGCGGATGGCGCGTGGAGCGTGGATGCCTCGACCGGGCGTGCGCCAATGACCCCGAACGAGGCGGACGCGAGCATCGAGCTCGACGACACCCACGTGCTCGCGACGATGGGCCCGGCGTTCGATGCTCGCGACAGCCGCGTGGTCGCCGCATTCACACGCGAGCTCGTGGCCGCGCTCGAAGTCGCCGAGCTCGAACGTGGCGCCGCCCACGCCGAGGAGCTCGCCCGCTCGGGCGAGCTGCGGGGCGCACTGCTCGCGGCCGTGTCGCACGACCTGCGCACGCCGCTCGCCGCGATCCGTGCGGCGGTCACGAGCCTCGTGGAGACAGACGTCCAGTGGTCGGCCGAGCAGACGTCGGAGTTCCTCGCGACAATCGACGCGGAGACCGAGCGCCTCGACGGGCTGCTGGGCAACCTGCTGGACATGAGCCGCATCAACACCGGGGCGCTCACGCTGACCCAGCGGGCCGTCGGGCTCGACGAGGTCGTACCGGCCGCTCTCGACAGCCTCGGCGCGCGACGCGGATCCGTGTCGATCGAAGTCCCTGAGTCGCTCCCCGCGGTCGTCGCCGATCCCGGCCTGCTCGAGCGCGCCCTCGCGAACCTCATCGCCAACGCGGTCGCGAGCTCGCCTCCGGATCGTCCGGTTCGCGTCGTCGGAGACGCCGTCAACGGCCATGTCGAAGTTCGCGTGGTGGATCATGGAACCGGTATCCCGATGCGTGACCGCGACCGCGTGTTCCTGCCGTTTCAGCGGCTCGGCGACGGCCACGGCTCCACCGGGGGCGTCGGCCTCGGGCTCGCGGTGGCGAAGGGGTTCGTCGAGGCGATGGACGGCTCGATCGAGATCGAGGACACGCCAGGTGGCGGCGCGACGATGGTGGTCGTCCTGCGGAGCGCCGCGTGAGCCGGGTGCTGGTGGTCGACGACGAGCCGCAGATCCTGCGTGCGCTCGGCACCAACCTGAAGGCGCGCGGCTACGACGTCGATCTCGCCCCGACCGGCGAGGCGGCCCTCGAGCTCGCCGCCCGCCGCCCCCCGACGCCGTGATCCTCGACCTCGGACTGCCCGGCATCGACGGGATCGAGGTCATCGGCGGGCTGCGCGGGATGGACCGCAGGTCCCGATCATCGTGCTGTCGGTCCGCGGAGAGGAGTCCGACAAGGTGGGCGCCCTCGACGCCGGCGCCGACGACTACGTCACGAAGCCGTTCGCCATGGGCGAGCTCCTCGCGAGGCTCCGTGCCGCACTGCGGCGGATCTCACCCGATGCCGCCGTCGCGGTGGTCGACACCGACGCGTTCAGCATCGACCTCGCCGCCAAGCGCGCCACGACGCCGGCCGGGGTCGTGCGACTCACGCCGACCGAGTGGCACATCGTCGAGATCCTCGTTCGCAACGAGGGGAAGCTGGTGACCCAGCGCCAGCTGCTGCAGGAGGTATGGGGCCCGCGGTACGAACGCGAGACCAACTACCTGCGCGGATTCCTCGCCCAGATTCGTCGCAAGCTCGAGCCCGACCCCGCCCACCCCGAGGTTCTTCATCACCGAGCCGGGCGTGGGCTACCGCTTCGAGTCGGGCAGCCCGCAAACGTAGCGCGCGGTCACTGGCCGGGCAGGCGCTTGCGCAGCCGCCGCATGCCGCGGCGCACCTCGCTGTCGAGCGAACCGAGCAGGCCGCCTGCCTCGGGCAGGGTCGCAGAATGTGGCGCTGTCGATCAGCAGGTCGACCTGTCGCCGGGTGAGGTGCCCCACCTCGGGCGCGTCCACGAACCGGCGCCCCTCGTCGCTCTGCACGACGAGCCCGTCGAAGATGCGCTCGCGCTCGTGGTGCTGCACCTTGTGCACCTTCCCCACCGTCACGCCGTCGCTCGTGACGACCGGCGTTCCGCGCGGCAACACGAGGTACCCGATCGGCTCGTCGAGCTCGTCGCCCATCAGATCTCCCGCCGTCCCAGGAACGCACGGCCGAGGGTGAGCTCGTCCGCGTGCTCCAGGTCGGCGCCCACGGGCAGCCCGCTGGCAAGGCGGGTGACCCGCACCATCCCGCGGACCAGGTCCGCGAGGTAAAGGGCCGTCGCCTCCCCCGCCATCGTCGGGTTGGTCGCGATCACGAGCTCCTGCACCCCGTCGCGCTCCACACGGGCCACCAGCTCGTCGAAGCGCAGGTCCTCCGGGTCGACGCCGTCGATCGGGGACAGCGTGCCGCCCAGCACGTGGTAGCGCCCCCGGTACTCGTGGGTCCGCTCGATCGGGATGATCGCGGACGGCTCCTCGACCGCGCAGAGCACGGTCGGGTCGCGCCGCGGGTCGGCGCAGATCGGGCAGAGGTCGTCCTCGGCGAACCCGAAGCACTGGCTGCAGGGACGCAGCCGCTCCTTCACGTCCACGAGCGCCTCCGCGAGCGCATGCGCCCGCTCGGGCGGGGCCTTCATCACGTGGAACGCGAGGCGCTGCGCCGACCGGGGACCGAGGCCCGGCAGGCGCGCGAGCTCCGAGACGAGCCGCTCGACCGACGATGGCAGCACCGAGGACACGCCCGCCCCGCCCCGCGTTCCTACAGCCCCGGGATGCCGAGGCTGCCGAGCGCGCCGGCGACCGAGCCCAGGCGCGTGTTGGCGAGTTCCTGCGCCTTCCGCATCGCCTCGTTCGTCGCGGCGACCACCGTGTCCTGGAGCAGCTCCACGTCGTCGAGCGCCGCCGGGTCGATGGTGACGTCCATGACCTCGAGCGCGCCCGAGACCGTCACGGTCACGGCCCCGCCGCCCGCCGACGCGCTCACCGTCTCCTGCGCCAGCGCCTCCTGCGCGCGCTGCATGTCCTCCTGCAGCTTCTGCATCTGCTTCATCATCTTCGCGGGGTTCTGGGCCATCAGCCTGCCTCCTCGGTCGCGTTGAAGGTGCGCTTGAGCTCTTCCATGAGCGCGGCATGGTCGAGCGCCGGCTCCTGGTCGGCGCCCTCGGCGGGCCCGCCGCCGGCGGTCTCCACGAAGCGCACCGAGAACTCCCGGCCGGCGAAGCGCGACAGCGCCCCCTCGACAAGTGCCCGCTCGTCGGGCTGGTCGAGGATGCGCACGAACACGCCGCTCACGGCCACCGCGACGCCCGCGTCGTCGACCTCGGTCACCGCCGAGTCGCGAAGGAAGCCGTGCACGCTGGCGTGCTCCTGCTCCAGCTCGGCGACGACCTGGGGCCACACGCGGGCGACGTGCTCGAGGTCGGCCGCGATCGGCTCCTTCGGGCGGGGAGGCGTAGCCGGCTCGGCCGGAGCGGCGTCGACCTCGTCGGCCGCGACGCTCGGGGCAGCCTCGGCGACATCGTCGATGGGCCCCGGGACCGGTGCCGGTGGTGGAACGTGCCCGCGTTCGAGCGCCTCGATCCGGCCGGCGAGCGCCTGCACGTTGGCGTCGAGCGCGGGCTGCGCGAGCTTCGCCGCCACGAGCTCCATCTGGATTCGCGGGTCCGCCTGGCCGTGGCGGATGCGCACCTGCGCGTCGGCGATGAGGTCGAGCCCACGCACGACACGGGCGGGCGGAAGGTGGTTTGCCTGCGCGCGCAGCCGGTCGAGCTCTTCGGGCGAGTACGCCCAGTCCTCACGTGGGTGCGCACCCTGTTGGAGCAGGCAGAGGTAGCGCAGGTGGGTCACGAGCCCGCGGATGAGCTGCTCGGGATCGGCCCCGCGGTCGAGCGTGGACTCGAGCATCTCGAACGCCCCGGCAGCGTCGCCGGCGGCGATGTGGTCCGCGAGCTCGAAGATCTCCTCGCGCTCCACCGCGCCGAACAGCTCGAGCACATCGCCGACCTCGACCCGGCCGCCGCCGTACGCGGAGAGCTGGTCGAGCAGGCCGAGCGCGTCGCGGTAGCTGCCGTCGGCCGCGCGGGCCACCAGGTCGAGCACCTCCGCCGACGTCTCGAAGCCCTCCTCACGCGAGACGCGCTCGAGCACCTGCACCAGGTTGGCCACGCCGGGTTTGCGCAGCGCGTAGTGCTGCAGCCGGGACCGGATCGTCGGGAGGATGTCCCACGGATGGGTCGTGCAGAGAATCACGACGAGGTGCGGCGGCGGCTCCTCGAGCGTCTTCAGCAGGGCGCTGGCCGCGCCCTCCTGGATCTGATGCGCCTCGTCCATGATCGTGACGCGGTAGCGCGACACCACCGGCGCGTAGCGGACGGTGT
This sequence comes from uncultured Thermoleophilia bacterium, assembly GCA_963706315.1. Lineage (GTDB taxonomy): Bacteria > Actinomycetota > Thermoleophilia > Miltoncostaeales > Miltoncostaeaceae > CALMEC01. The sequence continues at coordinate 12,162 of CAVPMA010000024.1, read as the reverse complement.
CGAGCCACTCGCGCATCTCGTCGATGCGCCTGGCGCTCGATGCGGCGTCCACCTCGACGACGTCGAGCCAGTCGTCGTGGCCGATGCGCCGGCACGAATCGCACTCGAGGCACGGGGTGGCCGTCGGCGCGGGGAAGCTCAGGCAGTTGAGGCAGCGAGCGAGGATGCGGGCGGTCGTCGTCTTGCCGGTGCCGCGCGGGCCGGAGAAGAGGTACCCGAGTGCGGGGCGCCCCGCACCCAGGGCGTTGGAGAGCGCCCGCGCGACGTGCTCCTGGCCGACGAGGTCGTCGAAGCGCAGCGGGCGGTAGCGGTTGTAGAGGCTGCCGCGTGGCTCGTTGGGAGAGGCTGTCATGGATGCGTAGGGATCAACGGGTCCCGGGCGAGCGCTTCGGCGAGGTGACCCCATTGCACCTGAGCGGATCCACTTAAGGCTGCTTCCTCTCGGACCTGACCTGGTTCGCGGTCACTCACCGAATGGGACCTCGCCGAAGCGCTCGCCCGGATCCCGCCGCCGAGAATAGCCCGTCGCCGGACCCGGCGTCGGCAGCGTCAGGGGCGGCGGCGGAACCGCGGCGTCACGCGCTCACCGCTCTTCCTGACGGTCATCGCCCCGAACGCGGCGGACACGCCGCCCCCGAGCATCGCCGTGGTGATCGCGAGGTAGAGCCATACGTGCCAGTCGCCCTTGAGGCCGGTGATGACCCACATGAGCGTGCCGAAGACGAAGCCCAGTCCCGCGCCCATGCCGATCACCGCGAAGCGGTTGATCGTGCGGTACTCGGGGTTCCCGTTGCCGGAACCCGTGGCCGGTTCGTTGGAGCGCTTCGCCATGCGGGCAGTGTACCCAGCCGCTCCGGAAGCCCACGTTGCATAAGTTGGGACGCGAGGCGTCGCCTCATCGGGACGCGCCCACCGCTGGGCGATCGCCAGACAAGTGAATCTGTTCCCGGCGCGGTCGACGCCCGGACCGAACTCGGCTAAGGCAGAGCCGGACCGAGGTGACCAGCACATCTCACTCCGCGGAAGCGACATCCCGGCGAAATGACTGGTAGGCCACCACCACTCCGCACGCGGCGGCGAGGGCGCCCCACAGTGGTGCGAGTCCGTAGACGAGTAGCACCGGCCATCCGAGGAGTCCCGCGGCCAGTGCCGCGAGGCCGGATGTGCGCCGCGGGGGCGCCACGCACGCGGCCGCGGCGCCGGCGCCCACGAACCACAGCACCAGCGCCGACCCCAGCAGGGCGGGGAACGCCGCCGGGAGCCCCAGGAGCGGCACCGCGAGCGCGCCCGCCACACCGGCGACAGCCAGGACGACGCCGGCGACGCGCATCAGGGCACCACCACGCGATCGCGTACCCGCCCGCTTGAGTCCAGGAACGTCATGACCACACGATCCGGACCGTCGTCTACCCGCATCAGCCCGAACACCGCGAGTGAGGACAGGGCGTCGGGGGACCGCGGCGTCAGTGCCTCCTCGCCGCTGCGGGGTGCGCCGCCGGTGCCCACCGTGAGGGTGAGCACGCCGTCGACGATCCGGCGCTCATACCTGTGGTTGTGACCGGCGAACACCGCGGTCAGCTTCCCGCGGGCGACCGCGAGCACCGGGTTGCCGGACTTCGGTGGGCGGTGGACGACGATGTAGACGTGGCGCGCCCCTGGCCGGGCCAGGGCGGCCCGCACGACGGGGAGGTCCGCGGCGTCGGCCTCGAGGCCGAGGACCACGAAGCGCAATGGCCCGTAGTCGAACACGTAGCGATCGCCGCCGTTCGGCAGTCCCAGCGCACGGGCGACGTCGCCGCCGCCGAAGTAGGCGATGTCGTGCTCGCCCAGCGTGGCGACGAACGGCCCCTGTGCGAGCAGCGCGCGCATGGGCGCGAAGATGTTGTGGTCGAACAGCGGCGGTGCGGCGAGCAGGTAGCTGTTGTCGCCCGGCACGATTGTGAACGCCGGCCCCTGGGCGGCCGCGACGCGCCCAACGGCCCATTCGTCCTCCCCACCGGCCCCGTAGTCGCCGAAGGCCGTGAACCGGATGGGCGCCCGCGGGTCGGTCGGCGCGGTGGTGATGGTGCCGAACGCTCGCGCCACGCCATCGACCACCGCCACCCATCCCTGTCGGGCACCGGGCGTGAGCCCGCGCAGGAGACCGTCGGTGCTGGTGACGGTCCGGCCGTCAGGTGTGGTGGCGACAATCTCCACACGGCGGTCGCCCTCCACCCGCCATCTGAGCGTGGCGGTGGTATTGCCCACTTGGACGAGGTACGGCCCGCGTGTGAACGGGTCGGGCTTGGTCGGCAGGACGTATCGGAACCAATAGACAAGTACGACTCCCGCCGCCACCACCATGAGGGCGGCGAAGAGTGCCGTTGCGACCAGCGCGCGGCGCAGGCGACGCTCGTGCGGAGTCAGCGGCCTCGTGTCGGTCACCACGTCCGAGCGTAGCGCAGGCACCGATGACTTCGGTCCGCTCAGCCAGGCCGCGGCAGCTCTCGCGAATCGGGCGATTCGTCGATGGCAGTCCTGGGGTTTGATCCATGACGCCCCGTTCCAGCAACGGCATCCAGTATCGGGACCAGGGACCGGGATCGAGTCCATCCGCGTGTCTGCGGTGGACGCGGGCGCGGTACCGCCGACCCGTCTCAGGCGAGAGCCGGCTGAGCCATCGCCTTCTCGGTCTCCTTCTCCTCCTCCCCGGCCGACGCGATCACGACGGCGCCCAGGAGGGCGAGCGCGAGCCCGCCGACCCCGAGGACCGCGTGCCAGGCTGGGGTCTTGTCGAGCTCTTCCTGGAGGACGATGGCGCCCAGCATGACGCTGATGACCGGGTTCGTGACCGACACCGTCGCCACCGACGGGACGAGGCGGCCGGTCGAGAGTGAGAGCTGCTGGAAGAGGAAGCCCACGATCCCGGCAGCGGCCATCGTCCAGAACTCCCAGCCGCTGAGCACCATCGCGAGCCCATCGGCGTGGAGGCCCTCGACAACGGGCTTCATCAGCGTCGCCGAGAGCCCGTAGAGGACCCCGGCGATCGTGCCGAGGGTCGCGGCCCGCATGGTCAAGGTGCCGCGGTTGGCGAACAACAGCAACGCAGTGCAGATGGCGCCGATAACGAGGATGGAGGCGATCCAGTCCGAGGCGGGCGCGTTATCCACCCCGGCCGCGGGATCGGCGAACGAGGCGAAGACCGCGAGGCCGACGACGATGATCCCTGCGCCGATCACGCCCCGCCGGGTGACCTTCTGGCTGGTCAAGAAGTAACCCAGCGGCAGCGCCCAGATGATCGAGGTGACCAGGAGCGGCTGGATGATCGAGACGCGCCCCCGGTCGAGCGCGGCCGCCTGCAGACCGACGCCGAGGATCTGCGCGACCAGGCCCAGCAGCCATACCCATGTGGTGAGCAGCACGAGGAACGTCTTCGGGTGGCGAAATGAGACGCCGCTCAGGCCGAGCGAGGCTTTCTGCCACAGCGTCGCCGCGAGGGCGAAGAGGATGGCCGCGATGATCGCGAGGAGTGCTGCGACCTCATCCACGATGCCCTCCTCCATGCGATGCCGGCGGAGCGGCCCCTCCCGACGCGGCCCTCCTGCAGCCGGAGCACCCATACGACGCGTCGACCGGGCGAGGTGTCATGCGAGAACCCGGACGTTCCCGTCGCCCACAACCAGGACGCCGAGCGCAAGAAGGATCTGGGGATCTCTGCCTGGCGGAACGGGCATCGTCGGCCGGGATAATGACACGCGAGGCGGTGGCCCGGACGGCCCCGGGGCGCGCTTCACCGCGGTGAACAGCAATGGGCAGTACTGGGATTGAACCAGTGACCTCCCGCGTGTGAGGCGGGCGCTCTCCCGCTGAGCTAACTGCCCCGGGTCGCGCAGGATACCACCGGCCGACCTTCCGGCCGGGCCCTCCAGCGTGGGTGGCAGGGCGGCTCACAGGCGGATCCGCGACGCCGTTGACAAGGCTGTACGCCCAGGGCTTCGTCAAGGAGTGGTGCGACAGCCCAGACATCGCGGGTGACCCCCGCCTCGTGAGGGGTCTGCGCGGCCCCGCCCGGGGCCTGGGGTATTCAAACCGTGGAACTGCGGATACATTCGTGCTCGTGACGGCGTCCGACGAGTTTCGTCTGGAGCTTCCCCTGGACTCCGCGAGCTGGGTCTGCAGGGAAGCCGTCGTGGGACTGGATTGGCTCCCTGAATCGATCGAGCCAAATCGGCTGGTACTGAAGAAGGGACTGCGCCTTGCGACCGGGTCCCTATCGAGCATCGAGGTCCTCCTGTCCGAGGCGGGTCCCGATGCGACGACCGTCACGCTCAACGGGAAGCTCCCATGGGGGATTGGGCCGTGGGACGAGCGCACCTTGAGAGGTCTGATGAACGGCGTCCGCAACGCGGTTGAGGTTGCTGCGGAGCGTCGAGCTCACTGACCCCAAGACGCGTGCCCCACGCGCGCCCCGGTGCGCCCCTATTTCGGCGGGTCTCCGCGGGGCCTCGGCGGGGAGTCGAGCGCGTCCGTCGTGGACCTCCCGCTGATATCAAACGCCCTGCTAATACGCTGAAGACGGGCTCGTGAAACGGAGGGGGAGGGATTTGAACCCTCGTCGGACGGAACCGCCCGAAACGGTTTTCGAGACCGCCGCATTCGACCGCTCTGCCACCCCTCCGCTCGCGAGCCTAGCATGCGCTTTTCGCGCCCCAGACGGGCTCCGCGGGGGTCCGGTACGATCGGCGCGCTGGAGAGGTGTCCGAGCGGCCGAAGGAGCGCGACTGGAAATCGCGTAAGCGGGATCTCTCGCTTCGAGGGTTCAAATCCCTCCCTCTCCGCTGTCTGTCCCGGGGGTGCGCAGCGCTCCCGGGACCCGGCGATCAACCGGGTGCGTCAGCCGATGCGGCGGCGAACCGGGCGAGCACGAGTCGCCACCCCAGGATGAGCGTCCCGGTCGTGACGAACGCGACCACGACGAACGCCGGCGCGAGTCCGCGGTGGAACACGGTGCCGCGGAGCACCATGCCCAGCGCGATGCCCGCAGCCCATACCGGCGCGGCGCGGCGCACCGAGAACGGCGCGCGGCCGAGTCGCAGCGCGGCGGCCGCGATCAGGTAGCCGATGATGAACGGCGCGGCCACCGTCAGGGTGCCGCCGACCGCCGAACCCTCGTCGTGGGTGCGCCGGCCGAGCGCTGCGAACAGGATGACCAGCGCCACGTCGACCACGACTGCGAGGGTGACTCGTCGCATGCGCTCATCGTAGGGACCCACCGGGCCGGTGCCCCATGCCACCTGTCCCTCGCTGAGCGCCGGTCGTCCGGTCAGCGCCGCTCGTCGAAGAAGTGCTGCATGAGCGCCAACGACTCCCGCGCGAGCACCCCCCCGGTCACCTCGACACGGTGGATCAGCCGCGGGTTGCGCAGCAGGTCCACGACCGACCCGGCCGCGCCGACCTTGCTGTCGGGCGCGCCGTAGACCAGGCGGGTGACCCGTGCCTGCTGGATCGCGCCGGCGCACATCGGGCATGGCTCGAGCGTGCAGTAGAGCACGGTGCCCAGGAGACGCCACCCGCCGAGCGTGAGCGCGGCCTCCCTGAGCGCGAGGCATTCCGCGTGGGCCGTGGGATCCGAGCGCAGCTCCCGCTCGTTTCCGGCGGCGCCCACGACCTCGCCGTCGCGCACCACAACCGCCCCGACCGGGACGTCGCCGTGCTCGCCGGCGACCGCTGCTCGGTCCAGGGCGAGGCGCATGAAGTGCTCGTCGCGTGGGAAGACATGGACCACACCCGCGAGTCTACGTCCATCGTCCCTCCGGCGGCTCGGCGGAAGTAGGGTGTGTGGTCGTGACGCTCTCGCACGAGCACCCGTCTCCGAGCGCCCAGGCTGCCGACCGCCGGCTCGTGGATGCGCTCCGTCGCGGCGACGAAGCCGCCTTCGGCGAGCTCGTCGACATGCACCACGCCTCCATGCTTCGACTTGCACGGTCATTCGTGTCGGATCGGGCCGTCGCGGAGGAGGTGGTGCAGGAGGCGTGGCTCGGGGTGATCCGCGGGATCGCACGCTTCGAGGGGCGCTCGTCGCTCAAGACCTGGATCTTCCGGATCCTGACGAACACGGCGAAGAAGCGGGGCGCCCGCGAGCGGCGTACCGTGCCGTTCTCGGCGCTGGTCTCCCCGGGCGAGGACGACGAGGGGGTCGTCGACGCCGACCGATTCCTCCCGGCGGGACACCTGTGGGCGGGGCACTGGGCCGCCGGGCCGACGTCGTGGGGCCCCGCGCCCGAGGAGCGGCTGCTCGCGGCGGAGGCGCGCGAGGCAATCGAGGCGGCAATCGAGGCCCTGCCGGAGTCGCAGCGGCAGGTGATCACCCTCCGGGATGTCGAGGGATGGTCGGCCGAGGAGGTCTGCGACGCGCTCGAGATCACCGAGGTCAATCAGCGGGTGCTGCTGCACCGGGCGCGTGCCAAGGTCCGCGCGTCGCTCGCCGAGTACCTCAGCGGGCCGGACGCGATCTGACGCGACAGGTGTGGCGCCGGCGCGCCACGAACCGATAGCCGCGACGTCCGATTCGGCGCATGGGTGCCGAGCCGAGCATCGGGGACAGCCAGGCGATCGCGCCCACACGCGAGGCGATCGCGACGAGCGCATCGTAGCCGCGGAAGACCGTTCCCTCTGCGTCCACGACGTGGAGCTCGCGCTGCAGAACCTCCGGCGGGAACGACTCGGCGCCGTCGGCGAGCGCGCGGAAGCGCACGCGTCCGTGGCGGTCGAGGCGGGCGATGCGCCGGGCAGTGCCGACGCAAAGGCCGCACCCGTCGTCGAAGTAGGCGGTGAGCTCGCCCGCTGGCGCTCGTGGCGACACCACCGCTCAGCGTAGCGGGGTCTTGACCCGTGTCGACGACGTGCCCACCCTCACGGACGACTGCGCCCCCGACCGACGCGCTGATCCTGGTGTTCTAGAGCCCTCGCATTGCCAGGGCGATGCTCGGAGACGGTGCGTCGACGTCGCCAACGGTGACGATCGCGCCTGCCGAGAGCGGCCGCGTGGTGCGCAGGCCGTGCGCGAGCCCGATCGGCAGGGCCCGCGTCGCGATCGACGCCTCCGCGGTGAGGAGCTTGCCCACCACGGTGAACCCGCCCTCGCCGTCCAGGGTCTCCCCAGGCGCCAGGTCGCGCTTCGCGACGGCGCAGACGTCGGCGTCGAATCCCACTGGCGCCCCGGTGGGCTCGCCGAGCAGGCCCGCGGCGAGGACGCTGACCGACGTCTCGAGCCCGATCAGGTGGGACGGGCGGTACAGCGCCGCGTACTCACCGCTCGCATCGGTGGCGAGGCCGTAGTCGCGGAAGCAGCGGGCCACGAAGTCGCTGCCGGCGGCGAACGTCACATATACGCCCCAGCGCAGGTCGTCGGCGATCGGCGTGCCGTCGCGCTCGAGGCTGGAGACCACCTCCACCGTGCCACCGTGCGACAGGACGCCGCCGGCGGCCTGCGGCTTGAGCACGTCGGCGAGGCGGCCGGACCCGCACGGGGGGAACCGCAACCCGCCCGCCTGAGGTCGCAGGCCGGTGGCGTTGCTCACTGCTGCCATCTCGATCGCCGACTTGGTGCCGTCGAGGAACGACGTGAACATGCGGGCGTTGTAGCCACCGGCAGCCACCTGCTCGGCGCTCATCCCGTAGTGACCCCACACCGTGTCGGGCGTCGCCTCGTGATACCCGGGCAGGAACTTCGTACCCTTGCCCGCGCAGACGACATCGAAGCCGCTGGCTCGCGCCCAGTCGACCAGCTCGCAGATGAGCGCCGGCTGGTCGCCGTAGGCGAGGCTGTAGACGACCCCCGCCCGCCGAGCCCGCTCCGCGAGCACCGGCCCGGCGAGGATGTCGGCCTCCACGTTCACCATCACCACGTGGCGGCCACGCTCGATTGCGGCGAGGGCGTGGTCCACGCCCGCGGAGGGCACGCCGGTCGCCTCGATCACGACCTCCAGCGCGTCGAGCTCGAGCAGTTCGCCGGCGTCGTCGGTCACCAGTGGGCCGGGCGCCACGCCGGCGCGCTCGAGCGCGGCATGCGCGCGTCGCATTTCGAGGTCGGCGACCCCGGCGATCGCGACTCCGGGGAGACGGTTGAGCTGGGACAGCGCCATCGTCCCGAACGTGCCCGCGCCGATCAGCCCGACCTGCAACGCACGCCCGTCGGCCCGGCGTTCGTCCAGCAGGCGCAGCGCCCGGCTCATCACCACTGCACCTCGCGGAACGGTCGCGGCGAGGGGCTCATCAGGAGGTGCGCTCGACCTCCTCGGCCTGCGCAGCGGGCTCGATGCCGAACTCCACCTCGAGCCGCAGGATCCGCGACCCCTCGGTCTCGAGGACGGTGAGGCGTAGGCCGCCGACCTCGACCGTGTCGCCCACCACCGGTTGGCGGCCGAGCGCCCCGAACACGAGCCCCGCCATGGTGTTGAAGTCCTCGCGCTCGAGCGTCGTGCCGAACTGCTCGTTGAAGTCGTCGATGGAGAAGGTGCCGGCGATGCGGATTCGGCGATCGTCGACCTGCTCCACGCGCTCGTCGGGCAGGTCGAACTCGTCCTCGATCTCGCCCACGATCTCCTCGAGCAGGTCCTCGAGCGTCACGATGCCCTGGGTCGCGCCGTACTCGTCGACCACGATGGCCATGTGCTGTTTCGTGCGGCGAAAATCGGCGAGGAGCGCGGCGAGGTCCTTCGTCTCCGGCACGACGTATGGCGGGCGCAGGATCTCGACGAGTTCGACGTCGTCGACCCCGCGGGCGTGGACCGCGGAGAACAGGTCGCGGACGTGAAGGATGCCGACGACGTGGTCGAGGTCGTCCTGGTAGACCGGGTACCGGGTGAACGGCGAGTCGACGACGGTCGCGAGGACCTTGTCGGGAGGGAGGCTCACCGACACCGCGACCATCTGCGGTCGCGGCACCATCACCTCCTCCACCTCCTTCCCCGCGAAGTCGAAGACCTTGTAGAGCATCTCCTCCTCGGCCTCTTCGATCTCGCCGACGTCCTCGGCCGCGGCGACCGACTGGAGGATGTCCTCACGGGTGTAGGTGATCATCCCCGCCGGCGCCGGCTTGACGCCGAAGAGCTTCAGGACGGCGCCTGCGGACTTCTGCAGCAGGTAGACGAGCGGGGAGAGGACCTTCGCGAGGATGTCGATCGGCACGGCGAGCGCGACGGCGATCGCCTCGGCCTTCTGCAACGCGAGGGCCTTCGGGATGAGCTCGCCGAAGGCGACCGACAGGTAGGTCAGCACGACGAACGCGAGGATGAACGCGAGCGTGCGGGGCAGGAAGTCGAGGTACTGGGAGACGAGCCGCTCCCCGACCGCACCGAGGGCGATCCCGAAGACGGTGATCGCGATCTGGACGGTGGAGATGAGCCGCACCGGATCGTCCATAAGGCGCAACGCCGTGCGCGCGGACCGGCCGCCGCGCTCAGCGCGCTCCTCGAGCCGACCGCGGCGCGCGGTAACCAGTGCGTACTCAGCCGCCACGAAGATTGCATTGCCGAGTATGAGCAGCAGCACCGCCCCGATGCGAAGCGTGTCGCTCATGCCCCGCTCCGCGGGGCCTTGGTACTCGGCGGGAGTTCGCCGTCCACTAGGCGGGGGATTATAGGCGACGGTGCGACGGCCGCCCGATGCCGCCGTCGATGCGGCGAATCGGCCGGGACCTGCTACCACTCCGTCCCGGATGACGGTTGACGAGCATCCCACCGCCCCTACGGAGACCGGCCGCGATGCGCGAGCCATCAGTGCGCGGCGCGCGGCGCAGCGGCGGAGTCGACGGCGTCGGCGCCTCGCCGGACTCGGCGTCGCGGTGCTCGTCGTGGGCGCAGGTGCGTTGCTGCTGAGTTCCGGCAGCGGGATCCCGCCCAAGGTGTCGGTCGGGGGCGTCGATGTCGGCGGGAGGAGCTTCGACGACGCCCGCGCTGCGTTGCAGGAGCACAGCCGGCGCGCGCTCGGGGGTCACGTCACGTTCACCGCGGCCGACGACGGCGCCGTCTCGATCACGCTCGATGCGGCCACCGTCGCGTCGGCCGCCCAGATCGACGAGGCCCTCACCGCCGCCGGGACGCGCGCGGCCGGCTCGGCTCGGCGCTGGCACGCCTCGGGCTCGCCGGTCGCAAGGAGATCCCGCTTCGCTATTCATTGCACGACCAGGCGTTGAGCGCCCTGGTCCGCGACGTCGGGGCGCGCCTCGGGCAGGCGGCGGTCTCGGCCACCGTCGCGGTGGAGGGGAGCGAGATCGTCACCACCCCGGCACGACCCGGCCGGGTCGTCGACCGCACGGCCCTCACCACCGCCCTGGCGACGCTGCCCTCCTCGGTCGTCATCACGACGCGCGAGGGCGCGCCGGCCGCGGATGACGACGACGCCCGCAGGGCGAAGGATCTCGCGACCCGGGTGGTCGCGAAGACACGCGAGGTGACGCTTGACGGACGCATGGCGCTCCTGGGACCCGACGTCGCCCGGAGGGCGCTTCGCTTCCCGATCAAGAAGGACGCGGTCGCGGTCGAACTCGATCCCGACTCGCTTCGGGCGGCGCTCGTGAAGCCGCTCGGCGTCGCCGAGCGATCGGCAAGCGACGCACGGCTCGAGATCCGCGGCAGCCGCGTGGCGGTGGTGCCGTCGGTCGCGGGCAGGCGACTGGACGCGGCCGCGCTGGGCGCCGCGATCGTGCGCGATCCGGGTTCGACGACCGTGGCCGCGTCGGTCACCACCGCCAAGCCCGCGTTCACGACGGCGGAGGCGAAGGCGCTGGACGTGCGGGAGAAGGTGTCGGAGTTCACGACGCCGTACCAGTGCTGCCAGCCCCGGGTCAAGAACATCCAGCGGGCGGCGGCACTTCTGGATGGCACCATCCTCGCCGCCGGCGAGCGGTTCTCGCTGAACGACGCGCTCGGGGAGCGCGTGGCGTCCCGCGGGTTCGTCGAGGCGCCGGCCATCGCGGCAGGCGAGCTGGTCGACTCGGTCGGCGGCGGCGTCAGCCAGGTCGCCACGACCATGTACAACGCGGCGTTCTTCGCGGGGCTGGCGCTCGAGGCCCACACGCCGCACGAGTTCTACATCTCCCGGTACCCCATGGGGCGCGAGGCGACGGTCTCGTGGCGCCAACCGGATCTCGTGTTCCGCAACGACTGGGACGCCGCGATCCTCATGTCGGTGCGAGCGGCGAGCAACGGCATCACGGTGGCCTTCTACTCCTCCAAGCTCGGACGTCGTGTGGAGACCGAGACCGGGCAACCAACCAACCGCACCGAGCCGAGGACGATCGAGCGCTCGAAACCGGACCTCCCACCCGGCACGCGCCGGGTCGTGCAATCGGCCGGTGCGGGAGGCTTCTCCATCAGCTACACCCGGAAGGTGTACGCCGACGATCATCTCAAGCGCGACGAGACATTCCGCTGGAACTACCGTCCAGAGAACGCCATCGTAGAGGTCGGTCCGCCCAAGACCGAGCCGGAGGAGCCTGCGAGCACCACCACCTCGCCCCTGAAGCCCCCGATCACCACGTCGCCCAGCACGGCGCCGACGACGCCGGCCACGACCGGGGGGCCGCAGCCTGCGCTGCCCACGCCGTAGCGCGGACATCGACCGCATCACGTGAATGGCGGCGGTAGATTCCCGGCAATGAGACCCGCCGTCGCCCTGTCCATGCTGGTGCTGATCGCCGGTTTGGCGGCGGGGTGCGGGAGCGACTCCGAGACCGCCGCGGTCGACACCTCGGTCCTGGAGGGCACGCCGTGGGTCCTGACCTCGGGCTCCGGGGGCATCACCCCGCCGGAAGGTGTCGCGCTCAGCGCCCTGTTCGACACCGGCACGGTGAGCGGCTCAGCCGGGTGCAACCGGTTCACCTCCCTCGTACACGGTCGACGGCAGCAAGATGACCATCGGCATGATCGCCACCACCCAGATCGCCTGTCCGCCGCCCCTCGACGCGGTGGAGCAGGCGTACCTCGCCGCGCTCGGCAAGGTCGCCGGCTGGCAGGCGGGAGCCGACGGCCTGGTGCTCTCCGACGCCGGTGGCGCGGAGCTCCTTCGCTACACCGCCGCGACGATCACCGGCGACTGGGAGGTCAACGCGTTCCTGCGCGGCAACGGCTTCTCCACCCCGGTGGCCGGCACGAAGCTCACGGCCCGCTTCGCGGCGGACGG
>CAVPMA010000023.1:0-51226 GCA_963706315.1 uncultured Thermoleophilia bacterium | reverse complement strand
CGTGGCGAAGTTGGCTAACGCGGCGGTCTGCAAAACCGTTATTCACCGGTTCGAGTCCGGTCGTCGCCTCTCCGCTCCACAAGCGGGATCCCGCATAAACACTCAGGTCCCGTTAGGTCGCTTTACACCGGGGGTCGTCCGCTTGAGACCGCTCGGGACCGCTCTCTGGGGGTGGTGACTGCAGCGCGATTGCAGCGCACCTGTCGCGCAGAACCCGATGTAGGGTCCCGCCATGAAGGTCCGGTTGCTGTGGGTCGCGTGGGGAGCAGTCGCCGTCATGGCCGTCGTCGTCCTGGTCGCCGCGTTCACCGCGAACAAGGCCAGTGACCCGGCCCCAGCCTCGCCAGTGGTTCACCACAACCAGCGTGTCCTGCCCGGGGTCGCCCACCCCGGCCTGACTTACCGGCTGCCGGTGGCGCCACGGCAACGTCCCCTCCCGCCCATCGCCCCGGCGACCGGGGGGACTCTGCCTGTCGCAGTGAGTGAGGCCCCTGGCTCCTAGCCGGTCGCGACCGCCACTGGCGACGGTGCCTGGCGTATCTCCACCTGGAGGTTCGCATCCGGCTGCAACCCAGCCCACGCCCCGTCATACGTCAGCCGCACGGTGTAGGGGGCAAGGCTCCGCGCCCTGCGCCACGAGGACGAACTTGAGAATCCACCCCTGCGGCCCGCCGACGCGCCATCGACGAGGTCACGATGTTCGACGGCCTCCAGGGCGTGAACCCGAACACCAGGACGGGAATGCTTCACCACCTCGCCGTCGCGAAGATCAACCAGCAACCCGGCTGTCGTACCGCGACGCTGTGTTCGCCGCGAGGGAGCAACTGGCGAGGCAAGGGGTGTTGCCCCGGCGTGAGAGCGGCGTCGAGTGAGCGCGACCCTCGATGAGACCGTCACGAAGGCGGACGCCTGTAGCGCTACGGTGCCCCGCCTTGGGCTTGACGCAGCTTGTCGGTCGCCAGGCGGGCGAAACGTTCGGCCTCCGCGACGTCCGGGGCGATGCCCCCGTAGCCGACCAACGTCAGGCCGTCAGCAACCCGGACGAGGACGAAGTAGAAACCAAAGTTGAACCCCTCGACCTTCCCCGTGAACAGAAGAGGCACCGACTCATCCCCGAGCTCCGGGAACGAGACGGCGGCGACGTTGAGCTTCCGGCCGTCGTCGGTCTTCAGCGTCGTGCATCCGGCGACGATCTTTCGGAACCGGCCGATGGCGGCCTCCGCCTGGCCCGGCGCGTATGCGCCGACGGCGTGGAACAGCAACGGGATGCTCCCGCCCTCGGCGAACTGGGCCTCCGCCTTGTCAAGGGTGTGAATGCCAGTCTGATCCGAGAAGGTGGAGCCGGTCCCGCAGAAGTCCGACTTGCTGTCTTTGTCGTCGGGTTCCACCGCCCACCCGGTCGGCATGTCGGCGAGGGTGATGAGCGCATCGGCGGCCTTGAACGGCGGGGCGGTCGCCGTAGTCGTGGCGGACGTGGATGCTGCCTCGTCCGAACCGCCACCGCCGCACCCGACGAGCGCGATGGAGAGAAACGCGACGAACAGGCCGCCGCCGAGCCGCAGGATGCGGACACGTCGCCTCGCGCCCGGCCGACGGTGGGGGAGCGGTACGCGATCCTCAGCCATGCACGGGACACTAGTGGCTCCGTCCGACACGCCTTGAGAACATGCCCCCGAGCCGGGGTATTGGGTGTCATTCCCCGAGTTGGAGACGACGTTGGACGACCCACTGGGATCTCGCCGCGTTTCATGGAGGGCTTGTGCTCCTGCGAGACGGTCTGCCGGGCTTCCAGACGGCGGGAGGGTGAACCGCGGGTCGTGGTGCGGCGCAGCCCCGCCTCTGCGAGAGCTCGTTCAGTCGCGTCGCTGGCGCCGTGCACCGCGGCCGCCGCACATTGCAACGGCGTTCGCTGCGCGGCAACATGCGTCCGCAATTGAGGCAAAGAGATGGCAAGCAAGCGTCCGACCACGATCGCCGAATACATCCGGGCGGCCCCACGCGAGGGCCAGCCGCACTTGCGCCGGCTGTACGCGATCCTCAAGAGCGTCGCGCCGGAGGCTGAGGAGGCGATCAAGTGGGGAAACCCCTTCTTCGTGGAGCCCCGATTCCTGTTTTCGTTCTCCGCGCACAAGGCACACTGCAACTTCGCGCCAACAGCGGCGGCGCTGGAGGCATTTCGCAAGGACCTGGAAAAGCACAAGACCACGAAACACTTTCTTCAGATTCCCTACAACGAGCCCCTGCCAGAGGATCTGGTTCGCAAGATCGCTGAGTACCGCCTCCGGAATATGGGTGAAAGCGACGCTTTCTGGTAACCCCATCCCGGCAAGCAGGCGGGGGTCATCTCCTTGACAGCCGATGTTGTGCGGCAGCTCGGGCAGGCGCTCCCGGTCGGTGTGAGGCGTCGAGGTGATCACCCCTCGCGAGGGCCGGTCGGGGGATCGTCACGGGATGTTCACCCTCCCGTTTCGAGGTAGAGACCGTCATCAGGTGGCGGCCCGTGCGCGCGTGGCGCAGACGTGGCGCGCACCGCTCAGGTCTGAGACGGAAACGCAAGCCCCAGCTACTCCTACTCGTCCTTCTGGTGAGCACCGTCGGGCGGTACTTCGAGTGATCCCCTTCGAGACCGGCCGCGTCGAGCGACTCTTGATGAACTCGAACGCGCTGCGACCTCAACCGCGTTCCGGACGGTGTTCATCAGACTCGTCAAGGTCCGCATGTCCCACCGCCCGATCCCCCATGAGAGCTTCCCGTTGAGCGTGACGGTCGTCGCATCGGGACCCGCCTCGGTCTGGAGGATTTCGATCCTCGCTTCGGACATGTTCAAGAAGCCAAAGCTTCTCTTCAGTACGAGTCGATGCGGCGCGATGTACTCCAAGTGCCAATCCATGCTCGCGACGGCTTCCCGGCAGGCCCAGGCGGCGGACTCCAGGGGAAGCTCCAGACGGAACTCGTCGGACGCCGTGCTCACGAGCACGAGTGTACCCATTCCGGAGTCCGAAACCCCACGGCCCGAGCAGGGGTCGCGCAGTCCCCTCCGCTCCCGGTGAGGAGCCCGTCCGGGCGTCGTCGTCGGCCTCGGTGGCGGGGGCGCGTTCACGTACCGGTTCAGCAGGAAGGCGACGGAGGCGTGGCCCGCGTCGCGACTGACTGCTGGGGAGACCCGCCGCGAGCGCAATGGAGCGGTGGCTGTACCGGTCACGAGGCGGCGCCGACCGAGACCGGCACGAACTGCGGGGCCGAGGTCGAGGTCGGATGACCCGCAGACGACGATCGCCGGGCCCGAATGGTTGGCTGGGGGGCCGGCTGCCGTTCCCTGCCCTACGGGGCCTACTGCCCCGTCTGAAAGAGCCTCCGTAGAGGTTCTTCACATGGAAGCAAGGGTGGTGCCGTGCCCTCGGAACCGATACTCAGGCCCGACGATCAACCCCAGCATCTCCCGCGGCGCGGGTGGCGTCAATGAGGGAATCCACTGATACCGCTTTCTGTGGTTCCCCCGGTCAAGAGGACGGGCACCCCGACGCGTGGACCGCGGCGTGTGCCCCGCAACCTGAGCGATACTTCGACGCCCGTTCCCCAGGAGGCTGGAGTGAGTGACATCGCGCCGCGAGACTCGATCCTCCGGGACTCCCGTACCGCACCGACGGACACCGCCCGCTGAGCGGCGTGGAGACACCGGCCCCCGAGCGCTTCGCGGCTCTCCGGAGGCTTCCCGCGGTCATCGCGTCATCGGTGTCGCGCTTCTTCAGCGCCGGCTGCGCTCAGCACGCCGCCGCGATCGCCTACCGCGTCCTGTTCTCACTCGCGCCACTGGCCATCGTGCTCCTGTCGGTGTTCGGGCTGGTGCTCCAGGACGACGAACTGCGGGGGAGAGTCGTCACCGCGATCGTCGACGTGCTTCCCGTGGACGACACCGGGAGCGCCAACGTCGAAGACGCGATCAACGCAATCGCCACGCCGGCGAGCGCCGCGGGCCTGATCAGCCTCCTGGCATTCCTCTGGGCGGCGTCCGCGATGATGGGCGCGATCCGTGCCGGCCTCGAGGCGGCGATGGGCGTCGACGATGAGCGCCCCGTCGTTCGCGGAAAGCTCTTCGACCTCGTCCTCGTCGCGGGCACGGCCGTCCTCGTCGTCCTGTCCGTGGGCTTCGGCCTCGTCGCGGAGGCCGCGGCGGGCTTCGTGAGCCGCTTCGGCCCCGAGGGCGCCATGGTCGAGAGGGTCCTCGCAACCGGGTTCCCCTTCGTGCTGTCCGTCGTGACGGCGATGCTCCTCTACCGGTTCGTACCGTCGGCGGGCCTGCGATTCACGCACGCGCTCGCGGGGGCCTCGGTGACCGCCGTCATGCTCGCCGTCATCTCCCTCGCCTCCGGGCTGCTGTACGCGCGGACGGCCCAGTGGAGCCTCATCTACGGCTCGCTGACCAGCGTGCTCGTCTTCCTCTACTCGGTCTACCTGTACGCCTCGGCCCTCCTGATCGGTGCGAGCGTGGCCGCCGAATGGGGCCGGCCGCAGGTGCCGGGCCCCCCGGAGTCGCTCCGCGCGAAGATCGAGCGCGCGGTGCGCGGGCTCTTCGTTCGCCGGCCCCCGCCGCCGACGTCGCCGCCCGACGCGCCTGACCGGCCCGGCAACGGGTAAAGACTCCACGGCTGCGGGCACAAGGCGTGAGCAATCGGTCCGCGATGGCGGTTTTTGCGCGCGCTGTGGCGCACGGCCCCGCGAGCAACCGTCAGAAGCCGCGTGGCAAACGGGTTTGCAACTGATCCAGCCGCAGACCGTTGTTCACGGGTTCGAGTCCGTCGTCGCCGGTCCGCCGGGCTGACGGCGGGCTCGCCGGAGCCGGCCGCTCGGGCCGAGTGGGTGGCCTGCCCCGAGGTGACAGAATCGTCGCCGTGGAACTCGACGACGTGATGCGCACCACCTTCGCCTGCCGCGAGTTCACCGACGAGCCGATGCCGGACGAGGTGCTCTACCGGATCCTCGACAACGCCCGCTTCGCCCCGAGCGGCGGCAACCGGCAGGGACAGGGGGTTATCGTCGTGCGTGACCGTGAGGTCCGCCGGCAGCTTGCGGAGCTGTGCAAGGCGCCGATGGCGGTCTACATGGCGCAGGTGCAGCTGGGCGAGGCGCCCTGGAACACGGTGATCCCGTCGCGGGTGGACCCGGAGGAGGCGAGCCGGTGGACGCTCCGGTCGGCGTTCCTCGACAGCCTCGTCGACGTGCCGGTGCTGCTCGTGGTCTACGTCGACCTGTCCGTCGTCGCGAGCTTCGACCGCGACCTGGACCGCGTCGGCGTCATCTCCGGCGCGTCGGTGTACCCGTTCGTGCAGAACATCCTGCTCGCCGCGCGCAACGAGGGCTACGGCGGGGTCATCACCACCTCCATCGCGAACCGCGAGCCCGAGGCGCAGACCCTGCTCGGCCTGCCACGCCACGCGGCCGTGAGCGCACTCATCCCGCTCGGCCGGCCGGTGAAGCAGCTGACCAAGCTCCGCCGCCGCCCCGTCGAGGAGTTCACCACCATCGACCGCCTCGACGGACCGCGGTTCACCGGCACGTAGCCGGGAATGATGGGGCAGCGCCCGGTCCCGAACATGGGCGTCCGCTAGACCCAGATCGCGACGAGCCGGTCGTCTTGGAGTGGCGGATCGGACGGAAGGCAGATGGCGCGCCCGAGGGCGATCCGACCCGCCGTCCACGCCGCGGCGGCCGCATCGAGCACATCGTCCGGTGGGACCCGGCCGGCGTCGCCGAGCTCGTCCGCGATCTCGATACCGACCTGGGCGAGGAGCCGCCGGCGCGCCGCCGCCCCGTTCCACGAGCGCTTCGAGGGTAAGGGCGATCCCCCGATCGCGGCGAACGACAGCTCGGGGTGCACCTCGTGGATGCGCCCGTCGCTTCTGTGCGCGTCGACCTCGAGGATCTTGGCACGCAGCGCGAACGTCTGGCTGCTGATCTTCGGTCCGTTCCCGCACCGGCCGATCGCCTCGGCGTGCGTCGGGGCGTCGAGGACGTGCCGGGGAAAGGTCGGGAAGACCCGGCTCGAATGCGGCGAGAGCGCCCGCCGCGCCGCGACGTCGGCAGGCCGATCCGGCTGGTCGGGGAGGCCGATGGGAATATCGACGCCGATTACGGCCGCATCGGCCGCGCCGTCCAGGACGTCGGCGAAGGTCGCATGCGCGGTGACCGAAACCCCGGCACCGTCGTCGAGCGTGACGGCGACCCACCCGCCCCGCCAGCCATCGACGCCGATCACCACGAGCGGTGCCCGGTTCTCAACGCTCACCGGATCCACCGTGAGGGCGGGGCTAGCGCTGAGCGGCCGCCGCCTTTGCCGTCTCCACGTGCCGCTTGTCGCGGTCCTTCTTCCTGCGCTGACGGTCCTTCTTCCAACGGGTGCTCTTCCGGGCGCCTCGTCCCAATGAACCCTCCTTCGGGTGTTGTGTGCGGGGGCGACTCTACGCGATCGGGCGCCGGGGCCGAAATGACGTCGACCCCGGCAGCTCCGGGAGGGAGCGGCCGAGGCCGACGAGAGGCGACGGGGGTGCAGGCCGTCGTCGCTACTTCACGAAGAGGATCTCCGCGTACTTGGGGAGCGGCCAGAGGTCATCCGCCACGATCCGCTCGAGCTGGTCCGCGATCGTGCGGACATTCTCCATCGCGGGGAGAACCTTGTCGCGCATGTAGACCGCGTGCCCCAAGACGTCGCCGTGCGGATGGGAGAGGTTCACCTTCTCGAGGGCCTTGATTGCCGTGACGAGCTTCTTGACGAGGGCTTCGGTCTCGCGAACGAGCTCCGGCACGGCAGCCTCGCGAAGCTGCGCCAGGTGCCTGGTCGACGCCGGGAGGATTATCGTGCGGGCGATCGAAGCGGCCGTCTCGGCCTCGATGTTGACGTTGGTGACGTACTGCTCGGCCAAGACCTCGTAGCGGGCCTCGATCTCGCGGCTGTTGAGCACCCCGTACTTGCTGAACAACCCGACCGTCGGCTTCGAGATGAGTTGCGGCAGGGCGTCGGGGGTGGTGCGCAGGTTGAGCAGGCCGCGCTTCTCGGCCTCCGCGTACCACGCGTCGTCGTAGTTGTCGCCCCCGAACACGATCTGGCGGTTCGCCTTGTACGACTTGCCGAGCACGCCGGCCAGCACCTGGTCGACGTTCTTCCCGCTCTTCGTCGCCGCCTCCAGCTTGTCGGCCAGGTCGTCGATGGCCTCCGCGGCGATTGTGTTGAGCACGGTGTTCGGGAAGCTGGGCGACATACTCGAACCAAGCGTCCGGAACTCGAACTTGTTCCCGGTGAACGCGAACGGGCTGGTCCGGTTGCGGTCGCCGCCGTGCATCGGCAGCGGCGGCAGTACCGGTGTGCCGAGGCCGAGCACCGACTCCGGTGTCGTCTCCCCGCCCTTGCCGCTGGCGAGCGCGTCGAACACGTTCTCCAGCTCGCCGCCGAGGAAGATCGAGATGATCGCCGGCGGCGCCTCGTTCGCCCCGAGGCGGTGGTCCTGGTTCGCGGTTGCGACAGACGCCCGCAGGAGCCCCTGGTGCTTGTTGACCGCCTGGATGACTGCGGTCGCGAAGAACAGGAACTGTCCGTTGTCATGCGGGTTGTCGCCCGGCTCGAGCAGGTTCCGGCCGGTGTCGGTGCCCATCGACCAGTTGTTGTGCTTACCCGACCCGTTGACCCCGGCGAACGGCTTTTCGTGCAGCAGGCACACGAGACCGTATCGCCGCGCGACCGACTGCATGATCTGCATGCACAGCTGCTGGTGGTCGGAGCCGACGTTTGAGTTTTCGAAGACCGGCGCCACCTCGTATTGGTTCGGCGCGACTTCGTTGTGGCGGGTCTTGATTGGCACGCCGAGACGGGCGAGCTCGTCCTCCACCTCGAGCATGTACGCGAGGATCCGCTCCGGGATGGAGCCGAAGTAGTGGTCGTCGAGCTCGTGGCCCTTCGGCGGCTTCGCGCCGAACAGGGTGCGGCCCGTGTTGATCAGGTCGGGGCGCTCGTAGTAATACTGCTCGTCGACGAGGAAGTACTCCTGCTCCGGGCCGATCGTGGTGAACACCCGCTGGGTCTCGTCGTCGCCGAAGAGGCGCAACGCCCGCGTCGCGGCCCGCGAGAGCGCGTCCATCGACCGCAGCAGCGGAATCTTGTGGTCGAGCGCCTCGCCGGTCCACGACGCGAAGGCCGTCGGGATGCACAGGTACGACCCGTTCGGGTTCCGCATGATGAACGCGGGGCTCGTCGGATCCCAGGCCGTGTAGCCGCGGGCTTCGAACGTCGCGCGGATGCCACCGGTCGGGAAGCTCGATGCGTCGGGCTCGCCGCGGATGAGCTCGGCCCCGGAGAACTCGGCGAGGGCGGTGCCGTCGCCGACCGGGCTGAAGAACGAGTCGTGCTTCTCGGCGGTGGACCCGGTGAGCGGCTGGAACCAGTGGGTGTAGTGCGTGGCGCCCTTCTCGAGGGCCCAGTCCTTCATCGCCTGGGCGACGACGTTCGCGATGGTCGCGTCGAGCGGTTCGGCCTGTTCGATCGTAAGCTGGAGCTGGCGGTAAACGTCCTTCGGCAGGTGGCGACGCTGGGCGGCGGGCCCGAACACGTCGTCGCCGAAGATCGCTGAACCGGGCGCCGTGAGGTCGACCGTTCCGAGCGCGGTGCCGTTCGGGCTCCACTGGGCGGCTTGGACATTGGCCTGACGGGTTCTCGGCATGTGTATGTCGTCCTCCTTGCCCCCGCCGGGAAGCCCGCGGGCACGGGCCGGGACCAGGGCATTCTTGTTGATGGCCGAGGCAGATTCGCCTGTCTCCTCGGGTTTCTACATGACCGCCCTTGGCGGAGGGTTTCGCCACGTGGCGAAACCGGGCGCCGCGCGTTTCGCCAGGTGGCGAACGTGGTCAGTTTGGCGGCGCATCGAGTTGCTCCGCGAGGCCCGCGTTCGCCTCGGCGACGGCAGCCTCCATCGTCGCCCGGTGGGCCCGTAGACGCTCCGCGAGGGCGGGGTCGGACGTTGCCAGGATCTGGGCCGCGAGCAGGCCGGCGTTCTGGGCGTTGTCGATCGCGACGGTCGCGACCGGGACGCCTCGCGGCATCTGCACGATCGACAGCAGCGAGTCCATGCCGTCGAGCGCCGAGGTTCGCACCGGAACGCCGATGACCGGGAGGATCGTGACCGCGGCGAGCATGCCCGGCAGGTGGGCTGCTCCCCCGGCGCCGGCGATGATGACCTTGAGCCCCCGCTCCGCGGCGGACTGGCCGTAGGCGATCATGTCGAGCGGCGTGCGGTGCGCGGAGACGACTTTGACCTCGTGCGCCACGTCGAGCTCCCCGAGCACCTTTGCAGCGGCCGACATGACCGGCAGATCGCTGTCGCTTCCCATCACGACGCCCACCAGCGTCATCGCGCGCTCCTTCCGGCGCCCGCGCGGCTCACACCGCCACCTCCGCCGCCGCCCGGCGGGCACGCCGGAGGGCGTCTTCGATCGTCCCGCCCAGCACCGTGATGTGGCCCATCTTGCGTCGCACGCGGACCTCGCGCTTTCCGTACAGGTGAAGGTGCGCTCCGGGCACCGCCAGGGCGCCGGCGATGCGGGTGCGGGCGTCGCCATCTCGGGTGCCGAGCAGGTTGACCATCACGGCCGACGGCGAGCGCAGATCGACCGCGCCGAGCGGCAAGTCGAGCACGCCGCGCAGGTGGTTCTCGAACTGGGAGGTCTCGCATGCCTCGATGGTGTAGTGACCAGAGTTGTGCGGTCGGGGCGCGAGCTCGTTGACGAGTGTGCGACCACCCGGCAGGGCGAACAGCTCGACTCCCATCACGCCGACCGCGCGGGCCGCCGCCGCCGCCGCGACGGCGATGTCCTCGGCATGCTCCGCTTCGCCCGGGTCGATCGGCGCGGGCACCAGCACCTCGTGGCAGACATGGTCGCGCTGGCGCGTCTCGGTGATGGGGTAGGGGAGCGCCTCCCCGCCCGCCCGCCGGGCGACGATCACCGCGAGCTCACGTTCGAACGGCACGAACTCCTCGACGAGCACTCCGTCTCCGCGGTCGAGGCGCTCGAACGCCGCTGCGGCCTCGGCGGGCGTGGCGCACGTCGCGTTGCCGTAGCCGTCATAGCCGAGCTTGCGCGACTTCAGCATCAGCGGCCAGCCCAGGCCGCGGCCGAGGGCACCGAGGTCGCTCGCCGCGCATGCGACCTCGAACCGGGGCACCGGCAGCCCGTGCTCGCGCAGGAGCGCCTTCTGCAGGGCCTTGTCCTGGACGAGGGCGATCGTGGCGGAGTCGGGACGCACCGGCGTTCCGGCCGCCTCGACGGCGGCGAGCGCGGCGGCGTCGACGAATTCGTTCTCGAGCGTTACGACACCGGTGAGGGTGCCGAGCCGGGCGACGGCGGCGGCGTCGCGCCAGTCGCCGTCGACGACCCCGGCAGCGAGGCCCGATGCCGGCTCGTCGGGCGCGCCCAGCACGCAGACGTTGATGCCGAGGGGCCACGCGGCGAGGCAGGTCATCCGTGCGAGCTGTCCCGCGCCGGCGATGCCAACGTCGTACGGCCGATCCGACCGCGCGACGTCGGTCGGCTTCGTCGCGCTGGCCGTGCTCGCCATGGGCGGCACGCTACCAACCGCCTTCCCGACGGGGCCGCCGCCGGTCAGGCGGGCGGGGACTGGCTGGTAGACTTCCGCGCCTCGGGGCCGTTAGCTCAGTTGGGAGAGCACCAGCTCGACAAGCTGGGGGTCACTGGTTCGAGCCCAGTACGGCCCATCGCGTGGTGACGCGATTTGTGGGCGCTTCGCGGGACGGTCAACGCCCGGCGTCCATCGTCGCTTGCCTGAGGATGTGGCGTGCCTCGGGCCCCGGTACAGTGCGGTATCCCCGTCGGGACCGACCGGCGCCCGGCGTTCAGCGGAGGAAAGGATCGACTCGTGAAGCGTCCGAGGATCTCCCATGTTGGCGGCGTGTTCGTGTTCGTTGCCCTCGTCGCCGTGCTCGCGGCGGGCTGCGGCGGCGACAGCACCTCGAGCTCGACGACCACCGGCGCCGTGACGGCCGACCCCACGATCGCGGCGGCCGTTCCCGCAGCCATCAAGTCGAA
This sequence comes from uncultured Thermoleophilia bacterium, assembly GCA_963706315.1. Classification (GTDB taxonomy): domain Bacteria; phylum Actinomycetota; class Thermoleophilia; order Miltoncostaeales; family Miltoncostaeaceae; genus CALMEC01. Next base: position 40,141 of record CAVPMA010000023.1, on the reverse strand, counting down.
GGGCACGCTGACCATCGCCTCCGACGGGGCATACCCGCCGAACGAGTTCATCGGCGCCGACGGGAAGACGGTGGAGGGCATGGACCCCGACCTCGCCAAGGCCCTTGGAGACGTCATGGGCCTCCAGGTCAACGTCGTCGTCACGACCTTCGATGGCATCATCCCAGGCCTCGCGGCCGGCAGGTACGACCTCGGCATGTCGTCGTTCACGGACAACAAGGAGCGCGAGAAGGTCGTCGACTTCGTCACCTACTTCGAGGCCAAGACCGCCTTCTTCGTGAAGACGGATGGGGGGCCCACGATCAACGGGCTCGCCGACCTCTGCGGTCACACCGTCGCCGCCCAGCGTGGGACGACGCAAGCCGCCGACGCCACGACGCAGAACGCGGAGTGCAAGAAGGCGGGCAAGCCGGGCGTGACCGTGCGCGTCTACCCTGATCAGAACGCCGCGAACCTCGCCCTGTCGAGCGACCGGGGCGATGTCGGAATGGCCGATCTGCCTCCCGCCGCCGACTTCGTCAACAAGTCCAACGGCGAGTTCAAGCTCTCCGGCGAGCCCTACGGGCCGTTCCCCTACGGCATCGCGATTCCCAAGGGGAACGGCATGGCCCAGCCGCTCCTCGACGCGCTCAAGGTCCTGATCGCCAACGGTACGTACACGGCGATCCTGACGAAGTGGGGGGTTCAGGACGGGGCAATCGACGATCCGAAGATCAACGGGGCGACCAGCTAGCCCCGCCGGTCGCTTCCGCAAGCGAGCCGCGGTCCCGTGGAGTCTGTGACGGCACCCGGGACCGCGCCCCCGGTCCCACCCGAACAGATCAGGGCCGTCCCGGTGCGCCATCCGGGCCGCTGGGTGGCGGGCGCGATCATCTTGCTCCTCGCCGTGGCCCTTGTCGCCTCGATCGCGACCAACGAGCGTTTCGGGTGGGACATCGTCGGGGACTACTTCCTCTCACCGCGGGTCCTCGACGGCCTCGTCGTCACCCTCGAGCTGACCGTCATGGCGATGGCGATCGGCATCGTCCTCGGTGTGATCCTCGCGGTGATGCGCCTCTCCCCGAACCCCCTCGTATCGAGCGCGAGCTGGATCTACATCTGGTTCTTCCGCGGCACACCGGTGCTCGTCCAGATCCTCTTCTGGAGCAACATCTCGGCGCTCTACCCGCGCCTGTCGGTGGGCATCCCCTTCGGGCCGGAGCTCACCGACTTCAGCGCCAACACGCTGATCACACCCTTCGTCGCCGCCCTACTGGCCCTCGGGTTGAACGAGGGCGCCTACATGGCCGAGATCGTGCGGGCCGGGATCATCTCCGTCGAGGAGGGCCAGACGGAGGCGGCCAAGAGCCTGGGAATGACCCGCCTGCAGACGATGCGGCGCATCGTGCTGCCGCAGGCCATGCGGGTCATCATCCCGCCGACCGGCAACGAGACCATCTCGATGCTGAAGACGACCTCGCTCGTGAGCGTCATCGCGACCACGGAGCTGCTCTACTCGGTACAGCTCATCTACGCCGTGAACTTCCGGACGATCCCGCTCCTCATCGTGGCGAGCATCTGGTACCTCATCGTGACCACCGTGCTGTCGGTCGGGCAGTACTACATCGAGCGTCGATTCGGCCGCACCGGGTCGCGCGAGCTTCCCGAGACGCCCTTCCAGCGGCTCCGGCGGAACCTCTTCTCGTTTCGGCATGCCACTGTCGACCCGGGGGCGACGTCTGGGAAGCGGCCATGAGCGCGCCGATGGTCAGCGCGGAGCAGGTCCACAAGCGCTTCGGCCGCCTCGAGGTACTGAAGGGCGTCTCGCTCCAGGTGCAGCCGGGCGAGGTGGTCTGCATGCTCGGACCGTCCGGGTCCGGCAAGTCGACCTTCCTGCGCTGCATCAACCACCTGGAGAAGATCGACGCGGGGCGGCTCTCGGTCGACGGTGGCCTGGTCGGCTACCGCCAGGTGGGCGACAAGCTCTACGAGCTGAACGAGGCGGAGATCTGCCGCGAACGGGCGAAGATCGGGATGGTCTTCCAGCGGTTCAACCTCTTCGCGCACATGACGGCGCTGGAGAACGTGATCGAGGCGCCGATCCGGGTGAAGGATCTCCCGAAGGCCGAGGCCTTGGAGCAGGGGAGGCAACTCCTGGAGCGGGTCGGGCTCGCCGACAAACTCGACAGCTACCCGTCGCAGCTCTCCGGTGGCCAGCAGCAGCGTGTGGCGATCGCACGGGCGCTGGCCATGCAGCCGAAGCTGATGCTCTTCGACGAGCCCACATCCGCCCTCGATCCCGAGCTGGTCGGCGAGGTCATCGACGTCATGCGGCGGCTCGCGAAGGACGGCATGACGATGATCGTCGTGACGCACGAGATGGGCTTCGCCCGCGAGACGGCGGATCGCGTCATGATGATGGACGACGGCCGCATCATCGAGGAGGGGACCCCGGAGCAGTTCTTCCGGGCGCCGCGCGAGGAGCGCACGAAGCAGTTCCTCTCGAAGATCCTCTGATCGGCGATCGCGGCCTCGGTCTCCGTCTCGACCGGCGCTCCGCGCCCCGGGGGGCCCGTCAGGTCAGGAGCTTGCCGCCGTCCACAACGATCTGCGAGCCGGTCATGTAGCTCGCGAGGTCCGACGCCATGAAGAGCGCCGCGCGAGCGATCTCGTCGGGGAAGCCCATGCGGTGCATCGGGATGACCGACTCGAAGGCCGTGATCAGCTCCTGCGGCATCCCCGAGACCCCTGGCGTGGTGATCCCACCCGGCGCGAGGGCATTGACCCAGATGCCGTAGCGGGCGAGCTCCAGCGCGACGTTCTTCGTGAAGCCCCACGCTCCGTGCTTCGAGGCGTCGTAGTGCGACAGCCCGATCATCGACGGGTGCAGGGCGTCGATCGAGGTGATGTTGAGAATGCGTCCGCCGCGCCCCTGGGCGATCATCCGGTCGGCGGCGGCCTTGGTGCAGAGGAACAGGCCGATCAGGTTCACCTCGATCACGCGGCGGAACGTCGCCGCGTCCATCTCGACGAACGGCATGGACGGGTAGATGCCGGCGTTGTTGACGAGGATGTCGACGCCGCCGAACCCGTCGATTGCGGCGGCGACCATGGCGGCCACGTCGTCCTCGTCGCTCACGTCCGCTCTCGCGGCGACCGCTCCCGCGGGTCGTGCGGCGTTGAGCGCCGCGGCGAGCTCCTCGGCTTTGGCGAGGTCGACGTCGGCGATGACGACGCTCGCCCCGGCCTCGTGGAGGCGCTCGACGATGGCCTGGCCGATGCCCATCGCCCCACCGGTGACGATGGCGCTCCGGCCGGTCAGGTCGATCAGCTTGGAAAGGGATGGCTTGGCGTCCATGGCCGAATACTGAAGGGCCGGCCCATCGGGCGCGAGCGGGATCTTCCCGCCCGCGACCTCAGTACTTCCCCGCGGGGCCGGGTGAGCGCCGCAGCGACGGCGGCTCGACGCGGGGACGCGGCGGCAACGGCGGGAGCTTGTGGGTGCGTGGCGGCGAGGGCGGGGGCCCCGGGCCCGGCCGTTCCGTCGCCGCCGGTCTGGCCGCCGGCGGGATGCCGGGGCGGCGGGCGACGCGCGCGATGGTCAGGCCGCCCACGACCAGCCCGCTGACCAGGTAGACGAGGACGGCCCAGCCGGCGGATGAGTCGGTCCCGGCGAGGATCCCGTGCAGGAGCGCCGCGCCGTATGCGACGAAGGCCAGGCCGTGCAGGCGCCGCCACCGCTGGTAGCCGATGCGGCTGCGGAGCCTCGTCGTGACGAGCACCGCGAGCACCGTGTAGAGGGCGAGGATGCCGAGCGACGTCGCGACGGCCCGGTACTCACCCGCGAACGGGATGAGCAGCTCGCCCAGGGAGAAGCCCGACTGGGAGTCGAGAAGCAGCATGGTGAGGTGCAGCGCCGTCATCCACAGCGCCAGGGTCGTGATGAATCGGTGAACCTCGTTGGTCACGACCCCGGGCCAGTGGGGCGACGTGAGCCTGAGCGAGAGCACGAGCCCGAGCACCACGCTCGCGGTGAGGAGCACGAACGCCGAGAAGCCCGCCCCCCGTGCGATGGCCCAGTCGAACGCTTGGACGTTCACGCGGCGACCTCGCTCGGCCAGGCGCCGACGGGGATCGGCGCTCCGGCGGTCGGCGCGATGAGGCCCGCGAGTCCGAGCGCACGAAGGAACTCCTCGCCGCGCTCCGGTCCCAGCACGAACGCCGCCTTCGCCGCGACCTCCGCCTGCTGGCACGTGCGGGTCGCGACGCTCACGGACCGAAGGCCGGTGTCGACCGGCGCACCGGTGCGCGGGTCGAGCAGGTGGTGACGGCGGATGCCGTCCTGGATCCAGGTCCGGCGGGAGGAGCTCGACGTGGCGAGCGCGCCCTCGGAGAGCGTGATCTGCCAGGGCGCGGAAGTGTCGCTGAGCTCGACCTGCCAATCGCCGACGCTGGTTCCGGCGACGCGCATGTCGCCGCCGGCGCTGACGAGCGCGGCGTCGACGCCGGCATCGTCGAGGAGCTGCGCGGCGGCGTCGACGGCCATGCCCTTCGCGATGCCCCCGAAGTCGAGGGCGGTGCCCACGGGCACGGTCACGGTCCCCCGGGCGCGGTCGATGGCGATCTTACGCCATCCTCCGCCGGGGCCGGCAGGGGGCATGCCGAGGACCGTCACCCGCCTCGGCAGCCCGAACGGCCGGTCGTAGCCCATCGCCGCCATCTGCCGGCCGAGCGTCGGGTCGAACGCCCCGCCCGTCGCCGCCGCGGCGCGAATCGCCGCGTCGACGGTCTCGAACATCAGGGGGCTCACCTCCATCGCCCTCCCGGCGCTGCGGTTGAGGCGTGAGAGCTCCGACGTCGGGAGGAACCGGCTGAGCGCCGCCTCGCGCGTCGCGAAGAGCTCACGCACTCGGGCCAACGCGCCGGCGGGCGCGCGCCCGGTCGTCAGCAACACGACCTCGGTCCCCATCGCGGGGAACCGGACCTCGCAGGTGGACGGGGCGGCTGGGATCACGAGCCGCCCGACGTCGCGCTCGGTGGGGAGCCCGAGGCACCCGGCGAGATCCCGCCGGAGCCGCTCCCCGGCGAGTCGAAGAAGTCGCTCCGGCCGAACTGGTCGAAGTCGAACTGGTCGAGCTGAGGGAGCTGATCGTCGGGCTGCGTCGCCTGCGCCGGATTGGTCGCGGGGTCGTCCGACGTCGCGGCGGGCTGAGCCGAACCGGACCCGTTGTGGGTCACCGCGGCCAGCCCCGCGAACACGCCAAGCGTCGCAACGGCGCCGGCGACGCCGAGGCTCCGAAGGTGCTTGGTGCGCTCGGCCACCTGGACCCGGCGGTCCTCGGGCGCAGAATCCTGCGGGGGTGTGGTGGGGGGCTCGCTCATAGGCGTCCTTCGCGGGCGTTCGTCGACCGCGGTAACGGTGGCGTACCTCCCTGAGTCCCGGAGCACGGACTCCTGGGAGTTCCCTGTGAGTCACGCGACCGCCCTGCTGGTCTTCGGCCGCCGCCCGTGCTTCGATGACGTACAGGAGATTCACAGGAAACACTCAGACTCGCCGGATACCGTCGCGGCAGCCAACGGGGGGAGGAACCGATGAGGGGAAACGACGCGGCCGGAACGGCCGATGGTGCGGAGCGGGCGCGCATCCTCGTCGTGGACGACGAGGAGAGCATCACGCAGCTCGTCTCGACGGCGCTGCGATATGAGGGATTCGAGGTGCAGACCGCGGGCACGGGCAAGGCCGCCCTGCGGGAGGTCGAGGCGTTCCGCCCCGATCTCGTGTTGCTCGACGTCATGCTCCCGGACCTCGACGGCTTCGAGGTGCAGCGGCGCCTCCCGGGCACGCCCGATCGCCTGCCGGTGGTGTTCCTGACCGCGCGGCGGGAGACGGAGGACCGCGTGCGCGGCCTCACGATCGGTGCCGACGACTACGTGACCAAGCCGTTCAGCCTCGAGGAGCTCATCGCGCGCGTGCGTGCGGTGCTCCGCCGCACGCGGGGGGACCGCGGGGCCGATCGCCGCGTGACCTACGCGGATCTCGAGCTCGACGAGGACACCTACGAGGTGCGGCGGGCCGGGACGCTGATCGAGCTCACCCCGACGGAGTTCAACCTGCTGCGCTACCTCATGACCAACGCGGGGCGCGTGCTCAGCAAGCCGCAGATCCTCGATCACGTCTGGAACTACGACTTCGGCGGCGACGCGAACGTGGTGGAGACCTACATCAGCTATCTGCGCCGGAAGCTCGACAGCCTCGGTCCGCCGCTCATCCAGACGGTGCGCGGCGTGGGCTATTCGCTGCGCCAGCCGCGTGGCTGAGGGAGGAGTCAGAACGCGCGTCGGCGCTGTCGGCGCCCGGCTTCTGGCGTGGGCGCGGGGCCTCTCGTTGCGGACCCGGCTCCTTGCGGTCACGCTCGCCCTCGTCGCGGTGGGCCTGGTAATCGCCGGCGTCGTGACGTACAGCTCGCTGCGGACGTTCCTGCTGGACCGGGTCGACGATCAGCTCCGGGCCGCTCAGGTGCCGGCACTCCGGCAGATCGGCGAAACCGATCCCTTCGACGGCCTCCGGGGAGGGCCCGGCAGAGGTCGAGGTCCCGGCCTCGGCGACCTTCCGCAGGGCATCGTCGGGGCGGTCTTCACCGAGCCGGGCGGCGAGCTGGTGAAGTCGCTGGACAGCGACGCCCCGGCTCCGTACCGCGATGTCAGAGGCCTGTTCACCGCGGATCAGCCCGAGAAGGGCTCGTACCGGTACATCGCCGGCCCGGCGTTCGACAACACGGGTGGCACCTACCACTTCGTCATCGGGATCCCCCTCTCCGACATGAACAGCACGCTCAGCCGGCTCGTGCTCATCGAGGTGCTCGTCGGTTTGGGCGTCCTCGCGGCGGTCGGCGGGGCGGGGTACTGGCTCGTGCGCCTCGGACTGCGCCCGCTCACCGACATCGAGCACACCGCGGGTGCGATTGCCGCGGGCGACATGTCGCGGCGGATCGAGGACGAGAACCCGAAGACGGAGGTCGGGCGTCTGGGTGGGGCGCTCAACACCATGCTCGGCACGATCGAGGCCGCGTTCGCCGAGCGGAAGGAGTCGGAGCGTCGCCTGCGCCAGTTCGTCGCCGACGCGTCGCACGAGCTGCAGACGCCACTCACCTCCGTTCGCGGGTACGCCGAGCTCTTCAGGCGAGGAGCGGCTGACCGCCCCGAGGACCTCAGCACCGCGATGAGCCGCATCGAGGCCGAGTCCGAGCGTATGGGCGTGCTCGTCGACGACCTGCTGCTGCTCGCCCACCTCGACCAGAACCGCCCGATGACCCGCGGGAAGGTCGACGTGCGGGCCATCACCCAGGACCTCGTCGGCGACGCCCGCGTCGTCGACCCCCGACGGCCGTTCACATTCGTCGCGCCGGAGCCCGTCGTGATCGACGGCGACGAGCAGCGCCTCAAGCAGGTCGTCGCGAACCTCCTGAGCAACGCCCGGACCCACACCCCGCCGGGCACGCCGGTGACCGTGGCGGTACGCCGTGAGGGCGACGAGGCCGTGATCGAGGTCGAGGACCTGGGTCCCGGGATGACCCCCGAGCACGCGGCCAGGGTCTTCGAGCGGTTCTTCCGGGCGGACCCGTCGCGCGCTCGGGCCAGCGGCGGGAGCGGGCTGGGCCTGTCGATCGTGTCCGCCATCGCTGAGGCCCACGGCGGACGCGTAGAGGTCGAGACCAATCCGGGTCACGGAGCCACGTTCCGGGTGCGGCTCCCAGTGTCGGGTGGCGCCGAGATCGACGCCGGAGAACCCCCCGGCGGGTAGCGCCCAGCTTCGAGATTCACAGGCGATATTCAGGTCCCTCCGACGTGGACCCCAGGACCGGGGTCGATGCTGGCCCCACGACCTCGTCATCGGAGAAAGGACCTCCCGCATGCTCGACACCACCAAACGCACGATCGCAACGCTGACGGCCGCCGCCTGCCTCGGTGGTGGCGGTTGGGCGATCGCCTCCAGCTCGAACGGCACCAGCGGAGGCTCGACATCGCCGGCGCCGACCACCGCGGCCGACTCGTCGATCGCGGCCGGCACCGCGACGTACGGCGTCCCGCCGCAGGGCCAGCCGCCCCAGGCCGAGGTGACAGGGGATGCAGCCGCAAAGGTCAAGGCGGCGGTGCTCGCCAAGGTGCCGGGCGCGACGATCGACCGGGTGGAGCAGGACGCCCAGGGCTACCACGCCCACATCACGAAGCCGGACGGCACGCGGGCGACGGTGCGCGTGAACGCCCAGTTCGCGGTGACGGCCGTGGAAGCGGGACGTGGTCCCGGCGGCGGGCCAGGCCCGGCCGGCGGCCCCGGTGGGCCGTGCCCCGACCGCGGCGCCCAGGGCGGTGGTGGCGGCGGGTCGAGCGGCGAGAGCCCGGCTCCGGCCGCCGCGGCCGGCCAGAGCGGCACGAGCGAGACCTAGCCGACCCGCGCTCCTTCATCCCGATTCCGATGGGGCCCGCGTGAGCGGGCCCCATCGACGATCGCCAGCGGTTCACCAAGTCTCAGGCGACGCCCAGGCCCCTCCGACCTGAACCCCAGCCGGGCCGGCCACGCTGACGAACGTCAGATCCTGTATCACCCGAGAAAAGGAACTCCCGCATGCTCGACACCACCAAACGTACGATCGCGACACTCACCGCCGCCGCCTGCCTCGGCGGCGCCGGATGGGCGATCGCCTCCGGCTCCAACGGAAGCGACGGCACCACCGCGTCCGGCACGTCCACCACCGCGACGGACTCCGCCATCGCCGCGTCGACCACGACGGCCGCCGCCTACGGGGCTCCCCAAGGGCAGCGGCCGCAGCAGACCCAGGTCACCGGTGACGCGGCGGCGAAGATCAAGGCGGCGGTGCTCGCCAAGGTGCCGGGCGCGACGATCGACCGGGTGGAGCAGGACGCCCAGGGCTACCACGCCCACATCACGAAGCCGGACGGCACGCGGGCGACGGTGCGCGTGAACGCCCAGTTCGCGGTGACGGCCGTGGAAGCCGGCGGCCCCGGCGGCCCCGGACGGGGCGGTCCCGGCGGGCAGCGCCCCGACGAAACCCTGCTCACCGGCGACAACGCCGCCAAGGCCAAGGCCGCCGCGCTCGCGAAGCTTCCCGGCGCGACGATCGTCCGCGTCGAGACCGACGCCGACGGCGACGCCTACGAGGCTCACGTCACCAAGGCCGACGGCAGCCCCGCAACGGTAAAGTTCGACAAGAGCTTTAATGTAACGTCCGTCGAGAGTCGCTGACGGGCACGAAACGCACGACCCCTCCGTGCGTGCGATCGTGGGGCAGCCGTCAGGGCGGCCCCACGATCGGAAATCGTGATGGAGCACGCGGTCGGGATGGGCGGACGCCCTCGAGGAGTGTCCCGGTCCGCGGGCCGCGCCCGGCGCTCGAGCATGCAGGCCGTGCTGGCCAGAGTCGGCGCGGACCGGTGGTCGGCGGCGCTCGCCGTGGCGGTGCGGGAGGTCTGCGGCAACGCGCTCGCCCTCGGCGCGACCGTCGTCCCGTCGGGCATCCAGGATTACTTCGGGGCGCTCCGCCAGCCCGCGTCTCCCGGTGGCTCCATGCCGCTGGTGGTGCCGGCCGGCTGGACAGCGTCCGTGGGCGCGATCTGGCCACCGGGCTCCACGACGGTCACGCTGCGGGTCGCGCCGGCCTCGCTCGTGGGTCGGCTCATGGCCCGAAGCGGCGGCGTGCCCCTCCCGGTCGGCTCCGACGGGACCGCGGCGGTCGTCACCATGCCGGCGGAGCTGCTGCCCGCGCAGCATTCGGCGTCGCTGACGATCGCCAACCCGTCGGCCGCGACGCCGACGACAGCGACGATCGATGTCGTGGCACCCTGACGCAGCGGTGAGGTCTACCGTGCCGTGAGCTGACCCTCCGCACGCAGGTGCGCCACGATCGCGCCGGCGATGGCGCCCGCGACGAGACCGGTGTTGCCAAGGATCGCGCCGTCGGTCCCGCCGGCACCGGCCTCGATCAGCACCCGCGCGTCGGCGCGGGAGCGGTAATAGCCGAAGTACCGCATCATCCGCCGGTTGCCGGACCGCGGCTCGAGTCGCACGCTCCCGCTGCGGGCGCCGTTCGCCCGCGTGAACACGTTCCCGTACCGGCTTGCGAGGAGCTTGGCGAGCCGCTCCGATCGCGCCTCGACCGCCGGGGAGACGGTCGTGGCGGCGCGATGCGGCGCGCTGTCCGGATACGGGGTCGAGCGGGCCGTGCCCGTCCCTTCGCCGTGGTACCAGTTCTCGCCGACCCCCGCAATCGCGTGACCGACCGCGGCGTGCCCCTGCGGGGTGTCGTAATGGATCGAGACGAAGACCGCGCCGGTGGCCCCGCTGGGGGTGACCCGCGACGGCGTGTGGCGGGCGTCGACCCCCGCCGCGCGCAGCCGACGCTCGACCGCGGCCGCGACCCGCACGTTGAACTGCACCTCGCCCGCCGCGCCGGTCTGGGCGCGGTACCCGGGCTCCCGTGGCGCTTCGTGTCCGGCCTGAACCCACACGATCGGACGCGGTCTCGCCGGGGCCGCCCCCGCCGGCGCCAGCGCGAGGGCGCAGACCGCGGCCGCTGTGGTCGCGCGGATCACGCCTCGCGCCACGCGGGCACCCCCTCGAGGAACGCCGTCAGCGCCGCGACGGTCTCCTGCGGGGCCTCCTCGGGAACGAAGTGGCCGCAGGGCAGTGATCGGGCGGTGATCGCACGGGCGCGTTCGCGCCAGGTCGCCGGCACGTCGTAGAGGCGATGCATCGCGCCACGCTCGCCCCACACCACCAGCAGCGGGCACTCGATCCGCCGGTCGAGGTCGGCGGCGTCGTGTTCGAGATCGACGGTGGCGGCCGCGCGGTAGTCCTCGCAGCTCGCGTGGATGGTCGCCGCGTCGAAGGCGGCGGCGTACTCGGCGAGGACCCCGGGCGGGAACGAGAACTCCGGTGCGCTCCAGCGATCGAGGGTCATCGCGAGGAAGTCGCCGGCCGCCGCCCCGATCAGCCGTTCGGGCAGCTCGGCGGGCTGGCTCAGGAAGAACCAGTGGTAGTAGGCGCTCGCGAACGCCCGGTCGGTCGTCTCGAAGAGGTGGAGCGTCGGGACGATGTCGAGGACCGCAGCCGCCGCCACGGCCGCCGGATGGTCGATGCACATGCGGTGCGCAACCCGCGCTCCGCGATCGTGCCCGCACACCGCGAACCGCTCGAAGCCGAGCGACCGCATCACGGCCACCTGATCCGCCGCCATCGCGCGCTTCGAATAGGCGTGGTGGGCGGCGTCGCCCTGGGGTTTGGAGCTCTGCCCGTATCCGCGCAGGTCGGTCGCGACGACCGTGTAGCGCTCCGCGAGCTCGGGCGCGACGTGCCGCCACATCGCGCGGTGCTGCGGGTAGCCGTGCATCAGGAGCAACGGGGGGCCGGACCCCCCGATCGAAGCCGCGATGTGCACCTCGCCGACATCGATGCGCCGTTCGGTGAAACCGTCCATGTCAAGCATCATGGAAGCACGTTCGGCCACATCCGCCATGGGACAGGTCGATAGGCTCGCCCGACCGGCCGCGGGGCCGGCCGAATGAGAGAGGAGATCCCGATGGCGGTTGCCAAGGTTGAGGAGATCAGTGCCACGTCGACCAAGAGCTTCGACGACGCCGTGCGACAGGGCCTCGCCCGTGCCACGAAGACGCTTCGCGGCGTCAAGAGCGCGTGGGTCAAGGAGCAGCACGTGCGAATCGGCGACGACGGCGAGATCAGCGAGTACCAGGTGAACCTCAAGATCACCTTCGTCCTCGAGGGGTAGTGAAGCGCGCGCCGTCGCCGCTGCGGTGAGCCCGCCGGTCAGCGGACGTTGATCACCAGCCCGTCACCGGTGAGCAGCCCGTTGGAGGAGTGCACCGCGGCGACCAGCGTGCGAAGCGATCCGCCGTTCCTGCCGAACTTCAGCCGCACGCCCACCCCTCGTGGCTTGCCGGCGAGGACGGTTCCCACCCGAACGGTCAGGATCCGCCCCCTGCGGACGCTGCGCGCGGGCGCGGACATCACCGTCGCCCCCGCCGGGAGCGTGAAGCGCACGACGACGTTCTCGGCGGCGACCTTGCAGCCGTTCGACACGATCGTCGTGTAGCCGCCGGTCTGCCCGGGCTTGACGCTCGTCGGCCCCGTTACGACGGCGCCCGGGTCGGAGTCGTCCTGGTGGGGATCCGTCGGCGGTGGCGGTGGCGGCGGCGGGGGAGGGTCCTCGGGCGGCGGTGCCACGGTCACCGTGACCGTGCCCGTCGCGGACGCGCCGCGGCCGTCGGCGAGGGTGTAGCTGAAGCTGTCTTGCCCCTTGAAGCCCTTCCCGGGCGTGTAGACGCAGCCGAACGCGTCGCAGGTCACGCTGCCGTTGGCGGGCTGGATGATCGTCGCGTAGTCGATCGGGTCGCCGTCCGGGTCGAAGTCGTTTGTGAGCACCGGGATCTCGACCGACCTCTCGAATGCGGTCTGTCCCTGGTCGTCCACGACGACCGGCGGGTTGTTGATCGAGATGTCGGCGCTGTCGGCGTTGTTCCGCTGGTTCCAGTCGCGCGTCCGGGGCGAGGCCACCACGGCTCCGGCCGCGACGTGCGCAAAGCCCGGAGGCGCGACTGCGCTCACGACGATGGTCGCGGACGTATCGCGCCGCAGGTACCGGCGCACGCAGTTGACCATCGACCCGGTGAGGTCGCAGGACCATCCCGGGGCGTCCACATCGGCGATCGCGACCTGGCCGGTCAGCGCGACCGCGGCCCGCACCCACCTCGCGCTGCGGGGCCCCTCGTTCGCGACGCGCGCCGTGAACGACGCGGTGTCCCCGGCCTGCACGAACACGGCCGAGCGGCTGACGGTCATCGTCAGGTCCGCGACGCGGTCGCCCTCGTCGTCCGGGAGGTTGTGGGCGAGGGCGCTCGTCGGGGCGACGGTCGCGAGACCGACGGCGATGAGGGCAAGTCGCCGTGCACGGCGGCGCGCGAGACGACGCAGCTTCACAAGCTCACCGTACGTCGTCTGTGGCCGTTTCCCTTGTCGCCTTTGCGAGGTTCGCAATCCGTCGTTCACGAGATGCCCGTTCCGTGGGAGCCGCGGCAAAGCGATCACGAGCCCCGCCCTCCGTCCTGCCGGGAGCCCGTGGTCAGGTCGTCGCGGGAGCTTGACCTGGCCGAATGCAGGGGAATACTAGTCCCAGAGGTGCGACGCGTGAAGTGTGGCCCGGTCGCGCGGTGAGGAGAGCGGGCTCCGGCCGCGCCTAACGGACGATGCCGGAGGACGCCAGGTGGCGCCGCACGATGGCCGCCGCCTCACCGGCCGACCCGATGCAGTCGGGGATGCCAATGCCCCGCAGGAAGTTCCCCGCGACGGCGAGTCCGGGATGTGCGGCGACGCCCGCCACGATGCGATCGACGCGGTCGAGGTGGCCGACCGTGTACTGCGGCATCGCGGCCGGCCACCGGGCGATCCGAGTCAGCGACGGCTCGACCTCGACCGCGAGCCCGGTCCGCATCGCCTCACGGGCGAGACCCACGAGGGTGTCGTCGTCCCAGGCGAGCGGGTCGGGCTGCCCCGCACGCCCGATGAACGTCCGCACGAGCGTCCACTCCGAGGGCGCCCGGCCCGGCCATTTGTCCGATGTGATGCTGCACGCGACGACCGGGCTGCCGGAGGCGCGTGGGACGACGAATCCGTGGCCGACATCCCGTCGTCCGACGGATGCCGTCGGGATCGCGACGGTCACGAGGGACGTCGAAACGTACGGGACCCCCGCGAGCTCGGCGGCGAGCGAGGGATCGAGCCGGGCGACGAGGCGAGCCGCGGCGTGCGCGGGCGTGGCGACGATCACGGCGTCCGCTGGGATCGCGTCTCCGCCGTCGAGGGCCACCCGGTACCCCTCGGCGCCACGGCTGATGGCCGAAGCTCCGGTGCCCGGGAGGATGCGTTCCTCGCCGATCCGCTGGCGCAGGGCGTCGATCAGCCCGTCGAGCCCCGCCTCGGGCGTCAGGAAGGCGGGACCTTCCGGCGCCGGGCTCGGAGTGCCACGCGGGCGGCGCGTGCCGGCCGTCGCCGCGAGCCCGGGAAACGCCGCGCGCAGGGAGAGCGCGTCGCCGTCGCCGGCGTACACGCCGGTCGCGAGGGGCTCCACGAGCCGCTCCCAGACTTCGCGGCCGAGCCTCCGGCGGACGTAGACGCCGAGCGGCTCGTCCCCGCTCGGCCGTCGGGCGGGGAGCAGCCGCCCGAGCAGCATCCGTGCCTTGCCCGCCGGCGAGAACAGATCGCTTGCGAGGATCGGCCGGATCCGGGTCGGGAGCACGCCCTTCAGCCCGTCTGGGAGTGGATGCAGGCGACCGTCCCAGAGCACAGACGCGCGCGCGCCGGACACGCGCGACCCGACGAGTGGGACGCCGAGCTCCTCGCACAGGGCTCGGCCGGGGGCCTTTGCCGCGAGGAACCCGTCGGGGCCGCCCTCCAGCACGAACCCGTCGTGGCGCTCGGTGAGGATCTTGCCGCCGAGCCGCCCGTCGCGCTCCAGAACCGTGACGTCGACGTCGTCCGCCATCAGGCGGTGGGCCGCGGTGAGACCCGTGATCCCGCCGCCGACGACGACCACGCGCGCGGACTTGCCGGAGGGGCTCATCGCCGACGATGCTCACACACGGGCGGCCGGCGCGGACCCCCGGCGCCGCGACGGCGCTACATCAGGTGGCGCGTGAGGAACGCAGCGATGGCGCTGCGGCCGCCGCTCGTCGCGGCCTCGGCGAAGGTGGCCGCCATCCGCACCTCGCCGTCGGTGATCGTCTGACGCCGCACGACGTCCGCGGCAAGGCGCTGCCAGCCGAGCTCGGCGAGCTCGATCTCGATGTGTACCTCGCTCGCCGACGGGAAGTCGTCGCCGCCGATCAGGACCGCGTCGTGACTGATGTCGATCGTCCGGGTGTCGATCACGTCGTCCCCCACATGGAGTCGCGCGGGGAGCTGCACGTCGATGCGTGGTGTGGCCCGTCGCTCTTCGTGTGGCTCCAGGTTGCTCATGGGGTCGGCATTTCGCCGTCCGCGGCGGGGATTCCTGCCTCGGCTCAGTCCAGCTGGTCGCTCGCCGTGAACGTCTCGGCGAGGGCCTCGCCCGTCTGGACGCGCCACAGCGCGGCGTAGAGGCCGCCGCCGTCGACGAGCTCCTCGTGGGTGCCCGCCTCGGTGATCCGGCCGGCCTCGAGGACGTGGATCCGGTGGGCGCCGCGGATCGTCGACAGGCGATGGGCGATCACCAGGGTCGTGCGTCCTCGGGAGACGATCTGCATTGAACGCTGGATCGCCGCCTCGGTCTCGTTGTCGACCGACGAGGTGGCCTCGTCGAGCACGAGGATCGCCGGGGCGCGGAGGATCGCCCGCGCGATCGAGAGCCGCTGGCGCTGACCGCCGGAGAGCTTCTGTCCCCGCTCGCCGACACGGGTGTCGAAGCCGTCGGGGAGCTCGGAGATGAACTCGGTCGCCTCGGCCAGCCGGGCGGCCTCCTCGACCTCGGCGTCGGTCGCCTCGGGGCGGCCGTAGGCGATGTTGTCGCGTACGCTCCCGTCGAACAGGAACACGTCCTGGCTCACGAATCCCATCGCGCCCCGCAACTCGGTGAACGCCAGATCCCGGACGTCGACCCCGTCCACGGTCACGCGTCCCGCGGTCGCGTCGTAGAAGCGCAGCAGGAGTTTCACGATCGTGGACTTGCCGGATCCGGTGAGCCCGACCACCGCGTGGGTCTCGCCGGCGGGGATCTGCAGGTCGATGCCGTGTAGCACGCCCGGGCCGTCGCCGTAGCCGAAGTCCACGCCCTCGAAGCGGATCTCGCCGCGCACTGGCCGGGGCAGCGACCGGGCGCCCGGCACGATGGTGGGCTCGATCGCCAGCAGGTCGAGGATCCGGCGGGTGGACGCCATCGCTCGCTGGTACAGGTCGAAGGTCTCGCCGAGACGGGTCAGCGGCCACAGCAGCCGCTGCGTCATGAACACCAGTATCGAGTACATCCCTACCTCGAGGGATCCGTTGAGGGCGGCGCGCCCGCCCACCAGCAGCGTGCAGGTGAACCCCACGAGGATGGCGATGCGGATGAGCGGGACGAACGCGGACGAGAAGCGGATCGCGTCGCGGTTTGCCAGCCGATAGGCGTTCGACTCCCCGCCGATCCGGTCGACCTCCCGCTCCTCGGCGGTGAACGCCTTGATCGTTGCGATGCCGCCGAGGTTGTTGGCGAGCGACGCCGAGAGGTCGCCGACGCGGCTGCGAACCTCGCGGTAGCGCGGCTCGAGGCGCCGCTGGTACCGGAACGACCCCCACAGGATCAGCGGGATCGGAGCGAACGCGAGCATCATCAGGACCGGCGAGATGATCAGGAACACGATGCCGACGAGCACCACGTTGACGATCGTCTGGATGATGTCCTTCGCGCCGGTGTCGAGGAAGCGCTCGAGCTGGTTGACGTCGTCGTTGAGGATCGCCATCAGGCCGCCGGTGCTGGTCTCCTCGAAGTGGGCGAGCTCGAGCCGCTGCACGTGCGCGTAGGCATCCATGCGCGCCTCGTGCTCCACGGTCTGCGCGAGGTTGCGCCACATGAGGGAGTACCCGTACTCGGTGGCCGACTCCAGCAGCCAGATCACGACGTTCAGCACGCCGAGGAAGACGAGCTGCTGCCACTGGTCGTCGATGCCCGTGACACGCGAGACGTAGGAGTTCCCGTCGCCCTGCACGACGACGTCGACCGCGAAACCGATGAGGATCTCGGGCGCGACGTCGAAGATCTTGTTCAGGACGGTCAGCACCGTCGCCCACACCATTCGCGCGCGGTGGGGGGCCGCGTACTGCAGCAGTCTGCGGAGCGGCGGCGTCGCGTCGGCGGTGGGCATGGGACGAGAGGCTAATGCCCAACCGCCCCCGGATGCGCGTCCTGCCCCATACGCCGGGGGCTGGCCGGACGCATGGAGATGCCGACGAGTCGATCAACCGCCTGATCGACGGGAGGTCGACGCCGAGGTCGCTCAAACCACTGCCGACCAGCGCGCCTCAGCCGGCTGCGACAGCCTGACCGCACGGGAGGCGGCGCGGTTCGCCGCCGAACGCGGCCTCACCGGCGTGCTCCAGGCGAGCGGGGCCCGGCCCCGGCGGCACGCCGGCTACAGAATTTCGGACCACGCCGATGCGGCGTCCGCCCGATGGCGCACGAGTTCGGGCGTCACCTCCACAACGCCACCTCGATCGTCCATGTCGGACGACAACGCACGCGCTCCCCGACCTCGCGTGAAGATCCCAGGACCGCGGACTAGGGTTTCCCCCGATTTCCCGACGGCCCTTGGCGACCTAGCGTCGGTCTCGCAACGGGCGGATCGTCCGC
Organism: uncultured Thermoleophilia bacterium; assembly: GCA_963706315.1. Lineage (GTDB taxonomy): Bacteria > Actinomycetota > Thermoleophilia > Miltoncostaeales > Miltoncostaeaceae > CALMEC01. Next base: position 22,775 of record CAVPMA010000023.1, on the reverse strand, counting down.
CTGGCGAGCGAGACAGGAGGACGTCATGTCGAGAGCCGACGTCGAAGCCGACATCCGTGAGACGCTCGGCCTGGTGCTGAGCCTCTTCAACGATGTCCCGGACGAGCTCCTCGAGCACGAGTGGGCTGCGATGAAGACGCTCGAGCTGGGGGAGACCCATATCCCCAACAAGTACAAGGAGTTGATCGGGATCGCCGTTTCTGGCGCGACCCGGTGCCGGTACTGCGTATATTTCCACTCCGAGGCGGCCCGGCTGTTCGGCGCCACGGAAGAGGAGATCGCCGAGGCCGCGCTGATGGCGAAGCACACGATGGGGTGGAGCACCTACCTCAACTCCCTCAACCTCGACTACGGCACGTTCGTCACCGAGGTCGATCAGGCCACCGCCTACGTCCGGTCACGCGCCGCTGCCGCGGCCGTCTGAGCCGGCCCACCGACCGCCCCAAATGCGGATCGCCGCTGCCGACCGGAATGTTGTCGTCCTGACCGCCTCGAGGCTCGAGTTCACGACCATCGTCGCGGCCGCACGGATGGCGCTCGAGGTCCTCGAGGCGGACGTCAACGCACCGCCCGAGGCCCGGGCTCGGCTTGCCAGGGCGCTCTGCGATTACGACGCCGCGATCGCCCGGGCCACACCCATCGAGAACGGATCGACGCCCGTCGGTCCCGCACAAGGAGATGTCCGATGCACGTGAAGATCATCAACTTCAACCTCGTTGACATGACCGAGGAGGGCTACCGCGAATCGTGCGACCAGCTCGCACCCGCGTTCGCCGCCCTCCCCGGGCTGCAGGCCAAGATCTGGCTCTGCGACCCCGAAACCAACACCTACGGCGGCGTCTACCTCTTCGCCGACCGCGACGCCGCCGACGCCTATGCCGCCTCGGAGCTCTTCCGGACGGTCGGCGCGTTCCCAAACTTCGCCAACATCACCGTCCGGGACTTCGCCGTCGACGAGGACAACACCCGGCGCACGCAGCCGGGCGTGGAGCTCATCGGCGCGGTCCCCGCAACCTCCTGAGCCCCGCTCCCGTGCCGGCGCCACTCGTCCCGGCGATTCGCGACGAAGTGGTGTCCGGCGCCGGGGGGCATTTGGCATGTCGGAAACGCGAATTGCCTGCAACGAGAGGGAGGAGCACTTCCCCGAACGATGCCGCCGAGCGTCCCCGAGTAGGGTTGCGCCGTGTCGCGTGTGATGAGCACCGAGGAGGCCCGTGCGTTTCTGGCAGCGGGTGCGCGCACCGGGAAGCTCGCCGTGGTGAGACGCGACGGCGCCCCCTTCGTCGTGCCGGTCTGGTTCGTCGTCGACGAGGATGGCTCGCTGGTGTTCAACACCGGCGCGCGAACCGTGAAGGGCCGCTCCATCCGACGTGATCCGCGCGTGTCGATCTGCGTCGACGATGAGACTCCCCCGTACGGCTACGTGCGCGTTGACGGCGTCGCGGAGGTCTCCGAGGATCTCGAAGCGATGCTGCCGTGGTCGACCGCCGTTGCCCGCAGGTACATGGGCGACGACCTGGCCGAGGACTACGGGCGGCGCAACGCCGTCGCCGGTGAACTCCTGGTGCGGGTCAGGCCGACGCGCGTGGTCGCACTCGCCGCCATCGCCGACTGACGGCCCCCGGGCCCACTCGCTGCAGGCTGCGCGCGCAGGATCTTCGTCGCGCGCGCCCAGGCAGCCACCAGTTGCACTGGCCCGTCAACGTCATGATGGCCGGCACGAGCAGCACCCTGATGCCCGTCGCGTCGACGTCGGTTCCGGGGCTCGGCGAGAGCACGAAGAACGCGAACGTCAGCACCAGCGGGCCGCGCTAGCGAACGACCCGGGCCAGCTCCTCGAGGCTCGTGTGTCCCGCGAGCACGCCGGCCAGGCCTTCGTCGCCGATCGTCCCCATGCCTTCGCGCCGCGCCTGCGAGCGGATCTCGCCCGCGGCGGCCCGGTTGACGATGAGACGCTCGATCGGCTCGCTCACGAGCAGCATCTCCGCCAGGCCGAAGCGGCCGCGATAGCCCGAGCCGGTGCAGCGCATGCAGCCACGTGAGCGGTGGATGACGATGGGGTCCGGGAACTCGCCGCCGGTCTCGGAGGCGAGGAGATCGGCGAGGGCCGCGCGCGGCACGGGGGTGGATTCGCGGCATTCGAGGCAGAGGCGCCGCGCGAGGCGCTGGGCGAGGACACCGCGGAGGGAGCTCGCGATCAGGAAGGGCTCGATCCCCATCTCGGTCAGGCGGACGACCGCGGACGCGGCGTCGTTCGTATGGATCGTGGCCAGCACGAGGTGGCCGGTGAGGGCGGCCTCGACGGCGATCCGCGCGGTCTCCGGGTCGCGGATCTCGCCCACCATGATCACGTCCGGGTCGCAGCGGAGCATCGAGCGCAGGCCGGATGCGAACGTGAGGCCCGCCTTCGGGCGCACCTGCACCTGGTTCACCCCGGGAAGCCGGTACTCGACCGGGTCCTCCACCGTGATGATCTTGCGCTGGCTGTCGTTGAGCTGCGCGAGGGTCGCGTACATGGTGCTCGTCTTGCCCGAGCCGGTGGGCCCCGTCACCAGCACGAGCCCGTGGGGCTGCCGGTAACAGCCGTCGAATCGCGCGAGCACCCCGGGGGAGAACCCGAGTTCCGCGAGGTCGAGCGCGACGTTCGACCGGTCGAGGATCCGGACCACGACGCTCTCGCCGCCGACCGTCGGCAGCGTCGCGACGCGCAGGTCGAGCTCCTGGTCGCCGATGCGGAGGCCGACCCGGCCGTCCTGCGGGATGCGGCGCTCGGCGATGTCGAGATCGGACATGACCTTGAAGCGGCTGACGATCGCCGGCCCCCGCGTCGCCGGGATGCTCGTCGCGGTGCGCAGGACGCCGTCGATTCGGAACCGCACGACGAGCTCGCCGTCCTGCGGCTCGATGTGCACGTCGGAGGCGCGCTCCGACACCGCCCGCGCGATCACCGAGTTGACGAACCGGATGACCGGCCCGTCGTTCTCGCCGACCGCGATGTCGGTCCCGGAGTGCGCGTCGCTCGGGCGCTCCTGGATCTCGCCGAGATTCGCGGCGAGCTCCTCGACCGCGCTGCCGACGCCCACGTGGGCCATGATCGCCTCGGGCATCGCGAGCGCGGGTCGGATCCGCTCACCCAGGATCATGCGCAGGTCGTCGAGGGCCGGCAGGTCGTGGGGGTCGGCCATCGCGACCACGAGGGCGCCGTCCGGGTCACGCCGGACAGGGATGCTGAGATAGCGCTGAGCCGTCACGTCGTCGAGGCGGCTTGCGACGGCGGGGTCGGGCGGGGCGGCGAGCTCGAGGTACTCCACGCCGAGCCTGCGCGCCAGGGCCTTGGCGACCTGTTCGGGGCTGAGGCGCTTCTCGGCGACCAGCATCTCACCCAGGCGGCCGCCCACCGCGCGCTGGCGCGCGAGCACGTCGCTGAGCTCGTCGGGCGAGATGAGGCCCATGTCGAGGAGCACGCTCCCCAGGCGCGCCTTCTGGGGGGGCGATGCGAGCTGCGTTGCGGGCGTCATGCCACCGGGCCTCCCTGCCGTCCAGTCAAAAACTACAAAAACGTGTACTGAGAGTAGCTCAGGTGGGTGGCCGTGGCAAACGCCCGGCGAGCGCCCGTCGCTTCACCCGCCCCCGTGTCATGTCACGTACCGGACACCCCGTTTTAACCGCCGAGCCGGGCACTGGGCCCGGCTCGAAGGGGACATCAGATGAGACAAGGGTCGCGGTGCGAAGACGACCCTGAGCGGTGGAAGCCCACCGCCTTGGGGATGAACGCCGCGCCGTGGTCTCCGAGGGGGGGATGACCGATCGGGCGTGACAACAGGAGTATCGGCGACGCGGCAAACTTCTAGAAGTCTCACAATAGATCCTTTACAAACTTCAGGTTCGATGTGTTCCGCTTGCCCTTTGCCCGCCCACGCTCGACAATCGCTTCGTGCTGCAGCGCTTCCTGCATCGGCGCGACGGGACGCTCCGCTACTGGCGCCTCGTCGGCCTCCTTGGCACGACGATCGCAATGGCGATCTTCGGCGGCGCGCTCATCTGGATCGTGCCCAGCCTCACGTCGAACGAGCCCGCCCGCGCGCTCTGGGTCATGTTCGCGATCGGGATGCTCAAGCTGCCGCTCATCCTCCTGCTCTGGTCGTTCATCCGCCACAACCGCGAGTGGCCGGGGAGCGGCGTGCGGTGGGGCGACCGCGAGGTGGCGGAGATCCTCGACCACATCACCCGGCAGGCGGCGGACGCCGAAGGCCGGTCCGACGCGACGGCGCGACTCGCGTACCTCTCGCGGGAGGCGTGGAACGTGGCCGACCAGGTTGAGGGCACCGCGAAGGTCGACGCGCTCACGGTTGCGCTGCGGATCGACGAGCGGCTCATGGAGCGGCGCTCCCGGGAACGGGCGGGATGACCACTCGCCTGCCGCCCGGACCGCATCTCGACCTCCTGCTCGAGGCGCTCGATGCGGAGGCCGGCGCTCAACGGGCGCTCATGGCCGGAGACACCGAGTCCGCCCGCCCGATGTTCGAGGCGGCGTCGCGGCGCTACCGCGCTTCGTTCGAGTGCGCGCCTCCGGCCAGCTACGGGCGCCTCGTGGGAATGCTCAAGGCCGCGGTCATCGCCGGCGATGCATCTGACGCCGCCGACTACGCCCGTACGGCCGTCGAGGGCGCGGAGCCAACGCCCACGGCGTCGTATGTTCGCGCGCTCGTCGCCTTGATCGGCGGCGACGATCCCCTCGCAGAGGACGCGGCCGCGCCGATGCGCGCGGGCGACGCGGCGTTCGGCCGCGCGGCCGATGTGGTCGAGGCGCTTGCCCGCCGTGACGACGGCGGCTACCGCGATGCGTGCGCCGCGATCGTCGCCGACTTCGAGGGGCGCCAGGACCACCTCACCGGCGTGCCGATCGCCGACACCGCCGTGATGTTCGAGGCGTTCGCCGAGGCGCGCGGGATGGCCTGCCACCCGCGCTCGCCGCTCATGCCGGGACCTGTGTAGCGCACAGGGTCCTCCACCACGCGGGATCACTCCAGGAGGCCTTGCCGATGGACGAGCCGCTCACAATCGACTTTCACCGCAGCGCCGCGCCGGGTCGGCCGGAGCTCCGCGGCACGTTTCACAACTTCGAGCTGAGCGCCGACGAGCAACGGGCGTGGCTTGGCACCGAGCGACCCGCCGCGCCGCTCGGCGGCCGGTCGAGCGACTCCGTGACGTACGAGTTGACGTTCCGCCGGGGAGGGGAGCGTCGCCGCGTGGTGCTGGGAGAGGCGAGCCTCACCGCCCACCTACGCCCCCTCGTCGACCGGCTCGTCCACCTCTGCGACAGCCATTGACCGTCGACGGCTCTGGTCCGGGCGCGTCCGGGTCGGACAAGCGCGCGCTCTCAACGGCGCAGCCGTCGATGACCGGAATCGACGCCGTCCGGGGAAAGGGTGCGTGGATCGAAGCGACGGACGGTCGGATGTACCTCGCCGAAGCAATCGTGCGGCGTGAGCTCGACGAGGGCGTCCTCCTCATCCGCTCGGGGCCCGAGGCCAACGTCATCCGCATCCTGCCGTCGCTGGTGATCACCGACGACGAGCTCGGGCTGGCGCTGGACGTGATCGAGGCCTCCGCGGACGCGGTCCTGGAACCCTCGTGCTGACTCAGGCCCGCGTGGGGGATCTCTCGACAGCCGCAACGGGCGTCAATAGGCTGGCACGAGGATGAGATCCTGGCGCTCACTCTTCCTTGTGGCGTCCCTGTTGCTGTTTGGGCTCGCCTGGCCGACGGCGAGCCCCGCCGACCATGTGGGCATCACGGCACAGGTCGGCGCAGTCCTAAAAGAACGCTCGGCCCCCGGCTCATGGATCGTCGAGGTGAGCTGGTCCGTGGCGTGTACGGGGGCTGGCGCGAGCGGCGCCTCGTACTCCGGCAACCTCAACCTGGTCGACGAGCAAACCGGCGAGAGGATCTATCTCGGCGGCGTCTCGTCCGCGTCGGGGAAGGTGAGGCAGATCGTTGGGGCGAAGCCGTACTGGCGGAAGTTGCATCCCGAGCTCAAGATCTCTTGCTGGGACAACGGCACGCTTCACGGCGCCGGCCCGATCGTGGTGATCGGCTCCGACTCGGCGGTCGGCGGGGTGGTGCTCATTCCCCCCCTCGGCGGCGACATCGACGAACCCCCAGGGACCGGCTCCGGAGGGACCGGCGGGAACGATCCGACGGAGCCGCTGCGGGCGGGCGGCTGTCTCCGGCCGATCGTGGGGACGGACGCCCCCGACATCCTCGTCGGCAGCGGCGAAGGAGACGTCGTCTTCGGACGTGGCGGGAACGACCGCATTCGCGGGCGCGACGGCCACGATTGCCTGAGCGGGGGAGCGGGGAACGACACGCTTCGGGGCGAGCGCGGCGACGATCGGCTCACGGGCGGGCGCGGCGCGGACACGCTCCTCGGCGGCGCAGGCGTCAACGCCTACTACGCCGGCCCCGGGAACGACTTCGTGAACTCCGTCAACGGGCGGGTCGAGCTCGTGAGCTGCGGATCGGGGCAGGACCGGGCGATCGTCGACCGCCGCGACCGCGTCAGCAGCTGCGAGCGTGTGACGCGCACTGCTCCCTGAACGCCCGACCTTCGCTCAGGCCCGCTTCAGGAGCTCCAGGTAGAGCGCCTCGGTCTCGGGGCTCGGCTCGATCCCCTCGCTCTGACGCAGGACGGAGCGGCAGGTGTGGAACTGGCGTAGCGCCAGCGCGCGGTCGCCCGCCTCGAAGTGGCAGCGCATGACCCCGCGGTGCCAGCCCTCATGCTCGGGATCGGCGGCGAGAAGGGCCTCGAAGTGGGCGAGCGGCCCCACTTGGACGAGCGCTTCGGCGAGGGCGGCTCGGACCGCGACGTGGGCCTGCTCGCACTCCTCGCGCAGGGCCGTGCTCCAGTCGGCGTAGGGCCACTCCGGGTAGAGCGGCCCCCGGTAGAGGTCGAGCGCCGGAGCGAGCAGATCGAGCCGCTCGCTCGGCTCGATCGTCGTCGCAGCCCGACCGGCGGCCGCGAGCAGCTCGTCGACGTCCCAGGAGTCCTCCTCGCCGATCACCACGCGGTAGCGCGAGCGGGCATCAACGCCGCGGCGGCGTGCCGCTGAGCTCCGCGGCCCGTCCCAGCAGCCGCCGCGCCGCCGCGTCCACCCCGGCGTTGCGGTACCAGAGGCCCGCGTCGAAGGCGCAGAGCGCACGCCACCCGTCGACCCGGTTCGCCACCACGTGGTCTCCGTATGCGTCGAGGACGCGCGCGAAGACGGGCTCGAGCATCGCGTTCACCTCGGCGAGGTACGCGAGATCCTCGGCCGGGTCGCCCATCCGCCAGAACTCCCAGTCAACGAGTCGTGGCTCCGGCGTCCAGAGCACGTTCGAGGAGACGAGATCGCCGTGCAGAAGACGGAACGGCCGCGCGTCGGCGCCGCCGGGGAGCGGGGGGAGCGCAGCAACGACCCGTTCGGCGAGCACCGCGTCGATCCCCGCTGCGGCATGGGCGTCGCCGGCGCGCCGGCGCCGGTAGGCATCGAGGCTGCGGGCGGGGGCTCGCCAGCCGGGAAGCCGTCCGCTGGCGGTTCGTCGCGACTCGTGAACCGCTCGGAGAGTTCGTCCGAGTGCGTGGGCGTCGGCTGGCCGGAGTCGATCCAACGGGCGCTCGGCGCCGTCGACCAGATCGGTCACGATCGCACCCGGCTCGCTGCGCACGAGCTGCGGCGCGACGCCCAGGCCCGCGACGAGACGGAGGGCCTGCGCCTCGCGGGCGAGCGGACCCGCCGGCCCGCGCTTGACCACCCGCCCCGGCGGGCCGTCCACAGCGATCACCGTGAAGCGCCCACCGCCGCGGAGTGGTCGTTCGACGTCGGTCACGCGCCCGATCCTCGCATGCGCCGCTGCTACCCTCTCGCGCCATGAACGTCCTCCTGCCCGACGGGAGCCGCCTCGACCTGCCCGAGGGGGCGACCGGCCACGACGCCGCCGCCGCGATCGGCCCGGGCCTCGCGAAGGCCGCGGTCGCCGTGAAGGTCGCAGGGGAGATCCGGGACCTCGCACGCCCACTCGCCGACGGCAACGCCATCGAGATCGTCACGTCGAAGAGCGGGCACGACTACCTCGACGTGATGCGCCACTCCGCCGCCCATGTCCTGGCCGAGGCCGTCACGACGGTCATCCCTGAGGCGAAGTTCGGCTTCGGCCCGCCGATCGAGGACGGCTTCTACTACGACTTTGACCTCCCGCGGCCCATGACCGAGGCCGACTTCCCGGCCATCGAGGCCGAGATCAACCGCATCGTGAAGTCGAAGGCTCCGTTTCAGCGGTCGGTCATGTCGATGCCCGACGCGCGCGCGTTCTTCGCCGAGCGCGGGCAGCCGTACAAGGTCGATCAGGTCGACGAGCTCGAACGGCAGGGCGAGACCGAGGTGTCGATCTACCGCCAGCGCGAGTTCGTGGACCTCTGCCGCGGGCCGCACCTGGGCGACACCGGGCGGATCGGACCGGTCAAGCTCCTGTCCGTCGCCGGGGCGTACTGGCGGGGCAGCGAGAAGAACCCGATGCTCACCCGGGTCTACGCGACCGCCTTCCCGACCCGCGCCGAGCTCGACGCGCACCTCGAGCGGCTCGAGGAGGCGCGCAAGCGCGACCACCGCCGCGTCGGCCGCGACCTCGACCTGTTCCACTTCGACGACCACGGCCCCGGGTTCCCGTTCTTCCTGCCGAAGGGCATGGTGATCGTCAATCAGATCCAGAAGGCCATCCGGGAGGAGCTCGACCGGATGGGGTACGACGAGATTCGCACCCCGACGATCCTCTCCGAGGACCTGTGGCACAAGAGCGGCCACTGGGACCACTACAAGGAGAACATGTACTTCACGGAGGTCGACGGGCAGGGGTTCGCCGTGAAGCCCATGAACTGCCCCGGAGCCTGCCTCGCGTTCCGGAGCCGCCGGCGCAGCTACCGGGACCTGCCGCTGCGCCTCGCCGAATTTGGCCACGTTCACCGGCACGAGCTGTCCGGCGTGCTCCACGGGCTGTTCCGGGTGCGCGCGTTCACCCAGGACGACGCCCACGTGTTCTGCCGCCACGATCAGGTGCAGGACGAGGTCCGGGCGATCCTCGACCTCACCGACCGCTTCTACGGGCGGTTCGGGTTCACGGACGTGCGGCTCAAGCTCGCGACGCGCCCCGAGAAGGCGGCCGGGACCGCGGCGATGTGGGACGTGGGCGAAGCCGCCCTGCGGAGCGCGCTCGAGGGGCGCGAGTACGAGCTGAAGGAGGGCGATGGCGCCTTCTACGGCCCCAAGATCGACTTCCACGTCACCGACGTGATGGGCCGGTCGTGGCAGCTCGGAACCTGCCAGCTCGACTTCTACATGCCGGAGCAGTTCGACCTCTCGTACACGTCGCCGGAGGACGCCGAGGAGCGGCCGGTCATCCTGCACCGGGCGATCAGCGGGTCCATCGAGCGGTTCTTCGGGATCCTGATCGAGAACACCGGCGGCGACTTCCCCGTGTGGCTCGCTCCCGTCCAGGCGCGGGTGCTCCCGATCTCCGATCGCCACTCGGACGCCGCCGAGGCCACCCGCGGCGAGCTCGCGGCCGCTGGGGTCCGCGTGGAGACCGATGCACGGGCCGAGTCGGTCGGCAAGCGCATCCGCGACGGCGAGCTGGCGAAGATCCCGTACCTCCTCGTGATCGGCGATCGGGAAGCGGACGGCGGGCTGGTGTCGGTGCGCGCCCGTCACGGCGAGGATGCCGGCTCGATGACCGTCGCCGACTTCGCCGCGCGTGTCGCCGCCGAGTCGGCCTGACCCGCGGGGCGTCGGGGCGGGCCTCTGCGACCGCTGCCGCTTCCAGCAGGTCGTGCGCACATCGCGCTCGGCGTTCTCCCTCTGCCTGCGCTCCCGTGACGATGAGCGGTTCCCGAAGTACCCGCCAATCCCGGTGATGCGCTGCGCCGGCTACGTGCCCCGGGGGGAGCCCGCACCCGCCGAATGACCGGGGCCGGGGGGATCTGCGATCCTTCCCGCGTGAACCGGAGGCTGGTCGCGATCCGCAACTTCCTCATCCTCGGCGCGATCGCCGCGCTTGGGGTGGTCTTCAACGAGGGCTTCGGCGCCACCGCGACCGCCATCAACCAGATCCTCCTGGTCGTGTTCCTGGCCTTCCTGGTCCTCATGGGGTACCGGTACTTCCACGAGAACCGGTTGAAGTGGCTCGTGATCAAGCCGGTCCTCAGGGGTGTGATCATCGTCTGCGCCGCCGGCATCGTGATCCTCGTTGCGGCCGGGCCGACGCTCTTCGCGGACCGCATCTCGGCCGCTGGGGTGTGGGCGCTCGCCGCGGCGCTCGGGCTCGTGATCGTCTGGATCGTCCACCAGAGCCGCCGGTACTAGCCCTCGATTCGAAAACTGGCACGGTGTCGAGCGTGAATTGACACGCTTCGCCCACCCCGTGTCACACGCGCCCGCCTAGCGTGGCGGCATGGGTCGAAGGCGACGACGCGAATACGGACAGGCCGCTGTCGAGGTCATCGGCGTGGCGATCGTGCTCGGCGTCCTGACCCTGGTCGGGTGGCAGGCGGTGCTCGCCGCGCATGCGTGGCAGACGACGCAGGCCGCCGCCCGGACCGCGGCGCGGGCGAGGTTGGTCGGAGCACCGGTCGAGCGGGCGGCGCTGGCCGCGCTGCCCGACCACCTCGCCCGGCGCGCCACCGTCATCACCGGACGTGGGTCCGCCGGGCCCGCGCGTGTGAGGGTGAGCGTCGACGTCCCCCGCGTCCTCCCCGGCCGGGGGTCGTTCGGAGTCGTCTCCGCCGATGCGGCCCTGGGGAGATGAGGCGCCGGGCGTCCCGGGGCCAGGCGAGCGTCGAGCTCATCGCGCTCGTCCCGGTGCTTGTGGGGATCGTCCTCGTCGTCTGGCAGCTCGCGGTCGTGGTGCGGGGAGCGCTGGTCGCCCAGGACCGGGTTCGCGAAGCGGCGCTCGCACCCGGGGCGCACGGGACCGTCCGTGTCAACGGTGTGGTGCAGGTACCGACGCTCCTGCCGGGCGTCGGCGGGCTGACGGTTCCCTTCCGCGGGGTCGTCCGCGCTCCGTGAGCGATCGTCGCGGCGAGGCGGGCCAGGCACTGCCGCTGGTCATGCTCGCCGGCGTGCTGCTGCTCGGCGCGGGCATCGCCATGTTCTGGCTCGGCCGTGCGCATGCCGCTCAGGCCAGGGCGCAGACCGCCGCCGACCTCACGGCGATCTCGGCCGCCCGCCGGCTCCGCGAGCTCCTCCCGGCCATGGCGAACGATCCCGCGCGGGCACGCGAGGCCCGCCGCGCGGAGATCCGCCGCGTCGCCACCCAGATCGCCGGCGGGAACGGCGTCGCCCTCGTTGGCCTCGTGTGGCCGGAGGGTTCGCGCTGGCCGCCCACGAACGTTCAGGTCACGGTCGAAGCCGCGGGTCCGGCCGGGACGCGCATCCGGGCGGCGGCGCGCGCGGCTGTCGCGCCCGGCGCCGGGAGCCTGCCGGAGGCATCGAGTGCCGGCGGTGCCGGGCAGTACGCCGGCCCGCTCGTGCTGCGCGACGGCAAGCCGACATGCCCGGCGGTCGCTGCGGCGTTCGACCGGATGGACGTCGCAGCGCGTCGCGAGGGCGTCGACCTCGTCGTGAACAGCGCGTTTCGCACCGACGCAGAGCAGGCGGTCCTGTTTCGCCGTCATCGCGACCCGAGGTGGGTGGCGCCGCCCGGCAGGAGCCGCCATCGGCAGGCCACCGAACTCGACCTCGGCGGCTCCGGCCGCGCATGGGCGTGGCTCGCCACCAACGCACCCGCCTTCGGATTCATTCAGCGCTACGCGTGGGAGCCATGGCACTACGGGTATCTGCCCGGCTGCGGCGGCAACACTGCGGTCGACTCCGGGCGCGAGCCGGCGGCCGGATCGCCCGGGCTGCCGCCGTGGGTCCCGCCCGCGTACCGGCGCATGGTGGCCGACGGCGCAACGGACGGGGGCGTGCCGCCGATCATCCTGGCCGCGCTCCTGCGTGCGGAGTCCGGATACGACCGCTGGGCCGTGAGCCCGGCCGGCGCGCAGGGCATCGCGCAGTTCATGCCGGCGACCGCGCGCGGCATGGGGCTCCGCGACCCGTTCGACCCCGTCCAGGCGATCCCAGCGGCCGGCCGGCTCCTGGGCGGTCATCTGCGGACCTTCGGGTCGGTGCCGCTCGCGCTCGCCGCCTACAACGCGGGGTCGGGTGCCGTGCGCCGCTACGGGGGCGTCCCGCCGTTCGCGGAGACGCGGGCATACGTCGCGCGGATCATGGCGATCGCCGGCGACCCCACGGTCGGCGATCCGGGCGGGACCGGGGTGGGCGGCGGCGTCATCCTCGTCCGGATGGGGGACCTGCTCGCCTAGGCGGCGGCGCGCCGTGCGGTTGCAGGGAGTCGGAAGCGAAGGGCGAAACCTCAAGAACGTCGAGGTGCACCACCTCGTGCTCACCTACGTTTCGAAGGGGGACTCGTGCAATCTGAAGTCATCCTGTGGCTGGCCGTGCTGCCGCTCGTGCTCGCGGCCCTCCGCGCGGTCACCATCGGCGACCGGCTCTACGCCTCGGTGCAGACCGGCAGCGCAGGCGGTCAGTTCAACCAACTCATCAATGCGACCCTCGCCGGCCTGGTGTTCGTCGGCATGCTGCTGTTCCTCGTGATCGGCGCCGGTGGACCCGGCCAGATCGAGGACGCGCTCGCACTCATCCTTCTCGCGTTCGCCGGGTTCATCGTCTCGGCGTATATGGCAGCCGGCTTCCGCGCGAAGACCTGGCAGAAGTTCCTCGGCCACGCCTTCTACGAAGCCGGAGTGTACTGGCTCGTGCTCGGCACGTGCCGGGTCATGCTGCTGCTCACCGACCGTGCAACGCCGACCGACGGCACGGCTGCGGGTCCCAAGCTCCAGTTCCTCGAGGGCGTCGTCTGGGCGGTCGTGGCCCTCGTGACGCTGACGCTGATCATCGGTACCGGGGCTCGGATGCGGCGCCGGTAGCTCCGCCTTCGTCGACCGGGTCGTCGAGTGGCGGCGGCCCGGTCGGTTCTGCGCCGGACCGACCTATACTCGGAACGGTGTCCGCTCGCACCACCCTGCGCGAACAGCTCGCGCGACTACCCGACAGCCCCGGCATCTACCTGTACCGCGACGCCGCCGACACCGTGCTGTACGTCGGCAAGGCCAAGTCGCTGCGCAAGCGCGTCCTGTCCTACTTCCGCGCGCCGCTCAGCCCCGACGACCCGGCGTCACTCGCCCCGCGCCCCGGTTCCCACCCCAAGACGGCCGATCTCGTCGATCGGATCGACCGGGTGGAGGTGCTCATCACCGGCGGGGAGAGCGAGGCGCTGATCCTCGAGGCGAACCTCGTCAAGCGCCACCGGCCGCAGTTCAACATCAGGCTCCGCGATGACAAGAGCTATCCGTACATCGCGATCAGCCTCGACGAGGAGTACCCGCGCGTGTACTTCACGCGCGAGCGCCACCGCCGCGACCGCGTGTACTTCGGGCCATTCTCCAACGCGTCGAAGGTGCGCGAGACGCTCAACGTCCTCGCGCGGATCTTCCCGTCCCGTCCCTGCGAGGGGCCCGAGCCGGGGCGACCCTCCGGAATCCCGTGCCTCGACTACCACATCAAGCGGTGCCTCGCGCCGTGCGTGGACTACATCACCAAGGCGGAATACCGCGCGCTCATCGATCAAATCATCGCGTTCCTGTCGGGCCGCTACCGGGGCCTCGAGCGGGAGCTCGACGAGCGGATGCGCGCCGCGTCGCAGGCGCAGGAGTTCGAGCAGGCCGCGATCCACCGAAACCGGCTCGCCGCGGTTCGGCACCTCATGGAACGTCAGTGGGCCACCAACGAGGGGCTCGGGACGCTCGATGTCATCGGCGTCGCGATGGAGAGGGACTGGGCGAACGTGCAGGTCCTGCAGGTGCGGGACGGGGTGATGCAGGACCGCCAGTCGTTCCACCTCGATCTCGCCGGCGAGGACGACCTGGCCGCGGTGGTCGAGCAGTTCGCGATCGAGTACTACGCGTTGGCGATCGCCATCCCCCCGCTGGTGCTGGTCCCCTCGCCGGTCGAGGGCGAGGCCCTCACCCAGCTCCTCAGCGAACGGCGCGGCAGCCGGGTCGAGGTTCGCCACGCCGAGCGGGGCGACAAGCGGAGGCTCGCGGATCTGGCCGAACGCAACGCCCGGTTCGCGCTCGACCAGGACCGCAAGCGTCACGAGCTCGCCCGCGATCGCCGCCGCGATTCCCTGGCGGAGCTTCAGCGACGTCTCGACCTGCCGGCGCCGCCGGTCCGCATGGAGTGCTACGACATCTCGAACCTCGGCCCGACCTACGCGTCCGCGTCGATGGTGGTCTTCGAGAGCGGCGCGCCCGCCAAGCGTCTTTACCGGACGTTCACGGCGCGCTACGAGGGTGACGCCGACGACTTCGCGCGGATCGAGGAGGTCATCACCCGCAGGTTCGAGCGACTGGCCGGAGGGGGGGACGACCCGTCGTTTGCCCAGCGGCCCGGCCTGGTGGTGATCGACGGCGGCAAGGGGCAGCTCGGCGCCGCTTTGCGCGGGATGGCCGCCGCTGGCATCGACGACGTTCCCATCGTGTCGCTGGCCAAGCGCCACGAGGAGGTGCTACGTCCCCGGCCGGTCGGACCCGGTCATCCTCCCGGACGGCTCGGCGGGGCTCCGCGTCCTGCAGGCGATCAGGGACGAGGCTCACCGCTTCGCCCTCAAGCATCACCGCGGCCGGCGCGACAAGGGCATGACCGGAAGCATCCTCGACGCGCTGCCGGGGATCGGGCCGTCGCGACGCGCGGCGATCCTGCGCCACTTCGGCTCCCCGGAGCGATTCCTGCAGGCCTCGATCGACGAGCTCGCAGGGGTGCCGGGCCTCCCGCCGAAGGTCGCACGTGACATCTACGATCGCCTGCACAAGACGGCGATCCCGGCGGGCGTCCAGGCGGTCGCGAGGGAGGTGGCGGAATCGAGCTGACGGTCATCACCGGCATGAGCGGCGCCGGGAAGAGCCAGGCGATGAGCGCCTTCGAGGACGAAGGTTGGTTCTGCATCGACAACATCCCGCCGCGGATGCTTCCGATGCTCGTCGAGCTCGCCGGCCTGGAGGGCGCCAAGCTCGACCGCATCGCGGTTGCCTGCGACGTCCGCGGCGGACGCTGGTTCGACGAGCTCACGCGCGAGCTGAGCCGCCTCAGCGAGAGCGAGGAGATCAGGCCGCGCCTCGTCTTCCTCGAGGCGTCGAACGACGCGTTGCTCACGCGCTTCCGCGAGACCCGGCGGCGGCATCCTCTCGCCGACGGAAGCGGTGTGCTCGGGGGCATCACCCGGGAGCGTGAGCTGCTCGAGGGGCTTCGGGACCAGGCCGACGTCGTGATCGACTCCACGGACCTGTCGATCTGGGATCTGCGCCGTGCGGTCGCGGAGTCGCTCATGTCCGGCTCGCCGCGCACCCGCCTGGAGGTGGTGTTCGTCTCGTTCGGCTTCAAGCATGGCGTGCCGCGCGACGTCGACCTGCAGTTCGACGTCCGGTTCCTCAAGAACCCCTTCTACGAGCCGGAGCTCGCGGCGCTCACCGGGCGCGACCAGCCGGTCATCGACTTCCTGGAGGGGGTCGAGGGGATGGCGCCCTTCCTGGAGCGGCTCGAGGCGCTGCTCGACTTCCTCCTTCCCGCCTACGCCGCGGAGGGCAAGCACCATCTCGTCGTGGCGTTCGGCTGCACGGGCGGCAGGCACCGCAGCGTCCGCATCGCCGAACTCATGGCGAGCCGCTATCGCGCCGAAGCGTACGACGTGACCGTTGAGCATCGCGATATTCACCGGGGCAACCGCGCGCCCGCCGAGGCTTCGACGTGAGCGGACCGCGGCCGCCGCGCATCGCCGCCCTCGGGGGCGGCACCGGGTTGTCGAACCTGCTGCGCGGTCTCAAGACGGCGCCCCTCGACCTCACGGCGATCGTCACCGTCGCCGACGACGGCGGTTCGTCGGGCCGGCTGCGCCGCGAGCTGGGCGTGCTACCGCCCGGCGACATCCGCAACTGCCTCGTCGCGCTGGCCGACGACGAGTCCCTCCTCGGCCGCCTGTTCCAGTACCGGTTCGCCGACGGCGATCTCGCCGGCCACTCGTTCGGCAACCTGTTCCTCGCCGCCCTCACCGAGGTCACGGGGAGCTTCGACCTCGCGGTGCGCGAGAGCTCGCGGGTGTTGAAGATCAACGGGCGGGTGCTGCCGTCCACCCTCGAGCAGGTGCGGCTCTGGGCCGAGCGCGACGACGGCACCACGGTCTGCGGCGAGACCCAGATCGGCGCCGGCATCGGCGCCTGCCTCCGGGTGTGGCTCGACCCGTCACCCGAGGCCCACCCGCGCACCATCGACGCGATCCTCGACGCCGACCTGGTGCTGCTCGGCCCGGGGAGCCTGTTCACCAGCGTCCTGCCGCACCTCGCCGTGCGAAGACATCGTCGACGCCATGCGGGACACGCGCGCACTGCGTGTGTACATCGGGAACGTCATGACCCAGTCGGGAGAGACCTCGGGCTTCGACGCGGCCGACCATCTCCGGCATGTCATGGAGGCGGCGAACGGTGCCGTGGACGTGGCGATCGTGCACGACGGCCCCCTCGATCCGGCGGGCGTCGCGCGATACCGATTGCAGGGTCAGGAGCCGGTTGCAGTGGACCAGGCGATCCTCCGAAACCTCGGAGTCCGGGTAATCGCACGAAATCTTGCTGCAAATGGCCAGGTTGTGCGCCATTCGCCGGAGGCACTCAGGGACGTTATCCTCGAGCTCCTGGAGGATTTGCGTGATCGCGGGCGTGAAATACCGAGTACGCGACACTTGCAACCAACTCCACCCTCCGCGTAGAGTCGCTCTGGCACCGCACTGTGGGGGAGCGGCCAGACCGCAAGAACCGTTGTGAGACGCCGTTTGGCAGGGGAATTGAGACTGCCGGCGTCGAACATGCGGGGACACCTTCATATTCGGGGTGCCGCGCGGTCACCTTTTGCTGGTCTTGTCTTCTCCGGCCGCGCGACCCATGTTCTCTCTCCAAGGAGCCAACTCGATGGGTGCACGTGCAAAGGCGATTACGCCTCTTGCCATTGTCATTGGGGTGCTCTCGTTCCTCTGGACCGAGTTCTCCCTCAATTTCACGTTCCACTGGGTCACCGACGGTGACCTCGGGGTCGGCCTCGAGCTTCCGGCCTCGTTCCACCTGATCCTTCCGACGGCCTTCATCTCGTGGGGCCTCTTCTTTGCTGCGGGTGGTGACAACGCCGCCTTCGGCAAGATCTGTGTTGCCTGCATCTTCGGTACCGTGGCGGCACTCGTCACGATGCCGCTGGCCTTCAAGACCGCTGACCTCCCGGACTTCTGGGGTATCGCCCTTTGGGTGGGCGTCTTCGCGTTCGTTCTGGTCATGGTCCTGATCCTCGGCGACTGGTACTACGTTGCCGGTACTTTCCCCGGCGTTCGCTGCGGTCTTCCTCTGGTGGATCGCAACCGGCCTTGACGGCTGGGCGCCGAACGGCGGCGGTGTCGGGAACAGCGTCGAGGCGCTCGGCGCGCCGGCCACTGCCGGCACGGGTGCGTTCGGTGGTGTCATCTCCACTCCGTGGGGATGGGTGTGGTTCAACACGCTCGTCACCCTGATATGCGGTGTCGTCCTCGGCATCCTCTCCGCCAAGATCGCTGCGGCTCTCACGCCGAAGCCGAAGGCGGCGGCCGAGGCGGCCTAGCCCCCTCAGCCGGACGTTGTCTTGCGTCGGGGGGCCTCCGGGTCCCCCGACGTGGTTAACGGGAGCGTTGTGCTCCACCTACGAGTCTTGACGTGGGCAGGCGCCCCAGAGGCCCCGGCCGGCGGACATGGCCTCCCGCTCGGCGAGGCGGAACGCGGGGAGGCGGCGGAACGGGCGGTTTCGGTACACATAGACGCGGGCGGCGCCGTCGGCGAGCAGACGCTCGTTGACCGGCCGGGTCTCCCCGTTGCGGAAGACGTAGGCGAGCAGGCGGCCGTAGCGGTCGATCCGGTCCTGGGTCGGATCGGTCACGACCGTCACCGCCGTCCCCCGCGGCAGCAGCATCGCGGCTCTCGCCGAGGCCTGAGGCCCGAAGCACGCCACCGGACGGTTCGGGTCCTTCGTCTCCGGGGCGTCGATGCCGAGCAGCCGAATTCGCCGCACGGTCGTTCCGAGGCGCACGCCAATCGTGTCGCCGTCGCTCACGTAGGCAACCTGCCCGCCGCGCTCGATCGCGGCGCGCGGGGACCGGCCCGGGCGCCGCAGCGGAGGTCGCGACGGGCGCATCGGGACCCGGCGTTTCGGCCGCCGGGGGCGTCGCATCCCGGGCAAACCCACCGGTCACGGCGAGTGCGAGCGACCCAAGAAGAAGGGGGCGAGCGCCCATCCGGCGGAGTGTCCCAGTGCCACCGGACGCTGGTAGGCTCGCGCCCTCTCGACAGACCGAAAGGGAATCGCGCATGGGCGTACGTGTGGGGATCAACGGATTCGGGCGGATCGGACGGAACGTGTTCCGCGCGGCGCGCGGCGTCGACGACGGCATCGAGATCGTCGCGGTCAACGACATCACCGACGCCGGGACCCTGGCGCACCTGCTCGACTACGACTCCGTCTTCGGCCGCTACCCCGGCACCGTCACGGCGGGCGACGGCGAGATCGTGGTCGACGGAACTCCGGTCAAGGTGTTCGCCGAGCGCGATCCCGCGAAGCTCCCCTGGGGCGACCTCGGCGTCGACGTTGTGATCGAGAGCACGGGCCTGTTCACCGACCGCGACAAGGCCGCCGCGCACCTCGCCGGTGGCGCGAAGAAGGTCGTCATCTCCGCCCCGGCGAAGGGGCCGGACCTCACCGTGTGCCTCGGGGTGAACGACGCCGAATACGACCCGGCCCGTCACGACGTGATCTCGAACGCATCCTGCACGACCAACTGCCTCGCGCCGCTGGCGAAGGTGCTGCTCGACGGCTTCGGACTCGAGCAGGGCTTCATGACGACCTGCCACGCCTACACCAACGACCAGCGGATCCTCGACCTCCCGCACAGCGATCTCCGCCGCGCCCGGGCCGCAGCACTCTCGATCATCCCGACCTCCACCGGGGCCGCTCGGGCGATCGGCGAGGTACTCCCCGAGCTCAAGGGCAAGCTCGACGGGATCGCCCTGCGCGTGCCCGTCCCGGACGGCTCAGTGGTCGACCTGACCTGCCAGGTCTCGCGGGCGACGAGCGCGGATGAGGTCAATGCCGCGTTCCGCGCAGCGGCCGAGTCCGGACCGCTCAAGGGGATCCTCGGCTACACGGAGGACCCGATCGTGTCACGGGACATCGTCGGCGACTCACGCTCGTCCCTCGTCGACGGGGCGCTCACCATGGTCAGCGGCACGGCCGTCAAGGTCGTGAGCTGGTACGACAACGAGTGGGGATACTCCTGCCGCCTCGCGGAGCTCGCACGCCGCGTCCTGGCATAGGCTCGAGCGGATGCCAGCCCTCATCGACGTCGCAAACGCCGGCCACGACTGGTCGGGGACGCGCGTGCTCGTTCGCGCCGACCTCAACGTGCCGCTCGCAGATGGCCGCGTGACAGACGACGCCCGCATCGCGGCGTCGGTGCCCACCATCCGCCACCTGCTCGATGCCGGGGCCGGCGTCGCCGTGTGCTCGCACCTCGGCCGGCCGAAGGGTGCCGTCGTTCCCCAGCTCTCGCTCGCGCCCTGCGCCGCCCGCCTGGGCGAGCTGCTCGGTCGCCCGGTGGAGCTGCTGCCCGACTGCGTCGGCGGCGCGGTCCGCGCGCGGGTCGAGTCGCTCGCCCGGGGAGGTCGTACTGCTCGAGAACTTGCGGTTCCACCCGGGCGAGGAAGCAAACGACCCCACGTTCGCAGACCAGCTCGCGGCTGGGTTCACGCACTACGTCAACGACGCGTTCGGCGCCGCCCACCGCGCCCACGCCTCGACCGAGGGGGTTGCGCGGCGGCTCCCTGCGTGTGCCGGCCTGCTCATGGCGCGCGAGGTCGATGTGCTCACCGGGCTCCTGGAGCGGCCGTCGGCGCCGTTCGTCGCCGTGCTCGGTGGCGCCAAGGTGTCCGACAAGCTCCCGCTGATCGAGCACCTGCTGCAGCGCTGCGACCGGATCCTGATCGGCGGGGCGATGTGCCTTCACGTTCCTCGCCGCGCTCGATGACCCCGTCGGACGTTCGCTCCACGAGGGACCGGACGCCCAGCGGCTCGCTCACGGGTTGCTCGAGCGGGCCGGACGGGTCAACTGCACGCTGCAGCTGCCCGTCGACATCCTGGTCGCCGACCGGTTCGACGCCGACGCCGAGATCGAGGTGGTGCCGAGCGACGCGATTCCCGATTGGGGGATGGGCGTCGACATCGGCCCGAGGACGGCGGCGACGTACATGGAGGTCATCGCGGACGCCCGGACCGTGTTCTGGAACGGTCCGATGGGCGCCTTCGAGATCCCGCCGTTCGCCGACGGCACGCGCGCGATCGCCCAGGCGATGGCCGACACCGCGGCCGTGACCGTGGCCGGCGGCGGAGACTCCGGGGCGGCCCTCGCGCAGCTCGGGCTCGAGGAGCGCTTGACGCACGTGAGCACCGGCGGCGGTGCGGCACTGGAACTGCTCGAGGGGCGGGTGCTGCCGGGAGTCGCAGCCCTGCCGGTCGCATGAGCGAGCCGCGGCGCCCGCTGGTGGCGGGCAACTGGAAGATGAACAAAACCGGCCCGGAGGCCAGGTCGTACTGCGAGCGACTGCGGGCGATCCTCGAGGGGCAGCCGGACCGGGCGGCGGAGGTCGCGATCTGCCCGCCCTTCACCGCCCTCGATGCGGCGGCGTTCGCACTGGCGGGCAGCCCGATCTGGGTCGCGGCCCAGGCCGTTCACGAAGCGGAGTCGGGCGCGCACACGGGCGAGGTCTCGGCGACGATGATCGCCGCGACCGGTGCACGGGGCACGATCGTGGGGCACTCGGAGCGGCGGTCGGCGGGGGAGACCGACGACCAGGTCGCGGTGAGGGTCCGCGCAGCGCTCGACCACGAGCTCGCCGTCATCCTCTGCGTCGGCGAATCGCTTGCGCAGCGCGACGGCGGCGAGACGCTCCCCTGGCTCTCGCGGCAGGTTCGCGCGGCGCTGGCTCAGGTGCTGCCCGAGGAGGTTGACCGGCTCGCGATCGCCTACGAGCCGATCTGGGCGATCGGGACCGGCCGCACGGCGAGTCCGGAACAGGCGCAGGAGGCGTGCGCTCACGTGCGGTCGGTGGCCGGCGAGTTCCTCGATGTCGAGCGCGTGCGGGTGCTCTACGGAGGGAGTGTCACGCCGGACAACGCCGCGGAGCTTCTCGCCCAGGATGACGTGGATGGCGCGCTGGTCGGCGGCGCCAGCCTCGACCCCGATTCGTTCGCGCGGATCGTCGCGGCGGCGTGAGGCGGGTATCAGCCACTTGACGTTGACACGCGACCATGTTGCAGGCCGTTTCTTCGATGGTGGGGTCACGTCGAGTGCCTGACACCGTGATCGGACCGCTCGTGCTGGTCGTGATCGACGGGTTCGGGATCGCGCCTCCCGGTCCGGGTAACGCCGTGAGCCTCGCCCGCACGCCCAACCTCGATGCCCTCGCCCGGGAGGGGTCGGCGTCGCACCTCGACGCGTCGGCCTCCCGGTCGGGCTCCCCGAGGGGCAGCAGGGCAACTCGGAGGTTGGACACCTCAACCTCGGCGCCGGGCGGCGGGTACCGCAGATGCTCGTTCGAATCGACGAGTCGATCGCCGACGGATCCTTCGACCGGATCCCGGCCGTGGTCCAGGCGATGGACACCGGCCGGCGCACCGCGCTGCACATGATCGGGCTGGTCGGCGACAGGGGGGTGCACGCGAGCCAGCGTCACCTGGCGGCGCTGCTCGACCTGACGCGCCGATTCGGCGTGGAGCGGGTCTTCGTGCACGCCCTCACGGACGGGCGCGAACCCGGCCGGACTCGGCCCTCGGGTTCGTCGAGGCGCTCGATAACGCAGGGCGCGTCGACGGTCGCCACCGTCTGCGGACGGTACTGGGCCATGGACCGCGACAAGCGGTGGGACCGCACCAAACGGGCCTATGACGCGATCGTCCACGGCATCGGTGAGCAGACCGAGTATGCCGCGGATGCGATCCGCGCGAGCTACGACCGCGGCGTGAGCGACGAGTTCATCGAGCCCTTCGTTGTCGGCGACCCCGCATCCGGCCGCGTACGTGATGGAGACGCGGTCGTCTACTGGAACTTCCGGCCGGACCGCGCCCGCCAGCTCGCCGAGGCCCTCGGCGACCCCGGCTTCGACGGGTTCGACCAGGAGGACAAGCCGTCGCCCGTCCTCGTCGACCATGACCTCCCAGCCGGTGGATGCGGCTACTCGAGGCGCAGGACGTGCGCCAGGGGCTCGCCGAGCATGTCAGTGCGATGGGGCTGCGGCAGCTCCACGTCGCCGAGACCGAGGAAAGTCGCGCCCACGTCACGTACTTCTTCGACGGCAGCCAGGAGGCGCCGTTCGACGGCGAGGAACGCATCCCTCGTGCAGTCACCGCAGCATGTCGCCACATACGACGGCGCAGATCAGCGCCGATGGCATCCGGGCTGCCCTCGTCGAGCACCTGGCGAGCCCCGCGCCGCCGGCATTCGTCGTCGTGAACTTCGCGAACGCCGATATGGTCGGCCACGCGGGGGTCATCCCGGCGGCGGTTGCGGGGATC
>CAVPMA010000022.1:0-55520 GCA_963706315.1 uncultured Thermoleophilia bacterium | reverse complement strand
AGCTCGACCCGTCGCCCGTTACGGTCGAGCAGGCGCTGGTCGAGCCGCTCCTCGAGCGAGCGAATCTGCGCCGACACCGCGGGCTGCGAGATGCCGAGGTCCTCCGCGGCGGCCGAGAACGACCCGCGGTCGACCACGGCGCAGAAGGTCACGAGGTGGCGGAGGTCCACGCGAGCCGATCCTACCCGGCGACGACGGCGGCACCGGCCGCGCCGAACTGGGCGTAGGCCGTGGCCATCACCAGCCCCGCGGGTTCGCTCTGATCGATCTCCGAGCGGGCGCGGTCAAGAGCCGCTCCGACGCCGAGGCCGGCGGCGAGCCCGCGGTGCAGATCCTGCATCAGCGAGGTCGACTCGACGTCGGGCACCGGCACCGCGCTCGCCACGACACACCTCGTGCCGAGCATGAACAGCGCGCTCAGGAACCCGCGCAGCTCGTCGCCGGGAAGCGCCTGTGACGCCCCGGAGTCGCACGATGCCAGGACGACGATGTCGGGGGTGCGTCCCATCGACTCGAGATCGAGGACGGTGAGCGGACCGTCAGCCAGCTCGAGTCGCGAGAAGCTGGGGTTGTCTGCCCGGAAGGATCCATGACAGGCAAGGTGTGCCAGGGCGGCACCGTCGAGGCCGCCGGCGACGCGGGAGACCGTGGCCGACGGCGGTGACAGCACGGTGGCCCCCTGGTACAGCGGGCCGATCGCCTCCACCTCGTCGATCGCGCCCGCAAGGTCCGGCCCGGCGACGACGACGATCCGCCCTCCTGACGGCTGGCTCCCGGTCACGCGAGCCCAGACGGTGGCCGACGGAGCGACGCCGACGCGATGATGGGCCAGGGACGGCAGCGCGTGCCACGGGACCGCGAACAGGGGCGCCGTCGGCACGAACACCACCTCGTCGCCGAGCGATGCGACGAGCGGGCGCACCAGTTGGCGATCGAGTTGGTCGAGCGAGTGCCGAATTCCCGCCCGCGCGGCGTCGAGCGACGCCCGCGTGCGTGAGCGCATGACCCTCCGCAGACCGAACTGCAGCGCCTCGGCCTCCCGCATCGCCGCTTCGAGGCTTCCGAGGTCCCAGCTCTTTCGCCGCTCGGCGAGGGTGACCGCGACGATGCGCCCTCCGATCGACGCGAGCTCGACGAGCGATCGGCCGGAGAGCGCCGACTCGATCTCCGCGACGGTCGCGATCCTGCCGGCCTCGCCGGCGCCCGGGTCGAGGGTCCGCATCCGCCGCTCGATGCGCATCTCGAGCCGTGCTTGCTCGGCTCGCAGCCGCGCGAGCTGCTCGGGGTCCTCTCCGCTCGGACGCTGCTCTCCCATCACCTCTCGCAGCCGACCGAACAGCTCGTCGAGGACATTGTCGCGGGCGCGAGGTGGATCGGTGAGCAGCGACGCGAGCCGCCCGCGCTCCATCCACTCGAGCACGCGGTCGGGCCGGCCCGCTCCGAGCGTCGACGCGAGACCCATGGAGGCCAGTTCGACTCCGTGACCAGACGCCAGGGCGCGGAGCTCGGTCGACGGGAGCGACGACCGGTACCGCGCGACCTCGTTCAGGCCGCGTCGGGCCGCCCGGCGGATGCCGTTCGGCTCCCCGGCCTCACGCGCGAGGAGCGCCTCGGCGACGCACCCTTTGAGCCGAAGCAGCGAACCTCCCGCCCGGCTCCCGGCGAGGGCGAGCTCATAGTGGTCTCGGGCCGCGTCACGACGCCCGAGCGCGTCGGCGAGCCGCCCGATCAGCAGGTGGGCGTCGACGGCCTCCGGGTGGGCTCCGTCGCGTTCGAGCACCACCGCCGCTCCCTCCGCACGGCGGAGGTCCCTCGCGGAGCGCGTTCCCGACCGTACGCGTGCGGCGATGCCCGCGACATCGGCTTGGGCGCGGTAGCCGAACCGGCGCTGGCGGTGGAAGAGCTCGGATGCGTGCGCGGCGGCCGACGCCGCTTCGTCGAATCGGCCGTCGTCCAGACAGAGCCGTGCCTGGCGCAGGCGGGCCTCTGCCAGCAGCAGCACGAAGCCCGCCGACTCAAACCGGGAGACCGCGCGTTCCACGGTCAGGTCGGCCTCCGCGATGAGCCGGAGCGTCACTAGGCTGTCGATGCGCTCGAGGTAGTGCTCGCCCAGCGGCCATCCGGCCTCGGTCAGGAGCTCCTCCGCCCGGTCGAAGCCGGCGAGCGCCTCCGCAAGGTGTCCTCCGCGAACCGCCGCGGCGGCCCGTGTCTGGATGACCATCCCGAGGTTCAGCCGCCCGACCCGCTCGGCCACCGCCTCGGCGGCGATGAATGCCTCTTCGGCCTCGCCCAACCTTCCGAGGTGGCTGAGCGCTTCGCCCAGGTTGGTGAGCACCATCACCTGGGTGACCGGGTCGGTGTCCGACCGGATCTGGTCGCGGGCGTGAGTGCCGACCTCGACGGCGCGGGCATGGTGACCGAACTTCATTAGGACCAACGCCTCCTGGGCGTCCAGATCGATCGTCGACCGGCCCCCGAGTGCGGCCCGGGCCGCCGCGAGATCGCGCAGTGCGGTACCCGACCGGCCCAGCTCGAGGTAGAGGGAGGCTCGCGAGATGAGCGCCTCCGCGAGGCGGTCGTCGAGGCCGTGACGGCGTGCGACCCGCACCGCCCGGTTGAGCGAGCGCCCCGATTCGGCGTGGAGGTAGAGCACCCGCTCGGCCCACCCCTGGGCTCGGAGCGCGACGACGAGCGCCTCCTCGTCGCCGGGGCCGCACGCGCCGACCACGGCGCGTGCGAGCGCCCGCCCCTCGGCCGGCCTGTCTCGCACAGCGCGCCAGGCATCCGCGGCCCGTATCAACCGGTTATCGTCAACCTCTGAACTCACAGGCGCAGCACGCACGAGGCGACGCTAGCCAATTCACCCGAGCTCACGGTAGGAGGGTTTGACATGGCGGAGGAACTTCCACCTCGTTCGACGGACGAGATCATCCGGGCGCAGCGCGCGGCGCTTGCGAGTCCGGACGACCAGCGGGCTTTCCGCGATCGGATCCTGACGAGCCACACGCGGGAGCGGCGCCGTGACGATCCCGGCACCGGCCGCACCCTCCCGATCGGTGAGATCACCGATCGGGGCGTCCAGCTCTTCGTCGCGTGGGACCACATCCTCGTGCGGGCCGAAGATGCGCAGAAGGCGGCGAAGGAACTGGGATCGAGCTTCAACGGCCCCTTCCCGATCGACTGCGGAGACCGGATCTCGCTCCCGGTGGTGCGGTTCGAGGCGAAGAAGGCCGTGGACCTCACCGAGATCGAGAAGGCGGTCAAAAGACTTCAAAAGAAGAAGATCAACGCGAGCTTCAACCACGTTCTCCCCGACGGGGGCATCAAGGGCGGCCAGGGGACCCCCCAACTCCTGGCACCAGGAAAGAAGCCCCCCGCTCACAAGCAGGTCAACGCCACCGCCGGTGCCGGGGTCACCGTCGCGGTGATCGACACGGGTATCGGCGAAGACGTCGCGATCAGGACGGACGACTGGCTCGCGGGCATCCCGATCAAGAAGGGGGACAATGTCGACGTCCTCGACGAACCCGGCAGCCCAAAGGGCCTGGACGCCGGAGCGGGTCACGGCACGTTCGTGGCCGGCGTCGTCCGGCAGGTCGCACCGGCCGCCGACGTGCGGATCTACCGCGCCCTCGACTCGGACGGCGTCGGCTCGGAGGAGGGGATCGCATGCGCCATCGTGCGGGCCTGGCGAGACGGGGCCACGATCATCAACCTGTCCCTGGGTCAGGAGAGCTACGGCGACTACCCCCCGGTCGCGCTCGCCGCGGCGCTCGACCTCATCTCCGACGACGTCATCGTGGTCGCGGCCGCGGGCAACCTCGGCGGGATCGCCCCGGATGACCCCGCCGCCACGCGTCCTCACTGGCCCGCCGCGTTCCGGCGGGTCGTCGGCGTCGGCGGCCTGGACCCGAAGGGGAAGCCGGCGACGTGGTCGAAGCGCGGCTCATGGGTCGATGCGTCGACCGTCGGCGAAGGAATCGTCAGCACCTTCGTCCCAGGCACCGCCGAGGCGACCCCGCAGAATCAGACGCCGCCACCGCCGACGTTCGTCGCCCCCGACCCGTGGGCGACCTGGCTGGGCACGTCGTTCGCGGCTCCCCAGATCTGCGGTCTTGTGGCGGCGACGATCGCGCCGGGCAAGTACCTGCAGCGGATCCCGCCACGGCCTGCGCTCGCGACCGTGCTTCGAGGCAGCGCGTGGTACGAGCCCGGGTTCGGGATCTTGATCGCCTCGCCGCTGTCCTGATCGATCCCCCGGCGGGCGCCCGCCGGGGTCGGGATAGGATCCCTCTTGTGCGACCCGGGCAGATCGCGACGTTGGTGGCAGCCGCGGCCGACGGCGACCAGGCCGCGTGGGACGCCATCGTGGCGCAGTTCGAAGGGCTCGTGTGGGCGACGGTCCGCTCCTACCGTCTCGCCGATGCCGAAGCGGCCGACGTGACGCAGACGACGTGGCTCCGCCTCGTCGAGAACCTCGGAGGCATCCGCGACCCCGAGCGGCTCGGCGGCTGGCTCGCGACGACGGCGCGGCGGGAGTGCCTCCGGTACCTCCGCACCAGCGGGCGGTCGGTCCCCGTCGACGACGAGAGTATCTTCGACCGCGCCGGCACCGAGGCGGCGCCCGAACTCGACGCGGGGCTCCTTCGCGACGAGCGCGACACCGGGCTCTGGCGGGCGTTCGCACGTATCTCCGACCGCTGCCAGCGGCTGCTTCGCATCCTCACCGCGGACCCGCCGCCGAGCTACGAGGAGGTGAGCGAAGTCCTGGAGATGCCGATCGGAAGCATCGGTCCCACCCGCCAGCGCTGCCTCGACCGGCTCCGGTCCGAGCTCGCCGTCGAGGGGATCGTCACGTCATGAGGCATGTATCACCGGGCCGTGACCCGGCTCTTCACAGCATGACCCGTCAACGAATTCACCCGGGGGCTCGCGACGGTCGCGGAGGGCTGCGATGATCCAGGGGATGGACGACGATCGCCTGCTCGAGGAGATTGGCCAGCTGTTGCGGCGGGCCGACCCGGTGCCGTCCGACGTGACGCTCGCGGCGCGGTCTGCGCTGGCATGGCGGAGGATGGACGCAGAGCTCGCGGAGCTCCTCTACGACTCGGCCCTCGAGGCCGAGCCGCTCGCGGGAGTGCGTTCGACCGCCACCGGATGGCGCGTGCTCACCTTCGAAGGACCGGGCGTCACCATCGAGGTCGAGATCTCGCTCGAGCGATCGAAGCGGACGCTCGTCGGCCAGATCATCCCACCGTCCGCGGCACGCGTCGTCGTGCGGCTGCCCGGCACGGACCGCACGGTCGAAGCCGACGAGCTCGGCCGCTTCGTTGCGAGCGACCTGAAGGCAGGCCCGGTGAGCCTTCGCTGCGAGCTGGCCGACGGCGGAGCGATCGAAACCGGCTGGGTCACGATCTGACCGCGCAGCCCGGTGAGCTGACGGCCGTGCCCGCGGACACGAGCCCCGCCGAGCGGCTGGCGGAGGTCCGCGCGCGGCTGCTTGCCGGCGAGCGCCTCGTGGGCCCCGTCGCGACGGCGTTCTACAACGCCGTGCACACGCTCGACCCGACCGCCACCGAAGACACCATCGCGACGCTCCCCGGCAACAGCGGCGTGCAACTGTACAACAGCCTCATCGCCTGGGCGTCGCTCGTGCCCGGCGAGCGCGTGCTCGACCTCGGCTGTGGCTCCGGAGGCGCGAGCAGGGCCGCCGCCCGAGTCGTGGGCGAGAGCGGCATGGTCGTCGGCGTCGACCAGTGCGCCCGCGTTCTCGAGGTGGCGCGCGAGCGCACGCCGGACGACATGCCGGTGGCGTTCGTGCGCGCGTCGGCGGAGCGGCTGTTCGACATCCCCGACCGCAGCTTCGACTGCGTCGTCGCGAGCCTGATGCTCGAGGAGGTGCAGGACCTGGACGGGGCGCTCCGCGAGGTCTTCCGGGTGCTGCGGCCGGGCGGCCGGTTCGTGGCGAGCGTGAGCGCGTTCGACCGGCTCCGCGCGGTCGATTCGGCGTTCGTCGCGGCGATGCTCGCCGTGATCGTCCGCCGCGTCCCGGCGGCCCTCTCCGGGCGAGCGACCCGGGCGAGCATGCCGCAGGATCCCGACGACATGCGTGCCTTCGCTGAGGCGGGCCTCCTGAAGCCGGAGGAGCGCGACGTCCAGCTCGCGGCGGTGATGGAGGACCCCGAGACTGCGTGGTCGATCCTCGGCCGCACGCACATCGCCTACCTGCTGGACGACGAGGGCCGGGAGGAGCTGCGCAAGGTCATCACTCGGCGCCTCCCCCACTCACTGTACTTTCCGCTGCGCTTCGTGCGCTCGCGCCGCCCGGGGTAGCAACCGCCCGCACGGCCGCGACGTGGCGGGCGACGGCCGTGGGCGACAGGGATCCGGCGGGGAGCTCCACGACGAAGGCCCCCGCGCCTCGCACGCGCCACTCGGTCCATTCGGCCACGGTGCCGGGCGGCGCGGCCAGCGGCAGGAACGGAAGGCCCACCAGTCGCGCGTACCGCCGCGCCGCGAGCGACGCGTCCGGATCGCGCACGTTGCGTTCCGGCTGGTGGAACCAGATCGACAGGTCGGGCTTGATCGTCCCGACGAGGTTCGCGACGGCGCGCGACTCCGGCTCCGACAGCGGTCGAGGGCCCGAGTAGTAGCGGCTCGGACGCGCGATCGGACGCCACCGCAACGGGAAGTTGCGGTTCAGGTCGACGCCGTGGGCGTTGCCCCGCGTGCCGGCGCGGCGGCCGTCGGGATTGACGCTCGGCACCACCCAGAGCTGCACGCCCCGCGGCGGCCGCTGCCGGATCAGTCGCGCGACGACGGGGAACGCGGCGCATTCGTCGCCGTGGATGCACCCCACGACCAGCACCCGCGCTGGCGCGGCCGGATCGCCCACGCGGTAGGCGAGGATCGGCCGCCCCTGGACGGAGCGGCCGATCACCTGTGCCGGTATCGCGGCCGCCGGCGCCGCGATGGCGAGCGCCGCGACGAGCCCGAGGACCGGGTGGCCTGGGGCGGCCACCGGAGGCCGCCTAGCCCTGTGCCACCTGAAGGGCGGGAGCCTCAGCCGGCTCTGCGCAGTCGACGGCGAGCCACTGCTCACCGTAGGCGCGCATCGCATCGACGATCGGACCGATATCCCGACCCTTCGGGGTGAGGCGGTACTCGACTCGGGGGGGTGCTTCGGGGTAGACCTCCCGCGCGATGATGCCCTCTTCTTCGAGGACCCGCAGCCGCTGGGAGAGCGTCCTGGGACTGATCCCGGCGAGCGACCGCTCGAGCTGCGTGAAGCGGCACGGCCCGGCCGCGAGGTCGCGCAGGATCAGGAGCGTCCACTTCCCGGAGACGATCCGGGCGGTGGCCAGCACCGGGCAATCGGCGGCGGAAGCGTGGTCCGCGACGCAGTCAGCGTGCACGAGGTGTGATGCTACCGCGTGTTCCGCCTGCCGCGAAGCCGCCCGGAGCGACCCCGCTACGACTGCTTGACCGCCGAGGGCACGTCCACGGCGTCGCCGCGGCGGGCCTGACCTGCCTCCAGCATGAGCTTGAAGTCGTGCGGGCTCGACGCCGAGCGCATCGCCTCGTCGATCGTGATCCGCCCTGCCTTGACGTGACCGAACAGCGACTGGTCAAAGGTCTGCATGCCGTAGTACTCGCCGTCGCGGATGACCTCGCTCAGGTTCCCCGTCATGTCCGGGTCGAGGATGAAGTCGCGCGCGCGGCCGGTCATGATCATGACCTCACAGGCCGGCACGCGGCCGTTGCCGTCGACGGTCCGCACGAGGCGCTGCGAGACGATGCCCTTGAGCGTTCCGGCGATCATCGCCCGCACCTGCTGCTGCTGGTGCAGCGGGAAGAAGCCGATCGCGCGGTTGATGGTCTCCGTCGCGTCGAGGGTGTGGAGCGTCGAGAACACCAGATGGCCGGTCTCCGCCGCGTTCAGGGCGGTCTCCATGGTCACCAGGTCGCGGATCTCGCCGACGAGGATGATGTCGGGGTCCTGCCGCATGACACGGCGCATGGCGTCGGCGAACGAGCCGGTGTCGAGGCCGACCTCGCGCTGGTTGATGATCGACAGGCGGTCGGTGTGGAGGATCTCGATGGGGTCCTCGATGGTCACGACGTGCTTCTTCATCGACCGGTTGATGTGGTCGACCATGGCGCCGAGGGTCGTGCTCTTTCCGGAGCCGGTTGTCCCGGTGACCAGGATGATGCCGCGCTCCTCCTCGGCAAGGGCCTTGATCGCGGGCGGGAGGTTGAGCTCGTGCAGCTCCGGCACCTTGAACGGCACGGCGCGCATGACGAGCGACGTCGATCCGCGCTGGCGGAAGGCGTTGACGCGGAACCGGCCGAGGCCGTCGCGTGCGTGCGAGAAGTCGGCGCCGCCGGTCTCGTCGAACTCCCGGAGCTTCTCCGGGTACTTGTCGAGCATCTCCTTCAGGAACCTGTCGGTGTCTTCCGGACGCAGCGCCGGCGCCTTCGGGATCCGCTCGAGCTTCCCGTGGATGCGAAGCGCGGGAGGCGCGGGCACTTTGAGGTGGATGTCGCTCGCCTCCATGTCGATGGCGTAGCGGAGGATTCGGCCGAGATCGATCATCGGTTCAGGCCCCTGAGGGTCGGGAGTGGCGTCATACGTGGACGACATCGGCACCGATCGACCGAAACCTGAGGTTTTTCCGCCGCGCGGCTGATCCATCGTGCGATGGGCGGTTCGTCCCGGACTCCCGGGTCGGGGTGCGGTTGAGGCGGAGGCGCGCGCCCGTCACCATTGGGGGCGATGGACGGCTCCGAATCGCAGCACGTCGTGTCACCCGCCGTCCCGGTCGGGGCGCCCGCGCGGTCGCGACGGTCCCTCGGCCGCAAGCAGCTCGGGATCGCGCTCGCGATCTGGGCTGCGCTCGTGATCGCGGCCCTGGGCATCGCGAAGGCGCTCGACGACGAGCCGGTCCGTGCAACCGCCGAGTCGGTCGCTCCCGCGGGGCTGCCCCCGCTTCGCCTGTACCTCGACCGGTCGCTCCCGAAGGAGGTGACCGACCTGACGACCCTCGCCGCCCAGGCCGACCGCCTGCAGGAGCTCGCGGTCGGCGGCAACGATCCGGCGCGGTGGGTGGAGCTCGGCACCGTCGCCCTGCGCGGCGGCGACCTCAACACCGCGCGCCTGGTGTTCGAGCGGGCCCTCACGCTCGACCGCGACCGGCTGGACGCCAAGGTGGGCCTTGCCATGGTCGACGGCGCGACCGGCCCGGACGGCCTGAAGCGCGCGGCGAAGACCCTCGCCGACCTCGCGCAGAGCAACCCCAACAGCCAGCTCACGGTCTTCAACCTGGGAATGGTCGCCGCGTACCGAGGCGACCGGGACACGCTCGAGCGCGCGTTCACCCGAGCGGAGGCGCTGGGACCCAACACACCGCTCGGTGCGCTCGCCCGGCAACTCGTGGCGGCCGCGAACAGCCGGTCCGCCACGCCCTGACCGGCCCCGAAACGCCGTTCCGGAGCGGCCGGAAACGTTTACTCCTCGCCCACCTCGCCTTAACCGTGGGTTAAGCGGCGATTGAGAGCATCGTTTCGCTGCAGGAGTCCGGCGATGGGTCGAGAACGCTCGAACGTCCCCCAAAAGGCGCGTTCACTCAAGGCTCCGAGCGATCCGGTCGATGGAAGAGGGTCAGACCGGTGACCACTTGACTTTACAAAGTGAAGTGCCTAGTATCGAACGAGTGTTCGTCTTGTCGCGATCGTCGCGGCGTACACCGCATCAAGAACGAGGAAGTCGATGAAGCTGAAGGAACTGCTTGGGAACGATGAGATCAAGGCACTGGTCGCGCGCGGCCAGGAGTTCGGGTTCGTGGCCATCGGCGAGCTGACGCAGACGCTCGAGACCGCCGACCTGGACGCCCCGTCGGTGTCCGACCTCGCTTCCGAGCTCGACGAGATGGGCATCGAGCTCATCGAGGACGACGAGGCCGAGCGCCGCGTCGCCGAGCTCGCCGAGGAGGCCGAGCGTCCGCGCAAGCTCAACCTGCGGACCGAGACCACCACGGACTCCCTCCAGCTGTTCCTCAAGGACGTCGGCAAGGTGCCGCTGCTCACCGCGCGGCAGGAAGTCGAGCTCGCGAAGAAGATCGAGGCCGGCGACCTCGAGGCGAAGCGCAAGATGGTCGAGGCCAACCTGCGACTCGTCGTCTCGATCGCCAAGAACTACCGCAACCAGGGCCTCGGGTTCCTCGACCTGATCCAGGAGGGCACGATCGGCCTCGTCCGCGCGGCCGAGAAGTTCGACTACCGCAAGGGCTTCAAGTTCTCCACGTACGCGACCTGGTGGATTCGCCAGGCCGTCGCCCGCGCGATCGCGGACAAGGGCCGCACGATCCGCATGCCCGTCCACGTGGTCGAGAAGCTCAACAAGATCAACCGCGCGGAGCGCAAGCTCCTCAGCGAGCTCGGCCGCGAGCCGTCCATCGCCGAGGTGTCCGCCGTCACGGAGCTTCCGCTGCACGAGATCGAGTCGATCAAGCGCAGCGCGCAGACGCCGGTGTCGCTCGAGCGTCCGGTGGGCGACGACGAGGAGTCGGAGTTCGGGCAGTTCATCGCCGACGACAAGGCGCCTTCCCCCGAAGAGGCCACGGACTCGCTCCTGCGGTCCGAGGCGCTGCGTGACGTGCTCAACACGCTGAGCTACCGGGAGCGGCGCGTCCTCGAGTTGCGCTACGGCCTGGGCGGCGAGCACCCGCGCACGCTCGACGAGGTGGGCCGCACGTTCAACGTCACCCGGGAGCGCATCCGCCAGATCGAGAACCAGTCGTTGCAGAAGCTGGCCGCGCTCGTCGAGGCCCAGGGCCTGCGCGACGTCGCGTAAGCGGAACTCGCACACAACACGTTTCGAGGGGCCTGCGATCGCGGGCCCCTCGTCATTTCGCACGGGGTGTGACTGCCCGGGGTCGCCCCTTTGCACGATCATATGATTGACTATACAAGTAGTTTGTGCGATACTGGAGTCAGCCCCCGTACCACGACACGATTGGCAGCACGATGAAGCTCAACGGCATCCACCACATCACCGCGATCACCGCCGACGCCCCAGGCAACGTCGCGTTCTACGCCGGCGTGCTCGGGCTTCGGCTCGTCAAGAAGACCGTCAACCAGGACGACCCCACCGTCTACCACCTCTTCTATGGCGACGATCATGGCACCCCCGGCCTCGACCTGACGTTCTTCGAGTACCCGCGAGCCCGCCGTGGCCACGCGGGCGCGGGGATGGTGCATCAGATCAACTGGCGTGTCGCCTCGGCCGACGCCCTCGACTTCTGGGCCGAGCGGCTCGGAGCCGCCGAGGTGACCGTCGCACGCCGCGGGAACACGTTGCGGTTCGCCGACCCCGAGGGGCTCGCCCACCTGCTCGTCGTCGACCATAGCGGCGACGCGCCGCTGCTGGCAGACCACCCGGAGGTGCCGGCCGAGGTCGCGCTACGCGGCTTCGACGGGGTTCGAGCCTTCGCCTTCGAGCCCGACGCGAGCGCCGCGATGCTCGAAGAGGTCCTCGGATTCCACCGTGACGGCGACCACTGGGCATCGCGCGGAGCGGACCGCGGCTCCACGTACCACCTCGACCGGGCCCAGGCGCCCGGACGGATGGGCGCGGGCGTGGTCCATCACGTCGCCTGGTCGTCGACGATGGACGACCACCCGGAGTGGCATCGACGGGTCGCCCAGACCGGAGCGAACCTGAGCCCGATCATCGACCGCTTCTACTTCCAATCGATCTACTTCCCCGAGCCGAGCGGCGTGCTCTTCGAGATCGCAACCGACGGCCCGGGCTTCACCGCCGACGAGCCGCTCGAGACGCTCGGGGAGCGCCTGTCGCTGCCGCCGAGGTTCGAGCCGCTGCGCGACCGGATCGAGGCCGTACTCACTCCCCTCCCCAACCCGCGACCCGTCACCAGCCGGTGACCCCGCCGACGACACCCGACCTCGGGCTCGTCCACCGGTTCGTCCCCGGCGACGGGGACGGGCGGGCGCTGCTCCTGCTCCACGGCACCGGGGGCAACGAGGACGACCTCATCCCCCTCGGCAAGGCGCTGGCCCCCGGTGCGGCGCTCCTGTCGCCCAGGGGTGCCGTGCTCGAACACGGCATGCCGCGCTTCTTCCGCCGGCTCGCCGAAGGCGTGTTCGACCTCGACGACCTGGTGGCGCGCACGCACCAGCTGGCGGACTTCGTCGCGGCTGCGAGCGCCGCCTACCACCTGACCCCCGGCGAGCTCATCGCCCTCGGGTTCTCAAACGGAGCGAACATCGCGGCGAGCACCCTGCTGCTACGGCCGGAGGCGCTCGGCGGCGCGGCGCTGCTTCGCCCCACGGTCCCGTTCGAGCCCGAGACCCTCCCCCACCTGACCGGGATCCCGGTGCTCATCTCCTCCGGCAGGACCGATCCGATGGTGTCCCACGAGCAGTCCGAGCGCCTCGCGGCGCTCCTTGCCGGCGCGGGCGCCGATGTGACGGTGCACTGGTCACCCGGCGGGCACGGCCTCGACCAGGGAGACCTCGAGGCGCTGAACTCGTGGTTTGCCGCACAGGGCGACTCGGTGTTGCCCGATACCGCGTCTCGATAGGCTCCCCTCATGCCCCGGGCGGTGCACCTCACCCCCCTCACGCCCCTCGCCTTCTTGGGACGGGCGGCCGACGTCTTCGCCCATCACACCGCCGTGGTGCACGGCGCGCGGCGGGAGACCTACGCAGAGGTCGCGGGCCACGTCACGAGGCTGGCGCGCGCGTTCGAGGCGTCGGGCATCGCCCCAGGCGATCGCGTCGCGTACCTGTGCCCCAACATCCCTGAGCTCCTGGTCGCGCACTATGCCGTGCCCCTCGCGAAGGGAGTGCTGGTCGCGATCAACACGCGCCTGGCGCCGCAGGAGGTCGCGACCCTCCTCGACCACTCCGGCGCCCGCATGCTCGTGGTCGATACGGAGCTCACGCACCTCGTGGCGCCGATCGCCGCCAAAGTGCCGACGCTCGAGGAAGTCGTCCTGATCGACGACGCGGGTGTGGCCTCCCAGGTACAGGGCACCGCGTACGCCGACCTGCTCGCCCGCGGGTCGGACGAGCCGATGCGGTGGGAGGTCGACGACGAGGACGCCACGATCTCGATCAACTACACCTCCGGCACGACCGGGGCGCCAAAGGGCGTGATGTACACCCACCGCGGCGGCTACCTCAACGCCCTCGGCGAGAACGTCACCGCGGGGCACGACCACCGGACGGTGTACCTGTGGACCCTGCCCATGTTCCACTGCAACGGCTGGTGCCACACGTGGGCGATCGCCGCGGTCGGCGGAACGCAGGTGATGCTGCGCGCGTTCCGACCGGCCGAGGCGTGGCAGACCATCCGCGCCGAGGGCGTCACACACCTGTGCGGCGCCCCGCCGGTGCTGAGCGGGCTTGTCAACGACCCGTCCGCCGGGCCGCCCGAGCGGCCCCTCCACATCATGACCGCGGCGGCGCCTCCGAACCCGGTCGTACTCGAGCGCATGGAGTCGCTCGGAGTCGACATCACCCACGTCTACGGCCTCACGGAGACGTACGGCCCGTACACGGTGTGCCAGCCGCAGGTTGGATGGGAGGATCGCCCACCGGCCGAGCGGGCGACGCTGCTCTCGCGCCAGGGCGTTGCGATGGTGATGGCCGACCCCATCCGCGTGGTCGACGAGGACGACCATGACGTGCCGCGCGACGGCCTGACGCAGGGCGAGGTCGTGATGCGCGGCAACGACGTGATGAAGGGCTACTTCCGCGACCCGGATGCCACCGCGACGGCGTTTCGCAACGGGTGGTTCCACTCCGGCGACATCGGCGTGTGGCATCCCGACGGCTACATCGAGCTGCGCGACCGGGCGAAGGACATCGTGATCTCCGGCGGCGAGAACATCTCGACGATCGAGGTCGAGCAGGCCATCCTGCGCCATGCCGCGGTCCTCGAGGTCGCCGTGGTGGGCGTGCCGAGCCAGCAGTGGGGTGAGCGTCCGAAGGCGTTCGTCGTGTGCAGGGACGGCGCGACGGCGAATGGCGAGGAGCTCCGCACCCACGTGCGCGCACTCCTCGCCGGCTACAAGTGCCCGGACGTATTCGAGCTCGTCGACGAGCTCCCGAAGACCTCCACCGGCAAGATCCAGAAGTACGTGCTGCGCGAGCGCGAGTGGGGCGGCAGGCAACGCCGTGTGAACTGATCCTCCGCTGCCGCGCCCGCAGCCCGACGCGATCGTTCGCGCCGACCCGTCCGCGGTTCGGGCGATCGCCTCGACGGCGAGCGCTACCCTATTAGGCGCATGGCGTGGGACGACGACGAGGAGTGGCCCGACCTCCCCGACGATCCGGAGTCGGTCGAGCGTCGCCGCAAGGCGATGCGCGAGGTCTCGGAGATGAAGCGCAGGGCGCTGCGGTGGGCGTACGCCGGCCTCGGCTTCCTGATCGCGCTGGTCCTCTACCTTGCCCTCCGGTAGCCGCCGCCTCGGGGTCGTCGCCGACCTCTGGCGGTTTCCGGTCAAGTCGTTCGGCGGGGAGCGGCTGCGACGAGCGTTCGTCGGCCCGTTCGGCCTGATCGGCGACCGCCGCTACGCGGTCGACGCGGGCGAGGGGCCGATCACCGCGAGGCGCACCTCGAAACTGCTGGCCTTCCGTGCCGGCTACGGGACAGGAGACGCGGCGGAGCACGCCACCGTCACGCTCCCTGAAGGCGAGGTCGTGCCGATCGGCGACGCCGGCCTGCTCGCAGCGCTCCGAGACGCCGTCGCCGCGGACGTCACGTTCGTCGAGAGCCCGATGGGCATCTTCGACGCCGCGCCGCTGCATCTGCTCGGCGAGGCGTCGATCGTCGCGCTCGGCGAGGCGGCCGGAATGGAGCTCGACCGGCGGCGCTTCCGCGCGAACATACTGGTGGAGCCCGACAACGGCGAGCCGTTCGCCGAGGACGCCTGGATCGGACAGCGCCTCACGATCGGCGAGGTCCTCGTGGAGGTGGTGGTCAACACGGAGCGCTGCGTCGTAACGACGCTCGACCCCGACACCGGGGAGCGCCACCCGGATGTGCTCCGCGCCCTCGCGATGACCCGGGAGAACCTTTTCGGCGTGTACGCCCGCGTGTTGCGGCCAGGTTGGGTGACGACGGGCGATCCGATCGACCGCGTCGGTTGACCACCTGGTGGACCTGTGGCAGCATGAACGTGCGTCGCGGGGTGGAGCAGTCTGGTAGCTCGTCGGGCTCATAACCCGAAGGTCGCAGGTTCGAATCCTGCCCCCGCTATTCAACGAAAGGCCCGCTCAGACGGGCTTTTCTTCTGGTCTCATCCACTCCCATCGACAGCGATTCGCGGTCTCGTGGCCCCGCTGTGGCCCCGTGATCCGACGACGGCGTCATCGTGGTTCCCCTCCGGCGGATCGGTGACCCCACCTTCGCCGAGGGCGTCGAGCGCGGTGCCGAACCCGTCGAAGGCGTCCGGCATAAGGTGTCCGTACGTGTCGTAGGTCAGTTGGATCGAGGCGTGGCCGATGATCGTGGTGAGTTGCTTGGGGTTCAGCCCTTCGTGTGCGATGAACAGGCTCACCGCCGTGTGCCGGAGCGTATGAAAGCCGAGGTGACGCATCCCGGCCTTCCGCAGGGTCCGCTCCCATCCGCGTTTCAGGTTGTCGGGATCGATCGGGGTACCGGCCTGAGAGGCGAAGACGAGATCGTGGTCGTTCGGGGGTTGTGCCAGCTTGCGGCGACGGAGGTCAGCGACGAGGGCCGGGGTGAGCGGAACCACCCGGCGGCCCGCTCGGCTCTTGGGGTGACCGAAGCCGTGGCGACCGAAGGTCTGTCGCACGTGCAGCCGCTGTCGTTCGAGTTCGATGTCGCCCCATCGCAGCCCGAGGATCTCGCCGCGCCGAAGTCCGGTCAGCCCGGCTATCTTGATAATCGACTTCCACGGATCGTCGGCGGTCTGGACGAGCGTTTGGTACTCGTCGATCGTGAGGGCTTCGCGCTCGGGGATCTCCCGATTGACCGGCTTGACTTTCGCTGCCGGGTTCGTGGTGAGATATCCCCACTCCACGGCGTGGTCGAGCATCTTGCGGAGCGGGATGAAGGTGTTGTGGATCGTCTTCGGGGTCCAGGTCCGCGTGCCGTCGGCGCGTTGGTGGGCGATCTTGTCGGCGAGGTACCGCTCGATGTGTTCGCGGCGGATCGCGGTGAGCGGGGCGTTGCCGAAGTACGGCACGAGGTGGTTGCGAACGGCCCCGTCGTACGAGGCGTAGGTGGCGGGGCGGACGTTGGGCTTCGCGTACGTCGCCAGCCAGCGGTCGGCCAGATCGGAGAAGCCGATCGGCTCGATCTGCCGGAAGGTCCCGCGATGCACCTCACCTTCGACCTCGCGCAGCGCCTGCTCGGCGGCCTTCTTGGTGGCGAACCCACCCTGCTGTCGGCGCTCGCCCGCGAGGTCGTAGAAGCGGATCTGCCACCCGGCGTTACAGCGGCATCTGTCGGAAGCGATAGCGGCAGGGCATGCGGCGGAGTGCCGCTTACGGACCGAGCCCATCACGCAAGCCGTGGCGTGTCGGTAGACATGTTCATCGTCCCCCCGTGGTCGAAGTTGACGCACCGGGTGGGCGATGACGGCAAGTCGCTCCCGACCGAGGCCGGGTAGGCTCGTGCCGCATCGGAGGTTCCTCCTCCGGTGTCACGGCCTGGGGTGCTCCAACACCACCAGGCCACCTTCCTTGTAGCAGAACTCCTCGCGCTCCAGAGGCCGGCGCGTCTTCCCTTAACAGTCAGAGCGGGCACGAGACGACCCGGCCTAGATGTCCAAGGCTGTGCAGCCGAGGAGGCCGCAGGAGGAAATGGTCGGGCCGTGGTGGCGATCATCACGACGTTCTCGCCTGCTTGCCGGCCGGGAACAACTTGCCGGGCAGGGCCACCGCAGGGCCACGGTTCGAAACTGCCTGGAAATCGGTGCCGGAAACCCCTGCCTTCGGGCCCTTAACCCGAAGGTCGCGCGAGGTCGAAGGGTTGATCGTGGGCACGAGGTGCGACTCGAGGTACTTCTCGACATCGGGCCAGGCGAACCGCACCTGTCGGCCGAGTCGGAAGCAGGGGAGCCGTCGTGCGCGTGCTTCGGCGAGGACCCACGCCGGGGTGACGGAGAGCCGCTCGGCGACATCTCGGGCGGTCACAAGCTCGGGTGGCGTTGCGGCGGTGACGCGAGGATCGTCCATCGCCTACTCGTCCTCGTCGGGCTCGGCCTCGAGGATCGGGTCGACGATGGCGTCCTCCTCGTCGGCACCTGAACCGCTCGAGCCC
The DNA here is from genome assembly GCA_963706315.1 of uncultured Thermoleophilia bacterium. GTDB lineage: Bacteria > Actinomycetota > Thermoleophilia > Miltoncostaeales > Miltoncostaeaceae > CALMEC01. The sequence goes on along the minus strand of CAVPMA010000022.1, from coordinate 38,203 downwards.
GGCCCCGCTTCCCGGTTGTGCGTCGTCGTGTCGCCGACGGTCGACAGCTCGTGAGAATCAGGCCCGGATCCGTCGACGCCATCGACGCATTGCGACGCGGTCGCCGCATCCGGCTGCTGCCCCGGCGCATGCGAGGCGTCGGTGGCGTCGCTGGCGTCGGTCGCGTCGGTGGGATCGGCGTTCATTCTCAAGACGATGATGCGGCGTGACCGGCTTCCCGAGGTCTTCGCCCCGATCTCGACGGTGAGTCCTGCGGTGCGAAGGTCGGGGGCGAGTCGTCGGATCTGCCCGCCCATGTCGCGGGCGTTCTTCGGCCACGCGGGGTCGTTCGAGGCCGTCTTCTTGGGCTCGAAGGGGTTGGTGCGTGCGTTGGCGAGTGCGGTGACCTTGTCCAGCAACTCCTGTGCGGTTCCGGTGAATCCGGTGCCCGCGATCTCGATGACGTACGGGGTGATCGGGGAGGCGTCGAGGGCGACTTCCCTGGCGGCGGTACGGTTGCCCGTCATCGCAGCGAGGAACGTCCCGGTGGGCCACCCGAGGGCGGGCTCGGCGGCGGTCACCCACTCGGCGAGGTCCGCCATCCGCGGCCGTACTGGCAGGGTGACGCTGTCGATGGTGGCGAGGGCCCCGGCGAGGGCATCGAGCAGCCCGGCGAGGATCCGCGGCCTTGCCGTCTCGAACGCCAGCCACATCTCGCGCTCGTCGCGCCGCTGCGACTCGGGGATGGGCGGGAGGTGGACGCACAACGATCGGTCGAGCAGGTCGGGCCGGGTGGCGATGTCCTCGATCCCGTTGATGACCACTGGTCGGCGGGCCTCGAAGATGACCTCGTCCTCGTCGGTGTACAGCCGCCTCGTGGAGATCCCGCCCCCCGTCGCGAGACGGCAGAGGTCATCGCTCTGGTCGTCCTTGATGCGGGACAGGTTGTCGAATGCGAGCAGCCACTGGTTCTGGGTGGTGATCATCAGGTCGCGGAGCGCGGCGGAGGCGGCGCGGAGCGGGACGGCGTTCGGGTCGATCAAGGCCTTGACGATGCGGGCGAGGCTGCTCTTCGCCGACCCCTGCTCGCCGGTCACGACCAGGAGCGGGTAGGGAATTCCCGGCACGAGTGCCGCGCACAAGAACCCGACGATCAGCTGCCAGTCCACCTCGTCCGCGACGTTGATGAACGGGCGCAGCTCATCGATCTTGCCGCCGCGTTCTGGGTCCGGGAGGGGCTTCATCGCCGGACCGCGCCGGAACACAACCGGCGCTTGGTCGGCGAACTCCCACCCCGTGTGGCGTATGCGGACCGCTCGCCACGCCTCGTCGCACATGTCGAGGTAGATCTCGCCCGCATGCCGGGCGGTACGAAGGTGCACCGGCTGCTCAGGCCCCTCGAACTTCGCCTTGGCCTCGAGCACCCCGATGGCGTCCTGCACGGCCTGCGCCCCGGGGACGGCGCCCTCGGCGACGAAGAAGCGGTGCAGCAGCGACTGCTTGACGCCCTTCGATCGGACAGCCCACGTCTCGATGTGACCGGCGACCTCGAACGTTGCGTACGCCTCACCCTTCGCGTCATGAAACAACCGTGCGTCTCCGGCGAGCTCGACAAGGCGCGTCGCCTGTGACGGGGGGCGCCGCCCGCCAGCGGCGTCCCCGTCACCGACGGGGTCCGCCGCATCGGCCGGCGGGTAGGTCGCGATCGACGCGGCGATCTCATCGACCTCGGTCGCCGGCAGCGGTGGGTCGCACCGCGTCTGGTTGACCATGTGAAGCTCCGCCGCGATCTCCCGCTCCGTCGTCCCCTGCCGTCGCATCGCCCCGGCGAGGGAGGTAAGCGTGTTGTTCCGTGCCCCCTCACTGATGACTGCGCCGTCGCCGACCCCGTCCGGCTTCCCCGGTCGGGACGCCTTCGTCCGTGCGGCGAGGTTGCGCGCGAACGCCTCGGGCATCACCGGCACCTGCACGGACGCGATCTCCGTCACCACCGCCACCCCGGCACCAGCTCACGACCCGCCACCCACTCGTACCGGCCCCCGTCGATGCGGACCGACGGCGGCGCGACCGCGAGCCCCCGGACCTTGATGTCCAGCGCCCCCGAGACCGACCAGGCGACGAGCCCGTCGGGACGGACGTACAGGTGACGACCCCGGCGCGTCCGCGCCTCCGGGCACGCGGGAAAGTCCTCACCGCCGAGTAGCTCGACCAGAAGCGTCTCGCCTTCGGGGGAGTCCACATCGATCAGGGCAAGCCCCGACCGCTCGAGCGCAATCCCGACGTTCGCCGCCTCTCCATACTGCGACCACAACCCGGCCGCCATCTCCGGGTTGTCCGTCGCCTGCTTCGCCCACCCGGCGTGGCGCGGGTGCTTCCCCGCGCTCGAGCACCCCGGGCCTTCGCGGCATGTGCAGACCCCGTCGACCACGCCATGAAGTAGCACGACGAAAAGCCCGGCGTGGGCATACCCCACGGCTGCCCGGCCGATCTCGCTCAGGTCGCGGTCGACCCTTGCCGCTCCCCGAACGGATGGCTCGGGGATCATCACGCAACCTCACGCAGGCGCTCGAGCAGATCCCGGTACCGCACTGCCAGATCCCCTCGCGGCGTCGCGCTCCCGTGCTCCCAACGAGCGACGGCCTGCCGCGTGACGCCCAAGACCCAGGCGATCTGGCCGAGGCTCAGACCAGCCCCCTCCCGCAACCGCCGTCGCTCAACCGTGTCGGGAAGAGCCCGTCGCGCTGCGGTCTCGCTGAGCAACACCTCGAGGCGATCGAGCTGGAACGAGCGATGTGCGGTGCCGGTCATTGACAACAGAGTGTCACTCTGTTGTCATGTTGTTCAGCGTGACACCGAAATCGCCGACAGCGCCTGCCGAACTCCCCGGCCGGTACGAGGAGACCATCGAAATCCCGTCCGAGGAACGCTGGGCGTGGCTCGAGATCGACCTCGATCAGGACTTCACCGCCGCATTCCGAATCGCCGCCACCGGGGACAAAGCCACCGTCATCGAGGTGCGCGTCTTCCCGACCCAGGCGATCCCCGAGGAACGCGCCGCCGCCGCCCCACCCCGCACACGCCCACTCGGCACATGGACATCCGCCGCACGAAGCGCCGTCGGGGTCAGCGTGCCGACACGGGTCCTGCGCAAGGTGAAAGTCGCCGAAGCGGCATCCCTGGCGATCAAGCGGGCGACCGCCGCCGGGCTGATACTCCCGACCGAGCTCGGGCCGATGGCAGCCGGGCCGGTGGCGCCGCGGCGAGCACGCGGTCCCCGCGACCGCCAACTCCTCCAACTCGTCGCGGCGCTCTACCTACAGACGCAACGCGACGGGAGCCGTTCCCCTGCCCGCAACGTGTGGGAGCAGATGCGCGCGCAGGGTCACTACTACCAACGGGCCACCGTACGCGACCTCATCGCCGAAGCCCGACGAGAAGGCCTCCTACCGCCAGCGCCAACACGCAGGCGATAGATTCCTAGATCATCCCGATCGGTTCCCGTCCTCCTCTGGCGACATGGCAGGCCACGCATCCAGGTCTGTGCCGATCCCCGCCTCGTCAGCCGTCTGACGGACCGCGGCGGGTATCTCCTCGGCGGTCATGTCGCGCGGGAAGACGAACCGGATGAACCGGTCCTTGTCCGAAGCAGAGGCTTCGTGATCATCCTTCATCTTCGTGCCCCGATCCTGCTCCTACCTCGATCACGCCCGCAGCAGGTGATGAGCTTCGCTCTCGCAACTTCATCTCTACCGACGTGACGAGCCGTGCGCTTGTGAGATAGCCGAGGATGAAGTCCACCAACTCCTCCTCGGTCGCTATCGAGAGATCGTCCCTCGCCCCGATCTTCTTGGCGACCCCCTGTTGCTCGATCTTCAACCACTCGACGGCGGCCTTGAGCCGCACCTGGATCGGCTGCGACGGATGGAGCGCATCACGGAACGCGCCGACGATCTCCTCGGCATGTTCCTGCGCTTCCCTGGCCGCTATCTCACTTGCCCGAGGAGTTCGTGGACGTCCGCCCATGCGGCCGTATTTCGCTCCGCCGAACTTCCCGGCGGCAACTAGCTCACGGGCCCTCCGGGAGGGGTCTGACGAGTACTCGGCCATGCTATTGACGGTAGCGCAGGAGCTGCTCACCGGGGCGAAAGCAGTGTGAACCTCTCCATCTTGCGCCCCGAGAGGGATCCCGATCAGGGGAGACATAAAGGTTTCCCGTCACGGAATACAGATGCCTGAGGGCTCGGACTCACGGACCGCCTGGTTTGGGTGGGTGAGAACTCCCGTCGCATGGTGGGGAGGACACCTGATGTCTGCCGAGGCCGAAGCGCCCTTCTCGGGTGCCGGCGGCTCAGCCTGAGCTCGTGAGCGCCCTGTCGCCCCAGGGGAACCGACCATCCGGAAACCTCTCGCGGCTCGACAGTCGCTACCTACAATGGGGTGCGGTGACGTCTGCCCGCTCTACCCCGGAAAGCGCTACCTCGACTGGGAGGTAGCCGATCCCGCCGGACAGCCCCTCGACTCGGTACGCCGAATCCGAGAGGACCTTCGCACCCGAGTCCGCACGCTTCTACTCGAGCTCGGCATCCATGGGGACACGCCCTAGGCCGCACACTGCCAGGCACAGCGGGCATCGGGAAAACCCGTGCGCGCCATCCGTGGCGATGCTGATCCTGGTGATGACTCACCGCTTTAACGTCTTGCTCGACGACGCCTTGCGAACCACTGCGACGAAGGTGAACGGACATGCAGAAGCGCGAGACAACTGGTTCCTGCCCACAATGCGGGCGCGACGCATCGAAGCAGAACGCCGACATCGACGAGCCGATCACCCACTGCGAGTGGTGCGGAGCGGAGTACCCATCACCGGAGCGGGCAGACAACCGGAACAAGCCGACCGATGAGAGGAAAGCCCAACCTCACCGTCCGCCAGCATCATGAGCGATTCGACGCAACCGGTGAGTGGGACCTCGTCCGCGAGGCCGATGAGCTACGAGGTGGAGGCCCGCATCATCGCCCCAGGGCGGTCCGAAGTGACCTGTAAGTCAAGCCGGATCGCCTTCGACAGCTCGCCGGGCGTGAGCCCTGAACTCCCCGGCCCCGCCGAGTTACTCGCCGCCGCCTTCTCCGCCTGCCTCTTGAAGAACGTCGAGCGGTTCTCCGAGATGCTGCCGATTCACCAGTCGGGTGCCTCCGTCCGAGTCACCGTCGAACGCCAGAACTCGCCGCCGCGCTTCACCCGCGTCTATTACGAGCTTCGGCTCGTCACCGATGAGGAAGCATGGCGCGTGACGTTGCTCCACGACAACCTCAGGAAGTTCGGCACCGTCTACAACACGATCGCCGCCACCTGCGACGTCGCCGGCGAGATCGTCGCCGAACCCGGATGACACCAATGAGATCAGGGTGGGAGCTTGTCGCGTCGTCACGAGTCGGCATTGGTCCTCCCGCCGCAGCGCTCCTCACCGCCGAACTCGCGCCCTACTCCTCCTCAGCAGTCTGAGAGTCGGCGCTCCTCCTGCTCCCTCCGCAACTCCCTCACCGCGTCCATGACCGCTCGGTGCATCAACTTCGCCGTCTCCTCCGGGGTGGTGCACAACTCCCGCGGCAGGATGATGCGGACCGCTTCTGCGGCACCCGTTCCTCGGGTTCATGCGACATGTTCGTCATGAGCAGTTTCGGTCAGAGCGCGGTAGTTCACTTCGGACGGTAGCTGCTACATGTAGGGGCCGGGGAGCATGGGCGGGCTCTTGCCTGTCGAGCCCCCGACGAGGAAATGGTCCCCCCTCCCGGACCGTCTCCTCTCCCGAGCCGGGAGCATGGACCGGGGTGTCCGAGATCGGGCACGAGGAAGAGGAAATGGTGGGTGTTGCCCACCTTGTTGCCCAAACGGCGAAATGCCGAACCGGTCAAGGATCACAATATGGCTATTTGCAGGGACAACTTCGACGCGCCAGACAGGATTCGAACCTGTGACCTTCGGTTTCGTAGCTGACTTATGGCGTTTTCGGCCGGATTCGGCCGCACCGGGTTTCTCCTGCTAATCACCGGCTTCTTGCGGGCCGGCCAAGCCATTGGTTTCGCTGGAACTCGGCCCCTCACCCTCATGTTGACCCCGTGTTGACCCCAGGACGGACCAGGGCGCTCACCCACGACCACGAAGGTGGCCACGAACGCACCGATCTTCGGACCGGTGCCCGATGGTGGTTAGGTTCGTCCGAGTCAGCGCGGAGAACAGGACGAGGTGGAGCCCGCGCACCCGCATGCACCGTCACGCGGCTCGTAGGCGACGACCGCACCGGCGCGGTCGAGCTCGACGCGACAGCAGGAGCTGAGCAGGTCCTTCAGCTGACGTCGCGCGCGCTGAACGCGGGCCTTCATCCCCGACACGGAGATGCCGAGCTGGTCGGCGGCCTGCTGGTGCGTCTGTCCGTCCACGTCGACCCGGGTAAGTGCGTCGCGGGCATTCGAGGGTAGCTCGCCGAGGAGTGGCGTGAGGCAGCGGGCGAGCTCTCGAGTCGCCTCGTTCGGCTCATTTGCCGAGATGTCCGGGTCGGGCCAGCGATCCTGATCCAGGATCGGCTCGTTGGGCCGCTTGGTCCGGTAATGGTCGATGATCGCGTTGCGGGCCGACCGGTAGAGCCAGGCTTGCAAGTTGTCGACCCGGTCCAGGGCCCCCGAGGCGATGCTCCTCACGATCACGTCCTGGGCGATGTCGGCCGCCTCCTCGGGATCGTCCACCCGCGAGGCCACGAAGGCGCGAAGGCGAGCCAAGGTCTCGCTCCAGTCGACCTGTCGCTGGTCGACGGTGGTGACTGACTGTGCGGTGCCCATCGTGTCCTCCGCGGTTCGGGTCTCGATGATAACGACGATGACATCGCCGGAGGGACGCACTCGAGGGGAAGCCATCCGCCATGCGTCCTTTTGCGGACCCCCCCGTCTACAGGGTCGAGCTCCGCACCCCGGCGGAGCATGCGCAAGGGAGCAGCCGATGCCAACCAGCCGTCTCCAGCTGGCCCTCAACGTCCCCGACCTCGAGGCCGCCGTCCGCACTACCGCGATCTGTTCGGGGTCGAGCCGGCCAAGCGGCGCCCTGGCTACGCGAACTTCGCCATCTCCGACCCGCCGCTGAAGCTCGTGCTGTTCGAGAACCCGGATGCGGCCTCCCCGCTCAACCACCTCGGTGTCGAGCTCGGCTCCTCCGACGAGGTGGCCGCCGCAGCCGAGCGCTTCGCGCCGACCGGGCTGTCCCACTCGCGGTCCACCCTGGACCCTGCTGCCACGCCGTGCAGGACAAGGTGTGGGTCGACGTGCCCGACGTCCCGCTCGGCGCCTGGGAGTTCTACACTGTCCTCGCCGACGAGCCCGACCGGGACGGTGCCGACGCTACGAGCCGGTGCTGCACGACCACGCCGCCCGAGGGCGGGCCGTGCTGCGGCGGCCTCGCGGAGGCATGACGTGACCGAGCACGTCGTGATCGTCGAGCATGTCCACGTCGCCTTCGGCCTCATCCGAGCGCTGGACGGCGTAGACCTTCGGGTACCGCAAGGCAGCACGCTGGGGGTGCTCGGCCACAACGGCGCCGGCAAGACCACGTTGATCCGCGTCCTGACGACGCAGATCCGCCCCGACCACGGCCGGGTCTGGATCGACGGCATCGACGGTCTGGCCCAGCCGGCCGAGGTTCGGCGTCGCATCGGAGTCACCGGCCAGTACGCCGGCCTCGACGACTTCCTCACCATTCTCGAGAACCTCGAGCTGTTCGCGCGACTGGCGGGGCTGCGCTCGGCCGCGCGAGGCCGCGCGAAGGACCTCGTCGAGCGCTTCGAGCTCGGAGCCGTCGCGTCCCGGCGGGTCGGCGAGCTCTCCGGAGGGTCGCGCCGCCGCGTCGACCTGGCGGCCAGCCTGGTCGCCGCGCCGCACGGTGCTGTTCCTCGATGAGCCCACCACCGGCCTCGACCCGGCCGCCCGACGGGCGCTGTGGGAGCTGGTCGGCGAGCTGGCCGCGGCGGGGACGACCGTTGTGCTCACCACCCAGTACCTGGAGGAGGCCGACCGCCTCGCCGACCATCTGGTCGTCCTCGAGCACGGTCGCGTCGCGGCCAGGGGACGCCTCGCGACCTGAAGTCGCTCGTCGGCGGCAAGGTCGTGCGGGCCACCCTGTCCCGTCAGCGACGCCGCCGAGCTCAGTCTCCAGCCCGACAGCGTCGCGCCCGCCGGTGAGGACCGCGTCGCCGTGTCGTTCAGCGTGCCCAACGATGCGGCGGCGGCCGCACGCTGGTCGGCCGACTCGACGTCGACACGCCTCGGCGTGAGCGACCTCGAGATCACCTCCCCGACCCTCGACGACGTCTTCTTCCTCCTCGCCACCACAGGAGCCCCGGCATGACCATCACCGGCATCCAGACGGCGCAACGCCCGCTCGCCGCGGACCAGCTCGTCATCCTGGTGCGGCGCAGCCTGCGCACCAGCGCCCGCGTGCCGCAGCTGCTGATGTTCTCGCTGACCATGCCGATGGCGATGCTGGTCCTGTTCAGCCAGGTGTTCCGCAGCGTCGCCGACGGCCCCGCCTTCCCCGCCGGCGTCAGCTACATCGACTTCCTCACGCCGGCGATGCTCGCGGTGTCCACCGTGATGGCCGGCACCAACGCCGGCGTCGCGGCGGCCATTGACCACGCCAACGGCCTCCACGACCGCTTCGCCACCCTGCCGGTGTCTGCGTCGGCTTCCCGGTGCGGCCCGCACCGTCAACGAGGCGCTGTTCACCCTCGCCCGCGGCGCCCTCCTCCTCGCGGCCGCCATCGTCCTCGGGTTCCGATTCCACGGCACCGTACTCGACGCCGCGTCCGGAATCGTGGTAGCTCATGACGCTGGCCGCGGCCATGAGCGCCCTGTTCGGTCGCATCGGCGACCGCTTGCGTCGCCCCGACGTCGTCCAGTTCGCCGGGATGATGATCATGATGCCGTTGATGTTCGTCTCGGCGGCGTTCGCGCCGCTGAGCACGATGCCCGGCTGGATGGGCGCAATGGCGACGCTGCAACCCCGTCGCCCACGCCGTCGACGCGCTCCGGGCCAGCGTCCTGGGCACCGCCACCCTCGGCGACACGGCCACCGCGCTCGCGGCCGCCGGCGTCCTCTGGGCAGCCGTCACGCTGCTGCCGAGCGTGAGCCGGGGACCAGGACGGGGACCGTCATGACCGGCTCGCGCACCTGCGAGCACCCCGACTACGCGCCGACGCTCTTCGGGCCACGACCGCCACGACGTGGTCGTCCTCGTGGACCGCGCGATCTTTCCCGCCGACACCGTGTCCACCCACCAGCTGGCCCGCCCGGGCGTGATCCAGCTCGACCGCTGGGAGCTCTTGAACGAGGTGCTCGACAGCGGCGCTCCGGCGCTGCGGAGGGTGACCTTCAGCGCCGGCGGGGAGACGGTCACACGACGTATCAGGGACAGCGCCGGAGTGGACCTGCTTCGTCGCGCCCGCCGCTACGTCCTCGAGACGATCGTCGCCGAGGCCGATCGAGGCGGAGCGACATGAGAATCATCGCCCGGACCCACCCACTCGATCACCTGCAGCGGCGCCACTGGATCGCTTGCCCGGAGCCGCACACGCTCACGGGCCACAGGCTGCGGGCCGCCGCAATTGAGCTGCACCTCTTCGCCCGCGGCGCCCAGATCCCCTGAAGGAGGACGACGATGGAAATCGGACGCGACATCCGCACCTACACGATCGAGCCGATCACCTCACCGGTTCCCGAGCGGGTTCCCGTCGAGGTGCCGGACGAGGCGCCGGCGCAGCCGGTGCCGGTCCCATGAGCGACGGCGCGCCCGACTACGTCGCTCAGGTGACCGGCTGGCGCGCCTGGGTGCTCGAGCCGCGCGGGCCTGAAGCGCGGCTCGTGAGCGTAACTCGACCGACAGTCTGGCCGGTCGGCGCGCCGCTGCGGGCCGACTGCCCCCTCACGTCGATCCTGCGGCCCCACCCCTCCGAGCCACGAGGAGCTCCACCGCCGCATCCGGGCTCCACCGGCTGCCAGTGCGGGATTCACGCGGCGCGCAGTGTGGCCCGGGCGGCCTTCTACATCGAGCTGCCCTCGCGGACCGACGACGTGGTGGCCATCGGGCGGGTCGCACTCTGGGGGCGGGTCGTCGAGGGGGAGGCGGGCTGGCGCGCGTCGCTCGCCTATCCGGAGCACCTCTACCTGCTGAGCCGGCAACGCTCTCACCTCGAACGCGTGGAGCACCTCGCGTGGGAGCTCACGGCCTACGGGGTGCCGATCGAGATCCTCGAGTGCCCCTACGGGGGCGCGACCGAGGCGCTCGCCCGCGCCACGCCGCTCGCGACAGGCTCGCTTCCCATCCCGATCGTGGGCTGAGGTCCGGCCCCAGAGGGCGACTCGAGGGCAGCTGATGCGAGCGGGGCGGGCGCAGCCTCGGCGCAGCCCTAGCCGACGAGGACACGCTGACGACAGCGACGCCACGCGCCGTCGACCCGGACGGTCTGGTCTGCGCCGGCTTCGATGAGCGCGCCTGACGCAGATGCGACCACGTACCGGCGTCACGGCCGATCAGGCGAGGCCACTACCACCTCGACCGAATGCTCAAAGGCCTGCTGCACCGCGCCCAAGTTGGCTGCTGCGGAACCTGCCTGGACGCGCGCGGCCTGTCCGAGGAGCTACTCGTGGAGGGAGCGCGCCGCTCGACGCTCGAGGAGCTGACCGACTGGACGCTCTGGGCGGACAAGGCGCTTACGTTCTGACGGGGCGGCGCGGCGTCTCCGAGCCTGCAGCCGCTACGACGCCTGGTTGGGCACGCCGCTGAGCCGCGCACCGTTCCGGCCAACACACCGCCGAATGCGCGGGCCCATGAGCGAGGTGTCAGGGGTCTTCCACCTCGGGGGCTGGAGCATGGGCGCGACTCCGACGGACGACGACGCCGAAGAGGAAATGGTCCCCCTCCCGCACCGTCTCCGCTCCCGAGGCCAGGAGCATGGATCGGGGTGCCCGAAGTCGGGCACGAGGAAGAGGGAATGGTGGGGGTGGTGCCCGCCTTGTTGGCCCAAACGCCGGGCGTGGAGGGGCTAGGAGCGCTTGTTCAGTGCGGCCTCGATCGACTTGAGGCGCTCATCGATCGACCGCAACTGCTCGGCGGAGGGAGCGTCGTTTGCGGCGTGCGATCCTTGCCACCGCGACACGAAACCACTCGTGATCGACGCGATGATCACCGTGATGAGCCCGATTCCGAGGAGCATGACCAGTGCCGCCACGATCCGACCCGCAACGGTCGCGGGGACGTGGTCGCCGTAGCCGACCGTGGTCACCGTCTGGATGGCCCACCACAGCCCGGACCCGAGCGACGGGAAGTTCTCGTGGTCGAGGCTCGTCATTATCAAGCCTGCCGCAACGGTGATCGAGGTCGTCGCAGAGGCGATGACGATCGCGGCCCTTCGAGGTGTCGTGGCGTGTGCGATCCACCGGTCGAGCCGCCGCTCGATCCCCGTTTTGTCTGCCATATCAGGGTAGTTCGCCCACGCCGCTGCCGGTCCTACCCGGGGACGGAACGACAACGACATCTGCAGCGATGACGCCGACGAGCTGGTTCAGGCTCGCCTCGGTGAGGACCTCGTGTTGCCATCGGACGGGCCACTGGACTTGGGCTGGCGATCCCGATAAACGGCCGTCAACGCGGCCGTCATCGCACTATCGACCGGAGAGGGGTCGGAGGCATGCGTGTGGGATGATTGGCTCATGCCGTCTGAAGTGGATCCGGCCGCGCAAGCGTCGGTAATCATCGCCAGCTTCGAGAACCGCCACGCCGCAGAGCATTCGCTGGCACGACTCGGGCGAGACTTCGGGAAGCAGGCTCGCAAGGGACACGTGACCGCGTTCGTGATTCGGGGCAACGAGGACGGTTCGCTGAAGCTCACCCAGTCCCGGGTACTGACGGCAAAGGGCATCGACGCCGCCCTGCGCGGCTTCTTCACGGCGGTGATGCTCGGGCTCATCGGCATCAGGGGGATGCTGAAAGGCACGAAGACCGTGGGCCACGCTGCGCACGTGGGCGCCGGTCACGTCGGATCGGATGAGCACGCGGCCCACGCGATCCTCGCTCAGGCTGGCCCGAACGCAGCCATCGCGATGGTGTGTAGCGAGGATCCCGAAACAGGACAAACCGTCGCCGCGCGAGCGAGCGAGCGTGCAATCTCGACCTGGCATGGCTCACGCGCGGAGTTCCTGGCTGCCCTTGACCCGGACAGCACGCACGACTGGGTGCGCACCGCTCTCGGCGAGCCCTCCAGCACGAAGGGTTAGCGTTGGCCGTAACCGACGGCAACGCGAGACGATCAGGCAACCCGGCTACGGCCCTCCCGGCCTGCCGCTACCGTCCGCCCGTAATGGTGGCTCACCCGGGAAGCCGGGTGCATGAAGAGGGCGGGCAAACAGGTCGCGGTGCCCGCCCCAGTACATCCCGGTGATGAGGAAGCTGACCACCCACGCGAGGAGCGTCGGCCGCAACTCGGTCCGCACCTTACGAAGCGACTCCTCGGAAAGTTGGGATGGGACCGCGATCTCCAGGACCGGGATGGTGATGATGATCGCGAAGATGCCATCGGTCAGCGCCAGGACGCGTACGGGACTGCGGCGTCGCTCGCCGGTCTCGTTGGGTCGGAAAAGGGACTCGGCCCCGTCGTCCGCGACAACGTGGGCAGCGGGGTCTTCGCTCACTTCGCGGGCCACCGGCGGTTTCGTGGGGGGACATGACGCTCCTTCCAGCAGCATGGGTGTGGCGGAAGCCTCCCCAGATCGAGCCCTCGCGCACCCTACCCTAGCCGTACGGAAAGGCCGCAGCAGCGACTCGGAGTAGGACCGGATGTGCGTGACGTGCGCCGCCGGAAGCATCGGCCCAGCAGCACGGGCGGTCCCCAGAAGGAACTGCTCTCGGAACAGACTACGGTGCCACCCACCAGCGCAACCCCTGCCACAAGGAAACTGAACATGGCCGAAGACACTGAAGACACACCGGTCCTCGACACCCTCGCGGCGATGACCGCCGTATCGATTGAGGAGTGCGACCTCGAACCGCGCGAGTTGATGCTCGCCCGGATCGCTGCGCTCGTCGCGGTCGATGCGCCACCGGTGTCATACCTCGCCAACGCCGGAACCGCTGCCTACGTCGGGATCACGCTGGAGGACATCCAGGGCGTCCTCATCGCCGTCGCCCCCGTCGTCGGCACCCCCAGGGTCATGTCAGCGGCGGGCAACATCACGCGCGCGCTCGGCTTCGCGATCGCTGCGACGGAGGCGGAACTGGAGGACGAGGCAAACTGAGCCGCTCCTTCTTCGTCGTGGCCGCGAGTAACGTTTTGGTCGGCGGGCGGGAAGCCGCTCGTCTCGCGCGCTGAGCGCCCCGCCGCCCGAGGAGAGACCAGAGACACATCGACGCAAACGACGAGAAGGAGCCACGACATGGCGATCGGACCTGTTCAGCTCCTGGTGCTCGGCTTCACGCACCCGGACTTCCACGGCCAGATCCTCGAGGAGCTCGAGAAGCTCCGCGAGAGCGACACGGTACGCGTGATCGACGCGCTCGCGGTCCACAAGGACGCGCAGGGTGAGATCGAGGTGATGCACCTCAGCAACCTGAGCCGCGAGGAGGCGATCGAGTTCGGCAGCAAGGTGGCCGCGCTGGTCGGCCTCGGCATCGAGGGCGAGGAAGGAATGGAGGTGGGCGCCGAGCTCGGCGCGGAGGCCGGCGCCGAGGGGATCGAGGTGTTCTCGGACGAGGATGCCTGGGATGTGATCGAGGAGATCCCCAACGACTCCGCCGCGGCGCTGCTGCTGATCGAGCATCACTGGGCGGTGCCGCTTCGCGACGCGATCTGGAGAGCAGGCGGCTTTCGCATCAGCGACGGGTTCATCAGCCCGCTCGACCTCGTCGAGATCGGACTGGTCAGCGCCGAGGAGGCCGCGGAGTTGCACGGGCTCGAGACGGGCGCGGCGGCCGCGTAATCGCCGCCCAAACCACTACACAGGGAGGCTCACAATGATGGGATCACGTCGGGTCGCGCGGCGCACCTCGCGGCGTGTTGCGCGCCGCAGGTAGTGGTATTGCCACTGCGTGCCCCGGGTAAGGGGCGCGCAGCGCACCCATCCAGGGGAATGCTGACCGCTCGCAGCTTCCGGTCAGCATAGCGAGGAGACTGCTTCCGAGGAGCATTCGGGGGCGCAACCAAGAAGAAGGAGGAATGATGGCAGACGACAATCTCGTCCTCGTGGTCGGTACATACTCGGTTTCCGGGGCGGCAGCCGACGACTACAAGACGCTGAAGGCAGGGGAGGACGCCGGCGACTACCAGGTCGTCGGGGCCGTCGTGATGAGCCGCGACGCCAACGGCAAGGTCGATGTGCAGGAGAAGGACAGCGGCGCGCATGTCGCAGGTGGCGCGGTTCTCGGCGGGACTGCCGGGTTGGTGGTCGGGCTCTTCGCGCCCCCGCTGCTGGCGGCAACCGCGGTCGGAGCAGGGATCGGCGCTGTCGTTGGCAAGCTCAGCAAGAAGCACCAGGAGAAGCAGATGGGCGTCGAGCTTGACGAGTACCTGCCCCCGGGATCGTCCGCGGTCGTCGCGGTCGTCGACGACGTCTGGGCCGACAAGGTCGAGGCCGCGCTCGTCAACTCGGACAAGCGGATCAACAAGGCGATCGACGCGGACGACTACGACGAGCTCCAGAAAGCCATCGCACAGTCATCCGACGAGGTCTCGAAGGCTGCCAACTCCTAACTGACGAGCGTGAGGAGGGGGCGACGCCCGCGCGCCGCCCCTCCTCCGCCGCTACCCGATTTCACGGCCCGCTGTGACCCCCGCGAACCACGACTTCCACGCGCCGGACGGAAACGTCAAGACACCCGAAACAACCTGGACGAGCCCCGCCTGACGGCGAAGCCGTCTTCCAGCGGAAAGCATCAGCGAGTCAGCTAGGAGCGTCGACAAATGGCGAAGCAAGAGAAGGCGACGAAGGACCGAAGGCCAGGAAGACGAGCCCGCGGCGTGCTGGACCTCCCGAAGGCGGTCGAGCAGCGCCAAGCGGAGGGGCGTGCCGAGCGCGAGGCGGTGCCGCTGGAGGCGCACGGCGAGTGGGTGGCGCCCGGTGACCGCCCTGACCCGGTCGGGATCCTGGAGCAGAACCAATCGCGTGTGCCGGAGCTGGTGCCGATCCGGCATGGGCGGATGATCGTCTCGCCGTTCACGTTCTATCGGGGCGGGGCGGCGATCATGGCGTGGGATCTGTCGTGCACGCCGACGAGCGGTCCCAAACTTCTCGCGCCTCCTCATTGAAGTCCGGATTGATGACACGGCCGACGACGAGAGCGGCGACGAGATCAGCCCCCGCCAAGCGTAGAGCCGACGCGGCGCTCTGCATTCGGCATCCGGTGGTGAAGGTGTCATCAACGAGAAGGATCGCGCGCCCCTGCACGTTCTGCTCTGGACGCGCCTCGTGATCGGCCACGCCGCCATCGACAGGGCCCTCGTCGATCGCGTTGTCGACCTCGTCTGGCCCGGGATCGCCGCCCCTGTGGAGCCGGACTCCGAGACGCCGGGGCCCGCGACAGGATGAGCAGCGGATCGGAAAGCCGGAACGCGAACACGCCCCACCTGAACGCCGGAGCGGACGGAGCGTCGAAAATCATGACGACGGCACCTCGCCGCCCGCTGGCCGGGGGGAGGCCGCACGTCACGGCCTCCCCATGTCCGCCCGACTACTTCGCTGCAAGGCCGACGGCGCCGACGGGGAGCCCGGTAGCACCGGGCAGCGCCACGAGCGCGCCCTTCGAAGTGACGTGGAACGCGCTGATGCCGTGCGACCCGGCCGTTAGAGCGTACAGGTACCGACTGCCGCGGCTTAGCGCCGCGTCGATCGGCGTGTCGCCGGTTGTCCCCGCGACGCCGCTGAGCAGGGTCACGGTGCCGGTGCGGCCGATCGCAAACGACGAGACGCTCGCGCTTCCGGTGTTGGTGACGTACGCGTAGCGGCCGTTCTCGGTCGTCACGACCCAACAGGCGGCGGTCTGACCTGCGCCGAGGAAGCCAGTGAGGGGCGAGGCGACGCCGCCGGCGAGCGCGTAGGAGGAGACGCCGCTCGCCCCGGCGGCTCCGCCGGCCGCGTCGGAGACGATGACGTGGCCGCGCTTGTCGAAGTCGAACCCGAACGGGGTCGGCGCGGCGGACGGGGACGATGACGGTCCGCTCGCGATGCCGTCGTCGACGGCGTACGTGTCGAGCAGGTTCGTCGCCTTCTCGGTGACGACGATCGTCCGGCCGTCGGGGCTGAATTGCAGCTGCGCAGGATCGACGGCTGGGCCGCTGAGCGGGCGCGTGGAACCCGGGATCAGTGCGAGGCGGCCCCGGTTGTCGAGCCGGAACCCGGTGATGTTGCCCGGAGAAGCGGGCGACCCCGCGTTCAGGACGTACAGCACGTCTCCGTGTACGGTCACACTGATAGGGGTGGCGCCGCCGGAGGCGACGTGCGCGGTCCGCCGGAGCGACGTTCCGTCCACGTCGAACGCGGCGATCTCGTCGCTTCCGGCATCGACCGCGAAGAGCCGATCGTGGTCGAGCAGCAGCGCGCCCTGGCTCCCGAGCCCGCCGCCGGATCCGAGCCCGCCGGTCGGCACGGATCCGGACTTGCTCAGGGTCCCATCGCTGGCGCGATGGAAGACCTGGACCGCGTTGCCGGCGGCCTGGTTCGTGAGGGTGAAGACGGCGCCACCGCCAGAGCGGGGGGCCGCCATCGCGGGCACCGCCGCTGCGGCTACCGCAAGGAACGTTCCGAGAAGCACTCGTAGTCTCATGCGTTCGAACCTCCTGTGTTGGACCCGGCAACCGTAGGAAGGGCGTCTGTCGGTGGACTTTCCGGGTGCTTAAGATCGTCTTACGTGCCCGCGGCCCGGGGCGCGGGCGCGAGCCGACCTACGGGCGCTCCGAGATGCCTGCCCGGTGCCGGGCGTCCGGGTTCTGCCTGCGCCAAGCGGCCGGAGCGGGACGCCGGGCTCCCTGGGTCGGGCTCCTTCGGCCGTCGCCGACTTCATCGTCGTGTAAGGATTCCGGAATGCCCAGGCAACATCCGTCGGCCAGTGTTCCGCCATGGACGCCCCTCCGACTGCCACCTCGCCGGTCGCCGGCGTGACGGACGCGGCACGCACGGTGCTCGTCGTGGACGACGAGCCGGTGATTCGCGAGGTCGTTGGCAGGTACCTCGAACGCGAGGGACATCGGGTCCTCGAGTGCGAGGACGGCGACACTGCGCTGGAGCTCGTGCAACGGTACGAGCCCGACCTCGTCGTCCTGGATATCATGCTCCCGGGTACCGACGGGCTGGACGTCTGTCGCGCGATCCGCGCCCGGTCCGACACCCCGGTGATCCTCCTGACCGCGCGCGGGGAGGAGACCGACCGGATCGTCGGGCTCGAGCTCGGCGCCGACGACTATGTCGTGAAGCCCTTCTCCCCGCGCGAGCTTGCGGTGCGGGTGCGGAAAATGCTCAGGAGATCCGCCGCGACCCCCGGCCGCGAGGAGCGGCTCGTCTTGGGCCGTCTCACGATCGATCAGGGCACGCGCGAGGTGACGAAGGATGGCGTGCTCCTGCGCCTCACCATGCGCGAGTTCGACCTTCTGTGGTTCCTGGCGAGCAACCCGCGGCGCGTCTTCAGCCGGGACCACCTCATGTCGCGGGTCTGGGGGTATGAGGCTGCCATGGACACGGGCACGGTCACAGTCCACATCCGCCGGCTCCGTGAAAGGATCGAGGACGACCCATCGCGTCCGGACCATCTCGAGACGGTCTGGGGCGTCGGCTACCGGTTCGCGCCGTGATCGGCTCCACGGCCCTGGTCGCGGGGGTGACGCTCGCCGTCGGGCTTCTCGCGGCGCTCGGCTTGCGCCGCCTCCCGACGCTCCGGCTGCAGCTGACGGGACTGGTCGTGCTCGCGGTCGTCCTGCCGCTGGGGGCGGTGCTCGTGTCCGGCGCCGCGATGTTCGAGTCCGGCCACGACGTGACCGCGCTCGCCGCCGTCGTCGCTGGGGCCGCGGGTGCCCTCGTCGCGACGTTCGCGCTGGCGCGGTGGGTCGAGGACCCGATCCGGCGCCTGCGCAGGACGTCCGCCGCGCTTGCGGGCGGCGACCTCGCGGCCCGGGCGCCGGAGCGTGGGCCCGAGGAGCTCTCCGAGCTCGCGGCGTCGTTCAACGCGATGGCCGCGAACATCGAGCGTCTGTTCGATGCGCGGCGGGAGCTGGTTGTGTGGGCCAGCCACGACCTGCGCACCCCGGTGGCGGCGATCCAGGCGATGCTGGAGGCGACCGAGGACGGCCTCGTCCCGCCGGAACGCTACATCCCCGAGCTGCGCGAGCAGGCCCGACTGCTGGGCACCCTCGTCGACGACCTCTTCGAGCTTGCGCGGATCGACGCCGGGGTGCTCACCCTCGAGACCCGGGAAGCCGAGCTCGACGGGTTGGTTCGTGGGTGTCTCCGCGGCTTCCAGGCGGAGGCGGAGGCGCGCAGGGTCACGCTCGGCGCCGACGTTCCCGAGAGCACGAGCGCGCGCTGCGCGCCCGACAGCGTGTCGCGCGTGCTGGCGAACCTCGTGACGAACGCGCTGCGACACACGCCGTCCGACGGGTCCGTCGCGGTGCGTGTCGCGCGCGAGCGCGAGGAGGTAGTCGTGGCGGTCGAGGACACCGGCTCCGGCTTTCCCCCCGAGGCGATCCCGCGTGCTTTCGAGCGGTTTTGGCGTGGCGACCGCGCCCGGACCCGCGGGAGGGCGGGCGCCGGGCTGGGGCTCGCGATCGCGCGCGGCCTGGTGGAGGCCCAAGGCGGGCGTATCTGGGCGGAGAACCGCCCCGGCGGCGGCGCGCGAATCGCGTTCACGCTCCCGGCTGCCTAGGGCGCCGCTCCTGCATCAAAGGCCCCGGGCTGGAGGTCGATGGAACCCGGTACTGCTGCAGCGACATCTCCCGTCCACGCCGGCGGGGAACATCGGCGCGCCCCTCGGCGCCGAAAGGGCCGAAGAGGGAATGGCCCCCCTCCCACACCGTCTCCCGCACCGAGTTGTGCCCACACCTGTGCCCTCAGTAGTACGATCTCGTGGGCACGTTGGCGATCTCAGACGCGTGAGGCGATCTTAACGAGATGAGCCATGATCCTGCTCAGGAAGCGAGATTCCAGGCCACCAGCGGGATTCCGCTGGGCTTCCCTCGTGGCCTTCGTCGAACTACGAAACCGAAGGTCACAGGTTCGAATCCTGTCTGGCGCGTCGAATTTTTCCCTGCATATGAGCCTCTTCTGATTCACGGCTAATCCGGCATTTCGCCGTTTGGGCAACATGGTGGGCAACACCCCACCACTTCCTCTTCCCTGTGCCCGATCTCGGACATCCGGTTCATGCTCCCGGCCTCGCGAGAGGAGACGGTGCGGGAGGGGTGCCATTTCCTCTCCGGGAGCCTTGGCGAGAAACAGCCCGCCCAATGTTCACCCGTTGGCGAGATAGGCGTCGTCGTCCGCGACGTAGCCGTCGAGCGACGTGATCGCCGAGTAGATCAGCTTGGCCATGGTGAGCGTCCCGTCACCAGCGCAACAGGCACCGAGCCATCCTAGTTCCGGCCGTGTGTCCGAAGGCGGGCACGCGGAAAAGGAAATGGTGGGGGTGTTGCCCACCTTGTGGCCCAAGTCGGACCGCCAGACGGCTTCTCGGGAAACCCGCGTCTGTGATGCGTGCTGGTGCTGATTCCCGGCGCTGCCCGACGGGCCTACCCTTGGAGAACGGACGGCCAGGCCCACCAGGTAGGACCTGAGCTCGACGACAAGCGGGAGGTTCCGGGTGCATCTCGCCCGAACAGTGCACACCTTGACGGCTTCAGCTGGGTCCGTCGCGTGCGCACGCCTTCACAAGCGCGTCTCCCGGTGCGGCCCCGACGGGTACGAGGCGGACGGCCGGGGTGGCGCGAGACACAGGCGAGTCCATGCGTCGTCCGTGCACTCGGGTGTCCTGGTGCGGATGGCCGCAAACGCCGACAGACCATATTCCGACCTGTGACCGACGGGACTTTGGTCATGACCACCGTGAAGAACATCTTGCGGACGAAGGGCAGCGGCACCCTCTCCGCCGACCTCGCGCTCCCGGTGCGCGAAGCGCTCAAGAGAATGATGGACAACAACGTCGGCTCGCTCTTGGTGGTCCACGACGGCGAACTTGTCGGCCTGTTCGCAGAGCGGGATTTTGTGCGAGCCGCTGCCAGCAAGGGGGAGGCTTCTCTTCGCGGCGTCGTCGGAGACGTGATGGCCATGGACGTGCTCTACGTGTCTCCGCACACCACGAGCGAAGAATGCATGGCGTTGATGACGGAGAAGCGAACCCGGCACTTGCCCGTCCTCGACGGCGGCGAGGTGGTGGGCATCGTCAGCATCGGAGACGTCGTGAAACATCTAATCGAGCACAAGGAGTTCACGATCGAACAGCTCGAGCGGTACATCACCGGGCGCTGAGCCATCGAAGCCATTCTGAGAAGGAGCAGGGCCGAGACCCCCCATCCCAATCCGCCGGCCTCTTAGCGGGCCTCCTGGCGGTTCAGCTCCGCACAGACCTCACATTGACGGCGATCGACGCCGAGGCCGATCCGCCGATGCTCGGGCTTGACCTTCTTCCCATCCGAGCAAGCCGAGTTGTTGTGGTACACAGCAGGAGTCTCCGACTCCGACGTGTGGAATGGTTGGCAAGAAGGCATGCGCTTCCCCCCTCGTTGTCCGACCGCGCGGGGCGTCCGTCGCGCCGCGAGCATCGCACGCGACGGGGAACACGCCAACCGAAGACTCCGCCAAGGTGCCGATGACCGCCCGGTGAAGCAGCTTTGCCGTCTCCTCCGGGGTCGTGCAGACGTCCCTCGGCATGATAATGCGGACCGGCTTCCGCGGCCGCCGCTCCTCGGGTCCGTGCGATGGGTTCGTCATGAGCAGCTTCAGTCAGCGCGGTAGTTCACTTCGGACGGTAGCCGCTCTCCCGCGCTTCGTGATTGCACGCAAGTGGTTCGAGGGACATTGCGGATGTGCGCCGTACCGCGCGAGTTGGAAGGTCCGGATCGGAAGCTCGCGCACGGCCGACGTCACCGGCGTGCGCGACACATGCTGACGAGGAGGTCGTTCGATGGCTGTCGCCAAGGAAGGGAAGCGCGTCTCAACTACGGTGCCTCTGAGCTGGAACGAGGTCTGGTTTACGAACTGTCCGATGGTGTCGGCGAACAACGTGGACTAGGAGTTGGAGTGGTGCCGTGAGGAGTTCAAGAAGATCGGTGTCGAGTACGCCTACTTCCGCCACGCGCCCGAGAACAACTCGGGGTGCTCCTCGGCCATCACATCGGTGCAGGTTGCATGTCGGGGGCGGGAGCATGGGGTGGGCCTTCGACGGGGGAGGGGGCCGAAGAGGAGATGGTCCCCCTCCCGCACCGTCTCCTCCCCCGAGGCCGGGAGCATGGATCAGGGTGTTTAAGTCGGGCGCGAGGAAGAGAGAACGGTGGAGGTGTTGCCCACCTTGTTGCCCAAACGGATCTATGTGACAAAGGGCACGAAGTAAAAAGTGCTCGTTTGCAGGGCACAAGCCGATGGGCCGTGAAGGGATCGAACCTTCGACCTTGGGATTTAGAGTTCTTTCAAGCGTTGGTCTGAGCTTCGGCTTCGGCCTTCAGTGCGGTGAGCCAGGACTGCAGCCGGCGGTCGAGCATCTTCTGCACTGGCCGGCGTAGGAGTCGTGCGAGCCCGCCCTGCATCGACTCCTCGGTCGCGAGGGCAGTAACGCCATCCTTCTCGGTAAGCGTCCATCGGTGCATGACTGTGACGCCGAGCGAGCGGCCGGTCCAGGCAAGCTCGCGTGGGGAGTCGACGACCTGCAGCCTCGAGACGATGCTGCTTCTTCCGGACTTCCATTGGAAGGTCGTTCCCTCCGTGGCTGTGCCTTCGAGGCGCGCGCGCTTGACCTCCGGGTACCAGCGCGGCCAGTCGTTGACCGCCGCTAGCAGCGCCCAGACGCGGTCCGCTGGGGCGGCGATCGTGGTGGCGGCGCGGCTGACGACTGGTGCTTGCTCGTTGATGGTCATCAGGTCTCCTTTGGCTCGTGCGTCAATTCAGGGGGTCGTGCGGCGTCGGAGGCTGCGGTGAAGACGTCGACTCCCGCAATCCATGCAGCGTCGAGGTCGGCATGTTCGGGGAATCGCCCGTTGAGCTCGAGGATCACCATTCCGTGCGCGAAGGCGAACACCGCCCGGGCAAGGTCGGGGTCTCCATTCGCTGCGGCGAGGACCACGCCGCCGGCGCGCTCTTCAACGCCGGGTTCGAGCCGGTCGCGGTCGAGCGGGCGCTCCGTCATCAGGCGGTAGAGGTGCGGGTGGGTCTTGGCCCATTCGCGGTAGGCGCGTGCGACTGCTCGAAGCGGCTCGTCCGTGTTGACAACGGCCGCCTCGAAGGCGTCGGCGGCCTCGGCGAACCCGTCCGAGATCAGCGCCGCCTGCAGCGCGCGCTTGTCGGGGAAGTGCTTGTAGAGCGACGGTGCACGGATTCCCAGCCGGTCGGCGATTGCCCGCATGACCAGTGCGTCCTCCCCCTCATGTTCGAGGATCGTGCGCGCGGCGTCGACGATCTCGCGTGCACGGGGGCTGAGCGTGCTAGGCACGCCAGCCGTCCGGTGTCCGAAGCCCGTAGCCGAGCGCGCGGTCGAACAGGATGTGGAAGCCCCAGAGGATCGCGCCGACTAGGAACACCGGCGCGAGGAAGGTGAGCGCGGCCGCTCCCAAGACGGCCGGCCCCCAGACGCGGTGCAGGGCGTTATAGGGCCGCACCGCCCGCCGCGGCATCTGCCCCCGCCCCAGCCCACTGGTCTCCCCGAGGCCGACGAGGAACGCCAGGTCGGGGCCCACCAGGAAGACGGGGAAGACCCACCAGCCGACCCCGGTGTGCCGGGAGAGGGCGATCCCTCCGGCAAGAGTGATCAGGGCTGCGAGCGCCAGAGCGAGGCGGCTCGTTCGAGGTCTTGACGGACGGGTGACGGGGTGTTCCACCGGGGGCTCCTCGCTCGATTGGCTAACGACATTAGCCAGGTTAGCTAATGCTGTTAGCCATTGCAAGGTCCCCAAGAGGTTGGCCTGCAACTGCTCCAGTCCGGCCGGCGACGAGCGGCGTCGGGCCCGCAAGGCGCCGGCTTCGACGTCCCAGGAAGACGACCGTCGCGGCCAGGAAGGCACCGCTCGGCGAGAAGAACGGTGGGCGGTGGATCGACAAGACGCACTTCGTCGTCGCGGGCGGTCAGGTCAAGTCGATGCTCTCGTGGCTCGGGTACATGAAGCACGGCGAGCCGCAGGAGCGCGTCTTCGGCTTGAAGATGCCGCCCCCTAACCTCAAGCCAGACTTCGAGGAGCAGGCACACAGCTTCGTCGGCGGCGTCCTGGATCGTGCTGTCGGCGCTCCCGTCGCCGCAGGCGGCGAGGACTGATGCCAGACGCAAGCGCGCGGATCATCCGCACTGGATAGAGTCGCGTGGATTCGTCAGCACACGGGGCTGGAGGTCACATGAGTGAGCTCGACCGCACCAGATTGCCGCTCCGCTCGAAGCCGTTCGCCGGCGTTGCCAACCGGACAATCGGGGGTTCGCAGCCGGATTGGGAGGCGATCGGCCATGTCGAGGCCCCGGCGGGGGCCCCGAACGTCCTGTTGGTGCTGATCGACGACGCCGGCTTTGGGAACGCCGCGACCTTCGGTGGCCCCATCGACACGCCGAACTACACGCGGGTTGCGCAGGCGGGGTTGAAGTACAACCGCTTCCATGTGACTGCGCTGTGCTCGCCGACGCGGGCCGCGCTCCTGACCGGACGCAACAGCCATGCGGTCGGCTTCGGGTCGATCGGCGAGTTCTCGACCGGGTTCGCAGGATACACGGCGTTTGTGCCCGAGGACTGTGTCCCGTTCCCGAGGATCCTTCGGGACAACGGCTACAGCACGGCGGCGTTCGGCAAGTGGCACCTCACGCCGGACGGCCAGCAGGGGCCGGCCGGGCCGTTCGACCGTTGGCCGGTGGGCTGGGGATTCGACTACTTCTACGGCTTTCTTGGGGGCGGGTCCGGCCAGTGGGATCCGTGCCTGGCCGAGAACCAGAAGATCATCGGCACGCCCGCCGCGTACTACGACAAGGAGAACCCGTACTACCTCCCCGACGACATGGCCGACCGGACGATCGAGTGGCTGCACGCGATCCGGGCCCAGGACGCCGAGAGACCGTTCTTTGCGTATTTCTCGACCGGGTGCAGCCACGCGCCGCACCACGTGTCGGACGAGTGGGCGGCGAAGTACCGGGGGAGGTTCGACCAGGGGTGGGACCGGCTGCGCGAGGAGACCTTCGCGCAACAGAAGGAGCTGGGCGTCATCCCCGCCGACGCCGAGCTCAGGCCGCGGGACGAGGCATTCCCCGCCTGGGACGACGTCCCGGACAAGCTCAAGGAGTACTACGCCCGCCAGATGGAGGTGTACGCCGGCTTCTCCGAGAACGCGGACTACAACGTCGGCCGGGTGCTCGATGCCATTGAGGACCTGGGCGAGCTCGACAACACGCTCGTGCTGTGGATCTGGGGCGACAACGGCGCCAGCATGGAGGGGACGACGACCGGGTCGTTCAACGAGCTGACGATGCAGAACGGCATCCCGCTCACGGACGAGATGCAGTTGCAGCTCGTCGAGCGTTACGGCGGCATCGAGGCCTGGGGCGGCCAGATGATGGCACCCCATTATTCGGCGGCGTGGGCGTGGGCGGGCAACACGCCTTTTCAATGGGGCAAGCAGGTGGGCTCGCATCTCGGCGGCACCCGCAACCCGATGGTCATTCACTGGCCCGCGAGGATCACGGACACCGCCCTGCGGTCGCAGTTCACCCACGTCACCGACATCGGCCCCACCATCCTCGACATCGCCGGGATCCCGATGCCAACCCACATCGACGGCATCGAGCAGCAACCGATGCACGGTCTGACCTTCGCCGACTCCCTCACAGACGCGAACGCACCCGAGCGACACACCCAGCAGTACTTCGAGACCATCGGCAACAGGGCGATGTACAAGGACGGGTGGTGGCTGTCGATGAAGACCGCCCGGATCCCGTGGGTGCTCACCCCTGACGCCCTGAAGCCCTACGCACCCGGCGTCTGGGACCCGGACGCCGATCCGGTCGAGCTGTACTACCTGCCCGACGACTTCAGCCAGGCGAGGGACCTCGCCGCCCAGCACCCCGAGAAGGTCGAGGAGCTCAAGGAGCTCTTCTGGCAGGAGGCCGAGAAGTACAACGTCCTTCCCCTGATGGCTCCGCTGGCCGGGTTCTTCGGAATGCTCCCGCCACTGCCGCAGGTCGCCACCTTCGAGTTCCGCGGGGACGTACAGAACGTCCTCTCCGGCATGATCCCGAGGATCTACAACCATTCGTATGCGATCAGCGCCGATCTGGTGATCCCGCCGGGCGGCGCCGACGGGGTCATCGTCGCCGAGGCCGACCACCTGGGCGGGTTCTCGCTGTACGTGGACGGCGGCAGACTGACGCACGCCTACTCGATGATGGGCGTGTTCCTGTTCCGCCAGCGGGCCGAGGAGCGCCTCCCGGAGGGCGAGGTGACGGTGCGCATGGACCTTCTGGCCGACGCGCCGAAGCCGGCCACGGGCGGCCAGGTCACGCTCTCGGTCAACGGCGAGGAGGTCGCCCGGGGGCGGATGGATCACACGGTGCCGATCCGTTTCTCCGGGCACGCCGGAATGGACATCGGCCGTGACAACGGGGGTGTGGTCGATCTGGCCTACGAGGACCGGAAGCCGTTCGCGTTCACGGGCACCATCAAACGCGTCGTGTTCGACGTGAACCCGCACCCGCCGACGGACGAGACGCACGAGTTGCACACGACGGTGCACCACGGCCACGTGGCGCACGCGCTCAACGCATGAGGCGGAGGCTCCGCGCGAGGAGGGTTCGATGAAGCTTCATGACACGATCGACGTCCTGATATGCGGCTACCTCTCGAAGGAGGCCGCGCAGGAGGACTACGAGGCGGTCCGCACCTGCGGCGGGCACCTTCAGGGCGCCGTGGTGGTCAGCAAGGACCTCGAGGGGAATCTGGCCGTGCAGCAGACCGACCACCTGGTCCGGGAGGGCGCCGAGGGTCTGGGCGCCGTCGGGCTCGCGGTCGGGCTGTTCGCCCCGCCGTTGCTCGCCGCGACGGCGATCGGAGCCGCGGTCGGGGCGGGCGTCGGCGGACTCCTTCATCACAAGACCACCGAGAAGCTCAGCGCGCAGGCGGGTGAGACCATCCCGCTCGGCGGCGCCGGGCTCATCGTCGTGTACTCGCGCTCGGAGGCCGACAAGGTGGAGCCGGCCGTCACCCGATCCGTGCACACGGTCAAGGGCGAGGCCGAAGGCAGCCACGTCAAAGCGGTGAAGGACGCTCTCGCCGACGCGCAGCAGAAGCTCGCCGACGGGGGTGGTTGAACGGCGACTGTGGCTCTACCACCGGCCAACCCGGCGGCAACCCGCGATCATTCATGAGCGAGGCGCCGGCACCGGCGCTCCACACGGTCTAGCTGACCGAGTCGCGGAAGGCGACTGCCTCTCCAGCAATCGCGGACGACTCCTCGATCGGCACGATCGGGGTCGTCGTGAAACGCAGCCACGGCGCCCAGGGTGCAGCGGTGCGGGAGAGAGTCGCGGCACTATCGGCCTCGATCAGCGCCACACCCCCGCCACCATCCGCGAAGCCGTAGAAGCCCTTGAACTCAGCGCCGGCCGGCGGCTGCCACTTCGAGAAGACTTCGAGCGACCGGCGAATGCCGTCCTCGCTCGTGTCGATGAATTCCCAGGTGACGTGAAAGAGCATCGGCACATCCCTTCCTGATGGCGAACGGACGACACGAACCGCCCGAAGCGAGAGCCTACGCCGTAGCTGCACAGGAGGCCGCACACCGGAGCCTGCGTCGGCGCGGTGTGCGGGAATGCCCTTGAGCGACGTGCTGACGACAGACGCTGCCCGGGCCGGCGCCGGCGGTCGGTCAGGCCTCGACGAGGACCACGAGCGTCTCGGGGAGGACCCCGTCGTACGCCATCGCCTCGGCGGCCGCCTCCGTCTCCATGGCGGCCATGAGGGCGTCCATGTCCGGAACGTCCATCAGTACGCCGACCCGCGCGGGGTTCTGCGGGTCAACAAACGTCCGGATGTTCGTGACGCCGAGGGGACCGAAGAACTGCTCACGCCTTGGCGAGGCGAGCCAGTGATCCTTGTCCTTCACGTCGTGATAACCGAAGACGGTGGGCATCACCCCTCCTTCGCATTGGATGGCGGCGCGTAGACGCACAGACGCGGAGAAGAATACGCGCCGCGATCTCGACTGCCGATCGAAGCGAGATGAGGGTCGCCTGCGCCAGCGTGGCGAGCGCGCACTCACCGGGGGACATGGACAGGCCCCACAACGACGGAGAGGCCGAAGAGGAAGTAGTCCTCTCCGGCACCGTCTCCTCTCCCGAGGCCGGGAGCATGGATCGGGTGTCCGATGTCGGGGACGAGGAAGAGGAGATGGTGGGGGTGTTGCCCACCTTGTTGGCCAAACGGTCGAATGCCCAATCAGTCGTGGATCGGGGGATGGCCGGCCCAGCGTCACGAAGGCGATTCGGATGGCGACATCGGCTCGCGTTTCTCGAAGAATGCGGCGATGCCCTCCTGCGCGTCCGGGCGGCCGAGCTTCGCGCCATCAATGGCATCCGACTGGCGGGTTCCATCTGGACACGTTGACGACCTCGGTCGAGGAGCTACTCGCACCCCTCCCGTCAACGTCACGGTCGAAGGCCACGTTCTCACAGTCAGACGTGCGGGTCGCGAGCGACACAAGCCGTGCGACTAGATCAATCCGCGATCGTGGACACTCCCGGACAGATCGGCGGGCGCACTCGATAAGAAGCGCCGCGGCGATGCGTGGGGCCTGCTAGTCGTCGAGGTCGGAGGGCACCTCCCCGGCGCGCTCCCGCGCGCTGTCGCCGGACGACGCTGCCTCGGCGGGCGCCTCGCCCTCGAGGATCTCGACAATGTCCTCGGCGCCCTCGGAGAGTGCCGCTTGCCCGACGCTCTTGGCGTGCTCGAGTGCCTCGTGGCCTGCCTCGCTCACCTGGGCTTTGACGCGGTCAGACACCTCACCGAGTCTCTCGTCTTCGATGTGGGTGGCTGGTAACAGCATCCCGATGACGAATCCGGTCGCCATGGCGCCGATGGCGAACCCGATGGGATTCTCTCGGGCGAAGCCGGCGACGCCGTGGGTTGCACGGCGTAGCTCGTCGGCCGAGAGCATGTCCTTCGGGGAGCGTCCCGCAGTCCCCTCACGGACCGCATCGAACTTCTGCGACACGCGTGCCGGCACGTTGGCTTTGCCCGCCAAGGCACTGGTGGTCTCGCCGAGGCGCTCCCGAGTCGCGGCTATCTCCTGCTGAATGTCAGCTGGGTCTTTGCCCATTGGACGTCCTCCTTCATGGTCTTGACCGTCAGCTCCGGCATCAGCGGTCGCGCGCGCCTCAGTTGGCTGCGGGCGGCAAAAGCCAGCACGCCGCCGACGACAATCCACAGCACCGTCACGATCAGCGCGGCGGCCCACACCGGCAGGGCCACGGCGATCGCCGCCACCAGGAACGCCGTCAGCGTCCCCAACGCGAGCACGGCCGCGACCAGCACACCCGCCGCCAGCCCGGCCCCCACGCCGGCGTGCTTGCCCTTCTCACCCATCTCGGCTTTGGCGAGCATCAGCTCCTGCCGCGCGAGCACGCCGTATTCATCTGACAGGCGCTGCAGCAGTTCGGCGAGCGACGGCTGCTCTTGGCCGGGTTCGGACGTGCTCATTGCCGCTCGACCGTCGGCGCGACACCCGATCCCGCCACGGGGGCGGGATCGGTCGGATCGAAACCGCCGGGCGGGATCGCGGGAACGCCCGAGGCCTGATCGGCGTGGCCCGCCCGCTGCACATAGCGGCGGTGAGCGGATGCCTTGAGAAACCGGGCGGCGACAAAGCCTGCGAGGGCCGCACCGGCGGCGACGGCGGCCGGTTGGCGGCGCATCAGATCCTCGGCGTCCGCCAGCAGCCGATCCGCGTCCGATTGCTTCAAGTAGGTGCCGAGCCGACGCGACTGTTGGGCGGCCTCGGCGGCGAGCTTCGCCGGCTGCGCCGAGCCGCGCTCGGCGAGCCCGTCAGCCACCGCGCCAAGATCGCCGGCGACCTCCGCCAGGCGATCACCGGCATCGGTCGAGCGCGCAGTGAGCTCCGTGCGGATGCGGTCACTCGCTCCGGCGGCCGCGCGCTTGGCATCATCGAGAGCCGCGCTGCTGACCCCCGCCAGTGCGGCCTGCACGTCGCCGACATCAACGCCCCCCGGAGCTCCGATGGAGCCCTGGTCGGGGCCCTTGGGATCAGGCTGACTCATCGCTGAACCTCCTTCGGAGCGCGCGTCTTCACCTCCCGGTGGGTCACAATACCTGGCGTTCGCCGCCGGGTGGGACTTCGCCCCCGGACGCGAATCGTCAACCGAAAGTCGTACGGACAAGCCGCAGGCTGGGCCCCGCACCTGGCGCGCCCTCCTCGAGCGCAGCGGGCTGCGGACGCCACCGAGACCTTGTCTCGCGCGAGCCTGGCGATATGCGAACTGCGAATGGCCCGAGGAGAGTCCACGGCGCCGAAGAACGTTAGGAACGAACCGTCCACCGAAGCTCCGTGGGGCTGAGGGTTGGCCCCGCGGCCGAGTCACGAATGGAGCACACAATTTCAACCGATGAAACGTACGAGACGTCGGCTGCGACCGGGTGGGTCATCTTCGCAGCGGTCGTCATGTTCACGATTGGTGCCCTCGACATCATCCAGGGCCTGGTGGCCCTGCTGAAGGAGACGACCTACGTCATTCCCGGGGGCGAGAAAGCCCTCCTGGTCACAACGAACTTCGACACGTGGGGCTGGTCGTTGATCATCTGGGGCATCGTCCTCATCCTCGCCGCGGGCTCACTCTTCGCCGGCAGGAGTTGGGCACGATGGTTCGCCATCTTTGCGGTCCTCATCAACGGGATCGGCCAGATCGCCTGGTTCCCCGCCTACCCCCTGTGGAGCCTCATCGCGATCGGGCTCGGGATCGCCGTGCTGTGGGCGCTCACCGCAGGCTGGAAAGGGGCGAAGGTCGACCTCAGAAGCTGAAGGAGTCCCCACCCGTCGACCGGCGCCGGTGGGGCGCTGGGTCGGCGGCGGTGGTGGGTTAGGCGATCCACGCACAATCTGGATGCGGGCTTGGTGGGGGCGCCGTTGCACGACGGCTCCGGATGTTCAGTGCGCACGAGGTCCAGGGCCCGACTGAATCGCCGCTGCAAGACCAACGGCCGGGACCGACAACATCAGCCCGCATGAGACGGCGCCTCTTGCGCTGAAACCACATGCAAGTGCGCGCGTTCCCCAGGCTCCATGCCGAGGGCGGGACCATGGACGGGCTCTTGCCTGACGAAGACCCCGCAGAGGAAATGTCCCCCCGCACCGTCTCCTCTCCCGAGGCCGGGAGCATGGATCGGAGTGTCCGATGGCGGGATCTTGACCTCGACCAGCGGTGGCAACCGTTCGGGCAGCCGAGCGTCGGCCCGTGGGCGCAGTGCACGGGCCGTGTTCGCGACCGCACCGGCCAACGCGGAGCGGGGATCCTCTCGGTGCATGAAGCCCGTATATCGACGTTCGGACGCTCGTCGTCAAGTCCGCGACCGTCGGGCGGCGCGACCGTCAGGGTCGGCATGCATCGTTCGCGACCCGTCGGCTCCTCCGCCCTGCGCCATCCGAGGAGATACTCGCTCACCCTGGTGAAAGGTCAGTAGCGCCCTTTAAAGGCCGGTAGGGGTGGTCTAGTGTGCGATCCGAATACGCAGGACGGCCGAGTCGGGGGGGAGAACAATCATCATGAGCGCGGCTGTCGACCGGACGACTGCGCCGATTCGCGGGCCCCTTCGCCGGTGTCACGGCGCGCTGCTCGCCGACCGGGGCGGCGCCTGATGACGGGGCGCAATCACCATCGGGTCGGTTTCGGCATGGTGGGGGAGTTCTCGGGTCCCTTCCCTGGGTACAAGGCGACGATCCCGCGCGACTGCGTGCCGTTCCGGTCTCGCCGAGAATCAGAAGATCGTCGGCGTGGCCGACGCCAAGAACGGCGACCAGTGCGCTGAAGGCCGCCGACGAACTCGGCCGGATCGAGGTGCGAACCGGGCTGTGACCGCGGCGTTTACGACCCGCAGGCAGCGGAATTCGTTAAAAGGAGAGCAGTGATGGCTGACACACCGACCGATGTCCTGGTGGCGGGATATCAGGACATCGAAGAGGCGACGAAGGACTTCGAGTCGCTCGTCGAACTCGTCGACGACAAGAAGGTCGCGATCGAGGGCGTGATCCTCGTGACGCACGCCGAGGACGGCAGCGTGTCGGTGCAGCAGACGGGCGACCACCGCGGCCGCAAGGGCATGGGCTGGGGAGGCGGCGTCGGCGTCGCCGTCGGGCTGTTCGCTCCCCCGCTGCTCGCGTCCGCCGCCGTCGGCGCGGCCGCCGGCGGTCTGATCGGCAAGTTCGTCGACCACCGCCTCGAGAACGAGATCCACGACAAGATCGGCGAGAACCTCCCGCCCGGCTCCGCCGGGATCATCGCCGTCTTCGACGACGATCAGCGGCTCGGCGTCGAGCAGGCGCTGCCGGGGGCGCTGCTGAAGTCGGTCGTCCAGAGCGACGAGAAGGGCGTCAAGGCGCTGAAGGACGGCCTGGCCGAGGCGATGGGCAAGTTCGTCCCGGACCGCACGGTGCTGCCAATCCCCGACCGGAACTTCGGCGGGACGATCGGGCGCACGCTCGACGAGTCGGTCGCGGACTGGACGATCGTCCCCGGCCCCAAGGCACCCGACGGTGCGCCGAACGTGCTCCTCGTCATGATCGACGACGCGGGCTTCGGACAGCCGGACACGTTCGGCGGTCCGATCTCGACGCCGAACATGACGCGGGTCCAGAAGCAGGGCATCACGTACAACCGGTTCCACGTGACGGCGCTCTGCTCGCCCACCCGTGCGGCGATGTTGACGGGGCGCAACCAACACCGCGTCGGTATGGGTTCGGTCGCGGAGTTCCCGGGGCCGTTCCCGGGCTACACGGGCGCCGTCCCGCGGTCGTGTGCACCGTTCCCCCGCGCGCTGAAGGAGAACGGGTACGTGACGGGCGCGTTCGGCAAGTGGCACCTGACGCCGGACCGCGAGCAGGGCGCCGCGGGTCCGTTCAGTCACTGGCCGCAGGCGTGGGGCTTCGACCACTACTGGGGCTTCCTCAGCGGCGCGGCCGGTCAGTGGGATCCGATCGTGACGCAGGACAACACGAACCTCGGCGTGCCGGACGGCGAGGACGGGCAGCCGTACTACTTCCCGGACGATCTCACCGACAAGGCCATCGAGTGGGTGCATGCGGTCCGCGCGCAGGACGCGGAGAAGCCGTGGTTCCTCTACTACTCGACGGGGTGCGCGCATGCACCGCACCACGTGGCCAAGGAGTGGGCCGACCGGTACAAGGGCAAGTTCGACCAGGGCTGGGACGCGATGCGTGAGGAGATCTTCGAGCGCCAGAAGAAGCTCGGCGTGATCCCGCAGGACGCGGTTCTGACCGAGCGGCCCGATCTCTTCCCCGCGTGGGACTCGCTCGACGACGCTTCGAAGAAGCTCTACACGCGCCAGATGGAGGTCTACGCCGGGTTCCAGGAGAATGCCGACTGGAACGTCGGCCGGCTCCTCGACGCGCTGGAGGAGGGAGGCGAGCTCGAGAACACGCTGATCCTCTACATCTGGGGCGACAACGGCGCGAGCCTCGAAGGGACGACCACCGGCTCGTTCAACGAGATGACGTTCCTGAACGGCGTCGTCCTCGATGCCGACCAGCAGCTGAAACTGATCGAGCAGTACGGCGGTATGGAGGAGTGGGGCGGGGACCACACGGCGCCGCATATCGCGGCGGCGTGGGCATGGGCCGGCAACACGCCGTTCCAGTGGGGGAAGCAGATGGCGAGCCACCTGGGCGGCACACGCAACCCGATGGTCGTCGCGTGGCCCGGCAAGATCGAGGCGGGCGGCGCGCTGCGCTCGCAGTTCACGCACTGCATCGACGTCGGTCCCACGATCCTCGAGGCGGCCGGCATCCCGGAGCCGAAAGTGGTCGACGGGATCGAGCAGGAGCCGATGGACGGCACGAGCTTCCATTACACGTTCGACGACCCGGGCGCCGACGAGCGGCACACGGTGCAGTACTTCGAGGTGA
Organism: uncultured Thermoleophilia bacterium; assembly: GCA_963706315.1. GTDB lineage: Bacteria > Actinomycetota > Thermoleophilia > Miltoncostaeales > Miltoncostaeaceae > CALMEC01. Next base: position 4,839 of record CAVPMA010000022.1, on the reverse strand, counting down.
TCGGTGCGCGGGCGATCTACAAGGACGGCTGGTGGGCCTGCGCCCGGCTCGACAAGGCCCCGTGGGATCTCTCGCCGGAGACGCTCGCCCGGTTCGGGCCGGGGTCCGGCTGGGACCCGAACGAGGACGGGTGGGAGCTGTACTACCTGCCGGACGACTTCTCTCAGGCAAAGAACGTCGCAGCGGAGCATCCCGACACACTCGCGGAGCTGAAGGAGCTGTTCTGGCAGGAGGCCGAGCGCAACCGCGTGCTGCCGCTGCTCGGCTCGATCGCCGTGTTCTACGGCATCCTGCCGCCGCTGCCGACTGTGACGAGGTACACATTCGCGGGCGACGTGCAGAACGTGCAGAAGGGCCTCGTGCCCCGCATCGCAGGTCGCTCGTACGCGATCGAGGCGGAGCTTCGTGTGCCTGAGAGCGGCGCCGAGGGTGTCATCGTCGCCAACGCCGACTTCATCGGCGGGTTCGCGCTCTGGGTCGACGAGAACGGTCTGCTCAACCACACCTACTCGTTCCTCGGCGTGGAAACCTACAAGCAGGTCTCGAAGACGCCGATCCCGGCCGGCGACGTCAGCGTCAAGATGCTGTTCGAGGCCGACGAGACCAAGCCCGGTACCGGCGGAGACGTCAGCCTCTGGGCGAACGGCGAGCAGATCGGCGGCGGCCGGCTCGACAAGACCGTCCCGATGATGGCCACGTCCTATGCCGGCATGGACGTGAGCCGCGACAACGGCCTCGTCGTCGACCTGGCATACGAGGACAAAGCACCGTACCGCTTCACCGGCACCGTGAAGCGGGTCGTCTTCGACCTTAAGCCGTCGACGTCGCACGACGACGACAAGGCGCTGCACGAGCACGAAAGCATCCACGCCGTCGCGCACGGAGTCGGCGCATAGAACAGGAAACGGTGTCCGGGCGGGCGGACCCGGTATCGCCCGCCCGGCAGCACACGAGGGAGTCTACGGAGTCAACCGCCTTACGATCGCCAGATCGCTGGACGCCCCCGCCGACCGGGTCTGGGACATCATCGGCGACCCGGGCGCCTCACCCGGCCGCGGTGTGGACGTCCAGGTTGAGCGCCCGGGAGCGCCGGACGGGACAGGTCTGATCCGGGCCGTGAAGATCGGCCTGGCCACCGTCCACGAGGAGATCGCGCGCGTCGGGCCCGGCCGTGTCGTGCGCTACCGCATGACAAGAGGTGCTCCGGTCCGCGACTACGTGGGAAGGACGCCCCCGAGGAGTCACCGGACGGCGGCACCCAGGTCTCGTGGGACGTTCAGTTCCGGCCGGTCGTGCCGGGCACCGGGTGGCTCATCTCGCTCGTGTCGAAGCGCACACTCACTTCGTCGACTTCGGGCAAGCCGCAGGCTGTGGGGTACTCGTGCTGATGGGGCGAGCTGTAGCCGCCGGTAGCTTGCGAGCGCCTGACGACCGATTGGAGCGGGAGTGAGCAACGAGGGACGCGGAGCGAGCGGCATCGAACGTGACGGGCTCCCGATGGGAGCGCGCCGGTTGTCCGTGCTGGGGTGGGTCGGAATCGTGATCATCTACCTCGCCATCGTGCAGGGCGTGCCCTTCCTGTCGACCGTCGGCATGGACGTCGAGTACGGCAAGTTCCCCGACGTCGAGACGGTCATGCGCGCGCTGATCGTGCCCGTGGGCCTGTCGCTGGTGTTCGTGCTCCTCGTCATCGGCGTGCTGGGGTGGTGGCGGCCCGTCTTCCGTGACGACAAGCCGGTGCGCAAGTGGGTGCGGGTCGTGCCGGTGCTGATGATCCTCACGATCCTCGCGGGCACCAACTACGGAGGACTGTCTGACAAGGGCGGGGGCTTCACGCTTGCCTTCCTGTTCGGTGCGCTGTGCGTGGGCTTTGCCGAGGAGGGCATGTTCCGCGGCCTCCGGTGTGGTGACATTCAGGTCCAACGGCTACTCGGAGGGGATGGTGGCGTTGTGGACCTGCTTGGCCTTCGGCGCCGCCCACGCCACCAACCTCATCACCGAAGGCTCGAGTGCGTTCCTGCAGGTCGTCGTCACGATGGTCGCCGGTTACTTCTTCTACCTCACGCGTCGCGTATCGGGCGGGCTCGTGGTGCCCGCTGTCCTGCATGGGCTGTGGGACTTCGGGCTCTTCACCGGAACGATGGAGGAGGACAACCTCTACATCGGGGGCGCCCTCTTCATGGTGGCCGACCTGGTGCTGGCGATCGTTCTGTTAGCCCGCCGCAAGCACATCGAGCTCGAGGACGCAGGCCGACCCAGTGCCAGCGATCGTCCGATCGGCCCGCCGCAACCAAATCGAGCTTGACGACGGTTGGGGCACCTTCACCGAGTTCGTGAACGCAACCGACGGATCGTCGGGAAGAAGAAGGCACAAGCCAGGGCCGTGACTGGACGACTTGCGTGCCAGGCGTGCGGTTTCGACTTCGCCACCGGGTACGGCGAGCACGTGTGACGGCTTTATCGACTGCCCCACCACAGCGTGCCAGGGGCCACAACGGGGCCACGAGATCCGGCCGTAGCGCGACGGTGCGGGAGCGTCACGGACGGTGCGGGGAGGGGGGACCATCTTGTTGCTTCGCCGGCTGGTCATCGCCGACGTCGCACCACTGCTACAGGTTGGCGAGCCCTTGTGCCATCCGCGTCATGCCCTCGTCGATCGTGGCGTCCGGTGCGGCGTAGGTGATCCGCACGTGCCCTTCGCCGCGGTCACCGAACGCCGAGCCGGCGACGACACCCACGCCGTAGCCCTCGATGAGGTAATCGGCGAACTGCTGAGCGGTCATACCCGTCCCGCGGATGTCGGGAAACACGTAGAACGAACCGTCCGGGCTGGAACAGTCGATGCCCGGCATCGCGTTCAACGCCGACACCATCCGGTCGCGCTTCGCCTGCAGCCGCGCGGTGGTCTCGATGACGTGTTCCTGCGGCCCGGTGATCGCGGCGAGGGCGGCGATCTGGACGAACGCCGGCACGTTCGTCACCGAGTTCTGCTGGAAGATGTCCATCGCGGTGATGAGCTCCTTACTCGCCACGCACCACCCGATCCTGAAGCCGGTCATGATGTAGGTCTTCGAGAACGTATCGACCAGCACGGAGCGGTCGGCCATCCCATCCACGGCGGCGATGGTCTTGTGCTCCGACGGTGCGTAGACCATGTGGCTGAAGATCTCGTCCGTGAGCACCATCACGTTGTGCTGCTTGCAAAGCTCGGCGATCTCCTCCAGGTGGCCGACGCACATCCCGTTCGGCCGCTGCGGCGAGTTGATGATCAGGAGCTTCGTCTTCTCGTTCATCAACCCGGCGAGGGCATCGAGGTCGAAGTGGAAGTCCGGCTCGACGAGCGGGGCATAGACCACCTTCCCGCCGGCATAGGTGATCCAGAACTCGTCCGGCGGGTAACCGGGGTTCGGGAAGATCACCTCGTCGCCCTGATCGACGAGCGTCAACAGCGACTGGGTGAGGGCATGCTTAGCGCCCATCGTGACGAGCACCTCTTCACGAACCGTCGGCCGGCCGCGCTTGGTGGCCTCATCGGCAATCGCATCGCGCAGCTCCGGCATGCCGGGACCCGGCACGTACCGCACGTGCCCTTCATGCACCGCCCGCGCCGCCGCCTCGTAGATGTGCTTGGCGGGGTAAAACTCCTCGCCCTGGAAATCACCCTTCTCAAAATGAATCACGCGTTGGCCGGTCTCACGCTCGAGCGCCTCGGCCTTACGCATGGACGCCCACTGCTTCGGCAAGACGAAATGCGACGTCCGGCTCGAGAGTGGGATCTGGAAATCAGTCGCGGCGCTGGTCGCCATCCGGGTTCATTGCTCCTTCTGGTCGTTGTGTGTTGTCCATGAGGAGCTGCCCGCCACGCCCGAAGATGCGAAGCCCAAGCCGGTCGCTTCGGGCTTGCCTTGGGCAGACAGGACGTCGACCAGGTGTTGGCGATCCTCCCGGAGCGCCGAGACAGTTGCCGCGAGGCGTCGGTCGCCCTCCTCGGTGAGCCGGAGGTGGACGACGCGCCCATCCGTACTCGAGGGCGCACGCATGAGCAGTCCGATCGCCTCCGCCCGCGCCACCATCTCCGTGACGGTGTTCTGGGCGAGCTGCAGCCGCTCGGCGAGGTCCGTGACGGTCGCTTGCTCGCTCCCGTCTGGTGCTCCCTTGATCATGAGCAGCAGCAACTGACGTTGGGGCGTGAGGCCTGCGGCGCGGGCGACCTCCTCTCCTCTGCGCAAGAATATGCGCACGGCGGCTCGCAGAGATGCCGCCCGCTGATAGTCGGCAAGGTTCACGGCATCGCCGCCCGCCTGGCTACTTCTGGTCAGGATGCAGGAAGGGCTCACTGCCGCGGCCCTCGGAGTCGAACAGACCGTAATGGCCGAGCAAATCCGCCCACCAGTCGGCGCTCTTGTGCCAGCCGTCGGGGCTCTCGTTCGGCGGAGGCGGTGCGTCGAGCACCTGCTCGAGGTCGACTTCCGCCACGAGGAACACGGTGTTGGTGCGCTCCTCGATCCTGGCGATCGCCTCGACGGGCAGGTAACCGGCGTGGCCCGAGTGGCCAGGGATCTTGTGGATCCGCACGCCGTTCGGGCGTACGCCCTCGATCTCGCCGATCACCCTCGCGTCGGATCCGCGCACCTGGTAGCCGACCAGTCTGGTGGTGGGTGTAAGCGTGCTGGTCATGACCTTCACCTTTCTAAGAACATCGTAGTACGAGGTAAATGAATGATACACGCTCTCGTCGCGCCTGTCGATCGTCGGGGATACACCGCCTTTGTGAGCGCCGAGATGGTTGGTCGCACCTTCTCGACGCGCCATGTCTTGACTAGACGAGGGCGATGAAGA
>CAVPMA010000021.1:0-31670 GCA_963706315.1 uncultured Thermoleophilia bacterium | reverse complement strand
GGATGCGGGCCACTACGTACCGACTGCCCAAGGGCGGGCGCTCGGTAGGAGAGGACGCGGTCGTGACCCGCCTCTAATCGGGCGGGTCGTGGCGGGGAGTCCATCCACCCCGCACGTTCATCGCCTGTCCTCGTGCTGTGGTGCGTCGGTCGGTGTGGGCCTCGCCTGTCAGCCGCCTTGCATCGCCCGCATGTTCCTCATCATGACGGCCTCGGTCTTGTGCAGCTCCTTGGCGGGGCTGAACATTTGGAACAAGAGCAGGGCGCTGCTCCGCCGGTACAGCCGATCCCGGCCGCTTACAATCCGGCTGGGATGGAACTGGATGAGCCCAGACGGCAGGTTGCCCCGCCGCGGCCCGCGCCGCGCGAGCCTACCCGGCGGCCCGTGGGGCCTGTGCCCGGCGTGCTGCGGCTCGCCTCGGCCGTCGGGAACCAAGCTTTCGCCGCGCACTTGGCGCAGCAAGCGGCGCGGGCGCGGGAGGCCGCCGTCAGCTCCCCCAACCCCATCCGGCGCTGCCGCCGAGCACTCCGGCCTGGGCGGAGGACGGCCGGATCACCCTGGGGCCGGCGTCGCTGCTGCTCTCGCCCGTGGAGCGCGCCGACATCATCCACCACGAGACGATCCACGTCCTGCAGCAGCGGTCCGCGCCGGCCGACGAGAGTGGCGAGGCGCGGCGGCGTGCCGAGGCGCTCGCCCAATGCCCGCAGGGGGATCTCCTGGCCGCCGAGGAGTTGCTGACCCCTGCGCCGCGTCTGCTGGCAGCGCCGGTGACCGGGAAACCGGCGAGCGGCTTCACGCGTCTTTTCGCCGGCGACGGGGAGGTGATCGGGGAGGTGAGCGTGGGTGGGGTCACAGCTCGTGACCGGCGCTCGTACGAGAAGCTCGGGATCGAGGCCCCGGTGGACCCGAAGAGTCAGTTCGGGACAGCCACGGTGTCTGACCTGCAATACCTGGCCTGCGGGGACAAGGCCTTCCCGGTCCTAGCCAAGGTCGCGGAGGGGTTGCGTAAGGTTGCGCAGCGGGTCGCCGCCGTGAACGAGTCGATCCCGAAGGGCTCAGGGTGGCGGGTGGAGCAGGTGTTCGTTGCCAACGAGGCCAGCAGGCTCCACGTCGCGGACGGCCGGCCCCTGATCACGCTCGAGCAGGATGACTTCGACCGCGCCGCCGCCGAGTCGGCGGCGCACGAGGCCTCCCACGCCCTGTTCGAAAGCCACACCCATGCGCGACCGGACGCCGGCCTGGCGCCGGATGCGTTTTCACTGCGCCTTGCCGACTTGTTCGGGCGGCTCGGCGGCACGACGACGGTCCCGATCCCCACCGAGGCGTTTACGAAGAAGCCGCCACCTCTGAAGGGAGACGGCCAGGGCCCTGAGGAGCCCGCGGGCCTGGTGATGGTCATGGACAGCTTGTGGTCCGGCGGCCCCAGCGGACGTGCGCAGGGCCATCCGTGGGAGGGCCCGGACGAGCTGTTCGCCAGCGCGAACGCGGCCTTCGTGACAGACGAAAAACTCCTCCGCCGGATCATGGCGCATTACGCTGGGGTGGACGCCTCGGTCAAGGCGCTGGGCACCGAACTGCTGGACCTGCTCAAGGCAGCGAAGGACCCAAAGGCGGCGCGGGCGCTGAAAGCGCCAGCGACCAAGGAGTCCGACGCAGCCCGGGACGCGATCCAGAAGCGCGAGGCTTCGCCCTCGACCATCAAGGAACGCCTCGGCTCCATCCTAAACCCGGAGCTGCTCCCGCCGAAGGGGTTCACCTGTCCGAAGTGAACGTCCCTCGCGCGAGGGTCAGAACACACCGTGGCTCTGAACGAGCTTGTTGCAACAGGCCCGCGCGAAGGTCATGCCCATGGTGTCCGCAGCGATGGGACACATGTCTACCGGGCCGATCGCGTCCTTGGGAGGATCGAGTCAGCGTGTCTACTCGGGGGTGGTCGTGCAGCACGTTCGAGTCGGCTACCAGGCCTGGAGCCGTGCTCGCACCTCGGCACGCTCGGCCTCCTCCCGCTGCTCGACCACGACGAGCGGCTCGGGGAGAAGCTCGTCGAGCACCGCGCACGATGTCGGTCACGCGCGACTGCCCGAGGGACTCGACCTCAATGGCCCACCCTTCGCGCTTCACCAGATCCTTCTTGTACCTCTCGTCCACCTTCTTGATCTTCTTGAGGTTGTACTGTTTCGCCTGCTCCGAAGTGAGCGCCACCCGTGTCAAGGTCCAACTCGCCGTGTTCGCCTCGATCTGCCCGCCCCGAAGGTCCAGGTCACCGATGCAGAGACCTCGCCGCAACTCCCCGTCCTCGCCCACCAACAGCGGACCGATGTCCGTGCGGAGGAAGCCGCCCGCCTGTCCGTTCGTCGCAGCGACCGGGACGATGTACTCCGCCGCGACCGTCGTGCCAGCACACCACCGAACGTGCGCGACTCTGTGAGGATCAGCTGAGGAAGCACGCCACCCCAACGGTCGATTGTCGCCGACTCCACCAAGCACGACCGTCGTGATCCCGATCTCGCCGAAGTGGCGTGTGCTGTTTGCCAAGCGTGGGCGTCTGCGGGTGTAGGTGTGGCTGCTGCCCGAGGCCCACAGTATGGCCGGAGCCCTCGAGCAGCAGATCACGTTGCGGGGGACTCGATCACGCATCCCCGCCGTGACGGGCTGATCCCGACGTCCACCGAAGAGGAAGTAGTCCTCTTCGGCATCGTCTCCGCTCCCGAGGCCCGGAGCATGGATCGGGGGTGTCCGAGATCGGCCCCGACCACCCCTCGTGGCTGCGCGCGTTTATCCGCCTGCTTCGGGCGCGCGCTCAGATCTCCGAGCAGGAGCTGGTGGCGAGCTGACCGCGATCGGGGCGCTGGCGAGGCGCGAAAGCTTGGAGGCTTGAACGCCAGGCTCAGCGTATGACGTCGTTGGCGCGCCTCAGCGCCTCGGGCGCAGGTGCTCGGTGAGCGAACGGCGGACTCGCGCCTCGTTGCGGCCCTGTCCGGCGGCCGCGTAGCCAGCGATGGCGCGCCGGAGCGCCCGCGTCGCCGCCTCCTTCTCGCCCTCGGCACGAAGCACGGCAGCGCGAGCCTCGGCGGCCGCCGGCGCCCAAGGCCCGCCGTTCCAGAGCCCGGCGACCTCCTCGACCCGCCCGAGGAAGGCGTGCGCACGAGCGGTGTCCCCAGCGCCGGCGCAGACAGTTGCAGCGGCGACGTAGTAGTCGACGGGACAGAACCTGCATTGGGGTTCCTCGCCGAGCAGGGCTTGGGCGCGATCGACCACGGCGAGCGCCTCAGCGGGGTCCTCGGACACGCGCAGCAGCGGACCATGGACGACCAAGACGAGGTGCTCGGCCAGGCTGGAGGCGTGGGCGAGCGCGAGCGCCTCGTCGAGCTGCTCCTCCGCTTCGCCCCGCTCGCCGAGGTCGAGGAGCGCCTCGCCGAGCCGCGCCCGGGCCAGTGCCTCGCCGCCGATTGCGCCGACCTCGCGGCTGAGCGCCGCGGCTTCGACGAGGTGGGCGCGCGCGGCGCGGGCATCTCCGGTCATCAGCTCGACCTCGCCGAGCAGGGTGGTGCCGAACGCCTCGCCGCGGCCGGCGCCGGCCGTGTGGGCATGGTCGCGGAGGCGGCGCGCGAACTCGGCCAGGCGCGTGTACGGGTCGCCGGCGTGGAGCACGTACTCGGTAACGCACAGGTAGGCGTCAAACACGCGCCCGGCGAGCTCCGGCACGTGCCAGACCTCGGCGAGCTGCCACTCGGCGTGGCGCTCCCACGTGCCGGCGGCGTGGGCAATCAGAGCCTGGAGGTCGGCGAGCTCCCCACGTTCGCTGTCCGTCTCGCGGATGAGGGAGGCGGCCTGATCGGCTTGCCGGCGCGCTTCGCTGAGATCACCGGCGTACCAGGCGATGATGCCGCGGGCGAGTGCGAGCCGGGCCTGCTGGGCGGCGGTGGTCGCGGTCAGGTCACGCAGGATCTCCAACGCCGCGGCTGGCTCGCCCACGGCGGTGAGCGCGCGCGCGTGCTTAATTCGGACATCGGTGAGGGCATCAGGTGGGGCGACGGCCGTCGCGGCGGCGTACGTGCGCGCGGCGCGTCGGTCGCCGGCGGCGTGGCGCAGATCGGCCAGCAGCACGAGCAGGTCATACCGGTCGCCCGTCGGCGCATGCGCCAGGGCTTGCTCTGCCCAGCGCTGGCCATCGGCGTAGGCGCCGACGGCGGCCGCCCGTCGTGCCGCTGCGGCCAGCAGCGGCACGGCATCGCCAGCGCGGCCGGCGTGGAGGAGGTGGTAGGCGACCTGTTCGGGCGCGCCGTCGCTGTCGCGCACGCGGGTGGCTGCGCGCAGGTGCACGTCGATGAGCTCCGGTCGATCGAACTGCCGGCGGGCGGCGTCGTGCAGGAGCGGGTGGCGGAACCGTAGTTCGGCGGCGTCGCGTTCGAGGACGCCGCAGCGGAGCGCAGCGCTGACCGCAACGTCGGCGCGCGCGCTGTCGACGCCGGCGACCGCGGCGAGATCAGAGACGGAGAAGCCGTTCTGCAGGACGCCGGCGAAGAGCACGACGGATCGCGAGTCCTCTGGAAGCCGGGCGAGCCGGGCGTCGAGGAGATCGTTGACGTGCTCGGGCACGCGCACGCCGCCGTGATCGTCGACCGTGGCCGCGAGCTCCTCGGCGAAGAATGGATTGCCGGCCGCTGCGGCGGCGATGGCGTCGACCGTTCCGGCGTCCAGCGACCGCCCCGCCGCACGTTCGGCGATCCGTGTGAGGGCGGGCCTCGCCAGAGGGCGCAAGACGATCTCAACGCCGGCACGCTGCTCGCGCAGGTTGGCGCGCAGGCGCGCCAGCTCGGGACCCGCCTCGCCATGACGTGCGGTCATGACGACGAGCATGGGTGCGTCGCGGGCCGCGCGGGAGAGATAGTGGGCGAGGAGGAGCGTCGACGCGTCGGAGGCATGAAGGTCCTCCAGCGCCATGACCGCGCCACGCTCCCGGGCGGCAGATTGGACGAGCCGGGCGATCGAGGCGAAGACCTGGTGGCGTTTGGCGTCCGCCTGGCGGCCGGTCTCGCCGCTCGGCGCCAAGGGAAAGAGCAGGGCCAGCACGCGCTGCATGGACTCGTTGAGGGACTGAAAAAGATCGGGGCGGGCCGCCACGAGCGGGTCGATCGCCTCGATGACAGGTCCGTACGGCGGCCGGCCCTCGTCCTCCCGACCGGCGCCGCGCCACGTATGCCAGCCGCGCGCCTCCGCGTCCTCGAGGAGGGTGTCGACGAGCCGAGTCTTGCCCATTCCGGCGTCTCCGAGGATCAGCAGGGCCCCGCCGCGGCCGTGCGCCGTCGCGTCGAGGGCGTCGCGTCCGATGACCAGCTCCTGGTCCCTGCCCACCATCGGCTCACTCGAGCGTGTCGGCGCCTGGACCGGGTCCCCGCCGGCGATCTCCCGGTAGAGCGACAGGCTCTCCTCGGACGGTGTCAGTCCGAGCTTGGCCAGCGCGTCGCGCAGGCGCCGGAACTGGCGCGCCGCGGCAACGCGATCGCCTACGGCCGCGTGCTCGCGCATGACGACGCGACTGATCTCCTCGTCAGCTGGATCGATGCGCAGGAGTTCCTCCCAGCGGCCTTGGCGCCGCAGCGCCGCAGCGCGCAGCTCAGCGAGCCGGTCGCGGTACGTGGCGGTCCACTCCTCATAGCGGTCGTCAGGAAGCAGCTCGGCCACCTCGCCGTCCCGTCCCCCTCCGGCCTCCAGGCGCTCGACGTCGGTCTCCACGCGGTGCCCGGGGGCCAACTCCACGACGCCGCGACGCAGCATGATCGCCTCGGGCCAGCCGAGCGCCTTTCGCGCGTAGTGCGCGGCCTTGTGGAGGTTCGCGACACCGGCCGTGGCGGTCAGCCGCGGCCACAGCGCCTCGACGACCTCGTCGCGTGTCAGGCGCTGTCCGGGGGACAGCGCAAGCAGCTTGACCAGGTCCTCGGCTCGACGGTGCCCCCATGCCTGCGCGGGCACCGGCCGCGTGTCCACCGTGACCTCGAACCGCCCGAGCAGGCGGACATCCACGCCTCGCATCGGCCAGATCATCTCACGTGGCACGACCCGTTCTCGCGGCGCAGGGGCGGTCGGCAGCCAGGGAAGGTTTCGGGAAGCCGCCGCTCCCTACGGTCCCACCACGCCGGCCGAGACCGTCTCGGCCACCAACCACAAGGAGCCCATCATGCAGGCCACCCACATCGTCAACGGCGTCGACCTCGATCGCCTCGTCGGGACGATCGACCACGTCAACGCCGACGCGGCGCTGGCGCAGTTTCAGTTCCGCGCTCGCAACCAGTGGATCGAGGGCGGTCACAACCGCACCACGATCAAGGACTTCTATGGCGCCGGCCAGGAGGATTCCTCGCGCACCGAGCCGTTCTTCGTCGACATGGACGAGCCGCCCGTTCTTCTCGGGAAGAACCAGGCGCCCAACGCCGGCGAGTACCTGCTCCACACGCTCGCGGGTTGCCTGACGGGCACGATCGTCTACCACGCCGCCGCGCGTGGGATCGTGCTGGAGAGCCTGGAGTGCACGCTGGAGGGCGACCTGGACCTCCGTGGCTTCCTCGGCCTCGATGACCAGGTCCGCCCAGGCTACGAGGGCATCCGGGTCACCTTCCGGGCCACCGGAGACTTCGACGACGATCAGCTCGCCGAGCTTGCCGGTCTGACCCGCTTCTCGCCCGTGCGGGACATCGTCAGCAACCCCGTCCCGGTCGCCATCGACATGGTGCGCGGCTGAGGCGAACCACGCGCCGTCCGCGTCGGCCGCTCGGCCGGCGCGGGCGCCGCCGCTGATGCCGGGCGCCCAACACTGCGGATCGACGCTGCGGTCATGACACGCCGGTACTCAGAAGCTGCCGAGGATCTTCGCCTTCTGCACCACGAACTCTTCGTCGGTGATCGCGCCGGATTCCTTCAGGGCCGCGAGCTTCTCAATCGTGGCCAGATCCTCCGGCGTCGGGCCCGATGACCCGGGCGCGGGGGGCGCCTCTGCGTACACAACCTGAGGGGCCTGGGCAGGAGCGGGTTGCGTGTCGCCCTTCCCACCCCCCATCGCCCCAGACACACCCTTCGCCACCACCGTTGCCGTTCCAGCGACCACGGCGGTTCTCGCCATCGTCCCGACCAGACCGGGGCGCCCTCTTCTTCTCGGCATTGCTCCTCCTCGACGGACTTTAACTTCCTGAACGGGACTTACAGCGCTTCGTTTGCAAGCTCGGCTCGAAGCTGCTCAATAGCCGCCGGGGGAACCCGGAAATCGGCAATCAACTGGCCGCCCGACGCGACGACCGCATCGCGGATCGGCCTTGCCCAAGTGTGCTCGAAGACGATGATCGCCGCCGTGCTGTTCGGCTCTAGCCCCCCCGCCAACTCATCGACGTCCTCATCCGAGAGAAGCCCCTCGGGCTGGTCGAGCAGACCCGCAAGCTCTGAAGCCTCCTCCCCAAGATCCGGGTCCCCCCACTCGACGAACGACAGCACGCCGTTGGCATCCTTCCTCGCCACCAAGCCGTCGACGATGTGGATGGTGTCACTCGCGATAAGGCGCTCAACCTCCGGAACGATCGCGCCGGTGAACTTGTTCCCCGGGAAACCTAGGACGAGCACCTCGATCGGACCATGCGCCATTTCGGCCTCCTCCATGACACTTCGTGGTGGGCATCTCCGCCCCCCTTGGACTCCTCGCGGCGAGCGAGCGAGGAGCGAGGAGCGAGGAGGATCGCAAGCTCCCCTGAGCGCTGAATCGGGCCCCACACCGATCGGGCACGCGGGTTTCCCGCTACCCGACGAACCCACGAAGTGAGCAACAAGGGGGCAAAACCCCCACCATTTCTCTTCCTCGCGCCCGACTTCGGACACCCTGACCCATGCTCCCGGAGCCTCAGGAGAGCAGACGGTGTGGAGAGACCATGTCCTCTCCGGGGCTTCGGCGATCAGCAACCCGCCATGGGAAGGTCTCCGGGGGGGGGGGGGGGGGGCTCCCTGACGAATCAACAAGTCTCACCTTCGACCTACGACTCGACCCAGCCGCTCCCCCGTCGCGACAGCCGCCCGAGCGCCGCAGTTCGAGCCTTGTTGCCCACTCGGGAGAATGTCACATTCAGCACATATCGGACTACGTCGATTTGCAGGGAGAAACTTGATGGGCGCGGCAGGACTCGAACCTGCGACCCGGGGATTATGAGTTCCCTCCGGGGCTTCGCTCCCTTTCGCCCGGTTCCGTGATTTCCGGCTTGGTGACTGGGATCACACCTGTCATCGCATGCACCGCGGTTGGTGTGGTCTTCGGCCCTGTGTGTTGCCCAGTTTGTTGCCCACTCCGATGATCCGTGGGGGTCGGGAAGCCCGTCTCCCAACCCTTCCCACTGGCGGACACCGCCGACTGCCTGCTACTGCGCGAACGAGTTCTCCCTCCGCGAGGTACAGCAGGGCGTACTGGCCGGCGCAGAGCTCTTCCTGTAAGACTATTTCAGTCCACGAGTAATTCTTGATGCTGCTTCGTTTACCGTGTAGTCAACAGACGACACGTTCTTAACAAACGGTCTGCTTACAACTGCTGCTACCAAATCGGATTGCATAAAGGTTTCCATGGCTTCTTTGCTTTCCCACAAATAGAAACCACCAAATGTATTCTTTTCTTCGTCTGCCAACCAAACCTTTGAAATGAGTCCGCTGACATCAGCCAAAATCGGAGCATCTGGCTCGACCATTTGTTTTAGATATTCCGTTTGTGAAATAGCATCTAATTGATACGTTATAATTTGAGCATGCATTCTTTACCTCCCATCCCTTCTGCTCGATCAGGCGCTCGCAGTCCTCGACCTGGCGTCGCACGCCCAGTTGGACGCCGTCCCGGCCGGACGAGATCCGCGCGTAGACACCGGCTCGAATCAGCCAAGGAGCATATACGCACACTTGCATGATCGAGCGTACTCTCGCCTGAGCGGCGATTGATGGCTCTTCGGGGGGTCAGGTGGGTAGCTCGACTGGCACGCCGCCGCAGATGAGGGTGAGCAAGGCGAGCAGTGGGTCGAGCCTGCGGAAGCCGCGGGCGTGGTGGCTGACGAGGCGCACGGTCGAGTTCATGCCTTCGAGCCGCGCGTTCGACAGCCTGAGCGCGATGGCGTTGGCGACGAGGTCTCGGTGCCGGTGCGGACAGCACCTCGCTCAATCCGTGCGCGGGGTACATCGGCACTCAGGCCGATTGCCCTTCCACTCCTGTTGACCCCTGCGTTGACCCCCCGGGGAAGAGAGACCGGGAAGCGGTGCCTTGCTCGATCGGGAAGTGCTTTATGTGCAGGGGAAAGCTGCGATAGGCGCGGCAGGACTCGAACCTGCGACCCGGGGAAGCGCCTTCTGCACCTCTCCGTACAGCAGCTTCGCCGCCGTCTCCGGACCTCCCTCGGCAGGATGATGCGGATCGGCTTCGGCGGCCTCCGTCCATCTTGCAGGAGTCGGGAGTGCCCTTGAACACACGACTCCCATGGAGGTTCCCAGGCGGTAATGGCGGGCACGGCAGGGCACGCGCGACCACGTTTTTCCTGCAAATCGGCCCTTCGCGTCGTGCCTCCAATGCCCGCGCGTGCCCGGGCGTGCCCGAGCTGATGTACCCGTCTCGTACCCGCGGTGCGTTTGCAATCGCGTAAACGGACAACATCGCGCACCGCGTAGGTTCCAGAGTGCGTTCTTGGACGCGAGCTCAGCTCCCCGCCTAACGGACGGGCGAGGCGATCCCCGCGGGCAGCTCTAGGTCTGCGGCGGAGGGGAGGCGTCTCGCTCCAGGAGCTGCTTGAGGTTGGCCCAGATGGTCTCCTCTTGGCGCTTGCCCATGCGGGCGACCAGCGGGCTCATCAGCTTGACGACGCCGCGCGGCTCCAGCTTCCACGACCAGCGCATTCGAGTTCCTTCCGGTACGGGGTCGAGAATCAGGCTGCCCTCGATCTCCATGGCGGACAAGTGTGTCGATGACGCGAGACGATGGGGTCGCTCGTAGCCGGTGAACTCGGTGATCATCTCCGTGGCTCGGCCCATCCTCGTCATCTCAGCCCGGAATCGCGTACCGAGGCCGATGGGCCCGGTCGAGATCAGCTCGGCACGGCGCATGTGTGGGTTGTAGCGCGGCTCGTTGCGCTCATCGGCGACGAAGTCGAACACCTCCTCCACTGGACGTTTGATGACGATCTCGCCCTCGATGCGGACCATGTCCGGCTCTCTCCTCTCTGGATGTCGTCGGCGCCGCCAACGACTCCGAGCAGTTCTATCTCGTCGGGATCGGGTAGCCGCGCGGCGACGCCGGCCAGTGTTTCAAGATCGTCGCCGCCTTGGCGCTCCCGGTGCCCTCACCTGGGTGCCCCACGTCACAGAAGTTCGTGCCCCGCCCCATTCGTAACACCGCTGACCCCGCTTCCCGGAACTATCGAGGGATCAGCCGCGTCAGCGTCCAGACGAAGGCGTGTCTTTGGCCGGTCTTGGTCGTGCGTGCTCGCGGTTCCGTAGTTCGAGGCACGCGGTGGTGATTAACCCTGATAGCGGTCGGCGGGGCGTAGTGTGACCATGCCCTGGCGCCGCGACGTTAGGGCAGATCACAACCTATCCGATCTGAGACGGACAACTCCAGCACCTCTGGTCAGGAGAGAGAGATGAGTTCAGAGAGGAAATCTGCGATCTGGGTCGGCGTACTGTGGATCATGGCGACCGTGTTCCCAGTATTGAGCATATTGCCCTGGAGGGCCCTGGACGACGGTGAGGGGATCCTCGCCAACGCCGCGACGCACAAGAGCCAGTTGATCACGTGGGCGCTGCTGAACCTGGTGGGGGCAGTCGCCGTCGTCGGTGTGGCGTGCATGCTCTACCCGATCTTGATTCGGGTGGCCGATACGAGCGTCAAGAAAGGGCTGGCTCTGTGGTACGTGGGCACCAGGGTCACCGAGGGCGGCACCTACCTCGTGTTCGTGCTCGCCACCTGGGCGTTCCTCCCGCTGAGTCGAGAGTTCGCAGCAGCGGGAGCGCCCGACGCTTCGCACTTCCAGACCAGTGGCATCGTCCTGCAGTCGACGTCCGATCTCGCCTTGAACCTGGCACAGTCGGTTTTCGCGATCGGCGCCGTGATGTTGTACTACCTGCTGTTCCAGTCAAGGCTCGTCCCCCGGTGGCTGTCGCTGTGGGGCCTCGTCGCGGCGCCGCTGTTTCTCATCGCGAGCTTGTCACTCCTATGGACGGGGGATCCCAACTCCACCCTGGCCAGTATCTTGTTCGTCCCGATGGCACTGCAGGAAATGGTTCTGGCGGTATGGCTGATCGTCAAAGGCTTCGACGCGGCTGCGCTCGCCTCCGGGTCGGCGATGGCCGAGGTGGCCTGAGGCGCGGTCAGTCCGAGTTCGAGTTCTGCCCAGCACCCAAGGCTGTGAAACTGCCGTAAGTCTGGGTGGCCAGCCTGCGCCCGTGACGGACTCCGCTGGCCCTTTCCCCTCCAGTCCGTTCCCGCTCCCTGCACTCCGGGCAGAAGATTGAAGCTGACCAACGCTGTCTGACCGCACCGCTTCCTCGCGACACCCGTCGCGATCGACTGGCTGGAGCACGTCCCTTGCTGCGTCGCGACATGTCGCGCGTGCCCGCGAGTGCCCGCCAGTCCCAAAATGTACCCGTCTCGTACCCGCGAGGCGTCGAAATCTCGCCAGTGCAGGCAACACTATACGCCCATTTGCAGGGCTTTTGTCTTAAACCATCTGACGGACTCAAACCGTCGACTCCCTCCTTACCATGCAGGAGCCCTTGCTTCTAAGAGCCTCCGAAGTGCCCTATGCGTCGACGCCTCGCTGTTTCAACCAGGCATCGACGAGCGACATCATCTCGCGGCTGAAGGCCGGGAGGTCTGGAGGCCACCGCGATGTGACCAGGTTGCCGTCGACGACGACCTCGGAGTCCTCCCAGAGGCCACCCGCCGCCTTGACGTCTTCCGGGACGCCGTCATGCCAGTACGAAGTCAGTCGTCGGCCCTCGATCACACCCGCCGAAGCCAGCAGCCACGGTCCGTGGCAGATAGACGCAACTGGCTTGTCGTCTTCAAAGAACGACTTGGCGATCTGCTGCGCCTTGTCGATCCTGCGCACCGTTGCTGGCGCTCCGTCTGGAAAGCCGCCTGGGACAATCAGCAGCTCGTACTCGTCGGGATCGACGGCGTCGATCGTGAGGTCGGGCGTGACGCTGTAGCCGTGCTCTCCACCGATACGATCCATGGTCGGCGCGCCAATGTCGACACGTGCTCCTGCCTCGAGGAGCCGGAAATACGGAACGATGAGCTCGGTATCCTCGAACATGTCGGCGGTGAGAATGAGAGCCCGGATGTCCAGTGCGTAGCTGTCCGGCTTCGTCATCTTGAGCTGCATGGCGTGCGCGCCTTTCATCAGGAAAGGGAACGAACCATCGTACCCGCCGCCCTTCTCGGCCTCGCGAACGAGGCGGATGAACATGGGCGGCGTCGCTCGCCGAAGCCCCTTGATCAAACAGGTCTGGCTGTTGTCAGGGGGCTTGGCGACCTCGAGTGATCTTTCGCAGACCGATGATCGCCAACCCGATTAGCCCAATGAGCGCCACAAGGCTGAACACGATCTTGACCCCGGCCTCTGCCATCGCTTCGGCCGGGTCCACGGTTCCGTCGACCGGCATCCGTGCGTACTGTGCCCTGCCGATCTCCAGAAGAGCTTCCCCGGACAGTGCGCCTGCAGGAAAGACAGCGAAGTCCACAGCGTTGGTGCCGCGCGAGACGAGCAGTGCGTCCGCCGAAGAGCCTGCGTCGGGTGCATCACTGACGTCGCGCCACAGGGAGATCCCGTCCTCTCGCAGCGCCGCTGAACCCCAGGTTTGCGTCCTTCCCGTGGTCATGCCCGCCGCAAGCCCAGGCGCGTCGCTCGTGAAGACGATCTCGACGACCAGGATCGTGCTCCCATTCGTCCATGCGCGGCCGGCGACGTCGATCACGCCCGCTCGGATCTGGTTCGCCACCGGCTTCTCCAGGCCGGACATCACCTCGTCTCTGCTCAAGGGCTGTTCGCGGACCTCGGCGGGCAGACCTGGGAGGGCATCGAGCTGAAGGGCAGCCGGTGGGGGAGCCGCCTGCGCTCCGCCTACCCAGACGAGGACCGATAGGACGACCCCGAGGATGAGTGCGACGAGGAGTCGGGTGCGACAGGGGGTGACCCGGGCGTCGCAGTCGAGCATGCAGCACACATCGGCTCTGGCCGCCCTCTGCTTGAGTCGTGACGTAGAGCGACCGCCGAAGCCGGAGTTGCGGACGATGGCCCTGGTTACCGAGGCGGGCGACAATGGGCACGATACGACGAACAGCGAAGCCCGGAGAGGAAATGGTCACCCTCCCGCACCGTCTCCTCCCCCGAGCCGGGAGCATGGACGGGGGTGTCCGAGATCGGGCACCCCGAAGTGGAACTGGTGGGGGGTGTTGCCCACCTTGTTGCCCAAACGGTCGAATGCCGTGTTGACTGGGCGGCGGCGGTGCCAGTTCTATCGTCCGAGGCTGAGGAGGGAATATGGGCGGCACCAAGATCCATTGGGTCGCTGAGCTCACGATCGCTGAGGGGAAGATCGACGAGTTCAAGACCAGGGCAGAAAGAGACGGGCCGTGACGCAGCGTCCACCTAGCGTTGCCGAAGCTCACGCCCAGCACGGCACCGGCCGGGCTGAGCGGCCGGTGATCGCCGCGCCCGAGGCAGGGACCGACGGCCACCATAATGGGGCTGTGTCGCCGGCGGCGCGGCGCCAGATCGGCGCGGCCGCGCCCGCGGGCTGGCGGCTCCGGCTGGTGGTGTTCGTGGTCGGCGCGGCGAGCCTGGGGACCGAGATCGCCGCGGCGCGTCTACTCGCCCCCTACTTCGGTGCGTCGACGATCGTTTGGGCCAACACGATCGCCACCGTGCTTCTTGCGTTGTCGGTCGGCTACTGGCTCGGTGGGCGGCTCGCCGACCGCGACCCGTCGCTGCGCGGGCTGTGCCGGTTGGTGCTCATCGCCGGCCTGCTGCTCGCAGCGATCCCCTACGCGGCGCGGCCGTTTCTCGACACAGCCGTCGGCGCGCTCGACTCGATCTCCGCGGGGGCGGCGATCGGATCGCTCGCGGCGGTCATGGTGTTGGTGGCAGGCCCCGTCCTGCTGCTCGGCGCGGTCTCCCCCTACGCGGTGCGCCTGGCCCTGCGCCGCGTCGAGGAGTCCGGCTCGGTCACCGGCGGCCTGTACGCGCTGTCGACCGCCGGCTCGCTTGCCGGCACGTTCGCCGCCGCGCTGGTGCTGATCCCATTCGTCGGCACGCACCGCACGTTCCTTGTGTTCGCGCTCGCACTCACGCTCGTTGCGGCGCCAACCCTGCGACGCCTCGCGTTGATCGCCCCGCTGATCGTCGCCATCCTGCTCGCCGTGCCACCGGGGGCGATCCGAACCGACAGCGCGGACGGCAAGGTCATCTACGAGACCGAGACCACCTACCAGTACGCCCGCGTGCTTCAGGACCCGCACGGCACCCGGCGCCTGGAACTCAACGAGGGCCTCGCGGTGCACTCGATCTACCGTCCGGGCCGCTACCTGACCGGCGACTACTGGGACGACTTCCTCGTCGCACCCCTCACCGTCGCCGGACGGCCACCGCGGCGGCTGGCCATCCTCGGCAACGCCGGCGGTACCACCGCCCGCGCCTATGGCCACTTCCTCCCCGCCACCCGCATCGACGCTGTCGAACTCGACGGGCGCCTGACCGAGATCGCCCGCCGCTACTTCGACCTGCACGCCCCCCGCTTGCGGCTGATCACCGCCGACGCCCGGCCCTTCCTGCGCTCAACCACTGGACGCTACGACGCGATCTTCATCGACGCCTACCGCCAACCCTACGTGCCCTTCTACCTCACCACCCGCGAGTTTTTCGCGCTCGCTCGCAGCCGACTCACCCCCCACGGCGCGCTCGTCGTCAACGTCGGCCACCCCGAAGGGTCGCAGACGCTCGAGCGCGCGCTCAGCGCGACTCTGCGCGCCGTGTTCCCCGCCGTCTTCCGCGACCCGGTCATGCCCACCAACACCCTGCTGATCGCCGGCGGCTTCGCATCGCCCGCCCGACTCGCGCGGGCGGCGAGCACGCTGCCCGCGACCCTGCGCCCGCTCGCCTCAGCGGTCGCGCGCCGGCTGGCGCCCTCACTGAGCGGCGGGACGGTCCTCAGCGACGACCGCGCGCCCGTCGAGTGGCTCATCGACCGCTCAATCATCCAGTACGCATCGCGCGGCCGGTAAGAGGCCATCCTGGCTGAACGACCTCTCCTACTGGCGCTGGTGCCGGTGGGTCCCGCCGAGCCGTCCGAAGAGGGAATGGCCCCTCCCGCACCGTCTCCTCTCCCGAGGCCGGGACCATGGATCGGGGTGTCCACGATGGCCCGAGGAAGAGGAGATGGTGGGGGTGTTGCCCACCTTGTTGCCCAAACGGCGAAATGCCGAACCAGTCAAGAATCATAAGATGCCCATTTGCAGGGAGAAACGTGATGGGCGCGGCAGGACTCGAACCTGCGACCCGGGGATTATGAGTTGCTCCCGGCGTCTCCTGCTATCTCACGATATCCCTCTACTGCAGGCGTTTCAGGCGAGTGACCGGGTTACGGTCTCACCCCATCTCCGGTGGTCATGTTGACCCCGTGTTGACCCTGGAGCGTCATGATGGCGATTCGGACGGCCACAGCGGCTCGCGTTTCTCGAAGAATGCGGCGATGCCCTCCTGCGCGTCCGGGGCGGCGGAGCTTCGCGCCATCACGTCGCGTGCCCGCTCATACGCCGTCGTTCGGCTCCCGCTGACCGCCTCGTAGAGGGTCCGTTTCGCATCTTCTACGACCTGTCTGCTGCCCAGGGACACACGCCGCGCAAGCGCCGACGTGTGCTCCTCGAGGTGGTCCCGCGGGACAATCCGGTTGACGAGACCCCACGCCTGGGCCTCCTCGGCATCGATCGGATCGCCGGTCAGCAGGAGCTCCATCGCCCGGTGCGTGCCGACCGCCCGTGCGACTTCCACCATCGCCGTCGTACCGGGCAGACCGATGCGAGGACCCGGGACGGCGAAGCGGGCGTCCTCGGACGCGACCACGAGATCGCATGCGGCGACCAGGTGGCAGCCACCAGCGCTGGCCATGCCTTGAACGCGGGCGATTACCGGTTGGCTCAGTTGGTGCACCCTGAGCATCAGCTCCGTACACGCCTTGTAGAGGTGTTGGAAAAACGCCTCATCCTTCTCCCGCATCTCCACGAGGTCATGTCCCGCGCAGAATGTCGGTCCCCGGGCACCGAGCACGACCGCACGTATCGATTCGTCCCCTCCGAGCTCATCGAGCGTCGCGGTCAGTTCTTCGATGAGCGCGAGCGACAGGGCGTTCCGTCGCTCGGGTCGGTTCAGCTCGATTGTCGCGACAGCCCCATCGCGTTCGCGCACGATGCAGGTGTTCATCGTTCCTCCGGCGATCGATCGGAACGTCGCTCCGGCTGCCCTCACCGGCCAAGCGGGCGTCCGGAGCTTCAGAGTTAGACGGTCTCGGCCATGGCGAGAAGATCGTCTCGTGAGATCTCTTGCGGGAGAGGGTGCGGGAAGGGAGGACCGCCGCCTAACCCAGATTGCACGTCCTGGGGAACAACCTCATCACGCCACCCTCATGGGGGCCAGCGTTGTGGTCTCCTCGCTCGCCAGGTAGTCGTGGATCACTTCGCCCAGCGTGAGATCGCAGTCAAGGAGCAGATTCGCTCCGCCGAGCACCTCGCGGACCTCGATGAGGTCTGCGAGCGGATCCGAGGGTGTACTCGCGAACGCAACGGTGGCCTGGCCGACGCGCACGCTTGTCGCCCGGACATTCTCCAGCGTCGTCGAAGTGATCTGCATGACCTCGGGAGGCGCGTCCGGGACAATCGACGGAATTAGCTTCAGGTTGAACCAGGTGGGGCTGAGGTGCAGGGCGTCCGGCTCGGCGGGCCCGGCGACTTCGAGTTCCGCGTGGATGATGTCGACGCCGCCCCGCGAGGCTGTGGCCCTGACGACACCGTCGTCTTCGGCGATGTTGAAGTCAGCCGCCTTCTTGGGCCAGCCCCACACCTCTCGGCCCGAGGCGATAGCGGCATCGTTGTCCAGGTATAGGGCGACCGCGTAGTTCCCCGCCAGCGCTCCGAACGTCGACGGTACGGCAAGGAAGGCCTCTCGGTTGATCCCGAACTCGTCGCTGTTCATCTGCCCGATCATGAGGAACATCAGGTCGTCCGGGTTGGGTACCAGCGGCTCCGGCACGAGGTTCCTTAAGACCCGAGGGGTCGTGCGGAACGGCACGAGAAGCTGTGGACAGCCTCGATAGAGGTACGGAAGCCGCCCGTAGAGGGGCGCTGCGACGGGGATGCTGTACGCCATGCCATCCATGCTCACACCACCTCCGCCATCCCCAGGATCTGCGCCCGCGAGAGCCGACCTACCATCTCGGGGTGCTGCTCCCGTACGTGGTGCTCGACGGCGGAGATCAGTTCCTCCTCGGTCTCTGCCCGGGCCACCTCGCCGCACTCGCACTTGATCATCCAGCCCATCGGATCCCCTTTCGTCGATGGTGATCGTCGGTCAGTCTCGTCGCTCGTCCTTTCCAAAAGCTTTGCGCGGGTCCCTTAGGCCTCGTCAGGCCGCGGGGAGGCCTTCTCCGAGGAGTCGCCGGTGAAGAGTCCGCAGATCGCTCCCGGGAGCGGTGCCGAGCTCCTCTTTCAGCAGATGACGCAGGTCATCGAATACACGAAGTGCCTCGGCCGTGTTCCCCCGTGCCGCCAGCGCCTCCATGAGGAACCGGTATCCCGTCTCCCGATAGGGCGAGAGCTTCACGAGGGAGCGCGCCGCCCGCTCGGCAGCCGGTAGCTCTGCCCCCCCAATGCCGAGGCTCGACACGGCGACGCAGGACAACGCTCGCAGTTGGATGTCCTCGAGCCGCGCACGCAGCTCGAGGATCCAGGGTGCATCGAAGCCAGGAAGGATGCCACGACTCGCCGTGTGCAGGGCGATGCGCGCCGGACCCCAAGCTCCAGCCCAATCCTCGTGTGCCACGGCGGACTCCGCGTCGTGGATCCCTTTAGCCGCTGCTTCCAGGTCGATGGCGACGGGTGAGAGCGCGAGACGAAGCTGCGATCTGCCCTCGATCGACCCCGACCCGAGAACGCTCCTGAGTTTCGAGAGCAGGACGCTGAGCGCCGACTCCGGCCGTGGAGGCAAGTCCCGCGGCCAGAGCGCCTCGATCAACTCGTCACGCGTGACGGCGCGATCGCGATTCGCCGTCAGATAGACCAGGAGGAGGACGCCTTGACGACCCGGGAGATCACCGTCGACCCTCCGACCGTCCAACTGCACGACCACGCTGCCGCAGATCTGGATCCTGGTGTCCACCCGCCCCCCCCAAGGTTTCGGAAAGGAGGTCGAAAGCTGGGTCCAGTCTCCTTCATGGCGCAAACGCGGTGCAACCCCGCGAGGAGGGGCGTCGCAAACCCGGAGGAGGTCGAAATGGCGGACGACGCAATGGACATCCCGAGCTGGTCCGATTTCCAGGCGGCTCGACACAGGTATCTCGACCGGCTCGCTGACGCGGCTCGAGACGGTCTCGCGAGAGAGCAAGCTCGTGCAGTTGTCGCCACCGGAAAGATCGGTGGGAGCGAAGTGCGGGCGGATGGGCGTTCGCCCCGTTTGGGTGCTCTGAGCTTCGAGCGCATTCTCGAGGCCCCGTCCTGATCAACGAAACGGGGGGACCCATGTTCCACGACATGTACCGGACCCCCTACCTCATCGAGGGGGCGGTCCAGGCGATCCTGGGGGCACAGACCCGTTCGAGCGTCTTGGATGCCGAGGACGCCGAAGGCGCTGCTCACACCGCCCGTGGCGCGGCGACCGACCGAGGCCCCGACGGCTCAAAGCTTGCCGACATTGCAGGGCGAGCGACGGATCCTCGATACCTTGGGCATGGTTCTCGCCTCCTTCATGGGTTGGAGAGGGAGATAGAACCGCAGAGGTGCCACGGCATGGGGCATGTGCCCCAGACGCCTCCCCGAAGGCGGGAGCATGGGCGGGCTCCTGCCGGCCGAAGCCATCGGAGTCATGGCTGGCTGGCTCCAACGGCGAGATGGTCCATGAGGTCGGCTCCGGGCAGGTCGGCTGGCAGGACGTGCGTGTAGGTGCTGAGGGTGAAGGCGACGGAGTGGCCGGCTTCGGCGGCCGCTGTTCCTCGGGTCCGTGCGATGGGTTCGTGATGGGCAGCTTCGGTCAGTGGGGTAGTTCAACTCCGGACGGTGATACGACATTCACTGTCGCACGTCGGGGGCGGGAGCATGGGCGGGCCGCTCTTCTCCGAAGCGGTCGAAGAGGACATGGTCCCCCTCCCGCACCGTCTCCACCCCTGAGGCCGGGAGCATGGATCGGGGTGCCCGAGATCGGGCCCGAGGAGAGGGAATGGTGCCCCTCCCCCCCCAAGAGTTGTTGACCCCTGCGTTGACCCCCGAGCAGAACTTCCGGTGTTGTGAGTTTCCCGGTGGGGCTGATGCCTTACGTGGGTGGGACCACGGGTCATGGGCCGTGAAGGGATCGAACCTTCGACCTTGGGATTAAGAGTCGCTCCCGGCGTCTCCTCTTATCTCACAGAGTAGCCTCTTTGCAGGCATTTCGTGTCAATGACCAGGCAGTGATCTCACCCCATCTCCGGTGGTCGTGTTAACCCCCTGTTGACCCCGACTGAGGTGACGAGGTCCTCGTGGCGGGTGGCAGCAACCCTTTGGAGCCCTCGCGGCAACGCTGTAATCCAGGCCGGTCCAGGTGGTGCTCGAGTGGCATATCGACTCGTTTCGCGTGGTCTCACGTGGCGTCGCGACCCGCAGGCGGGAGCACAACCCTCCCCGCCCCAGTGATCGTCTCCCCAGCCGTGGGCGCGCCGAGCTCACTGGCAAGCCGCTCCGCCCGCTCTCGGTACTTGGGAGCCGGCAGGCGGTTGAAGATGGCGAGGGCCTCGGCAAGGTGCGCCGCGGCCTCGTCCGGTCGTCCCTGAAGGCGAGCGTGCTCGGCAAGGTCCAGCCGGGTAACTGCCACGTCGAACCACGCCTTGATCGAGGCGAAGGTCTCGAGTCCCTGGCGGAGATGGTCCTCCGCCTCTCGGGCGTCGTCGGCGGCGTGCGCGATCCGCCCGAGGGCTCGGTGGGCGACGCCTGTCGCCCAGTCGCCCCTGGTTTCGACGCTGATGACCAAGGCCTCGCGGGCGAGCTCCCGCGCCCTGTCGACGTCGCCACTCCGGAGGTAAGCCTCGCTCAGCCACCCCTGGTACCAGCCCACCAGCCGTGGGTACGCGTACTCGTGCATGGACGCGATCGCCCGCTCGAGGTAGGTGATCGCCCGGTCGAAGTCCCCGTGCTCTCGGTAGGCAAAGCCCAGCCAGCCGGTCGCGAAGGCGGTGTTGAGCGGGTCCGGCGACAGCTCCAGGCTCCGTACGCATTCATTGATACCGACCTCCGCGTCACCTCGAGTCGCGAGGTAGAAGCCGGCATTCCAGGCGGCATAGCTCTGAAGCCGAGGATCGCCGATTGCCTCACCGATCGCGCGGCCGCGCGCCACGGCATCTAGGGCAAGGTCAAACTCCCCCATGAAGAACAAGTTGAACCCGATCCAGAAGTGAGACTGGCCGAGCCACCATTGCGCTCCGGCCCGCTCAAGGAGGGCCGTGGCTTCCCGCCCGTGCGCGACGCCCTCCTCGAATCGACCGGTCCAGACCCCTTCGCGGGCGAGCACGTAGTGCGCCTTGGCGATCGTCTCTTCGTCGCCGCACCGCTGCCCCTCCTCGATTGCGCGTCGCGCGCTCGAGTCCGCGCCCTCGTTGTCGCCCAGGTGGCTGTAGGTGTGCCCCAGCCAGAAGTGGTACGGCCCGCTGATCCGACAGTCGCCGAACGTCTCCATGCGGGCTTTCTGGTCGACGAGCAGGTCGCGGCTCTCCTCCATTCGCCCGAGGAAGTAGAGGGAGTTCACCAGCCGAATACTGAGCTCGAGGATCCGGCGGTCGCGCTCACCGGGGGGCAGCCGCTCGGCGTGGCGTAGGGCCTCGCCGAGGGTGGCGCTCGCCTCAGCGTGCGAGTGGCGCTCGAAGGTAGTCTCGGCGAACCGGCCCAGGTACTCGACCGCCTTCTCCGCCTGCTCCGTCTTGGAGTAGTGGTGGGCCAGGCGGTCATAGGCCTCTTCCAGTCGGTCCGCGTGAAACCGCTCCAGGGCCTGGGCCGCCGCTTCGTGCAGGGCCTGTCGGCGTGCGATCAGCATGCTGTCGTATGCCACGTCTTGGGTGAGGGCGTGCTTGAAGACGTAGACAGGTTCGCTCGTGCCGGGCCGCTCGTAGAGGAACTCCTGTCGTTTGAGGTCCAGGAGGTGCGGCTCCAGCGTGCCCGGGCCGTCCCAGATCGCCGCGAGGAGTCGCACGGAGAACTCCCTGCCCAGCACCGAGGCGGTCTGGAGCACACGCCTCGGCTCCTCCGCCAGGCGATCAATGCGGGCCATCAGCACGCCCTGGATCGTCTCGGGCACGCCTCCCTCCGGCCCCAGGTCGGCGTGCTCAATCACGGCGCGGGAGAGTTCCTCCAGGAAGAACGGGTTGCCCTCGGCCCGGTCGAGGATGATTCGCATGACCGAGTCCGCCGCGGTTTCGCTGCCGAGCACCGACCGCACCACGCTTGAGGCGTCGGCATCGGAGAGCTGGCGCAGGGAGAGCTGCGTTGAGTACGAGACGTCGATCCACGGCGGCCGGTAGCCGGGGCGGTAGGTGCAGAGGAGCAGGATCGGGGCGCCGGACAGGCTCTCGACCAGCGAGGCAAACAACTCCTCGGAGGTGGAGTCGATCCAGTGGAGGTCCTCGACGTTGAGGATGATCGGCCGCTTCCTGCTGCCGTTCAGGGCCAGCTGGCGGACGATCTCGAAGATCTGCGCCTTGATCGCCTCAGGGCTCAACCCCGCCAACGCACCCGTGCCCTCGCGCACGCCCATGAGGTGCAGGAGGTAGGGAGTCCCCTCCTCGCCGTCCATCTCGACCTCTTCGAGGCTGAAGCGAGCCTTCTCGGCCACCTCGTCGGCGTCGTCGGTCGGCGCGATCCCGCAGTTCGCCCGGATGATGTCGAGCACCGGCAGGTAAGGGATGGAGGCGCCGAAGGAGAGGCAGCGGCCCTCCAGGTAGGTCACCCGCTCTCCGGCCAGGCTGCGCCGGAACTCGTACACCAGGCGCGACTTGCCCATCCCAGGCTCGGCGACCAGGCCGACCACCTGGCCCTGGCCGTCACGAGCCTGTGCCAGTAGCTCGGCCAGGGTGCCCAGCTGGCGTTCCCGGCCGACGAACTGGCTGAGCGCCCGCGGCCCCAGGCCCTCGAGCGGCGAGCGGCGCGGCCCGACGCCGAGCACCCGGTAGGTCGAGACCGGTTCACCCTTGCCCTTGATCTGGAGAGGGCCAACCGCCTCGACGCGCACGTAGCCGGTCACCAGCCGGGCGGTCGATTCGCTGATCAGGATCTCGCCCGGCTGGGCCAGGCTCTCCAGGCGGGCGGCCACGTTGGTCGTGTCGCCGATGGCGGTGAAGTCAGCCTCGAGGTCGTCGCCGAGACTGCCGACCACCACCATGCCGGTGTTCAGTCCGATCCGGGCCTGGAGCGGCTCCTCGAGGCCCTGCAACTCGGTCAGGTCCTCCTCGAGCAGCCTCTGCACCCCGAGCGCCGCGAGCACGGCCCGCCGTGCGTGGTCCTCGTGGGTTTGGGGCACCCCGATCAGGGCCATGAACCCGTCGCCGAGGAACTTGTTGATCGTGCCGCCGTAGCGGTGCACCTCACCCAACGCCAGCTCGAAGAACCGGTTGAGCAGCGCGTGCATCGCCTCGGGGCCCAAGCGCTCAGCCAGCGCGGTGGAGTCCACGATGTCGCAGAAGATCACGGTGACCCGTTTGCGCTCGCTCTCTGGGGCGTCCCGGTCGGCGGCAGCATCCGGCCGCTCGAGAAGCTGGGTCCCGCACTCGCCGCAGAACCTCGTACCTGGCTGGACGTTCGTCCCGCAGCGCGGACAGGAGCGCACGAACGGCGCGCCGCACTCCTCACAGAAGCGCACCTCGTCGCGGTTTTCGGTCTCGCAACTGCTGCAGCGCATGCTCGAGGTCCCCAAACCCGATCAGCCGGCAGCCAGCGCGACGTACTTGGTCTCGAGGTACTCGTCGATCCCGTCGGGGCCACCCGCGCGGCCGACGCCCGACGTCTTCACTCCCCCGAACGGCGCCATCGGGTTGGAGACCGTTCCCTGGTTGAGGCCGACCATGCCGGTCTCGAGGCCCTCCACGACCCGGATCGAGCGGTCGAGGTCTCGGGTGTAGACGAAGGCCGCCAGGCCGTAGTCGGTGTCGTTGGCTGCCTGGACGGCCTCCTCCTCCGAGGCGAAGGAGGCCACCGGCGCCACCGGTCCGAAGATCTCCTCCCGCAGTAACCGGGCATCCGGAGGGACACCGTCGAGCACGGTGGGCGAGTAGAAGTGCCCCGGCCCGAACACGCACGCCGCGCCCATGACCACCCTCGCGCCGCGCTCGAGCGCGTCGTCGACGAGTTCCCCGAGCCGCCCGCACTGGTCGGCGTCAATGAGGGGGCCGACCTGAACACCGGGCTCAGTGCCCCGGCCGACCCTGAGCCCCGCCATCCGGGCGGCGAGCCGCGCGGTGAACTCCTCGACCACCGACTCGGCGACGAGGAACCGGTTGGCAGAGGTACAGGCCTGTCCGCAGTTGCGCATCTTGGCCAGGATCGCGCCCTCCACCGCGGCCCCGAGGTCGGCGTCCTCGAAGACGAGGAACGGGGCATTGCCGCCCAACTCCATCGAAACCCGCAGTACCCTGTCGGCGGCCTGGGCCATGAGTCGGCGGCCGACCTCCGTGGAGCCGGTGAAGGTCAGCTTCCGCAGGCGGGCGTCCTCGATGAGCGGAGTGGTCACGGCGCCCGAGGATGAGCTGACGATGATGTTCAGGACCCCAGGAGGGAGGCCTGCGCGCTCGAGGACGTCGGCCAGCGCGATGGTCGAGAGGGGCGTCTGCCGCGACGATTTGACGACGACCGTGCAGCCAGCCGCGAGGGCCGGCGCGATGGCGCGCCCGGCCATCACAAGCGGGAAGTTCCAGGGTGTGATGACCAGGCAGGGTCCCACCGGCTGGCGCATCACGAGGACGCGGCCCCGGCCGTCCGGGCTGAGACCGTACGCGCCGTCCAGCCGCAGCGCCTCCCCGGCGAAGAAGCGTAGGTATTCAGCGGCGTAGGCGATCTCGCCCTGGGATTCCGGCAGGGGCTTGCCTCCCTCCAGAGTGAGGATGAGGGCGAGCTCGTCCGCCTTGGCGCACATCTCCTGGTAGGCACGGCTGAGGATGTCGGCACGCTGCCGCGGTGAGCTTCGCGCCCAGGACGGCTGGGCCGCGACGGCCGCATCGAGTGCAGCCACCGCGTCGCCGGGCGTCGCGTCGGCCACCTCGCACAGAATCTCGCCGGTCGCAGGGTCCTCGACCGGGAGCGTCGTACCAGCACTCCCCTGCCGCCAGTCACCGCCGATGTACAGCAGCTTGCGAGCCGCCTGCACGGCCGCGTGCTCCAAGGTCGACGTGCTCATCGATCCTTCAAGCGCGCTCGAAAAGATCGATCCGTGAGGTCTCTCCGTGAGGCAACGCGGCTCCCAGGTCGCAGAGCGATGCGGTGCGGCGTCTCAAACCCTCCTCCTCAAGTCGTGGGGGGCGTGAACGGTCGCGTCACACTACGCCGCCCCAGCTGCGCTTCGCATCGGGGAAACCCCTGGATCTTGCCGTGCCCACGTCGCGACTGTCGTTTCCCGCGTCGCACGCAGCGTTCTCGCTCCCGCGGGCGGGCGGGCGGTTCGGCTCGGGCCGTTGGGTCCTTTCCGCTCCTGAACGCCTACACGATCTGCCGTATCGAGGAGGTGCCCGACGTGTTCGGTGACAGCTACCCCGACGAGATCCGCTTGTATCGCGCTCCCCTGGGTCGGGACGCATCGTCTCAGCCGTGTACGGATGCGGCAAGAGCCGAGCGAGCCAGCCGGACCCGCGCGCCAACTGTGGTGCACACCTTCCCTCGGGAGGGTGATGCGGACCGGCTTCTGCGGCCGTTGTTCCTCAGGTTCGCGCGAAGTGTTCGTCACGAGCAGCTCCTGATCACCTGGGGTGGCCAACGGGGCGGGCATGAAATTCACTGTCGCACGTCGGGGGCGGGAGCACGGACGGGCTCTTGCCTGCCGAAGACCCCGCAGAGGAAATGGTCCCCCTCCCGCACCGTCTCCCGCGCCGTCCAGAACGCTGATCTGGGCGGTTCGCCCGTGGCCCCACTGTGGCCCCGCCCGGTTGCTCCTGACCGCGAACGACGTCGCCAGCGATGGACACGCCCGGCGGCCGGGACTACCGTGCGGTTCGTGAGCGTGACCTGCCCCGGCTGCGGCGCCGAGACCGACACTGCCTCGCGGTTCTGCGCGGACTGCGGGGCCGCGCTCGGTCGCCGATGTCCGGCGTGCGGTGAGCCGGCCGATGCCGGCAAGCGCTTCTGCGCCAACTGTGGAGGGGCGCTCGCCCACGAGGCGGGGACCCCGGCGACGGACGCACCGGAGGGCGAGCACAAGCCGGTCACGGTCATCTTCTGCGACATCGTCGGCTCGACGTCGATCGCCGAGCGGATCGGTGCCGAGGCGATGCACGCGCTCCTCAGCCGGTACTCCGACCTGGCGCTCGAGGAGCTGCGTTACTACGGCGGGACTATCGACCGCTTCATGGGCGATGGCTTCATGGCACTCATCGGGGTGCCGACCGCACATGAGGACCACGCGCGACGCGCGGTCCTCGCGGCGCTCGCCGTGCGGCGACGGTTGCTGCGCGATCTCACGCCGCCCGGCCTCGATCCGGTCGAGGTGCGGATGGGGCTCAACAGCGGGTCGGTGGTGGTCGGCAGCCTCGGCAACGACCCCGAGGGCGACCATACGGCGATCGGGGACACGATCAACGTCGCGGCCCGCCTGGAGTCGATCGCGGAGCCCGGGACCATCCTCATCAGCGACGCGACCGCCCGGCAGGTGGTCGGGTACGTCCGGTGCGAGCCGGTCGGCCCCGTTGCCATTCGGGGACGGGCCGAGCCCGTGGTCGCGCATCGCGTGTTGGGGCTCGGGCCGCGGCGGTCGGCGCTCGAGGGCCTCGGCTCACGGCCCGTGGGACGTTTCGTCGGACGCGAGCGGCAGCTCACCGCCCTTCAGGAGCTGGTGGCGGAGGCCGCCTCCGGCCGCGGCCAGGTCGTAGGCGTCGTCGCGGAGCCCGGCATGGGCAAGTCGCGCATCATCGCAGAGCTGCGCCGCTCGCTGGCCGCCGAACGCCTCACCGTGCTGGAGGGGCGCTGCCTCTCCTATGGCTCTGCCGTCCCGTACATCCCGCTCACCGACATCGTGCGCGCCAACTGCGGCATCACAGACGGCGACTCGCCCGCCGAGGTCGAAGAGAAGATCACGTTCGGCCTGGCGGAGCTGGGGATCGACCCCGGACCCCGAGCGCCGCTACTGCTACGGATGATGGGCCTTCATGACGAGCGGGCGGCCGATGACCTCACTCCCGAGGCCGTCAAGCAGCGCACCTTCGAGACCCTGTTGGCGATGTGCCTCAACGGCAGCCGTCGCCGCCCCGTGCTGCTGGTGGTCGAGGACCTCCATTGGATCGACCGGGTGTCCGAGGAGTTCCTCGCCCGGCTCGTGGAGAACATCCAGGGCGCACCGCTCGCCCTCGTCTGCACCTATCGCCCGGGATACCAGGCCCCCTGGATGCAGGCGTCATATGCGACTCAACTCGCCCTGCCGCGGCTGACCCTGGCCGAAAGCCTGGTGGTGTTGCGCGCCGTCCTCGGTGAGCGTGGAGCGGACTCCGACGCGCTCGAGCCGATCATCGACAAGGCGGATGGCAACCCGTTCTTCCTCGAGGAACTGGGACGGGCTGTGCTCGAGGACGCGCCCACCGGCCCGCAGCACCCGGTGCCCGGCAGCGTGCACGACGTGCTGCGCGCGCGCGTCGATCGGCTCGCGGAGGAACCGCGACGGGTGCTGCAGACCGCCTCGGTGTTGGGACGCGAGTTCCCGCTCCGCCTGCTCGAGGCGGTCTGGAGCGGCCCCGGTGGCCTCGAAACCCACCTCGCGGAGCTGAGGCGCCTGGAGTTCATCTACGAGCAGGGCGGCGAGGGCGAGCCCGTGTACGCCTTCAACCATGCTCTCACCCAGGACGTTGCCTACCGAAGCCTCCTCTCGAGTCGGAGGGCCCGTCTGCACGAGGCCGCGGGCGCGGCCTACGAGGCGCTCTACGCCGATCGCCTCGGCGAGGTCTACGACCGGCTGGCCCACCACTACTCGCAGACCGCCCGGGCGGAGAAGGCCGTGGAGTACCTCGGCCTCTTCGCCGAGTCAGCGGTGAAGGGATACGCCCACGCCGAGGCGGCCCAGGCGCTGCGCGAGGCGCTGCGCCACGTCGACGGCCTGCCGCCCGACCTCCGCGACCGGCAGGCCTGCGAGCTCACCCTGCGCCTGGTGTACTCGCTCTACTTCCTCGGCGCGTTCGACGAGAGTCTCGACGCGCTCCGGGCCGTCGAGGCTCGAGCCGCGGGTCTCGAGGACGCCGACATCGCCGGGCGCCTCTACATGTGGCTCGGGCACACGCACGCCCACGCCGGAGACAGCGACGGCGTTTCGAGCGCCGTCACGCGGGCCATCAGCGAATCCTCGCGCTCCGGCGACATCGCGACCTTCGGAAAGGCGCACTACATCCTCGCCCGACACAGTTTTTGGCGCAGCCGGTTCGCCGAGGGGGCCGAACACGGGCGGACTGCCGCCGCGTCCCTCGAGCGCACCGACGAGTGGTGGTGGCTCGGTCACGCCTACGCCTGGATCGGGCAGAACCTCGTCAACACGGGCGACTTCGAGGAGGCGCTCGCCAACGTTGCGCGCATGAAGGAGATCGGCCGCCTTCGGGACGACCCCCGCCTGCAGAGCTACGCCGGATGGGAAATCGCCTGGTACGAGGCGACGCGAGGCAACTGGGAGCGCGCCATCGCCGAAGGTACCTCGAGCCTCGAGCGATCGCCCGATCCGCTCAACAGCGCCTACAGCATGGGCTTTCTGGGCTTCAGCTACCGGGAGAAGGGCGACCAGGCGCAGGCGGTGTCGCTGCTGCAGTCCGCTATCCAACTGCTCATCGAGTTCCGATACAGCCGCCTGGTGGCCTGGCTCACCGGCTGGCTGAGCGACGCTCAGCTTTGGTCGGGCCAGCAGGCGACCGCCGCCGAGACCGCCCGCCGCGCATTGAAGCTCAGCGAGGAGGTCGGATATCCCTGGGCCGTCGCTGTTGCGCAGCGGGCGCTCGGCCGCGTGAGCCTGGCGACCGAGGACCTCGCGGCCGCGCGCGGCCGCCTCGACGAGGCGCGCGCGGCCTTCCGCCACATGGGGTGCCGCTTCGACCTCGCGGTGACGCACATGGATCTGGCGAGACTCGCGCACGCCTGCAGTGAGGGCTCCGCCACGCGCACCGCGCTGGACGCTGCTCGCGTCCTGCTGAGCGAGCTCGACGCGCCGATCTATCGCGCTCGCGTCGACGAGCTCGGCGCCGAGCTGGGAGTCGGCCTGGGGCGATCGTCCGCCTGACCGTCTGCTAGAGGCGACGCGAGGGAGCTCGGGAAAGCGCCCTTAGACTTCCCGCACCTGGGCGCGAAGAGCGGCCTCGAGTTCCGGTGTGAGCGACGCAGGCCCGGCGTGATGTTCGTGCGCGTGGGCAGCGGCCCGTTTCAACACGCCTTCAACCGTGTCCTCACGAAAGCTCTCGGGACATTCCTTGCACGTCCACTCGAACGCCATCACTTGTCTCCTTGCTCGCTGGCTCGCGCCGACGGCGTATGGTCGCTTAGGCTTGTCAGCGCGAGTGAATGCCGACTGTATGCCCTCGGGCGGCCGAGCACAACCGTGCTACGCGCCCGGTTCCTGGTACCTGAAGGTGCTGATGGAAGCCATCTTCGGGCCGGCCAACTTTCGTTGAGAAGACGTCGAATCTCGAAACGGTCAGCGGCTGGCCGGGCCCGGTGCTTGTGGTCGGAGTCCAGGTGTGGGCTTAATGCGGTCGATCCAATTCCCGATTCTGGAGGGTTCCAAAGTGAGCATCGTCGTTCGCTTCACCCCCGCGGGGCTTACCGCCGAGCAGTACGACAAGACCGTTCGCCTCCTCGAGGAGCGCGAAGGGGCCTGGCCTCCCGACGGGCTCGACTACCACGTCTGCTTCGGCTCGGACGGCAACCTCCTGGTCAGCGAGATCTGGGACTCGAAGGAGCAGTTCGAGGCGTTCGGGGCGCGGCTGACGCCGATCCTGGCCGAGACCGGGATCAAGGCCTCCGACCCACCGCAGCATTTCGAGGTCCACAACATCATGAAGCGGTAGCCCGGCTTCATCGAGACCCCCCCCGGGCTCACGCCACTTGCCTCGCGCTGCTCGATGTGGGTGTCGAACCCGAACTTCTTGATGACATCCCGTGCGCCCTCGGAGAACCCGGCGAGTAGGCGCGCAGTTTGTCGGCAACGTTCAACGTTGTTCGTATCGTCGAGGACTTTCGTGAGGCGCAGCGGCGCGATGTTGAAAAACTGCTGGCCCGCGACGTCCTCCAACACCGGGTCGAGATTCGCGAGCCTTCCCTTCAACTCCGCGTACCGGGCGAGGACCTTGTCCTTCGTCGGCTCCAATCGCAGTCGAGACGGCGGATCACCGTCAGCGGGAGGATCACCTTCCCGTCCTCCGACTGCTTGTAATCGCCCCGCAGGAGATCGGCCACCGACCAGATGAAAGCGGCATGGTTTCGGACTACGCTCGCATCTGTTGTGGCCAATGCCGCCTCCCGCTTACTCGCTTTATGCGTCCGGTGGCTCTCTGCCGACCTGCCCTCAAGTTCCCCGATAAGTGGCCAGAACCACTCCGGAAGGGGGCCGGGGTCGAGAGCCGCCCGTTGGATGCGGTTCCTCTCATCCAACGTGGCGACTTGAATGGCACGAGCAGCGCGGCGTGACTCATCGGGCGTTAGCTTCATCTCGCGTCCGAGGGCATTGGGCGCACGTCGCGGTCAACACCCAATAGCGGGTGTGTGCAGACGGTCCATCTGCTGCAGGCAGAAACCTTCGAAGGCCGATCTGCACGCGAGGCCTCGCCCGCCACGAGGGAGAGTGAATGCTGCGCAACAACGCCAAGAGTCGAGTCGGTCGTCGACAGCTCACGTTCTCCTTCGTCGAATGGGTCGTCGCACGAGTCACCGAGCAGGCAGCGTGATCCTACGGATAGGGCAGGCCGTCACTCTGGGTGGCGAGGCACCCGTCGGCTTTCGGTGCGGTCCCGTTCATGGACGGACCGGGTAACTTCGACCTGCGCAAGCGAGGGCGGTGGGCGGGGTTGCTCATCGCGGAAGCCCCCAAGGACGGGAAGCGATGCGGCCCCTCGCACCCGTCTCCTCCATCTTCGTATCGCGCCCTGCCCCTCCTTCTAAGCCCGAGGAGCCTCCGGCGTCGAGTCCGACCCACCGCGCAGCGTCTTCAGTGCCTTCTGGATCTCCTCGTGCATGATCTTCGCCCCCGTCTCCGGATCCGTACAGACCTCCCTCGGCAGGATGATGCGGACCGGCTTCTGCGGCCGCTGTTCCTCGGGTTCGTGCGGTGTGTTCGTCATGAGCAGCTCTTGATCACCGGGGTGGCCAACGGGCGGGTATGACATTCGCTGTCGCATGCCGGGGGCGGGAGCATGGGCGGGCCTTCGACGGGGAAGTGGGCCGAAGCGGAAATGGTCCCCCTCCCGCACCGTCTCCTCTCCCCGAGGCCGGGAGCATGGATCGCGTGTCCGAAGTCGGGCAAGAGGAAGTGCAACTGATCCCCCTCCCCCCAAAGTTGTTGACCCCTACGTTGACCCCCGAGCAGAACTTCCGGTGTCGCGAGTCTTAGCTTAGGAGCCTGATCCCTTACGTGAGGCGGGATCACAGGATATGGGCGCGGCAGGACTCGAACCTGCGACCCGGGGATTATGAGTCCCTTGCTCTGACCAGCTGAGCTACACGCCCGTCGGGTGAGCCTACCGTTGAGACGTGGATGGGTCCCGGCGATTCCGGCGCTCCGGGGGTGGCACAGGGCCGCGGGCGACGCGGGCGCTTGTTGCGAGTGATCCGCAGCAGCGGATCGTTCGAATCAGTGCGCATCCGCCCCCACTCACCCGACGAGGACGTCCGTTGACACTGAACCATGGTGCGCCCCCGCTCCCCATCGACTCGGTCGACGGCCCCGTCGAGGCGCTCCGGGCGCGAGGGCATCGGCTGTCCGCCGCCCGGCACCAGCTCCTGAGCGCGCTCTTCGAAGCTGACGAGCCGCGCACGGCCGAGGATCTGGCGACCACGATCGCCGAACGCCTTCCCGGGTCGGATCTCACCTCCGTCTACCGCAACCTGAAGACCCTCGAGGCACTCGGCATCGTGCGGCAGGTCCACCTCGGGCACGGCCCGGGCCGGTACCCGCTCACGACCGACCGCGACCGCGAGTTCCTGGTGTGCGACGGCCGGGGTCGACTCGACG
>CAVPMA010000020.1:0-26784 GCA_963706315.1 uncultured Thermoleophilia bacterium | reverse complement strand
GAGAGATAGGTCAGCAGTACAAACGGCGAAAGTGTCAGGCGAACCGGACGGTCTTCCCGCTCACTCGTCCGACGCCTCCGAGGGTCGGATCGTTACGCCACCGAAGATGGCGAAGGCACGAATCCTGATCGTCGGCCCGTCGCCCGGCGGCACCTTGACCTCACGGCCCCCGAACAGGCTCAGGCCGCTCATCGCGATCCGCGCCCCTGTGAGCACACGTACGTCGATGCCTCCGAAGACCGCGATCGCCGTGAGCTGCGCGTCGTCGGCGGGCATCGCTGCGCCGAGATCCAGGTCGCCGCCGCCAAGCAGCGCGAGCGCCGTCTCCCGCTTCCATCCCGGCGCGAACGGCGCCTTTCCGAAGCCCCCGAACAGCGCGACGTTCACTGTCCATCCCCCTCGTTTCCGCGCCGCCCCGCGCCGCACCTCATGGCGCCCACGGGGCCGTTGGACTGCCGGTCCGACCCGCCCACGTCAGCGGCGTGATCGATCGGCTTGCGGCGCTCTCGCCTTCACGACTTCACGCGGAGCTGACTTGCCGACCGCCTGTTCGAGGACGACCCCGAGGTAGTCGCTCACGGTGAGGTCGTTCTGCACCGCAGCTACCTTGAGGGCACGCCATACCCGCTTGTCCACTCGAAACCTGACGATGACCATGTTGTCAGGCACGAGTGTTGCCTCCTGGTCGACAGGGGGCAGGTGCAGCGAGGATCGGCACCAAGCCGAAGACGACACCAACGATGCCAAGTACCCGTGCGACCGCCATTGCGTTGCCGTGACGCCGGACGATGATTGGCGACTGCCCTGCGGTACCCATGACCGTTCCTCCCAAACTTGGGGTTCGATCATCCCTGTCCTCGAGAGATGGGACATCCGCAGAAACAGCGGATACGGGTGGTCAGCCGACGTGGACGTGGTGTCCTGTGCGGTTGCGTGCTGCGGCGTTTGCTTGCATGGGTGTTTGCACTAACGGCAGGCGTTGGGATGCTGTCGCTGACGCCAAGCGTCATCCCGGTGGTGTGCGCCTCGGCGCTGAGTTGAGCTCAGTCACGAGTCGTGTGCGGAGTCGCCCACGCTGAGTTGCGCGGCCAGCACGACCAGGTACACGCCAGTCGCGGTGAAGCCACTCGCGGGCCAGGCGATCCATGAGTGCACCAGCCGGGTGATAATCGCGGCACCGGCGATCGCGACGGCGACGCTCACGAGATGAAGCGCCTGCCAGAGGTTGAAGCCACGCGGCTGTGGTGGGCTCACGGGTCCAAGGCCACGGTTCGCGACGATGCCGACGAGCGCGAAGGCGGCGATCGCGCCGATGACGAACGTCAGCGCGTCCGTCTCCGTGGGGATTCCGCGGTGGTGCAGAACCACGGCGCCCGTCGCCCAGATGGTGAGCGTGTAGCCGTAGCTGTTGGCGCTGGAGGCGATGACCCAACGGAGAGTGGCTGCGAACCGCATCGCGCAATACTCCCGCACGCGGAACCCAGCCGCACCGGGAGGACCGTGAACACCCCACACCACTCCCATGGCGAGGCCTCTCAAATTGTCAGCGTCGATGGTTCGAACATCGGTCACCGCGATAGGACCCGAACCCAGGGAGACGGTAGGGAACCCCGCCCGGACCCTGGTTTGATCGGGGCAGCACCGAGGGTCTAGTGTCCCGCCCATGGAGCCTCTCAGGCTCGAGGAGCTGCAGCTGGCAGCGCGCAATCACGGAATGCCCCTTGAGGCGTTGCGCTACCCGCTGACCCCGGTGGGACTCCACTATCTGCTCATCCACTACGACATCCCCGCGGTGGATCCGGCGAGCTGGCGGCTCACGATCGGGGGGAGGGTTGCGCGCCCGGTTGCTCTGAGTCTCGAAGAATTGCGCGCGCGCTCCGCGGTGGAGGTGACCGCGACGATGGAGTGCGCGGGCAACGGCCGGGCCAGGCTTGCGCCGCGTGCGCTCAGCCAGCCGTGGCTCGACGAGGCGGTGGGTACGGCGTGCTGGCGGGGAGTGCCCCTGAGACAGCTCCTCGAAGAGTGCGGCGTCGGCGACGATGCAGTCGAGGTCGTCTTCACGGGACTCGACCGCGGGACCGAGAATGGCCTCGTGCAGGATTTCGCTCGCAGCCTCCCTGTCGCGGAGGCGTTCCGCGACGAGGTGCTGCTGGCATACGAGATCAACGACCAGCCTCTGCCGCCCCAGCAGGGCTTTCCGCTGCGTCTGCTGGTGCCGGGTTGGTACGGGATGGCGAACGTGAAGTGGCTCGCCGCGATCACCGTCGTCGACCGACCCTTCGACGGCATGCAGCAGCTCATGTCGTACCGACTCCGCCAGGCGGCGTCCGAGGAGGGGACTGCGCTCACGCGGATGCTGCCGCGGGCGCTGCTCGTGCCGCCAGGGATCGCCGACTTCCCAACGCGGTCGCGGACGGTCGCCGCCGGCCCCTATCTGCTCGAGGGGCGAGCGTGGTCGGGGTGGGGGCCGATCTCGGCGGTCGAGGTGTCCACCGACGCCGGGGAGACCTGGAGCACAGCTCGCATCGTGCGCGATGTCGACTCGCCCTGGGCCTGGTGCCGCTGGACTTACGACTGGGAGGCGACACCCGGGGAGCACGAGCTTCGCTGCCGTGCTCGTGACGCGACCGGCAACGTGCAGCCAGATGATCCGATCTGGAATCTCGGCGGCTATGCCAATAACGCGGTCCAGCGTGTGACCGTCATGGTCGTCGCCCCGGGCGGCTGACGACATCTCTCTTCGCGGTGCGCTCGAGAACCGCCGGGGTGTGCCCGTGGCGGTGACTCAGGTGCGGGTATCACCGCCCAGCGCCGGCTGATCCGACGTGCGTGCCGACATCGCGACCACGGGCGTGGTTGTCGGCTCCATGGGGCGTGAGCGCGGGATGATGAGCGCCGCGAGCGTCGTGCCGAGCGCGATGATCGATCCGACTGCGATCGCCCGGCCGTAGCCGTCGGCGAGGGCCGCCGCGACCGACTCTCCGGCCTCGAGGGATCCGGTGCGTTGTGCAGCGACTGTGGCGAGGATGGCGAGTCCGATCGCGCCCCCGATCTGGCGCGAGCTGTTGACGAGGCCCGATGCGAGCCCTGCCTCCGCCGGTTCGACGCTCGACATGGCCGCGAAGGTGCCCGGCGGGAAGCTGAGCCCGAGCCCGATCGAGACGAGCGTGATGGGCCCGAGGATGTCCGACCGGTACGAGCCGGTCGCGGAGAGGTGCGACATCCAGAAGAGCGATGCGGAGATGATCAGGCCTGCGATCGCGAGGATCGGTCGCGGGCCGGTGCGTGGGACGATGCGGCCTGCGATCTGGGCTCCCACGACGACCCCCAGGGCAGCTGGGACGAAACCGAGCCCCGCCTGCAGGGGGCTCATCCCCAGGACGTCCTGGAGGTAGAGCGACACGAAGTACCACATTGCGAACATTGATCCGCCGACGCATGCCATCGCGATGTCCGCCCCGGCGAGCGCCCGCGAGCGGAGCAGCCCGAGCGGGACGATGGGCGACGAGGCGACGCGGGTCTCGATGACGATGAACGCGATGAACAGCACAACGGAGGCTGCGATGGGGATGAGCGTCCACGGGGAGGTCCAGCCGTGGGTGTTGGTCTCGACGATGCCGAACACGAGTGCGGTCAGGGACGCGGTGACGGTGATCGCGCCCGCGACGTCGAGGCTCCGGGTCCGCGTCTCGGCGCGGCTCTCGCGGAGCACGACGCGCCCAGTGACGATCCCGGCGACGCCGACGGGGATGTTCACCAGGAAGATCCACCGCCACGACAGCAGGTCGGTGAGGATCCCACCGAGCAGCACCCCGACGGCGCCACCGCTCGCGAGCGCGGCGCTCCACACCCCGAGGGCCCGTGAGCGCTCGCGAGGCTCGGTGAACGTGGTCGTGACGATCGTGAGCGTGACGGGGGAGAGGATCGCTGCGCCGATGCCCTGGACCGATCGCGCGGCGATGAGCGACCAGTCATTCTGCGCCAGCCCGCAGACCAGGCTCGCGCCCGTGAACAGCCCGAGCCCGACGAGGAACATGCGCCGACGGCCGAAGAGGTCGGCGGTGCGGCCGCCCAGGAGCAGGAGCCCCGCGAAGGTGAGCGTATAGGCGTTCACCACCCACTGCAGCCCCGTCGGGCTGAAGCCGAGGTCGGCCTGCATCGACGGGAGCGCCACGTTCACGACCGCGACGTCAAGGATCACCATGAACTGTCCGAGGCAGGCGATCGCCAGGATCAGCCCGCGGTGGACGGGGGCGGGCAGGGACGTTACGGGCACGTCGGTCACGGAGCGCGATGCTAGAGGCTCCCGACCGATCTTCGTGCTCGACTCGTTCTGCGAGTCGACGGCCGGCGTCGCCAGGCACTGGCAGGAACCCGAGGGAGCAAGGGTCGCGGAAGCGGGTCCGCATCATCCGGCGCCGGGCGGTCCGGCGCCGGCGGATTCTCACCGCATGACGCCGGGG
Source organism: uncultured Thermoleophilia bacterium (assembly GCA_963706315.1). Classification (GTDB taxonomy): domain Bacteria; phylum Actinomycetota; class Thermoleophilia; order Miltoncostaeales; family Miltoncostaeaceae; genus CALMEC01. The sequence continues at coordinate 22,321 of CAVPMA010000020.1, read as the reverse complement.
GGCACGCGGGTCGCGGGACGACCGCCGGTGGTGGGAGAATGGCGCGAGCCCGAGACCAGCGCCCGTGTCGACCACCGGCATGGGGCGGACGACCGTCGATTCGTGGAGACACCGTGAGCCAACAGCACCGGCGCGATCATCAGCACCACGCCCCGCGCAAGGCGCAGCGTCATCACAAGAAGCACCCCGACCATCACGGCAGCGGCGAGGACGAGCCGATGCCCGGCGGGCCGCTGATGATGACCCGCAACCGGACGCTCATGATCGTGATCTCGTCCGTCCTCGTCGTCGGCCTGATCTTCGTCGGGGTGGTGCTGGCGCTCGCCTGGACCTGAGGTCCGGGCCCGCCGGCTGCCCCGTCGTCCAAGAGCGACGCCCGAGGGACGTGGCCGGTGCGAGCGCACCCCCCATCCTTGCCAGCCATTGCGCTCAGCCCGCTCCCGATCGCGGCGGTGATCCTGGTGCTGCTATCACCGAACGCGCGGCGAGGCGGCGTCGCCTTCGCCGCAGGATGGATGGGCGGCCTGCTCGTCATCGGCGGGCTCATGCTGGGACTGTCCGATGCGACCGAAGCGGCGGGGTCGGGAGGGTCGGAGTCGACGCTGTCCGGTGTCGTGAAGCTCGTGCTCGGCGTCGCACTGCTGGGCGCGGCGGCGCGGAAGTGGCGTGCACGCCCGGGGCCGGGCGACCAACCGCGGCTGCCGCGGTGGATGCGGGCCTTCGAAAGCGCGACTCCGCCACGGTCCCTCGCGCTCGCCGCCGGGCTCTCCGCCAACCCGAAGACCCTCGTGTTCCTTCTCGCCGCAACGGCGACGATCAGCGCCTCCGCCGCGACCTCCGCCGAGCACGTCGCGACGCTCGTCGTGTTCGTGCTCCTAGCGAGCGCCGGGGCGGTCGTCCCGGTGGTGGCGTACTTCGCGATGAGCGAGCGTGCGGAGACGTCCATGCCGCCGGTGCGGGACTGGATGCTCCGAAACAACGCGGCGGTGCTCGCAACGATCTTCGTAATCTTCGGGGTCAAGCTCGTCGGCGACGCCATCGCGATCCTGGTGTAGTCCGTCGCCGCAGCCGCGATCAGCCAGCCCGTCGAGACTCGCGCATGGGCCGTGAAGGGATCGGACCTTCGACCTTGGATGAGAGGCTCCCTGACTGGGATGTCGAGCTCTGGCGTCGGGTGTCGTTGTGCCCGTCCTCAGCGGCATCCGGAGTGGGTCGGGCGGCGTTCGCTTTGCAGGACGGTTGCATCGAGGGCCCTGCTGGACTTCGCGGAGGGGGTTCACGCGATCCTGTGCTGCTGGGTCGCGCGTGGCCCTCGGGGTATGGTGGGATGGCGTCCAACGTCATTCCGCCACACCAAGGGATCGCCCCATCCAGATCGGCGCGCACCTCCCGCTTATCCCGATCCCGGCCGGGGTGCCTTCCCTCGCCGAGCTCCGGGCCTACGCGTCGGCGGCGTCGCGGCTGGGTTACCGCTGGCTCTGTGCCAACGACCACCTGGTCTTCCGCCGGCCGTGGCTGGATGGGCTCACCGCGCTGGCCGCGGTCCTCGACGCCTCGGGCGACCTCGGGCTGGCGACGACGGTCTGCCTTCCCGCGGTGCGCGGGCCCGCGCAGGCGGCGAAGGCGTTCGCGGCCCTCGACGTACTCTCCGACGGGAGGTTCGTGGCGGGCGTCGGCCCCGGTTCGTCCGAGCGCGACTACGTCGTCGGCGGGGTTCCGGCCCAGGAGCGGTTCGCGCGGTTCGAGGAGGCGGTCAGGGCGCTTCGTGCGCTGCTGGGCCGGGACCCTGAACCTTTCGCAGGCCGTTTCTACTCGACGGCCGGGGTGACGCTCGAACCGCCTCCCGGCGAGCCCGGCCGCCCGCCCATCTGGCTTGCAGGCTGGGGCGGCGGGCGCGGCCTGCGGCGCGCAGCGGAGCTCGGCGACGGTTGGCTTGCCTCTGGGTACAACACCACGCCGGGGGGCTTCGCCGCCTCGTGGGCCGAGGTTCGAAAACATGTGGGCGCGCGCGGCGGCGACCCCGATGGGTTCGCCAACGGGATCGCCACCCTCTGGACCTACGTGACCGAGGACCGTGCCAAGGCCGAGCGGATACTCGCCGACGTCCTCGCCCCACTCCTCGGCCGCGACGTCGAGTCGTTGCGGGCGCTCTCGCTTCCGATCGGACCTGCGGAGGTCTGCGCGCAGCGGCTGAGCGCCTTCGCGGATGCGGGTGCCGAGCGAGTGTTCGTTTGGCCGCTCGGAGATGACGTCCACCAGCTCACCCTGGTCGCTGAGCGCGTCGTGCCGCTCATCTCGGAGGCCACCCCAACGAAGCCACCCAGCTGATGCCCTTCAGTTGCGGGGCCCTCGCGGCGCGCGTGACTGCGCTCACCTCCGGCCCTGGGGTCGCCGGGCGTTTGCATGACCGGCGTCTCGCGACTGCGACCGTGAGTCGCGGACGCCCAAACCCTTTCTTCGAAAGCGATCACGGGCATGGGCCGTGAAGGGATCGGACCTTCGACCTCGGGATCAAGAGTCGCTCCGGGCGTCTCGGGCTACCTCACGGTGTCCCCTCTTTGCAGGCGGTTCATCTGAAAGGGTGAGATCACTACCTGGTCATCCACGGTGGTCATGTCTGGCCCCCTGTTGACCCCTTCATGGGCTAAGGGGCCTTTCTCGGGAGTCCCAGATTCGGCGGGACTTCGATCCGCCCATCGGCTTCGACCGGGTCGAGGTGCCTGCGGATCGTGACTCGGTTCCCTCGGTCCTTGTGCGCGAGCCACCTTCAGCCGAGCATCCCAGCGGCAGCCATCAGGGTGGCCGTGTCCCAGTAGACACGCTCCTCGCGCAACTGACCATCGGCCACCACGCAGACGCTCACCCCACGAAGCTCGCCCGCTTGCCCGGTCGCTGGGATCGGCCCGAAAGGCGCCGTCGAGGTGCCACGGAAGGTCCACTCCAACACCTCCCGATCCCCCTCCGCGGTGCGCGAACGGACTTCCAACGTGCAATCCGGCCAGGCCGTAATGATCTCCCCGACTCCAGCAGAGATCGCGGCGCGCCCCTCCAGCCGACGGTGACTCAACGCCACCTCGTCGCGTACACCATCCTCGGCGTAGACGGCGGCGACCCGCTCTGCATCGCGAGCGTTCCAGGCCGCGGTCAGTTCGTCGATAACCATCGCAATACCACCCTTGTGTCGATCCGGCATCAGACGCGCATGAGCGCAGTACGACCGTTGAGTGACCCTCGCTCCCCCGAGTGTCGGGCGCAACAGTCAGATCACGATGCGGGATCGCAGAGCGGCTGCCCGTCTGATCTACTGCGCCCAGGCCGGGTCCCTACTGCGCGACGCGCGACGAGTTCATAAGGCTGATCCCGATCGGAACCCCGAGACGGAGGAGCGAGCGATGCGAGTCGTGGTGAACGAGTTCATGAGCCTGGACGGCGTGGTGCAGGCACCGGGCGGCGCTGAGGAGGACGCCGACGGGGGCTTCGCCCACGGCGGATGGTCGATACCGTACTTCGACTCCGAGGTAATGGGCGCGGCGATCGGCGAGGGGATGAGCACGGTCGAGGCCCTTTTGCTCGGCCCGGTGCACGTGGCAAGGGACGGTGGCGGCGTGGCCGGAGTGGGCCGGCATACGCCCGGCGTCGTAGCTCGAACGTCACCTGAGTGATCTCAGTCGATCTCGGCCTGTCGGTTACCAGCTGGGGGACGTGTCCGACTCGAGGCCGGCGCCGTCGCCTCGGTTGGCGGCCGAACGTGCAGCCGCTCGTCTGCGAAGAGGCCGTGGACGAGCTGCACGGCGATCGCTCCCTCACCGACGGCGGAGGCTACGCGCTTCACCGAGCCATGTCTCACGTCCCCCGCCGCCAGCACTCCGGGCATGCTCGTTTCGAGTGAGAGCGGTCGGCGCTCCAGCGGCCACTGAGTGCCGTCCGGGAGATCCGCCCCCGTGAGGAGGAACCCGTGCGCGTCTCGTGCGGTGTCCTTGGGTAGCCAGTCGCTGTGGGGGCGCGCGCCGATCAAGACGAAGAGGGCGTCGGCGGCGACCGTGGCTTCGTCGCCGGAGGCGCTGTCGTGTATCACCAGTTGCTGGAGGCGGCCGTCGCCTCCGCCGCCGACCACCACCGTGCCCGTGCGTACCTCGACGTTGGACGTTGCCTCGATCCCTCGCACGAGGTAATCCGACATCCCGGCCCTCAGCGACTGCGCGCGCACAAGGAGGGTGACCCGTCGCGCGTACCGCGCGAGATGCAGGGCTGCCTGGCCAGCGGAGTTTCCGCCACCGGTGATGTAGACGTACTTGCCGTTCAGCCCAGGGGCCTCCGAGACCGGGCCGCCGTAGAAGACTCCCGCGCCATGCAAGGCCTCCAGCGAGGGAACGTCCAACCGTCGGTAGCTGGCGCCCGTGGCGAGAATCACGGCTCTGCCGCTCACGCACCGGCCGTCCGCAAGTGACACGCTGAGCCGGTGCGCGGAGCGAGTCAGGGCCGTCGCTCGATGCATGAGCACGAAGCTCGCGCCGAAGACCGACGCCTGTTCGTATGCCTGCTCGGCAAGCCGGCTACCGCTGACGCCCTTGGCGAAGCCGAGGTAATTGCGGATCAGCGCGCTCGACCTGGCCTGTCCACCGAGTCCGCCCTCGTCCACCACGACGACGCTCAGCCCCTCGGAGGCACCGTAGACGGCCGCCGACAGACCCGCCGGCCCCGAGCCCACGATGACGACGTCGAAATCGCGCTCCTCGATCCCGGCTGGGGCGCCTGCGACCTCGGCGATCTCGGCGTTGGACGGGTCGCTCAGGACCCGCCCGCCAGGAAGGACCATGAGCGGGAGCTTCGCGTCGGTGCCTGCCTTGGCGAGCAGCTCGCGCCCCTTATCCGACTCCGCCAGGCAGAAGGCGTGAGGGACGACGCACCGCTCGAAGACCTTCCTCAGCTCAAAGGCACGACCCGACCACGTCTCGCCGACGATGTGAATGGTCTGTGGAACGAGGCGCCGATCCAACGCCCACTCGAGCAGAAAGCTCGAGACGGCTGCGTGGAAGACCTCGTCGGGTGAGCCCGCCGGCCGGGGCACGTAGTAGTCGATGCGCCCGAGGGCCATCGACTCCCGGATCGCATCGGCGGTCGGCTGATTCGTCCAGACGTCCGCCGAAACCAAGAGCGCGCGCTTGGCGTGCGAGTGGACCTGACGCACGTGCTCGAGTAGCTGACTTCCCGTTGTCCGCGAGAAGGCCGTCGCCGCGAGCACCAACGCCACTTCCTCGCCATCGTCCGCAAGCCGCCTCAGCGTCCGCAAGGACTCGTCTGGATCGGTGAGACACTCGACGCGATAGTCGCGGGCGTACCGTTGGACGAGCTGAGTCTCGACGTCTTCGAGGGCTTCCCGATCCTCGTCGACGGCCACCAAGACAGGAAGGCGCATCGACTGCCACCCTAGCGCGCGCCTGCGCGCGTGGGTCCGATCGCGGCGGGCGCATGCTCCAGATCGCCTCCGGTGGCCGCGGTAGCTTCCGGACTGTGCGCGGGCGGGTCCACCACCGGTCGCACGTCGCGAGAGATCGAGCGAGACTCCGTGCCTGAGGCCGGCGTGACCTGTGGGGCAGCGGCGACGTCGTGCTGCCCAGCCTCTTGGGCGAGGTCTGCGAGTCACAGCCCCGGCATATGACGTCGCGATCCGCACGACCGCGAAGCGCCCAGACGGCGGACGGCAATCCCGTCGGCTTGGGGAACTGGGAGGTCGGGCGTTCATCGCGCGGGGAGTCGGGGCGTGCATGTTCGGGCCGGGGCACTTCTACTCGCCCACTGTGCTCGACCCGCGTCCCGCTGGACGCTCGGCTGTTGCGGGAGGAGATCTTCGGGCCGGTGGCGCCGGTCGCTTCCTTCGCCTCGGAGGAGGAGGCCGTCCGTGCAGCCAACGACACCGAGTACGGCCTTGCGGCCTTCGTCTACACCCGCGATCTCGACCGCGCGATCCGTGTCGTCGAGGGGCTCGAGACGGGCATGGCTGGACTCAACCAGGGAACGGTCTCCAACCCCGATGGCGCCGTTCGGGGGAGTGAAGGCGTCGGGCGTCGCGCGCGCCGGTGGCCCCGACGGGATCGACGAGTACCTCGAGACCAAGTGCGTAGCGCTGGCTGCCCACTGAAAAGCGGGGCTAGAAGCTTCTGGTCGGCGGGCCGACTCGGGCGCGCACAACATGCACTGTCGCACGTCGAGCGCGGGAACATGGACGGGCGCTTGCGTGCCGATGCCGCCGAAGCGGAAATGGTCCCCCTCCCGCACCGTGTCCTCCCCCGAGGCCGGGAGGATGGATCAGGGTGGTCAAGTCGGGCGCGAGGTAGAGAGAATGGCGGAGGTGTTGCCCACCTTGTTGCCCAAACGTATCTATGTGACAAAGGGCACGAAGCAAGAAGTGCCCGTTTGCAGGGCACAAGCCGATGGGCCGTGAAGGGATCGGACCTTCGACCTTGGGTTAAGAGGCTCCTGACCGGGCTGCCGGACTGTGCCGTCTGGTGTCGTTGCGTCCGCTCTGAACGGCTTCCCGAGCCATCGGCTGCATTGCACGTGATGTCCCGTGCGGTTGCGTAGTGCTGCGTTCGTTCACACGCCGGTTTGCAACGGCACGCGTAGACCGCATTGGCACGCCGTCTCTCAGATGCTATTGGCCGATTGGCTCCGCCGCTCCAAGGTGAGCCTCCAGCTGGTGTGGACCGCGGCACGCGCTCGCCCCCGCGCGGCTCACGCCCCTCGTCGGCGTCGGGGAATCGCGTCGGCGGCAGAAGTAGGTGTCTGCGAGACGCCCGCGGCGCGATAATGGCGTCATGAGCGCGCGACCACCGCCGCAATCACTGCTCGCTCAGGCGATCGTGGGACGCGACGAGGTTCTCGAGCGCCTTCGAGACGCCCTTGATGCCACCGCCACCGAGGGCCGGGTCATCGCCCTGTCCGGTGAAGCGGGCCTCGGCAAGACCCGACTCTCGAGGGCAATCGCCGATCGCGCCCGCGCGCTGGGGCGCGTCGTTATCGAGGGGCGCGCAAGCCCGATGGAGGCCACTTTGCCACTCGGCGTCGTTCAGGACGCCCTGCGTTCCGAGCGCCGAGCATCCCCCGTCGATCCAATTCCGGACGACCCGCTGGCGGCGGCGTTTCCGGAGTTGGTCCTTCCTGAGCTGACCGGTGACTCGCGACCCGAAGTGGACCGGGGAGTGCTGTTCGAGGCTGCGACTCGCTATCTGCGGGCACGCGCCCGATCCGCCGGGCTCGTGTTCATTCTTGAGGACCTCCATTGGGCCGATCCGACGAGTCATGCGCTGATCGGCCAGCTCGCCCGAACCACGCGGGACGCCCCCATCCTGCTCGTACTCACCTACCGGACCGAGGAGCCGGGGAGCCCGAGCCTGCATGAACTGCGCCACGAACTGACACGCGAGCGCCTGAGCCAGGAGCTTGTGCTGGTTCCCCTTGGCGACGACGACGTCGCGTTCATGCTGGGCGACATCCTTGGCGTCGACGCCGACCCAAAGCTGCTGCGGCTCATCGCCGACGCCAGCGGCGGCAACCCCTTTGTCGTCGAGGAGCTCGTGCGTCACGCGGTCGAGAACGGACGCATCGATCTGGATGAAGGCCGCTTGCGGCTTGACGAGTCGCTCGAGCTTCCCAGCACCGTCCAGGAGATGGTGCTTCGGCGGGTGCGGACGCTGCGTCCGGGCGACCAGGAGTTCTTGCGCTGGGCTGCGGTGCTGGGCGAGCGCTTCGACCCCGCGCTGGTGACGGTCCTGAACGAGGTCACCGAGCAAGCGACGTTCGATGCCCTCGTGAGACTGCGCGACGCCGGCCTGGTGAGCGATACGCGGGAAGTCGGCGATGACCGCCTCGCGTTCCGCCATGCGCTGACCCGCGAGGCGGTACTCGGCGAGCTTCTTGCTCCTGATCGGCGGCGGCGTCACGCTCGGGTGCTCGACGCCGCAGGTGGGTCCGCGGGCGAGGGTCCGCAGCTTCGTCTCGACGAGTTGCTCGAGCACGCCCTCGGCGCCGGGGATCGGGTTCTCAGCCTCACCTACTCGATCCACGCCGCCGGTCGCTCGGCGGAGCTGGGCGGCTATCAGGAGGCGCGGTTGCAGTATGAGCGAGCGCTCAAGCTCTGGCGCCCGACGGACGGGCTTGATCTCAGGGCCGATCTGTACCTGCGGCTTGGATACCTCGAGAGCATCGGAGGAGGACTCGTCGCCTGCGTGGTCGACCCGCAGAGTCGCGCGCACTTCGAGGAGGCCCGCAGGCTCTACGAGGAGATCGGCGACATCAACTCGGCGGCCCTCGCGAGGGCGGGTGTCGCCTGGTCCGGGAAGACGTTCGACGTGGTGGAGGATCTCCGGTCGGCGCGCAAAGGCATCAGCCCGGATGCCGCGCCCGAAGCGGCCTGCCAGATCCTTGGGTGCCTGGCGGAGCGCGAGTTCCTGCTGGGCGAGACTCGCGTAGCGCTTCGCACGTGCGCCGAAGGTCTGGCGCTGCTCGAGGTGCAGCCGGACCCAGGCGACCCGGGGTACGTTGCACCGTGGCATCTCCGCCGCTCGTTTCTGCTCACCTCCGCGCTGGCGACATGGTGGCTGGGAGACCGGGCCGCCGGGGAGGCCTCGATGTTGGTACTCGCCGACCAGGCTGTCGGCAGAAACGAGTATCTCGGAGCCGTACTGGCGTACCAGGCCTTGAGCCGGGCAACCCTCGACTGGCCCGCAGAGTCCCTTCGCTACGCGGAGAAGGGGCTCGAGCTCACCCGTGGGGACGAGACACCAACGATGGCCGTGTGGCTCACGCATCTCCTGGCCCAAGCGCACGTTCATCAAGGCAATTGGGATGAGGCAGATGCGCTCCTGGACCGAGCGGAGGCGGTCGTCGACCCCGATCAGCCCTACCTGAAGCATGCCCTCGCGATGGTTCGTGGAGAGCTGGTTTTCGGTCGCGGCGAGCTGCGGCGCGCCGTCGTCATCCTTGAGCCCCTGTCGCGCGAGGTCGACGAGGTAGGTGGGCGGATCTTCAAGCGCGTCGTGCGCTGCGCACTCGCGCGGGCGGAGTTGGCGGAAAGGGAGCTCGCCGCCGCACGCAACTCCGTGGCCCCGCTCGTCGCGGGCTGGCATCGGGATGATGAGGGCCCGTTCATGCACTCGGCGCTCCTGCCGATGGTCCTCGTCGAGTTGGCCTGCGCCGACGGAGAAGTCGGAGCGGCACTGCATTGGAGCAATGAGCTGTCGACGCTCGGATCGGGACCCCGGGCCGACTATGCGCGTGCGCTGACCGCCCTGACCGCCGGCCCGCCCCCGGGGCTTCGATCGATCGAGACCGCCGCTCGGGCGATTGGGCTCGATGGGCGTCGATGGGAGGCCGCCTGGATGCGGTTCACAGGAGCTGGCGCAGCCTCACGGGCAGGCGACCTCGAACAGGCCGCCGACCTGGCGGCGGCCGCGCTGCAGGGCTTCCGCGGCATGGCGGCCGAGGGCTGGTCTCGGCGGGCGGAGTCGCTGCTTCGCGGCTTGGGACGGCGTGTCCCGAGCCGACAAAGCGGACGTGGAGCGGGAGGCCTGACACGACGCGAACTCGAGGTGCTGGGACTCGTCGCGGCCGGAGCCTCCAATCAGCAGATCGCGGAGCGTTTGTTCATCAGCAGGCCAACGGCGATACGCCACGTGGCGAACATCTTCGCGAAGCTCGACGCAAGGAACCGTGCCGAGGCTGTTCGCATCGCCGGACAGCGGGGGCTTCTGGAGGGATCTGTGCCGCTGTCCTAGGGGGTCCAGACGTCTGGCGCGCATCTACACACGGGTGCTGATGTCTACATATTGACGTCGTATTGACGTCGCGCAGGATCATCACTCCTCACGACGCCGTGCCGTTTCCCCGGACCTACCGTCGATGCCGATGGGACAGATCAGCCGTCCCGGAGACGCGAGAGGTCCGAGATGCACAGGCATCCTTCCCTCCCAACCGTGCGCGGCACCCGCGCCACACGGTCCCGATCCAGACATCGAGTGTCGTGGGCAACAGTCGCGCTACTGGTTGCCGGCGTCGCGAGTTTCGGCCAGGCGCCTGGGACGGCGCTGGCGAGCAACCCGCATCACTTGCGGTGCCCGCCGGACGTGCTCCGATCGTTGATCGTGACGCTCCGTTCCCAACCACCGCCTGCGGCGTACGCCGGACATCCTCACGCGCTGAACCGAGCGCTTCGAAGGGCGGCGGAGCGTCCGCTACCTGCTGGGCTCGCGCAGGCGGGGCGAGTAGCCGGCCGCCTGTGGCTCCTCAACGCCGTCGTGATGCGAGTGTGCCCGGACGAGGTCCGCCGGATCAGGAGCGACTCCGACGTCGCAGCGGTCGAGACCGATCTCAGAGTCCGCGTCGTCGATCGCACGGCGCTCGCCGACGACCCGCCGGCCCCTGCTCCCTTCGCCCAGGGCGACTGGGGGCTGGCTGCGATCTTCGCCCCATCGGTCTGGCGGGACTACCGAATCGACGGCAGCGGCGTGCGCGTCGGATCGATCGATTCGGGGATCGACGCCCGCCACCCCGACCTGGCGGGTAAGGTCAGCGCCTGGAAGGACTTCGTCAACCACCGCGCCGTCCCATATGACGACAACGGGCACGGCACCCACACGATCGCCACCATGGTCGGCGGTCAGGCGGACCGCCTCCCCATCGGGGTCGCTCCAGGCGCCCGGGTGATCGTCGCCAAGGCGCTCGACGCCGACGGGGCGACCAGCCTCAGCACACTCATCGCCGCCGCTCAGTGGATTGCCGATCCAGACGGCGATCCGAGCACCGACGACGCTCCCGCCGTCGTCAACGCGTCGTGGGGAGGGGTGGGCGTTGACCGGGACGGGGCGCTTCGGATGGTCATCCGTCGCTGGCGCCAGCTCGGGATCGTCCCCGTCTTCTCAGCGGGCAACTCGGGACCCGACGCCGCAAGCGTGGTCATTCCCGCGGCCTACCCGGAGGCGCTGTCGGTTGGAGCCGTCGACCCCGACAACGCGGTCGCGTCCTTCTCGAGCCGCGGACCGGACTCGGCGGCGCTCCCACTGCCCGAGGAACTCGGCCCCCTCGGCCCCGCGGCGACGAAGCCGGACCTGGCGGCACCAGGAGTCGCGGTGCGCTCGGCGCGAGCAGGTGGCGGCTACGTCAGCTTCAGCGGCACCTCGATGGCCGCTCCGCACGTGTCCGGCGTGGTCGCCCTCGTGCGTCAGGCCGCGCCAGGTCTGTCGCCGGGTGCGGTGATCTCGCTCCTTCGACGCACCGCGCGTGACCTCGGGCCGGCGGGGCCCGACCAGATGGCGGGGGCCGGCCTTGTCGACGCCCACGCCGCGGTGCGGGCCCTGCTCGGCGCGGTGCCCCCCCGCCCCGGCCTGCGGCTGGTTGCCACCCCCCCGGCGCTCACAAACCAGCCCAGGCCGGGCTTCGCAGTCGACTCGGGAGGCGCGCCGGTGCAGGTGCGCCTCGACGGCGGCCCGCCGTCCGCCCCCGAATCCGGGCCGATCGTCCATGTCTCGATCGCCACGCCCGGGCGACACACGGTCGAGTTCGAGGCGATCGGGCCCAACGGCGCGCCAATCGGGGCGTCGATCCAGCGGACGATCGATATCGACCGCACCCCGCCGAGGTTGCGGCTCGACGTCCGCCGGGTGGCGCTGCTCGAGATTGCGTACCGGGCGCGGACCGTCAGCGCCGGCGAAGTGGTCGCTGGATCGCTCCGATTGCGGACCAGCGACGGTCAAACGATGGTGAGCGCAGCAGGAAGGCACGTCTTTACCGAGCAGGGTCCCTACTGGATCGAGTTCGTCGGACAGGATCGCGCCGGCAACATCACCCGCCTTCGCCGCACAGCCCGATGGCCGTACGCGCTCGCGGCCCGCCGTATCACCTGGAATCGAGCCTTCATGAGCCTCGGCCTCGCCCATTGGCTTGTGCGTTTCCACAGGAGCGACAGCGGCTCATACCGCGCGAGTGACTACCTCGTACGGTTGTGTGCCGGAAACCTCCCGTTCGATCGCTTTGCACCGCTTCCACGTCAAGACGCCCATCCACCGCAGGGAGTGGTCGGTATCTGGAGCGGCGGGTCGCGGGTGACGCTCGTCGTCGAGTACGGACGCCGCCGCTACGTCCTCACAAACGTCGCGGGGCGCGTCCGCCGCGAAAGCCAGCCGCTGGGCATGGCGAGCCGAGTTGGTCGGCCTCGGGCGCCTCGAGTGCACGAGGTCGGAGCGGATTCAGGCGATGCAGCGGCACCAGGACAATGACGCTGATGCCGAACGGCTGCCAAGCGACGTCAACGTCCGCTCCGCCACATGGAGAAACACCCATACGCAGTCATTGAGCCACGAGCAAACGGAGTCGACCAATCCGTCTTATTCCTGTGACAAGGAGACCGAAATGAGCCAAGGCCAGAGTTGCATCACAGGCGCGGCTCCGCCCGATTTTCCTCCGGGCTGGGCGGAGTTCATCATCGCCCATAGGCAATTCCTGCTCGCAAGGGGCTTGGACCCCGCAGTCCACACCTCGCTTCGTGACCGGCAGCGAACGTGGCGAGCACGAGGTGCCGAATGTCGTCCTCGACCCAAGCGCCACGCGGCACCCGGTACCAGGTTGACCAACTCGTCCATGCGTTCTCTGGCATGGGCCGTGAAGGGATCGAACCTTCGACCTTGGGATTCAGAGTCGCTCCCGACTTCTCCGGTTATCTCACGGTGTCGCCTCTTTGCAGGCGTTTCGTGTGACCGACGAGGTATTGATCTCCCCCCATCTCCGGTGGTCGTGTTGACCCCCTGTTGACCCCTGCATGAACTCAGCCGCTTCTCAGGAGTCGACGGTGAGCAATGGATCGCGGTGTCCGAAGTCGGCACAAGGAAATGGTGGGGGTGTGCCCACCTTGTTCCCCACTTCGAGTGGTCCGCCGGGTGCCCGAAACCCGTATCGGCGATCCGGGCTGGCGCTGATCCCGGTGGTTGCCGGGCGGCCTAGCGTTGTTCATCGACAGCGCCTGTCGGGTGCGTGTTCTCCCGTCGGGATGAAGGAGGTACGGAGTGCGCAGCATACCGAGGGTCGTCGTGATGACTGCAGTTGTGCTGACGGCCGAATTGCTCGGTATCGCCTCAGCAGGAGGGACGGCTGCGCCGCAGGTGCAGGGCCCGAACTTCATTGCGGCGGGCCCGGAAGGCAACATGTGGTTCACGGAGCAGGTGGGCAACCGCATCGGGCGGATCACTCCGTCCGGGGTGGTGACCGAGTTCTCCACCGGGTTGAGCCCCGCCAGCTTCCCGTTGGGTATCGCGCTGGGGCCAGACGGGAACATGTGGTTCGCGGAGCCGGGTGACTGCACGACCGGGACGTGCATCGGTGGGAACCGGATCGGGCGGATCACCCCGGCGGGTGTGATCACGGAGTTCTCCGCCGGGCTGAGCCCCGATAGCCATCCGGGTGGCATCGCGGCGGGCTCCGACGGCAACGTGTGGTTCACCGAACTCGGTCACTGTGAGGAGACTTGCGTCGGCGGCAACCGGATCGGGCGGATCACCCCGTCTGGGGTCATCACGGAGTTCTCCACCGGCCTGAGCCCGGCTGCCTACCTGGGGTTGATCGCCAGGGCCCCCGACGGAAACATGTGGTTTACGGAGTACGCGGGGAACCGCATCGGGCGGATCACTCCGTCTGGGGTCATCACGGAGTTCTCGACCGGCCTGAGCCCCAACAGCCATCCGGTCGGCATCGCGGCCGGGTCCGATGGGAACCTGTGGTTCTCCCAGACTGGCCTCTGCGATGAGGGGTGCTCTGGCGGCGGCGTCGGGCGGATCACCCCGGCTGGGGTCATCACCGAGTTCTCGAAAGGCATCACCCCCGGCGGCTCTCCTTTCGACATCGCGGCCGGGCCAGACGGCAACATGTGGTTCACGGAGCAGGGAGGCGATCGCATCGGGCAGATCACTCCGGCGGGTCTGGTCACTGAATTCTCCGCAGGGTTGAGCTCTGGCAGCGGGCCGTACGGCATCGCCGCGGGGTCCGATGGGAACCTGTGGTTCACAGAACTGAGCGGGAACCGGATCGGCCGGATTACCCCGGCAGGCGTCATCAGCGAGTTCCCCGCCACGGCGCAGATCCTTCGCGTCCGTCAGGTCGGCATGCGTGTGGCGGTTCGACTGCGCTGCCCCGCCGGAGCAGCTCTGCCGTGCAAGGGCACTGTGCGGCTCGGGAAGACCGGTAACGGTGGTGCTCGACGGCTCGCCCCGCTGGCCGCCGGACGAAGCACGACCGTCGTCATCCCGATCTCCGCGAAGTGGCGTCGCCTGCTGGTCTCAGGCAGGCGTCTGAACGTCACCCTCCTGCTGCTACCGGAAGCGCACAGCATGGCCGGAGCCCTCGCGCAGCCCATCACATTGCGGTCAACCTCACGCCCCCGGATACCCGCCGTCACCGGCTGATCAACACGACCTAGTCGGCCGTCGGGAAAGCCGCGTGCGGGTTCGGTGGCGGTGCTGATCTCTGCCCCGGCGGAGCGATCTAGCTTTGTACGAAACGGCTCATGGCGCGGCTCCGTCCGCCCACGCGCTGGGGGTTAGGGGTGCGCAGTTCATCGAGGATCGCCTCGCTCGCCGTGCTGGTGTTCATGGGCGCCGTCATGGGTGGGTCCTCACAAATGAGTGACGCTCGGCACACCTCGTCGGCTTTGGCGTCCGCGGGGCTTCCCCGATCTATCGGCCGGGCTGACCGCATCGTTACCGGCGGTGACGGGAACTTGTGGTTCGTTGGAGGGGCGGCGCCCGTTGGCCGCATGACTCCGTCTGGTGTGGTAACGAACTTCGCTGCCCCGGGCTTCTGGAGGGCGTGAACTCTGTGCCCGGCCGGTCTGTGATGGCTTCCTCGGCGGCAGGGCTCATTGGACGCGACGATCGGCCGGGGTGCGCTCGACGGGAAATCCACGCCTGCGATGGGTGATCGCCCCGATCGCCCCGTGTGACCTGCCGTCTAGCATGGGCTGCCGCATCGTCTCGTTGTCGCTGCCAGCCCGGGGAGGTCGGCGTGCGCGTTTGGTCGAACGCTGTCGCACGGGTCGCGTTCGTGGCCGCTGCCGTCGTGCTGGCCGGGCTGGCGGTCGCGACGGCCGGCGCCGCGGTCGTTGCCCCCGCGGACATCGCCGCCGGCCCCGATGGACGGGTGTGGTTCACAGAGCCGGAGGTCGACAGGATCGGTTGGGTCACCCCGGGCGGCGAGTTGAGAGAGCTCTCGACGGGAACGAACAGCGGCCCCCGCTCGATCACGGCCGGCCCCGACGGGAACATGTGGTTCACCGAGTCCGGCCGCTGCTTCGAGCGGTGCGTTGGTGGGAACCGCATCGGCCGCGTCAGCCCGCGAGGGGCGATCACTACCTTCCCCGTCGAGTCCCGCCCGGCCTCGGGCGACTCGCTTGGGCTCGCCGGCATCGCGGCCGGCCCCGACGGGAACCTCTGGTTCACCGAGGCGGTGGCTGATCGCATCGGGCGGATCACGCCGGCTGGCGTCGTGACCGAGTTCTCGGCGGGCATCAGTGGTGACGCCGGGCCCGGCGCGATCGTCGCGGGCGCGGACGGGAACCTCTGGTTCACCGAGGCGGTGGCTGGTCGTATCGGGCGCATCACGCCGGCCGGCGAGGTGCGCGAGTTCCCGGTCTCCGTCAACTGGCTGATGGATGTCGCGGCTGGCGCTGACGGGAACGTCTGGTTCACCGGTGGCGGCGGACGTATCGGACGGATCACGCCGGAGGGCATGTTCCCCACCGGGCTTCGGGCGTGGTTCGGGCCGGATGCCGTCGCGGCCGGTGCAGACGGGAACATCTGGTTCACCGGAGTCATCGACGGTCGGATCGGGCGGATCACCCCGACCGGTTCGGTGAAGTTGTTCCGCGCACCGTTCGGTGAACCGAGCGATTACATCCCCACCTCCTCGGCCATCGCCGCAGGTCCCGACGGCAACGTATGGTTCACCGAGCCCGTGCGCGGGCGGATCGCGCGAATCACATCGACGGGTGTCGTGTCGCACATCCCTCCGACGCCGATCATCGCCGGCGTCGGCCTGCGGGGAGCGAGCGGGGTGTGGGTGCGCCTGCGCTGCCCGTCCGGCGCGGGGAGCGGGTGTCGCGGTGTTGTGTCGGTCGACGCGATCCGGCGCTACGCCCAGCCGCTTGTTCGCGTTGCGGTCGGTCGGTACAACATCCAGCCGTCGCGCGGAGCGGTCCTGAATCTGCGGCTGACGTCAGCGGGCCGCCGCCGGCTCGCCGGGTCCGGCCGCCTTCGCGTGCGCATCAGCGTCGCTCCACGCCAGGTGCCCGTCAACCTGCTGACCGGCAGAGCGGGAGGCGCCGAGCGGATCACGACGCTCTGGCACGCCAGAACTCGAACGACCCTCCACACCACGGCCGAGGCGCTCGAGTTCGTCCGGATGATCTTCGCTCCCTACCATCACGGCAACGAGCCCTCGCCACCCCCGACCCTCGGTGATTGCTTCGGCGAGCCAGACAGGCCGTGCCCAGTCGGGCCGATCGACAGCTACATGACCCCCACGCTGCGCGACGGCCTCCAGCGGAGCGCCGAGACTGGCACCGGCATGGAGCCGGTGATGTGCGCCCAGAACACCACCGATCTCATCACCTTCGAGGCTCCGCGTCGGTCGGGAACAACCGCCTCGATCGTCGTCCGAACGTACTGGGGAGGGCCCCCTCCTTACGTCGCTCCATTGACGTTGAAGGTCGACCTGCGAAACCTGATCCTCACCGACAGCAGCTGCCTCCATCCCGCCGCAACCGTGCCACCAGTAACCGGGTAACCGGCTCGCGAAAGCCGTGTACCCGTTCCGCGCACAACACGCGGATTATGCCGCCGTTGATTCGGGGCGGGAACATGGACGGGCGCTTGCCGTGCCGAGGCCCCGGGGAGGCAATGGTCAGCCTCCCGCACCGTTTCCCGCCTCCCGTGGCCGGGAGCATGGATCGGGGCGCACTCGACCGAAGTCCGTGTTGTTGGCCGTGTTAGTGCTCGCGGGCGCCGTCATGGGTGGGGCGTCTCGGCGGCGAGCCCTTCGAGCCCGCCGTTGGCAGGCCCCGTACGACGGCTGGGGGGATCAGCCCGCGCGGGCCGGGAGTCCGCCCGTCAGATGATCAGTCGCCCGGTGAGAGGGCGACCTTGACGACGCCCTCGTTGCGCCCGGCCATCATCCGAAAGCCCTCGGCAGCCTCATCGAGGGGAAGGGTGTGCGTGAAGATCGGGGTCGGGTCGATCTTGCCGTCGGCAACGAGCTCGGCACATTCGGCGACGTAGACCGGCCCCGGTTGCAGGCCGCCGGTGAGGGTGATGGTGCGGATCCACTGGTCCACCCAGTCGACGCCGGGGACCTGGCCGACAAATTGCTCCATCCCGACGCAGGAGATGACCCCGCCGCTGCGCACGCAGGCCTGGGAGAGCGCCATTGGCTCCTCTCCCGAGATGGTCTGGATCACGACGTGCACGCCCTCACCACCGGTTGCGTCCAGGATGCGATCGCGGATCTCCTCCCGGTCCCGGGAGTTGAGGGTCGTGGTGGCCCCCATGCGCGACGCGATCGCGAGCCGGTCGTCGTGGTGGCCGAGACAGAGGATCTGCTCTGCACCCTTCGCCTGTGCGGCGTGCGCACTGCACAGGCCAACCCCACCGTCGCCGATCACGAGGACATTCTGACCCGGGGCCAGGCGTGCGGTCACGACCCCGTGCCAGCCCGTGGCGAAGTTATCGATACACGTCAGCATCGCACGCTCGTGCTCCGGGCCTGACACCCCCTCGGGCATCCGGGTCAGCGTCCCATCGGCGAAGGGAACCCTGAGAAACTCGGACTGGCATCCCTCGACCGGGCCGCCGTACGGCCAGAAGCCAGTACCGAAGCCGAATGCCCCGGCACCGGCCTCGCATGGAAACACGCCGTCACGGCAGTAAGAGCAGGACCCGTCGACCGGGAGGGGGAAGACGAGCACGCGATCTCCGGGGGCAAAGTTCGCAACCTCCCGCCCCACCGCCACGACAGTCCCGACCGCTTCGTGGCCAGTGCGCATCCCAGCGGGGAAGCCGAGCTCCTCGCCTGAATGGTAGTAGTGCAGATCCGACCCGCAGATCGACGCGAGGGTCACCTGCACGAGCGCGTCCGTCGGGTGCTCGACCGTGGGCTCAGGAACCTCCTCGACACGAATGTCGCCGTTCCCAAAGAAACAGGACGCCCTCATCGTTCCTCCCCCGCCGTCAGTACGACACGTTGTTTCAGGAGGACCTACGCCCGTCAAGGGCCATTCACAATTGGAACCGCTCTTAGCCCTTCACCACGGGCGACAACGCAAGATGACCGGAACCAGTCGAGCACCTACCTACGCAGACGGGGAACGTGGACCAGTCGCTCGACGACGAAGGGGCCGAAGGGGAAATGGCACCCCTCCCGCACCGTCTCCCTCCGCCCGAAACCGGGAGCATGGATCGGGGATCCGAGATCGGCGCGAGGAAGAGGAAGGGTGGGAGTATTGCCCATCTTGTTGCCCAAACGGCGAAATGCCGTATGAGCCATCGAACGAAAGTGCGGCCATTGCAGGGCACAAGCCGATGGGCCGTGAAGGGATCGAACCTTCGACCTTGGGATTAAGAGTTCCCTCCGGGTCTTCTCTGCCTTTCGGCCGGTCCCGTGTTTTCCGGTTTGGTGACTGGGATCACGGGTGTGATCGCATGCACGGTGGTTGGTGTCCGTTTGGACCCTGTGTGTTGCCCAGTTTGTTGCCCACTTCGAGGGGGAATCGGAGGTCGGGAGAGGGTCCGGCCGGCCCCGTCTGCGGGACGGCCGGGGAGATCGAGGGGCTGTCGGTAGTCGGGCTTGCGGAATGCCTCGATCGCGTCTTGGCTGCCGCCTCCCGCGGGAGACGGCAGCCACCCGAGCCGCTCGCGTCAGATGACGGCGCCCGCCGAGTCGGTGTCCCGGCCGGGCCCGCCAATGAGGATGTCGCTGCCGAAACCGCCGTTGAGGGCGTCCCTGCCGGGTCCGCCGAGCAGACGATCCCTGCCAGGTCCGCCGAGCAGACGATCCCTGCCGGGTCCGCCGACCAGCAAGTCGTTCCCCGCGCCGCCGGTCAGGAGGTCGTTGCCGAGGCTGCCGTACAAAGCATCCTTGCCGGCGTTGCCCTGCAACTGGTCGTTGCCGGCGCCGCCGTCGAGCACATCGTCGCCGCCGTTGCCGATCAGTGCGTCGTTGCCGGCGAGCCCGCAGAGCACGTCCCTGCCAGCCGTACCGCGCAGTACGTCACGGCCGGAAGTGCCGATAATCGTGCAGACGGCGCCATTGGCGGCCCTCTCCTTCGGGGTGGGCTTCGGAGCCGGCGGTGGCGTGGTCGTCGCGGTGCTTGCGGCGATGGTCACCGTCCCGACCGCGTCGGCGCCCAGCACGGCGTCGCCGGTCGGGTTGCTGAGGGCGACGGTGAACGACTCCGCCGCCTCAGCGGCGGAGTCCGCCGCGATCGGCACAGAGATGGTCGTGCTCTCTTCCCCCGCGGCAAAGCTGAGCGTGCCGGTGGTTGCGGTGAAATCGCTGCCGGCCACAGCCGTACCGCTCTGCGTCGCGTAGTCGATCGTCGCCGCACCAAAGGTGCTGGTCTGCAGGCCCGCGCCCGAGCGCGTGACGGTGAGTGTCGCATTGCCGCCCTCATTTGCCCCCGTAGTGGCCGGCGCGAATTGCGTGGCGGGCCGTACGCCGCTCAGCGTGAGCGTCCACCCGGCGATCGAGCCGGTGGCGTCGGATTCGTCGTTTACGACGTAGAGCTTCCAGCCCCCGGCGGCATCGGCCCCATTGAGTTGCGCGAGGCTCGCTGTATACGGGCCCAGGGGAGCCGTCGGGAACGAGTCAACAGGTGTGGTACCCCCCGTGCCGTCGGTCGGCTTGTAGTTCACAGCGGTGCAGGCCGCCATGTCTGGCATCGTCGCGGCGGCGCTGTCATCGAACGTGAACGTCGCGTTCGAGAGTGGTGTCGCGTTGAGGCCACAGCTGTCGCTCATCACGATGGTGTCCTTCACGCCGTCGGGCGCGACGAGCAGGACGTCGATGTCCCGCGGCCAGCCGTGAGTGATGCCGCTGAGGGTGACGTTGACGTCGGTGACCGTACCGGTCAGAGGAACCGTGATCGTGGATGGGTAGGTGCTCGCAGACACTTGGGTTCCGACCGTGCCCGCCGGAATGGTGATACCGGCGTCGTTGGAGAAGTTCCCGGTTGCTCCCTGGGCGCCGGCTGCCCATGCGAGCGCCGCGAGCATCGCCGCGCCCGCGGTGATCGCGCTCCGAGCCGAACGGCGGCTGGTGACCCACTTCATGTGTGCATCCTCCTTGACATAGAAGCTATAAATACTACCTTCGAGTGTACCCGTTCTGTGGGGACTGCCACCCCCCCAAAGGTCGAGGGCGTGCGGGACGCACCTCGAGCTTCCGAGGTTGCGCGACGCGTCCCACGACAGCGGGGGGCCGGAGTGGAAATGGTCCCCCCGGCGTCTCCTCTCCCGAGGCCGGGAGCATGGGTCGGGGTGTCCCAACTCAGGCGCGAGGAAGAGGAGATGGTGGGGGTGTTGCCCACCTGGTTGCCAAACGGTCGATTGCTGCATTGACCGTCGATCCGGAAAGCGCCCGTCGAAGGGAGGTCGAGCCGTGTCGTAGATCCCCGCAGCCGTGGACCGGGGGTTCTCCCGATGTGCCCGAGGGCCCACGGGCGGAGGTTGGGCACCGCTTCTCCATGACCGGAGGGTCGAATGAATCGCTGGTACTCCGTCCGCAACACGATTGGTTTGTGCGCAGCACGAGGTTCACGCCCACGACGTCCGGTCGCACTTCTGGCGGCGCTCTGCGCCGTCATCGCCGCGGTCATGGTGGCCACTGGAGGCGCGACGTCCACCGTCGCGGCCGGGGGGTCGTCCGCGGCGCTGAGCGCGGGGGACCACCCGGACGGGATCACCGTCGGGCCCGACGGCAACCTCTGGTTTACCGTCCCGCGGGTCGTCAGCCCGTTCGCGGCCGAGGGCAACAAGATCGGCCGTATGACCCCGACGGGCGTGATCACCGAGTTCTCGGCGGGCATCAGCGGTGAGATCGGCCTGGGCGGGATGATCACCGCCGGCCCCGACGGCAACCTGTGGTTCACGGAGAAGAGCGGCCGGATCGGGCGGATCACCCCGACCGGCACGGTCACTGAGTTCTCGGCGGGGATCAGCCCGGACAGCGGGCCGACCGGGATCACCGCCGGACGCGACGGCAACCTGTGGTTCACCGAGTTCGACGGCAACCGCATCGGGCGGATCACCCCGACCGGCACGGTCACCGAGTTCTCGACCGGGATCAGCCCGAAGAGCGGCCCGACCGGGATCACCGCCGGTCCCGACGGCAACCTGTGGTTCACCGAGACCCAGGGCAGCCGCATCGGGCGGATCACCCCGACCGGCACGGTCACTGAGTTCTCGGCGGGGATCAGCCCAAACAGCGGGCCGACCGGGATCACCGCCGGCCCCGACGGCAACCTCTGGTTCACCGAGTCCAGCCTGTACACGAACTCGAAGGGCAACCGGATCGGTCGGATCACCCCGACCGGCACGGTCACCGAGTTCCAGTCGGGGATCAGCCCGAACAGCGAACCCCGCGGGATCACCGCCGGCCCCGACGGCAACGTCTGGTTCACCGAGTTCGACGGCCGGATCGGTCGCATCACCCCGACCGGCACCGTCACGCAGTTCCGGGCAGGGATCAGCGCCGGGAGCGGCCCGGAAGGGATCACCGCCGGCCCCGGCGGCAACCTGTGGTTCACCGAGTGGGCGGGGCGGATCGCGCGGATCACCCCGGCCGGTGTCGTCAGCGAGTACCCGCCGACAGCCGCCATCCTGACCGCTCGCCAGCGAAGGACAAGCTCGGTCGCCGTGCGCATCCGGTGTCCGTCCGGCGCGGCGCGCGCGTGTCGCGGGACCCTACGTCTCCTGGGGCCCCCTGGCGACAACGACGTGCAACTGCGCGTCAGCGGCGTGCGCCCCTTCATGCTCGCGCCCGGTCGGCGGGCCGAGGTGATCCTCTCGCTGATGACGGCTGCCCGACGGCAGCTCAGGGCCCAGGGGCGACTGAACGTCACGGTCCTGCTCGTCCCGAGCGCACGCAGCGCAGCCGGGTCCGTCAAGCGTGACATGGTCCTCAGGATGACCCGAACGCCCGCCGTCGTCGGCTGAAACCGCCGACAACGCGGGGAACATGGACGCGTCCCGCGTACGACGCGGGGCCAGCGAGGAAATGGCCCCCCTCCCAC
>CAVPMA010000019.1:0-362745 GCA_963706315.1 uncultured Thermoleophilia bacterium | reverse complement strand
ATGGGGGTGAGCCGCCCCCCCAGCGTGCCTGTCAGTCGGTCACGACGGCAGGGAGGATGCCGGAGTTGACCTCGGCGTCGGACAGCTTGTCTACTTCCGCTTGTGAGGGCTCCTGACGGTGCAGCCCTCGTGGTCGGCGGGGCTATGGTAGCCGAGGACGGAATGGCGGCAGCGGCGGCTCGTACGAGCGTTCGATGCACTCGTAGATCGCCGTGCGGGGGGCCTGGTGGGCTCCAGCCCCACCTCTTGGTGACCCGCGCCCCGGGGGGCCACCCGGCATCGCCGCCAACGTAGGGCCGCCAACGGTTGAGCCGGGTGTCCGGGCTCGCAAGAATGCTCGTGACAGCAGGTGCGGCCAGGGTGAGCGGGAGGGATCGTGGGGGCAGGGCGGCACGGGGCGCGGAGACCTGGCCCCCGCCTGCTCGCCCAATCGATGGTGGGCCGTGAGGCGGCGCTCGCGCGCGTGGACCGGTTGCTCGCGGGCGCCGCCGCATCGCCGCCCGTCCTCCAGGTCACGGGCGAGGCCGGGATCGGGAAGAGCCGGCTCGTCCGCGCGGTCACCGAGCGGGCACGCGCCGACGGCCGCCTCGTCGTGGAGGGCCGCGCCCGAAGCGGCGACGCCGCGATGCCCTTCTCGGTCTTCCAGGACGCTCTGAGGGCGCTCAGGCGCTCGGAGACCCCGCCGCCGGACGGCGATCCCGTCGCCGCGGCGTTCCCTGCCCACCTGCTGCCGGAGCTCGGCGCCCGGCCCGACGCGCTCGAGATCGGACGGTCCGCCGTCTTCGAGGCGGCCTCACGCCACCTCGCGGCACTCACCCCACCCGCGGGGCTCCTCCTCGTCTTGGAGGACCTCCACTGGGCGGACCCCTCCAGCAACGCCCTAGTGTTGTACCTCGCCCAGACCTCCGCAACGGAGTCGCTGACGGTGCTCGTCACGTACCGCTCGGAGGATGCCGTGCCCGGGACGAGCTTGGACGATCTGCGGCGCGAGCTCACGCGCGAGCGCCTCGGCGAGGAGCTCCCGCTCGAGCCGCTGGACGATGCCGCGGTCGAAGCCATGCTCGCGGACATCCTCGGGGTTGAGCCTGACGAGCGGGCACGGGCGGCGATCCTCACGATGAGCGGCGGGGTTCCGTTCGTTGTCGAGGAGGTCGTTCGCGACGCCGTCGAGGCGGGCCGGCTCGACCCTGACAGCGGCGGATGGCGGGGCGACGTGACCCTGCACCCCCCGGCCAGCGTTCGCGCGCTCCTGCTCGCGCGTGCCGGTGGACTCGACGAGGCCGATCGCGAGCTCCTGCGTTGGGCCGCGGTGATCGGCGACCGCGTCGACGTCCGGCTCCTCGAAGCGGTCGGAGACGTCGACGAGGACGCGGCGCTGGCCGCCCTCGCCCGGCTGCGCGACGCAGGGCTCCTGGGCGAGGACCCGGACGACCCGAGCGGTTTCAGCTTCGCCTTCCGCCATGCCCTGACGCGTGAGGCGGTGCTCGAGGACCTCCTCACCGCGGAACGGCGCAGGCGTCACGCCCGCGTTCTCGACGTGGCGGAGGCCCGGTACGGCGACACCTCGGACGCGCCGCTCACCGAGCTCGCCGGGCATGCGATCGCCGCCGGCGAGCCCGGTCGCGGCTTGGCCTACTCGCTGCGGGCGGGCCGGCGTTCCCTCGAGCTCTGCGGCTATGACGAGGCCGAGGGTCACTTCGAGCGAGCCCTCGCCCTGAGCACGCCGGAGCTCGATCCCGCGGAGCGTGCCGGGCTGCTCCTCGACTACGGACGCCTGCTGGTCCGGGCGCGCCGCGAGCCGCGGGGTGTTCGCCTGCTCCAGGACGCGAGAACGAGCTACCTCGCGCTGGGTGACCGGATCCACGCGGCCGAGGCCCTCGCTGTCGCCGCGGCCGCGCGCCTGCACAACGGCGAGCGGGTCGGCGTGCTCGAGGACCTCGCCGCGGCACGCGCGGAGCTTCACCCGGAGGACCCGCCCGAGGCTCACCTGCACCTGCTGCCGCTCCTCGCCGACACGCTCGTGCGCACGGGCGATCTGCGCGCCGCCATGCGTGTCGCCGAGGAAGGTCTGGGCATGACCACGTCGCCGCCGAACCGTGCGCAGCTCCTGGACCGGGTGCACCTCTTGACCACGCTCGGCACCGCGCGGTGGCTCGGGGGAAAGGCGGAAACCGGCCGTCAGGCGCTCCTCGATGCGCTTGCGCTCGCACGCGAGAGCCGCGACGACCTCGGCGCCACGCGCGCGTGTTTCGAGCTCTCCTGCGCTCATCTGAGCGGCACCGCGCACGAGGCGGTGCGCTGGGCCGAGGAAGGGCTTGCCATCGTCGGGGCCCGAGGCCTGCACCTGACCCACGCGTGGATGTGCAGCGTGCGCGCCCTGATCCACGTCCGGACTGGCGAATGGGACGACGCCCTCGCGATGCTCGGGGAGGCGGAGCGCTCCATGGCCGAGGTCGGGCCCGACCCGGTCGTCCGGTTGGGTCTCGACTGGATCCGGGGCGAACGATTGATCGGCCTCGGAGCCATCCCAGCGGCGCTGGCCCTGCTCGCCCCCGCGAGCGACGAAGCGGACACGCTCGAGGACCTGCAGGCCACCTCGCGGGCGCGGCTCGGTCTCGCCCGTGCGCGCCTTGCCGCTGGCGATCCGGCCGGCGCCGCCGAGGCGATCGGCCCCGCGATCGCCCGGTGGGAGGACGCCGCGAAAGGCCGTTGCCTGCGCCACCGACGCTGCTCGTGACGGCGATCGAGATCGCTGTGGCGGGCCGGGACGCCGCCGAGGCGGAGCACCGCGGCCGGCAGGTCGCCGAACGCCTGCGCGGTCCTCGCGCCGACTACGCCGCCGCCCTCGCCGAGCTGGCCGCAGGTCGTCCTGCCCGCGCCAGGGCCCTCGAGGCGGCCGCCGACGCCGCCGACGCCGCCGGCTGGCGCTGGGAGGCCGCACGAATGTCGTTGATCGGAGCCGAGGCTCTCGCGCATGTGCGGGGTTCGCGCCGGGAGGGCGGCGCCCTCGCAGCGCGAGCACAGGATCGACTCGACGCGATCGCTGCGCGGACGTGGTCGCGGCGGGCCCACGATCTCGCCCGCCGGCTCGGCCCGGGGGTCGCACGCGCCACGGACGAGATCACCCCGCGTGAGCGCGAAGTCCTTGCCCTCCTCGTCGAGGGGCGCTCGAATCGTGCGATCGCGAGCGCGCTCGTGATCAGCGAGGCGACTGTCGTTCGGCACGTTGCCAACATCTACGCGAAGCTCGGCGTCCACTCGCGAGCCCAGGCGACGCGTGTGGCGCTCGAGCGCGGACTGCTCGCGCCTGCCCCGCCTACATAGCGAACGCTCTCCGCCTGCAAAGCGGACGCCGCCAAGATGGCGAAAACGGTCGATGGCGGCTCGGGACGTGCCGCCTAGGTTCGTCCCAATCGACATGCGGCGGCCGTCGCCGTCGGGGAGAGGAAAGACCGAGCTGGGCGGTCGTCTCAAACGCACCGCCTGCACATCCATCGCCACGGCGACCGCGTCGGCTTCCCCCGCCCCACCGTCGATGCAACCTGACGAAGAAGGAGGCGACCATGACCACCACCAATTCGCCGCCCACCATCGATCACGACAAGCTGATGGCGTTCGTGTTCCGCGCCGTCGACGAGGTGGGGGCGACCCTGAACTCCGCGCTCGTCGTGATGGGAGACAAGCTCGGCCTGTACCGAGCGCTCGCAGGGGCTGGCGCGCTCACCTCCGGCGAGCTCGCAGGGCGCGCCGGAGTCGCCGAACGCTATGTGCGCGAGTGGCTGAACGCCCAGGCAGCGGGAGGCTACGTCGAGTACGACCCGGCTGAAGGGCGCTACACCCTCCCGGCCGAGCAGGCGATGGCGCTCACCGACGAGGACAGTCCCGCCTACCTGCCCGGTCTCTTCCAGGTCGCAGTCGGGTCGGTCCTCGATTCGCCGCGCATCACCGAGGTCGCCCGCAGCGGTGCCGGCGTCGGCTGGCATGAGCACAGTCACGACGTCTTCGACGGCACCGAGCGATTCTTCCGGCCCGGCTACAACGCCAACCTCGTCCCCTGCTGGCTCCCGGTGCTCGAAGGCGTCGTCGAGAAGCTCGAGCGCGGCGCCAAGGTGGCCGACGTCGGCTGCGGCCACGGCGCGTCGACGATCCTGATGGCAACGACGTTCCCGAGGTCGACCTTCGTCGGCTACGACTACCACTCCGGCTCGATCGAGACCGCCCGCGAGCGCGCGAGGGAGGCCGGTCTCACCGCGCGCATCGGGAAGTATCCGTTGACTGCGCAGCGCATCCGCTTCGAGACCGCCCCCGCGTCGACGTTTCCCGGCGTGGGGTACGACCTCGTAACGATGTTCGACTGTCTACACGACATGGGCGACCCGGTGGGCGCGGCCCGCCATGTGCGCAGCTCGCTCGCGGCGGACGGGACATGGATGATCGTGGAGCCGGCCGCGGGAGACCGCGTCGAGGATAACCTCAACCCGGTCGGGCGCGCCTACTACGGGTTCTCGACCCTGCTGTGCACGCCGTCGTCGCTGGCGCAGGAGGTCGGGCTGGCGCTCGGCGCGCAGGCGGGGGAGGCGAGGATCCGTGACGTCGTGACGGCTGGCGGCTTCACCCGCTTCCGCCGCGCCGCCGAGACCCCCTTCAACATCGTCTACGAAGCGCGTCCCTGACGACGCCGGTTGTCAGAGCGATCGATCGGGGCGTACCCGCAGGAGGCTCATCGTGATCACCACCCCAAGACCCATTCCCGCCCAGCCCGCGCTCTGGCGGCCGTGCCCGACCTGCTGGGGCCAGCGGCGCATCCTCGAAGACCGAAACGGCGAAGGGTTGGTGCCACAGCGCTGCCCGACCTGCCTGGGCCTGGGCGAGCAGCTGGTGGCGCGGGCGTAACCCCCGAACAGCTCTGGGCCGGGCGTTCCGGCCCGACATCCGACACCTGAAAGGAGGACCTCGATGAAAACCACGCAGATCCGAAGCTGGATCGACGTGTTGCACGTGGCGTGCCCGCCGGGGCGCACCCCGACCCCGACCATCCCCAAGGCATGACGGCCCGAGCTCAACGCGCTCCAGCTGGACTACGACACAGCGGTCGCCGCGGCGTCCCTGCGCGAGGGCGCACGCCGCCGATCGCGCCAACCCGAAAGGACCTGACCAGATGCACGTCAAGATCATCAACTTCAACCTCCGTGACATGAGCGAAGACGGCTACGCTCAGGCCTGCGAGCAGCTGTCCCCCGCGTTCGCCGAGCTGCCTGGCTTGCTGGCCAAGATCTGGCTTCGCGACCCGGCGTCCAACACCTATGGCGGCGTCTACCTGTTCGCCGACCGGGCCGCCTCGGACGGCTACGCCGCGTCCGAGCTGTTCCAGACAGTCGGGGCGTTCCCGAACTTCGCGAACATCACTGTCCGCGACTTCGCGGTGGACGAGGACAGGACCCGCCGCACGCAGCCGGGGGTCGAGTTGCTGGCGGGGGCCATCGCCTGATCCGACAGCAACCGGCGCTCGCCCTCAACGGCGCCCCGCCGCCCGATCGGGCAGGGCGGGGCGCCGCCTCAGGTGAGCAAGACAACGAAGCCGGTGACGATCGGCAGCACCACTCCGATCGTCACCGCGATCGCCAGGTAGATGTACCTCGAGGAGTCGTCGCGCGGCGGCCTGCCGTTGTTGCCGACCGTCTCCCAATGCGCTCTCGAGCGGGCGGCGCAGGCCGGTCCCCCGCCGGCGGCTCGCCATGGCGGCGTGACCCAAGCGCGACCGCCGCCCACGGACTGGCTTGTCCGCCCCTGTCATCCCGTCTACCGAACACCACCGGAGCACGCACGCCAGCGGATTTCGTCGCATTCCTCGCACCCGCGACATGGCAATTTGCAGGGATTTCGCTTGGCTCCTGGGGCCCCGATAGTCGATCCCGGCATCCTTACTTCCGGCACTCCCGCGCTCTCGCGCTCGCGAAGCGTGGCAGACGGCCTCGGCTCGCGCCAAGGACTGAGTGCAGTCTCACTCAGGCTGGTGACGCAGGGCTCGGAACTAAACCCCGCTGGGTTGTTGGAGGGCACGCCCCCAGGGCTCACGCATCCGGTAGCGCAGCCATCCCGCGCGAGGCTGTGCTGGCCGAGGGGGAGCTGCGCTGCGCCCAGGTGGCGCTGGCGGCGGCCGTGCTCGAGGCCCGCCCGCGCGAGGCCTGAGCGGGGGGACGCGAGATGTCGTGGTTCCGGCCGCGCCTGGGCCCACTCCGCCAGCATCCCGTCCGGCCCAGCGGGTCAGCCGCGGCGCCGGAGCGGATGGTTGGTCGGCACTTCGACGAACACCAGCGCCAGGCCGTCGGGATCGCGGACGACCATCTCGAAGAGCCCCCAGGGCCGGACGGCGGGCTCCTGCTCGATCGGGACGCCCAGCGCTGCGAAGCGCTCGCGTGCGGCGCGCAGGTCGCGCACCTGGAGGAACAGGCGGGCCGCCCCCGTCGCCGGCTCGACGGGGGGGCCCGAGATCTCGAGGAGCCCGCCGCCGAGGAAGAAGACGGCCCCGCGCTCGCGCCCCCGGCCCCACTCGCGGTAGACGGCCAAGCCGAGTGTCTCCTCGTAGAAGCGCAGGGAGCGCTCGTGATCGCGCGGAGACAGGAGGACGCGGCTCGAGAGCACCTCCATCGAGGCCAGCTTAGTGCTCGCCGCCGCTGCGGCGTGGGATCCGGCGTGGCGAGGGCCTGGCGCCTGGTCGAGGGGCGGGCGGCGACGTAGGCTGGCGAGTGGTGATTTCGGCGGACGCCGCGTGGGAGTACCACGACCGCACCAAGCACAGCCACGCGAGCGTGCGCGCCGGGGGGCACGACCTCGACTGGGCCAACAAGCCCCTGCCCTTCAAGCAGTATCCGACGGTCGCGCCGCTCCCGCTGCCGGCGAAGCCGAGCTGGCAAGACCGGCCGCACGCTCACCGCCGTCGGTCTCCGCTGGCGCCATCCCTTCGCTGTGGCGGCGTACCGTGAGGGTCGTCCACCTGCTGCGCCACGCCAAGTCGAGCTGGGAGGACCCGGGCCACCTCGACGCCGAGCGGCCCCTCGCTCCGCGTGGGCGCCGTGCCGCCCGCGCGATGGCCGAGTACCTCCGCCGCGAGGGGATCCGGCCGGCGCTCATCCTCTGCTCGCCGGCGCGGCGCACGCGCGAGACGCTCGAGCTCGTCGCCGAGGCGCTGCCAGACGTCCCCGCCCAGGTCGAGCAGGAGCTCTACGGGGCCGGCGAGGAGGACCTCCTGCTTCGGCTTCGCACGCTGCCGGCAACGGTAACCTCGGTCCTTCTCATCGGGCACAACCCGGCCCTGCAGGGGCTGGCCGTCGCCCTCGCAGGGAGCGGCGAGCGCGAGGCCCTCGACCGGCTCCGGGCGAAGATGCCCACCGGCGCGCTGGCCACCCTGCAGGCGCCGGTGTCCGGCTGGCGGGACCTCCGCCCCGGTGGTGCCGAGCTCGTGGCGTTCGTGGTCCCGAGGGAGCTCGTCTGATCGGAGACCACCGACTCGGCGGCGAGCCGGCGGTCCCGCTCGCCGGCGGGACGCTGATGCCGCTCGTCGGGCTCGGCGTCTGGCAGATCCCCGCGGGCCGGGAGACCGAGCAGGCGGTGGCGTGGGCGCTCGAGGCGGGCTACCGGCACGTCGACACGGCGCCCTCCTACCGCAACGAGGAGGGCGTGGGACGGGCGATCCGGGCGACCGGCCTCCCGCGCGAGGAGGTGTTCGTGACGACGAAGATGACGCCCGGGACCGGGGATCCCGAGCGGGAGCTCACCGGCAGCCTCGCGCGGCTGGGTCTCGACTGGGTCGACCTCTACCTCATCCACTGGCCCACCCGGGCGAGCGACGCGGTCTGGCCCGACTTCGAGCGGCTTCACGAGCGGGGCCTGGCGCGCGCGATCGGCGTCTCCAACTACGACCCGGGCCGGCTTGAGCGGCTCGTCGCCCGGGCAGACGTGGCGCCCATGGTCAACCAGGTCGACTTCAGCCCGTTCGCGTTCGCGCTCGAGGTGGTCGAGGCCCACCGCCGGGCCGGAGTGGTGCTCGAGGCCTACAGCCCGCTCGCACGCGGCAGGCAGATCGACCACCCCGTCATCGCCGAGGTCGCCCGCCGCCACGGCCGCACCCCGGCGCAGGTCATGGTGCGCTGGGCCGTCCAGCGCGACATCCCCGCCATCCCCAAGTCCGGACGGCGAGAGCGCATCGTCGAGAACCGCCGCGTCTTCGACTTCGCCCTCACGGACACGGACATGGCTCGTCTCGACGCCCTCGGACACCGGAGCACGCGACCCTTCTAACGCGGCGCGCATCGCGGCCACTGCTGCTCGACGAGCCAACCGGGCTGTCGAACGAGGCGACGTCGTCACAGAGCGCCCACCTGCAGGTCAGCGGAGCGCCCGGCACAACGTCAGAAGCCACATTCCGCCAGCGCTACCTCGCCCGGGTCGCCGGTCGGCGTTCGCTCATCGGCTGGGCGCATCGCGTTCCTTGAGGTCCTGAACCTGGTCCGCTCGCCATGGCGTTTCCTACTGCCACCGATCGCCTCCAAGTCATCCTCGACTGCATCGGACGCTCAGAGCGAAGAGTACCCAGCCAGGCCGGCCCGCCCAAAGGTCCAGCGGGGCGCTCCTACCAGGGGCTTCGCCGCATTCCAACGCCAGCCGCTGATGCAAACGGCCTTGCAAACGAACTCCGCCGGACGCGACATCACAGGACGTCACGTACACCGCTCCTGACTGCTCCGGATGCCGTCCAGGACGGACACAACGACACCATACGGCACAGTCCGACATCCCGAACAGGAGCCTTAATCCCAAGGCCTGGGTTCGAGTCCCAGACGGCCCATCACTCTTTCCCCTGCAAATGATCATCTTGTGATCCTTGACTGGTTCGGCATTTCGCCCTTTGGGCAACAAGGTGGGCAACACCCCGCCATTTCTTCTTCCCCGCGCCCGATCTCGGACACCCGATCCATGCTCCCGGCCTCGGGAGGACGTGTGCCGTTCGGCCGATGGACGGACCGAACTGGCGCATCGGCTTCCACTTCGTCGCCGCCGCGTCGAGCGGCATCGAGGAGCATCGGGCGGCACTCTTGCCACTCGTTTTGCCACTCGCCTCGGGCCGTCCGGGATCGTGGCTAGCCTCGGCTCAATGAATGACTTCGCATCGACGGGCTATGGCTAGCCGATGCTCGTGGAGTCGCCACCGCCGGCTGGCACCAATGGCATGAGGACGCACGGGTGACGGGATGATGTTGGAGTTGAAAAGTCATCGCGGTGCTCCTGGTCCTCGTCGCCGTCGCGATGCTCTACGCGATCGGGGACTACCTCTGGCGGGAGAGGCAGGCGAAATAGTGCGTGGACCCCCAACGAACGGCATCCGAACGCGACACCACCCGGCGTCGGACCGGGCTCCTGCCACGAGGCTGATCCCTCTGGAATCTGGAGCACACGGATGGCGAGGTGTGGCGATCCAGGCACGACCCGGTCGGGCAACCCACGACCAGTCCCCGAGCCCCGTCGTGACCTTGGAGGGAGCGGTCGTCCAGGCAACTCACGGCCCGTCCATCAGGTCGTCCGAAACGGTCAGCGTCGATGAGGTCGACGGGGAGGGGAGGAGAACCCCTTCTGAACGAGAACGCCATGAACCATGTTCGGTGTCAAGTGGTCTGCTCTCCATCTGCGACGTGGGAAGATGCGGCCCTCGACGCGAGCAGGCCGGTGAGGGGATGACGGCGGTGGGCATCGCGATCGACGCGACGACGACCCTCGACACGTGGGCCCCCTGCGGCCTGTGCTGGGGGCAGCGACGGATCTTCGAGGACCGCAACGGCGAGGGGCTGGTTCCGCGGGTGTGCCCCGCCTGCCTCGGCGTTGGAGAGCGGCCCGTCCCGCGCAGCAGGCGCGACTAGGGACTCCGAAGAGCGACCGCGCGACGGGTAGGGGCTCACCCCTGGGTGACCTCCGACAGGCTGTCGTCCACCCACGGGATACCGCGACGCATGGCCCGTCCATGAGGTCGGTTGAGACCTCCGCCTCGAGCGTGTTCCCCGATGAGGCCGGGGACCTAGGTGGAGTCGGCGGCGGCGATGACGTCGCGCGCGGCCTCGAGGTCGGACGCGTGCACGAGGATCTCCATCCGTCCGGCGAGGAGGCCACCGAACGCCGAGTCGGAGGCCGCCGTCGGACGGAAGCCGCACTCAAGACCGGCCGAGCGGAGGAGTCCGCAGACCACGTCGGCCTCGAGCTCATCCGTCACGGTCGTCACGGGAACCGGCTCGTCCACACCCGCACCTTATTCGCCCCACGCCGTGAACCAGACCGCTGGGGAACGGCTGTGGCACGGATGCCTCCCAGTTGTGGATCCGGCGGCACCAGGCCCAAGCACACCGGGACCGTCGCCGCAAATTCCACGACGGCCGGGACATCCTCCGAAGCCGACCAGCGCGGGCCATACGCCTACGCCTAACGGCGACTCGCATGGGTCGGCGGACGAGAGGAAGCGACGATGCCGCTCTACCTATCCGGCAAGCCAAGTTGCTTGGCGAGCGACGCGACTTCCTCTTTTCAGTGTCTGCGCTCCGACGAGGGCAGGACGGACTGCTATCGAACCAACGCAATATCGCCAATATGATAGTGCGGTTGCGCTTGTCTTGTCCGCGACGTTATAACTCAGTCTGGCGTGGACTTCATAACGTAACGCCCCGAACTGAGTTACGCGCAACTCGCGTAGGATGATAGGTTGACGTCGTTCGCCCGTGTCAGCCCGCACCCGGTCACAGTCCCCCCGGGACCGGGTTACTAACGGCGGGCGGCCAGCGCGGAAGCTGGGCCTACGCGCTCGCCGGAGCGGTCGTGCGCTACGCCTCCGGCGCCAGGCCCAGCTGCCCGAGGAAGTCCAACTGGTCGAAGTAGAACCGGTGGCTCGTCACGACCCCGTCCTCGACGGTCGCGGCGTCGCACGCGCGCATCCACACCCGCCGTCCCGTCGCCGGGATGCTCTCGCCGTTCGGCATCGCCAGGGGACCGGTGTTCGTGCCGACGAAGTACCCCTCGTCGATCGCGGTGTCGCCGCACTCGTGCTCGCGGGCCGCCTCGAATGACGCGTCCGGGAATGCCGCCACGAACTCGCCGAGCCAGGCGACGATCTGATCCCGCCCGCTGATCGTCCCCAGGTCGGGCGACTCGGCGACCGCATTCGGAGCGTAGAGCTGGCTCAGAGCCTCCCGGTCCTTGCTGAACACCGCCTCCGTGACGCGGTTCATGACGTCGCGTGCCTCGCCCATCCGTCTCCTTCCCGCGCCGAGCCTTTCGGCCATCGTAGGAACAGTCGCCGCGCCGGTCAACGTCGCGAGCCGCCGTTTCTGGACACATCGCGCGCGAGGCATCCGCCCGACGGTAGAACGCCGCGCACATCGGCCTGCCTCCCGCGGACGTGACTCACCCTGCGATTCGCCTTTGCGAACCGCTACCCCGCGCCCGTGACGAAGCGTGAGCAGCGAGAAGCAGCCTCGATCCTCGCTCGCCTCGCCCAGGTCGCGCAAACGGCGAGACAACAGCGCTCTTCGGATTCGTCGGGCGTCTTAAGGGAGCCGCGGCGGCGCCCAAGGTGATGAGCCCGGCCTTGGACGGTCCATCTGGGCCAAGCGTACCGGTCGACGCAGGAGGCAACCCCGGGTAGGGTCCAATTCCCATCGTCGTTTTCCGTGAGGGACATCCCACCGCATGACCTACGTGATTGCCGAACCTTGCATCGGCACGAAAGACGCTTCCTGTGTCGACGCCTGTCCCGTGGACTGCATCCACCCGATGCTGGGCGAGGAGCACCACGACGAGGCGACGATCCTCTACATCGACCCGGCCGAGTGCATCGACTGCGACGCCTGCGTCGAGGTCTGCCCGGTGGACGCGACCCTGGCCGAGGATGACGTCCCCGCCCAGTGGGAGGTCTTCAAGGAGATCAACCGCGTGTACTTCGAGCAGGGGCACGAGGCCGGGGAGCGGATGGTCGCGGAGTTCATCGCCAAGAAGGGCGCGTAGCCGCGCGAGCTCGAAGAAGCGATCCGCCCAATGCTGATCCGCGCCGGCCGCCGGATGGCCCGGTGCACTCGGAGGGCCTCGCCCGGGGGGCGGGGTAGCGTTCGCGAGACGCGAACCCCGCGTGAGGTACCGGCTATCATGCGATCGGCGTCGCCGCCGGTCCCGCCGCGAACACGGGAGGCATCCCGTGGGAGAAAACAAGGGAGCACCGCCCCCAGGGGATGCAAGTGACCCGACCGGCATTTACGGCCCCTCGGATCTGCGGAGGGGGTCGACCGGAAAAGATGGGCAGGCGTGAGCCGCTTCTGCGCCAGCGTGCAAGGCGTGGCCGGGACCGCCCTCTCGGGCCGGTCTGCCAAGTGCGATCCCTCCGACCGGCAGGGAGGGGACCCAGCCGCGACGTCGCATCGTCGCGGACGCTTCGGGGCGAGGCGCCCCGTCGACCGGCGGGGCGTTCCCGACGCACGCCGGCCGATCCCCAAACCTATGCCATTGCGCCTCGCTGCGAGAAACAGTCCCGGTTCGTGACCCGAGCGGGGGCGATGGCGCTCATCCCCGCGAACG
The DNA here is from genome assembly GCA_963706315.1 of uncultured Thermoleophilia bacterium. Classification (GTDB taxonomy): domain Bacteria; phylum Actinomycetota; class Thermoleophilia; order Miltoncostaeales; family Miltoncostaeaceae; genus CALMEC01. The sequence continues at coordinate 350,142 of CAVPMA010000019.1, read as the reverse complement.
CCTCGTTCGAGATCGCCCCCGTGCATCACGCGTTCGGACGTTTCGCGCAACGGGTGAGCGCCGAAGCGCACCTGCCCTGTGCAACCTGTGTGCAAGTCATCCCGGGAAAATGGGGGCTGATGCGGGAAATGCGGGGGACGGAAACCGCTTGATTCAGCTATTCTCGGTCCCGCATCGAGGGGGGTCTCGTCGAATCCGACGCCGGGTGGTGTCGCGTTCGGGTGCCGGTCCACGCACTATTTCCCCTGCCTCTCCCGCCAGAGGTATTCCCCGATCGCGTAGAGCATCGCGCGCCGTCGAGCTCATCGGGGAGGGCGTGTTTCCCGTACCGGCGGTGGACCGTCCCGACGTCGGACCATCCGCCGAGGGCGGCAGCGCCTGACGGGCGCCTGAACGGATGGCGGCGCTCAGGCGCCTTTGGACGAGCGATGCGCGCACCGAGCATCGTGTCTGTCGCCCGGTGCCGCCCCGTGACACGCGATCGTCTGCGAGCACGGGCGGCGCCTAAGTGACGGTGAGCGTGCCCTTCATCCCCGCGGCCTCATGGCCGGGGACGCTGCAGTAGTAGGTGTAGGTGCCCTTGGGGAGGGTGAGCGTCACCGACGCAGACCCGGACGCGATCGTCGTGGTCCCGCCGAGCTCTTGCTCTGTACCGGCTTTCTTGAAGGTCACGTTGTGGGGAACCGGCGACGCATTCGTGAAGTCGAAGGTGACCGAACCGGCGGGCGCCGTCAGCGACTTCTGCACGAAAGCCAACGCCCCGCTCGGATCGGCGGCGATCGCGACGGACGTCCCGGCACCAGTCGTCGGTGCGGTAGTGGTCGGTGCAGTCGTCGCCGAAGAGGTCGTGGGCGCAGCCGGGGTGGTCGTCGAACCGCCGCCCGAAGAGCTCGATCCGCAACCAGACGCGACGGCAATCAGGGAAAGCGCCGCGACGACGAGGGCAGCGCGGACTGGACGGAACACTGGACTGTCTCCTTTGTCACCTTCGCGGCAAGACCCGCGATACGGACGATTGCCGAGAACCGGGTCGAGGGCAAGCGGGGACGTTCGGCGACGGCCGCATGACCAGCGGTGGCACAAAGGCCGTGGCAGCGAGGCCCGGCGGCGGCCTTCGCTATGAGACCAATCGGGGTTAGCCTCGCAGGTCATCAAAGCACCCGTCGCCGGGGACCCGCTCAGCCTCTAGTGGGGGCCGGATCAACGCCCCCTGCCACTCTTCACCCGCGCCGGGAACTTCGCAACCCCCCTCTCTTCCCCTGGTCCTGGGCTTGTCACGCCAACCCGCCTGGTCTCCGAGCATAGTGCGGTCCACCTCTGGGACGCACGCCGCTCTTACGGTCACTCGCGGCCTTCCCCAGCCGATGCGCCGGTTCGCGCGGGGTTCCTTGCCGGACTACCTGCGTGACGCGCCAGGCAGGAAGGTAGCCCGGCATGGCCTGCACCTCCTCGACGGCGCGGCGACGAGCGCAGGTGGCATCGGTCGCCCAGACATCGCGCCGGTGGACGTCGCGCTGGATGAAGCGCTCCCCACATGCCTCCCACGCCGCGAAAGTTACGACGTAAAGGTAGGTGCCGGCCGCGTTCGGGGTGAGCGAGCGGAGCACGCCGAGGGACCAACCCGGCTCGGAGCCTGAGCGCGCCGCGAGGGCAACCTCGGCCGCTCGGCGCGCGCAAGTGGCGTCTGGGGCCTCGAATCTCACCCGACCCATCACGCGCGCGCGACCGCTGCCCGCCGGGTGCCGGAGCAGCACCACGTCCCAGGAGGGCGCCGACGGCATCAGGGCCGGCCTGCGAGCGTGAGCGGGTGCGGCCGCCCCGGAGCAGTTGGCCGGGACGGTTCCTCGCGCTCCTCAGCGGAGAAGTTCATGTCGAGGAGCTGGTCCAGCATGACCTCCCCCTGCGTCTGGAGCATGCGGCCGGCGCGATCCAGGACCGCGACCGCGGCGACCCCGTGGCGGATCACCGCAGCGTCCCCGTCGGCCCCGCTCATCTGCTGCTCGAGCAGCGCGACATCGGCCGCCGCGTCCTGCAGAATCGCCCGGCTGATCAGAAGCAGGCCACAGGGCGGAGGACGCGGCTGCGCGGCGGGTCGGTCAGTGGTCGGCATGGACATGATGTCTCCTCTCGCCAGATGATCAGCGTGCCGGACGCGGACGGATTTCGATGGGCATGTCAGCCCCGTCGGCCAGCGCGGAGCGGACCGTCGCCAAGTCGTCGCCGAGGACGAAGGCGGGGCGGAGCCCGGTGGACCAGAACAGCCGCATCAGGCGGTGGTCCGGGCAGACGAGTCCGAGACGCCCGCCTTCGCGGCGAGCGCGGTTCCGGAGACCCACCAACGCGCCCAGGCCGGTGGAGTCCAGCAGCTGGACGCCAGCGAGGTCAATCACCAGCTGGACCTCCGCCGGGTCGTAGCGCCTCACGTGCTCCTGGAATACCGGCGCTGTGTAGATGTCGAGGTTGCCCGCCAAGCTCAGGACGATCAGACCCTCCCGTTCTTCGCAGTCCACCGAAAGCACGGAACCATGCTGCTGCGCTGGCTCCTCCGTGCGAGGGGCGCGGGCGGCGGCGGTTCGCGTCGGCTCCTGCCGCAGCCTCAGGGCGCGCATGAGGATGACGGGGAGTCATGCCCCCGTCCGGGGAACGAGTGGGTGGCCACGGGGCCCTCCGCATCTGCCTGCCAAGAAGGCGGCGGTCGAGAGGCGGGAGAAGGTGGCTGGCGCTGCTCTCCTCAGGCCCGGCTCGGACCCTACGGTCCGAACAAGCAAGAACTCGAGCGTCTCTTGGAGAGGTTATACACCTCTCGGCGCCCCGCCGGGGCGAAGCGCGACGCAGCAATGTGTTCCGCCGGCCGACTCGGGGACAGCGGAGCCCCTTGCGACGGCTCACCAGCCCGCCCAGGTAGGCGGAGCCAGCAGTGCAACGCGAACGCCGCCCCGTCAAATCGAGCGCGCGCGTACTGCTCTCAGGACAGAGCGGATCGGAGGAACCCCCTTCGAGGAAGAGCAGTGAGGAGCGGCGAGAGATCCTCGCGCGCACTCTCCAGCCTCAGATCGGGCGGCGGCCCGTGAGGCAGATGCTGGCGCTCGACGCAAGTCGCAGGGAATCGCGGCGGACGGAGCCTGGTTAGGAGGACACCGTCGAGAGCCATCGCGCTCGATCTTCCGCCCGGCCGAAGTCCCGCAACCCCGTCATGCGTCGGTCGCCAGGGAGCTAGCTCGATTGGGCTTCCGCGGATGAGGACCCGCCGACGTCAGCGACAGCATCCCAACGCCTGCCGCTGATGCAAACGCCCGTGCAAACGAACGCCGCACAACGCAACCGCACAGAACATCACGTATACCACTTCCGACGGCTGCGACTTCGGTTCAGGACGGACGCAACGACACGAGACGGCACAGTCCGGCATCCCGGTCAGGAGCCTTTAGTCCCAAGGTCCTGGGTTCGAGTCCAAGACGGCCCATCAGCTTTCTCCCTGTAAATGGCCACCTTGTGATTCTTGACTGGTTCGGCATTTCGCCGTTTGGGCAACATGGTGGGCAACACCCCAACCATTCCTCGTCGTCGTCACCGATCTCGGTCACCCCCGATCCATGCTCCCGGCCTCGGGAGTGGAGATGGTGTGGGAGGGGGGACCATTTCCCCTTCGGCCCCCATCTCCGCCGGTCTCTTCGTTCGCCGGCGACAGGACCTCCCGTAGATCAGGCGGTGCTCGGCTCGGGCAGCTGGCCGATCTGCGCCAGGAGGCTCATGACGTCGACGATTTCCCACTCCTCCTCGATCTTGCCGTCGCGACAACGGCTGATCGTGAGGCCGGTGAACTCGACGTCGTGGCCGGTCACGTGCCGGCCGCGGATGGTAGTCCGGGTCGCGACGTAGTCGCCCTGGGCGAACTGATGGTCGATTGTGACGTTGAGACCGGGGATCTGCGAGCGGTAGCCCTGGACCATCTCGGCCAAGCCGTCGGCGCCGCGGATGCCCTCCGGATGCAGGACGTAGCCCTCGGCGAGCAAGCCCGGGAGCGCGTCGAAGTTGCCGGCGGCCGCCTGCGAGAAGCAGTTGCGGACCGCGGCCTTGTTCTGTTCGTGTGTGTTCATGACGCCAGCTTTGCGGCGGCGGCGCGGCACAGCATCGGTGGAACTACCTAGAGCGCTACGGGTCTTCGGAGGTCCGGCGCACCGCATACGCGACGGCCTCGGAGCGGCTACGAAGGTCGAGCTTGGAGAGGATGCGCGCGACGTGGTGCTCGGCGGTGCGCGTGCTGATCACCAGCCGCCGCGCGATCTCGGCATTCGAGCGGCCTTCTGCGAGCAGGCCCAGCACCTCGTCCTCGCGGCGTGTGAGCGACGTCGCTCCCCGAGGCCACGTGCGCCCGGCGCCGGCACCGAGGCTCCGCAGCAGGCTGGCCGCCGCGTCCGCATCGGGGAGCGCGCCCAGCCGCTCGAACGTCGCGAGCGCGAGCTTGCCCTCGCGCACCGCCGCCGCCGGTGCAGACGCCGCAAGCGTGCGTGCCAGCTCGAGCTGCGCCCGCGCCGCGTCGAGCGGCAGGCCCAAGGAGGCGAACAGCTCGACCGCGCGCTTGAGCTGCCCCACCGCCCGCTCGTCGCCGTCTGCCGCCGCGACGCGCCCTTCGGCGAGCGCGGCGCAGGCCTCGAGGCGCTCCAGTCCTGACGTGCGTGCGACCGTGGCCAACCGGTCGGCGGCCTCGTGCGCCGCCACCACGTCCCCGATCGCCAGCCGGGTCACGATCAGCAGCTCCAGCGCCGGCGCACTCGTCGGATCGGCGAGCGCCGACCCTTCGGCACATAGCTCTCCGAGTTCGGACGCCAGCCCGGCGTCGCCGCGCGCGAGCGCGATCGTCGCGGCCAGACGCCGCGCGGTGGGATGCCACTCGCCGCCCTCAAGCAGGCGCTCGGCCTCTTCTATGCGGCCCTGGCGCACGCGAAGATCGGCGAGGCGCAGGGCTGCGAACATCCGGTCACCGCGATACCCGCGGTCGAAGCCCTCGATAGCCGCCAGCAGCTCGGTCTCGGCCTCGGCCCAACGGCCGAGAGCTACGAGGATCCCGCCGAAGTGAGTCCGGCAGGTCGGCCACACGAAATCGGTCCACACGATGTAGCGATCGACCATCGACAGCCAGTCCGTCGCGCGGCGCACGTCGAGCGCTGCCTCACATGCGCTCAACAGCCGGCAGTAGATCTCCCCGAGGGCGAAGTGGTCACGAACGCGGCCGGCCGTGACGGCGGCCATCGCCTCGTCGAGCAGACGCATGCCTTCCACGACCTGACCGCTGAGAACCTGCGCCTCGCCGAGGAGAGCGAGCGCCTCGATCTCGAGGTCCACATCACCGAAGCGCTGTGCGATCGCCAGCGCCGAGACCGCGAGGCGCTCGCGTTCTGCCGGTTCGCGGGAGAACGGTGCCTGGAGGAGCGTCAGCCGGCCGTGTGCGGCGGTCTCCTCGGTGCCCTCGAGAGAGCTCGCCGCACGTTCCTTCCAGCCGAGAGCCGCGCTGAAGTTCCCGCAGTAGGTGGCGTACATGAACGTCAGCCAGATCGCGGTGTCGGACGCCCCCGCGAGTTCGCCGGCCGCCTTGTACAAGTCGAACGCCCGCTCCTTGAGCTCGATCGCGCGCTCGTACTCGCGCTCGAGCATCGCGACCTTGCTCAGCCCGGTCAGCGCTTCGGCGTTCTCGCCTGCCTCGAGCACACGCTCCAAGCAGGCTCGCGCCGTCTCACAGTCCGCGGCGGCGATCGCGTTCTCTCCCGCGCGCAGCAGGTCTTCCCGCGCTTGGGCCTCCATCTGCGCCGATCATCTCACCCGGGCTGCCGGTCGGCCAGCAAACCCGACACCCCCCCGGGCCGGTCAGGGGGCGTCCCCTGGTCTGAGAACGACTCGCAGAATGATCAGCATGCCCGGTAGGAGCCTTGGATAACTGCCGACGTTGCCTGGTTACGACCGATTCTCAAAGCATGCGCGCAAGCAGATGCAACTCCGCGACGTTTCGGAGGGCGATGTTCTCCTTGCATGCGCGGCTTACGACCTGGGCGTCGATCCCCAGACTCGATTGGCGGTGACCTTGCCGGTCGTCTCGTCGGTCACGACCGTGAGACGTCTTCCGGCTCGACGCGCAAGCTCCCCGTACATGATCTTCGCCGTCGTCTTCGGATCCGTGCAGAATTCTTGTCGGAGCATGACCGAGGGGACGAGCTACACAGTGGATCCCGTGTGCGAAACGCCCTTGAGGACGTGGCGCCTGGCTTGGAGCGGGGGGAAGCGGCAGCGCCGGGCCGGGGCGTATGCGACCTCGGGCCGTGCCGGGTCGCTCTTCGAGCGCCTCGGCGGCGGCGACTTCACCGCGGTTGTCGGGCTGCTTGAGACGCTCGTCTCGCGCTGGGTCAGCTCCCTTCGAACCCCTCGAACCAGGCTCCGAGCTCGTCCGTGACCTGATCGATCCCGTCGGCGGCGAACAGCAGCGGCTGGTAGGTCGTGATGTCGTAGTCGGTGCGGCCCATCCTGTCGATATCGAACGGGAGGATCCGGGCGTTGCCGAACGCCTCGATCTCGCCGAACGACGAGAGCAAGCCCGCCCCGTAGCAGCGCAGCTCGCCGTGCTCCACGACCACGCCGAACTCGAGCGTGAACCAGAAGACCCGGCTGAAGAAGTCCAGCGCCGCGTCGCCTTGGGCCCGCTGCGACGCCTCGCCGGCCAGCCGATGCAGCCGCGCGAAGAGGGGGTTGGCCAGCAGGGAGCAGTGCCCGACGACCTCGTGCACCAGGTCCGGCTCGGGCGTGTAGAACGGCACCGAGGTGTGGCGCATGTACTGCGTGGACAGGAAGCAGCTGTCGGCAAGCGACCCGTGGAAGCGGCGTGTCGGCACCAGGCCGGGCACGGGCTCGACCCGGAAGCCTGTGAGCCCGCCGAGCCTGCCTGAGACCTCTGCCAGCTGCGGGACCCGGTCGAGCGGAAGGGCAAGCGCCGCGGCCCCTGCGCGGGCAGACTCACACGCGAGCCGCTCGTGCTTGCGCTGGAGCTCCCCCGCGACCAGCCGCCACAGGGCGTGCTCCTGCTCCGTGTACTCAACCGAGGGGATCGGTTCGCCCGAGCGGTACCGCTCGCCCGCCTCGGCGATCGCCGCACGTCGGGCCCGGTAGGCCAGGTCCGAAACGCCGGGGTGGTCGACCGGCAGCGGCATGTGGGTCGCCGGGGTGTGCACAACGGTCGGTGCCATCAGCCGTCTCCTCACGCGGGGATCTACCGGAACTGTGGTCCAGTGATCAATATGCGTCAAGTCATGGACCAATCATCAGACGTCATGGTTGAAACTGCGCGATCAATGCGACAGACTGTCACCTGCGGCGGACCATCGTTCCCCCGCCGCTGGACGCATTGCATGGCTCTCGACGACGTCGACCGATCGATCCTTTCGGAGTTGCTCCGTGACGGGCGCATGTCGGTCAGCGATCTCGCCGAACGTGTGCACGTCTCTCGCGCGACCGCCTACGCGCGGCTTCAACGGCTCCGTGACGACGGCGTGATCCGCTCGATTCGCGCCGAGGTCGATCCGACGAAGCTCGGCCTCCCGCTTGGCGCGATCATCCTCGGCGACGTGGAGCAGGCGAGTTGGCGCCAGGTGCGCGAGCGACTGCTTGCGCTGCCGGGTGTGGAGCGGCTCGCGCTCACCAGCGGCGGCCATGACTTTGTGCTCATGGTGCGCGCACCGGACCTCGTGGCGTTGCGTGACCTTGTCCTGCTGAAGCTGCACGACATGCCGGAGGTGCGCACGACGCAGACGATGCTTCTGCTGGACGAGGTGCAGCCGTCTCAGGCCGACCTGCTCGCGGAGGCCGGAGGGTGAGCACGGGATACGTCTGGACCCCCTCGGCCGACGTGATCGAGGCGGCCAACACCACTCGCTTCGCCCGAGCGCACGCCCTGGACGGACACGGTGCGCTGCTGCGCCGGTCCGTCGAGGATCCCGAGTGGTTCTGGGACGCGGTGGTCCGGTGGCTCGACATCCAGTTCCGCACCCCGTACGGACGCGTGCTGGACGACACGGACGGCATCCGGGCCTGCCGGTGGTTCACGGGCGCGACGCTGAACCTCGCGTGGAGCTCCATCGGACGCCGCGTCGGGTCGGACGACGCGGCCCGCCCCGCCGTCATCGCCGAGCGCGAGGACGGGGCCGTCGAGGAGCTCAGCTACGAAGAGCTCGCCGTCCGGGCGGCTCGGCTGGCCGGCGGTCTCCGCGCGCTCGGCGTGCGGGCGGGGGACCGAGTCGGCCTCGCCATGCCGATGTCATGCGCCGCGGTGACCGCCCTGTACGCCATCGCCTGGGCGGGAGCCGTGGCCGTCCCGATCTTCTCCGGTTTCTCCGCGACGGCGATCGCGAGCCGCCTGGTCGACTCCGGAGCCGTCGCGGTGATCACGGCCGACGGCGCCACTCGCCGTGGCCGGCCAGTCCCGATCAAGGCGACCGTCGACAGCGCGGTCGCGCAGGCCACCGGCGTTCGGACTGTGGTCGTCTACCCGCACCTCGGGCTCGACATCGCGTTGACCGCCGGCAGGGACGTTGCCTGGGACGAGCTGCCGACCGGTCGTCAGGCGCCCGAGTGGGTCGACTCGGAGCATCCGGTGATGATCGCCTACACGTCGGGCACCACCGGCCGACCGAAGGGGGCGGTGCACGTGCACGGTGGCCTGCTGGTGAAGCTCGCGCAGGAGGTTCACTTCCAGGCCGACCTGAGGCCCGGCGAACGGCTGTCGTGGGTGACGGACATGGGGTGGATCATGGGGCCCTGGGCGACGATCGGGACGCATGCGAACGGCGGCACCCTTGTCGTCCGCGACGGCGCGCCGGACTTCCCCGATCCGAGCATGGTCCTCGGGCTGGTCGAGCGGTATCGCCTCGGGTTCCTCGGGGTGTCGCCGACGTTGGTGCGGGGGCTGCGCGCCCATGGGGACCGCGCGCATCGCGGGATCGACCTGCGGACGCTGCGGGCGTTCGGGTCCACGGGGGAGCCGTGGAACGCCGACCCGTACATGTGGCTGTTCCGAGAGGTCGCCGGGGGGCGGGTGCCGATCATCAACATCTCGGGTGGCACCGAGGTGGGTGCGTGCCTGCTCTCGTGCGACGTCACGCTGCCGATCAAGGCGTGCTCGCTCGGCCGGCCGGCGTTGGGAATGGCGGTCGACGTATGGGACGACGCGGGCCGGTCCGTCCGGGGTGCGCTCGGGGAGCTCGTGTGTACGAAGCCGTGGCCCGGCATGACCCGGAGCATTTGGGGTGATGACTCGCGCTTCGTCGCGAGCTACTGGTCGCGGTGGCCGGAGGTGTGGACCCATGGCGACTGGGCGAGCGTCGACGCGGACGGCGACTGGTTCCTGCATGGGCGCTCCGACGACACGCTGAACGTCGCCGGAAAGCGAGTCGGTCCCGCCGAGTACGAGTCGGCGCTCGTCGGGCATCCCGCCGTCGTGGAGGCCTGCGCGGTCGGGATCCCGCACAAGCTGAAGGGGGAGACGGCTTGGTGCTTCGTCGTGCTCGGCGACGGTGCCGAGCCGGACGACGCGCTGCGAGCCGAGCTCGTGGCGAGGGTCGTGGCCGACCTGGGCATGGCGTTTCGGCCGGGAGCGGTGCGGTTCACCCGGGCGTTGCCGAAGACCCGCTCGGCGAAGATCGTCCGGCGCGCTGTCCGCGCGGCGGTGCTGGGCGACGACCCGGGCGACCTGTCGACCCTCGAGGACCCGGCCGCCCTCGACGCGATCCGGGAAGCCGTCTGATGCGACTCGTCACGTTCACCGATCCGGAAGGGACGGCGCGCGTGGGGAGCGTCGAGGGGGACCGGGTCACCGAGCTGCAGGCGCCGACCATGCTGCACTGGCTGGCGGGGGAGGGCCACGGCAGGCGCCGTCGCCGCTGGCCGCTCGAGGACGTCGCGCTCGCCGCGCCGGTGCCGATTCCGCCGAGCGTGAGGGACTTCTACGCGTTCGAGGGCCATGTCGCCGCTGGGTGGCGCCGCCGGGGCCTGCCGATTCCGCCGCAGTGGTACCGGGCGCCGGCCTTCTACTTCGCGAACCCGGCGTCGATTCACGGGCCGGGCGAGCCGGTGCGCCGCCCCCGAGCCACACTCATGCTGGACTTCGAGTCGGAGATCGCGGCGGTCATCGGGCGCGACGGCGCCATCGCCGGGTTCACACTCATGAACGACTGGAGCGCGCGGGACGTCCAGCGCGAGGAGATGACTGTCCTGCTCGGCCCCGCGAAGGGCAAGGATTTCGCGACGACGCTCGGGCCGTGGCTGGTCACCCCCGACGAACTCCCGTTCAAGGACGGGGTGTTGACCATAGAGGCGTGGGTGGAAGTCAACGGGATCGAGGTGGGGCGCGGCCGGACCGATGCGATGCGCTTCACGTGGAACGAATTGGTGGCCCACGCTGCCCGCGACACACGGCTGCGCCCCGGTGACGTGCTCGGGTCGGGAACGCTCGACCAGGGGTGCCTGCTTGAGCTGGGCCCGCTGCCGGGCGATCGGTGGATCGAGCCGGGGGACCTCGTGACGCTTGCTGCCGATGGCCTCGGTCGTCTCACCAGCCCCGTGTGCTCCTAGTACGAGCCCCGGCCTCACGGGTAGCGGCCGGACGGGCCGCCCGACATGATCCGGGCCGTGGCGCAGGGACGATCCCCAATCACCGACCCCGTCGATGCGTGGCTCGACCGGCTGAACGCCCCGCCGGATGCCGTCAGGGCGATCCTCCGCCGGCACGCCGGCCACCCGCGGGCACAAATGATGACCCACTCCGACGTCGGCCGGCTGCTGGCCGTGCTCGTGCGCGTCACCAGGGGCATGCGGGTGCTGGAGATCGGGACGTTCGTCGGGGTGTCGGCGGCGTGGATGGCCGCGGCGCTGCCGTCCGGGGGAATGCTGGACACCCTCGAGATCGATGACCAGACGGCCGATGTAGCCGAGCAGAATCTGGCCGGCGCAGGGCTGTCCGACTGCGTACGCGTGCTTCGCGGTCCGGCGCTCGCGACGCTCTCGCGTTTCCAGGACCGCGTCTATGACCTCGCGTACATCGACGCCGACAAGCCCGGCTATCCGGCCTACCTCGAGCAGTGCATCCGCCTCGTGCGCCTGGGCGGGGTGATCGTCGCCGACAATCTCTTCCTCGGCGGCCGGGCGGCGGAGCCCGGACCCGCCGACGACGCCGCGCGAGCGATGCGGACGGCCGCCGATGGCGCCGCGGCCGACCCGCGCCTCGCCATCGCGGCCCTCAGCATCGGCGACGGCTTGCTGGTTGCGACCGTGCTGGGCGAGGCCCGCGGGACCTGAACGCGTCGCCCCCGCCGCTCGGCCTCCGGCTCGGCAAAGGGTGCCATGCAGGCTGGATCGCACCGAGCGCAGAAGCGGTCGGCGTCGTCCGCGCCGGTCGTCAGTCGCGGTCGGCCAGGGGGCGCTCGAAGAGGGTCGACAGGATGATCTGGGTCTCGGTGGCGCGCACGCCGGGCGAGCGCCGGATCCGCTCCAGCGCCTCCTCGAGGTGCGCCGTGTCCGACGCCTGCACCAAGAGGATCGCGCTTGCGTGCCCCGCCACCGTGTAGGCGGCTGCCACCTCCGCATGTGGCGCGACGGCCGCCCGCACCTCAGCCGCAGACATCCGTCCCTCGCACAGCAGCGACACCACGCCCCGGGTTGGCCAGCCCAAGGCCGCAGGGTCCGCCACCGCGACATAGCCGCGGATGACCCCGTCCGCCTCGAGCCGGTCGACCCGCCGCTTCACGGCTGGGGCGGACAGACCGACGTGCTCGCCGATGTCCTTGAAGCTCCTCCGCGCGTTCTCCCGAAGCAGCGCAACGATCTGATGATCAATACGGTCCATTTTCCCTGCTGAGAGCCTTTCTGCACAACGAATCGCTCTTGAATAGGCGACAATACCGTCGATGATAGCTCCAGACCGCCGATCTGGAGAAGGAGCCGACCCATGGCAGACCGAGCCGAGAGGGCCGACGCGCTCGTCGCGCCACCACGGGGCGACGAGATGCCGCTCCTGGGGGTCGATCACGTCGAGCTGTACGTCGGCAACGCGGCTCAGGCCGCGTTCTTCTTCTTCCACGCGTTCGGCTTCCGGCCCATCGCGTACGCCGGCCTTGAGACCGGGTCGCGTGACCGCGTGTCGCACGTGATGGGCCACGGGGACGTGCGCCTTGTCCTGACAGGGAGCCTGCGCCCCGACGGCGAGGTCGCACGCCATGTCGCGCGCCACGGCGACGGCGCGAAGGTGATCGCACTCACCGTTCCCGACGCCGAGCGCGCGTACCGCACCGCGATCACGAAGGGCGCCCGCGGGGTGGTGGAGCCCCACGAGCGGCGCGACGAGCATGGCGGCGTCCGCCTGGCGAGCATCGCAACCTACGGCGAGACGCTGCACACATTCGTCGAGCGCGGCGACTATGCCGGTCCGCACCTCCCCGGGTTCACCCCAGTCGACGGGGGGGCCGACCCCGGCCTGTTCACCGCGATCGACCACATCGTCGGCAACGTCGAACTGGGCGCGATGGACGAGTGGGTGGCGTTCTACGAACGGGTGATGGGGTTCACCGAGATGGTCCACTTCAGCGACGAGGACATCTCCACCGAGTACTCCGCGCTCATGAGCAAGGTAGTGGCCGGCGGCGACGGGCGGATCAAGTTCCCCATCAACGAGCCGGCCGAGGGCCTGCGCAAGTCGCAGATCGAGGAGTACCTCGAGTACCATGCCGGCGCCGGTGTTCAGCACATCGCGATCGAGACGCAGGACATCGTCGGGGCGGTGCGGGAGCTGACCCGTCGGGGGGTGCGTTTCTTGCGCACTCCGGAGACCTACTACGACGAGCTGCCGGAGCGTGTCGCGGAGGTGGGCGGCCAGGTGGAGGACCTCCGCGCCCTCGGCATCCTCGCCGACCGTGACGACGAGGGCTATCTGCTGCAGATCTTCACGAAGCCGGTCGGGGACCGGCCGACCGTGTTCTTCGAGATCATCGAGCGTCACGGCTCGCGCGGCTTCGGGCAGGGGAACTTCAAGGCCCTGTTCGAGGCGATCGAGCGCGAGCAGGCGCTCCGGGGGAACCTCTGATGCGGTACCACAGCCTGGGCGACGTCCCGCCTAAACGCCACACCCAGTTCCGTCGCGACGGCACCCTCCTGGTCGAGGAGGTGATGGGGTACGAGGGCTTTAGCGGGAACGAGTCGATCCTGTACCACCTCACCTCGCCCTGCCGAATCAGCGACGTGCTCGACTTCACGCCGATCGCGCGTGACGAGTGGGTGCCGTCCGCGCACGTGCACCGGCTCACGAACACCGCCGGCCTGGCGCCGGAGGCAGATCCGGTCCATGGCCGGCGCCTGCTCATGTGGAACGCCGATGTCGAGATCGCCATCTGCGTGCCGGAGCGATCGGTGGACTGGTTCTACCGCAACGGCGAGGGCGACGAGGTGATCTTCGTCCACGAGGGCTCCGGCACGCTCGAGACGGTCTTCGGGACGCTCCCGTTCCGACGGCACGACTACATCGTGATCCCGCGGGGCACGACCCACCGGTTCATGCTTGACGACGGGCCGCAGCGGTGGCTGTGCTTCACGACGCCCGGGGAGATCGAGACGCCAAACCGCTACCGCAACCGCTACGGCCAGCTCAACGAGGGCGCGCCGTTCTCCCATCGGGACTTCCACCCGCCGGAGCTTCTCGTGACCCACGACGGTGATGGCGACCGCAACGAGCTGGTCGTACGGGTGCGCGACGGCTACCAACGGTTCGCGCTGGACTACCACCCGCTGGACGTCGTGGGCTGGGACGGCTACGTGTACCCGTACACCTTCAACGTGCACGACTTCGAGCCCATCTCGGGCCGCATCCACCAGCCACCGCCGGTGCACCAGACCTTTCAGGGCCCGAACTTCGTGATCTGCTCGTTCTGTCCGAGGGAGCTCGACTGGGACCCGTTGGCGATCCCGCTGCCGTACCACCATTCGAACCTGCAGTCCGAGGAGATGATCTACTACGTCTCCGGTGAGTTCGGGTCACGACGGGGAGTCGACGTCGGGTCGATCACATTGCACCCGTCGGGCCTCCCGCACGGGCCCCAGCCGGGACTCGTCGAGCGCGCCCTCGGGGCCCGGCGCACCGAGGAACTCGCGGTGATGTGCGACACGTTCCGTCCGCTTCGGCTCAGCGCGCTGGCACGGGAGCTCGACGACCCGTCCTACGCGCTGTCGTGGCAGCCGGAGCACGCCGGCGCGACGCCGGCGACGACCGCGGGCTGAGTCGGCCGGCGCGTGCCGGCATCTGCCGGCTCGTCCAGCAGCGGTTGGGAATACGTATCGGGCTGGGCGTCGACCTCGAACACCCCACCGGGTCCGTATCGGCCCTTCAGCTGCTCGGACCGGAGGCCGCATGGGGGGATGAGTGGGGAGTTGTGCGCTATGCGGCGTGGGTGACGCGCACACCTCCGATGAGGGTGCATGCAAGCACGGTGATCTCGGGGCCATTGCCGGCCGCCTCGTCCATGCTGCCCCCGCCCATGGTGGTGATGGTGGCCGTGCTGGTGCTCCTCGTGTTCGTGCTCGTGGCCTGTCGGCGGGGTGCTCGAGATCGGGCACCCCGAAGTGGAAATGGTGGGGGTGTTGCCCACCTTGTTGCCCAAACGCCGGATCACCGTATCGACCGGCGTCCTCGCGCTTTCCCGAATGGGGAGCCAGCTACCGCCTGATGATGTTGTGTACCTCGAGCACTTCCGGCTCGCCCGGGTCTATCCCCAACTCGGCCAGAATTGGCATGAGGCGTTTACCGAATGCGTCGAGTTGCTGCTGCGAGTCCCAAACCTGGCTGACCTTGAGGTTGTCGCCCGAACCGAAGCAAATCTCGTAGTCGAGGCCGTCTGCGGGGAAGACACCGTCCTCGGTGAGCCGGCGGACGGCATCGTCGTACTGCTTAGCCGTCAACGACGGCGGGGCAAACCGAATGAGAACGCTCACGACGATGCTCCGTTGCTCGGGGTCGGACCACCGGCACCGCACATCGAGTGTGCGAGCGGACCCGGTGGCCAGTCGAGTCAACCTTCCACACTCGGTGAACCCGGTCAATCGCGCGAAAAGCCCGGACCGCATGAGCGTCGGCCTCGATGAGGAAGGGGTTGAAGAGGGAACGGATCCCTCCCGCACCGTCCGGGACGCGCCCGCACCGTCCCGCACCGCATCGACACGTACAACCGCCGATTCGGGATGGCTCGGTGCGACGAGAGAAACCCCGTTTCTTACAGGGCTTCTGAAGTGGCGGGACCCAGATTCGAACTGGGACGCGTCGATCTTGGGTCGTGTTAACTCGGAAGGGGACCGCGGCGATGCCTGTGGCCTCGGCCGCCGAGGTGTCTCCGAGCCCCAACCGGGGGTTCGGCCCTTCGGCCGAACCCCCGGAAGTGCCCTCAGCTGAATGCGGCGGCGATGACGTAGATCGCCATGGAGAGAAGGCAGAGCGCCGCCAGCCCCATCGCCCAGGCGGCGATGCGGCGGCCCCGGGGGCTCGCCGCTGGGTCGCGGCGTGCGCGGCCGCCCACTGCGATGGCGGCCGCCCCGAGCGGCAGGCCGATCCACACGCCGCCGGCGGGAAGGTCCCAGGCCATGGTGACGCCGGGCACGGCGAGGATCGCCAAGAGGAGCGAGAGGAGCGCGGTCCGGGGACGGGCGGTCTGCGGGGCCACGTCGACGTTACGAGCGGTGGTGGTCATGGTTCCTCCGAGGTCGGTGTGTTGCCCAGCGTCGCGGACGACCCGACCCCGCGTCATCGGGGCCACCGCTGGGCCGCCCTGCGTGGTGGTGCTGAGGTGCTACGTCCCGACGGCGCGCAGGTAGGCGAGCACGGCCAGCACACGCCGGTGGTGCTCGTCGGAATCCGGCAGGTCGAGCTTGCTGAGAATGCTTCGCACGTGGCTTTCCACGGTCCGGTCGGTGAGCCAGAGCGCGCGAGCGATCCCCGCGTTCGTGCGCCCCTCGGCCACGAGGGCGAGCACCTCGCGCTCGCGAGGGGTCAGTGCGGCGACGGGATCCTCACGCTGAGTCGCCAGGAGGCCGGCCACGACCTCGGGGTCGAGCGCCGATCCTCCCGCACCCACTCGCCGGAGGGCGTCGAGGAACTCGTCGACGTCCAGGACCCGGTCTTTCAGCAGGTAGCCGAAGCCTCCTTCGGCGACGAGGTCGAGGACATGCCGGGTCTCGATGTGTTGCGAGAGCAGCATCACCCCGATCTCGGGGTGACGGCGGCGGATCTCGGCGGCGGCGCGGGCCCCGTCGTCGTCGCCGCCGGGCGGCATCCTCACGTCGACGACGGCGAGTTCGGGTCGCTCACGTTGGACGGCGACGAGCACGGCGTCGGCGTCGCCGACCGCGGCGACGATCTCGTGCCCGGCGTCGCGCAGCAAGAGCGCGAGGCCTTCTCGGAACAGCGCTGAGTCCTCTCCGATCACGATGCGCAGGGCAGAACCACCTCGACTCGCGTCCCGGCCCCAGGAGGGCTCTCAAGCTGCAGGGATCCCCCGTGTGCCGCGACGCGGTCGGCCAGCCCGGCGAGACCGCCGCCGGCCACGCTCACCGCTCCCCCGACGCCGTCGTCGGCGACCGAGACCCGCAGCCCGCCGTCCTCGCGATGGGCCTGTACGACGATACGGTTCGCGCCCGCGTGCTTCACGGCGTTGGCCACGGCTTCGCACGCCACGTAGTAGGCAGCGATCTGGACTTCGTCGGAAACCAGATCGACCGGAGCGTCCACCCGCATCGCGATCGGTGTGCGGCGGGCGAGCTCCTCGAGCGCCGGGCGGAGGCCGCCGTCGAGGGCCCCGGGGCGCAGTCCACGCGCGATCTCGCGCAGCCCGGTCACCGTACGCCCGATCTCGTCGACCGCGTCGTCGAGCGCCGCGCCAGCGTCGGGATCGGCGCCCGCGAGGCGACGCTGCAGCCGACGGAGCTTCATGCCGAGCGCCACAAGGCCCTGCTGCGCGCCGTCGTGCAGGTCCCGCTCGAGGCGCCGGCGCTCCTCGTAGCCCGCGCGGACGATGCGGATGCGGCTCTCCCTGACTTCGGCGAGTCGGCGCCGCACCTCGCCCCCGAGGCGAGCGACCTCCAAGGGGAGCGCCGCGGCCCGGAGTACGTCGGCCACCAGGCGCGGCCGCGCATCGAGGCGCGCGTCGTGCTGGACCACCGCGACCGCCTGCTCGCCGCGCCTTACCACCGTCAGTGAGCGCCCGTCACCAGCCTCGAACGCCGGGTGTGATGCGCCCGCCATGTCGACGTGCGTCTCGCCGTCGGGCAGCCACACGAAAAGCCGCAGACCGGGATCGCCCAGGGCGCGCCGGAGCACCTCCTCGATCCCGTCCGGCTCGGCGCGCCCATCCCGAAGCTCTCGCGTGAAGGCCTCGACGGAGGCGACCGCGTGGAAGGCATCGCGGTCGAACCTCCGGTCGAGCGCGCGCTGCAGCCGCCGGCGCAGCGGCCCGAACGCCGCAGCGATCGCTAACGCCGCGACGCCTGTGCCGACGGCCGACCGCCCACCAACGCCCAGCGCCACCGTCAGCGCCACCGCGGCGAACAGCGCGGCGAGGAGGATCGTCAGCAGCGCCCAGGCCAGCGTGCGGCTGATGAGACGGTCGACGTCGTACAGGCCGTGTCGCAGCATGGCGACCGATACCGCCGCCGGAAGGGCGAGGATGCAGAGCCAGAGCGCGACCGCGCCGACCACGCCAACGTCACCCGTGACCACGGCCTCGATCAGGGCGGCGGCCACGGCCAGCGGGACGAGCGGGGCGGCGACGGCGAGCCACTTCATCTGCATGCGCTCTACCCCCGTGGCGCGGCGAGCGCGAACCGCAATCGCGGCGGCGGCAAGCACGAGCGTCCCGAGGAGCAGCAACAGACCGACCAAGCGAAACGCGCCCGCGGTCGGCGCCGGCAAGGTCGCGACCGGATGGGCAACGGCGGCGTACGGTGCGTCGAAGGTCTCCGGAGCGAGAAGGCCGCCAGCCAAGATGAGCAGGACGGCCACCGGGGCGACCGCGACCGGCGCACGCCAGCGAGGCGAGGGCGGACGGCCGTCGGGAAAGAGGAGCGCGAGCCAGGCCAGGGCGAGGAAGAAGAGGACCCAGGTGCCCTGGAGTGGCGCCACGGCCCAGCCCGCTCCGCCGACGTCGCCGGCGCTGGCCGCCGCGGCCCAGACCGCGGCCACCAGGTCGATCGCCGCGGCGGCCCCCAGGAGAGCGAGCACCGCCCCGACGGCGTTTCGAGGACGGCGCCGCGCGATCAGGACCCCCGCCACCACCATGGCCACAGCGGTACCGCCCTCGACGATTGCCTGACCGACCGACGGCGGGTCGGGCGCCCGAGACCAAAGGACCGCAACCCCGGCGAGCGCCGTCGCCAATGTCACGGCGATCGCCCACGCGGAGGCGAGAGGCCAGCGCATGGCGGCACTCTCGCACGGGCTTGGCTGCGGGGCATCCGTGCTCGCGCGGAAAGGCGGGAGCATGGGCCGCTCTTGTCTGCCGAAGGGAGCCGAAGAGGAAATGGTCCCCCCTCCCACACCGTCCCCTCCCCCGAGGCCGGGAGCACGGATGGGGGGGACCCTAAACCCTCGGCTCTGCCCCAACGAGCCGACCGATCTTCCCGGTGGCCCCAACCACCGTGACCCGTATCAGTGCCGTGCCCCCTCAGCCGAGCCGGACGGCCTGCTTGCCGAGCGTGCCCTGCGGGAATGCGGCGACGGCAGCAGGGACGTCGGCAAGTTCAACGGTCGTGGTGATGGTGACCCGCAGCCACCCGTCGGCGACTCGCGGGCCAGGCGCTCGAGGGTGGCGGTGTCGGGGTTGGCCATAACCGCGACGGCGGACGAGTGCTGCTCGGCGCCGAAGCCGAGGGTGGAGGCGAGGCGGCCTGTGGGCGCGAGCAGACCGACCAACGCGCTCGGGTCGCCGGCGAGGTGCGCGATCGCGTCGACACCGGCCGGCGCGAGCGCCGTGACCTGGGCGGCGAGGTCGCCCTGGGGGCTGACGATGTCGGTGGCTCCGTGGTCGCGGACGAAGTCGGCCCCCCCCCGGCTGTGCGGTGGCGATTACCCGAGCGCCCGCTGCGGCGGCGTACTGAGTGACGATCGAACCGACGCCGCCGGTGGCACCGACCACCAGCACGGTCGTCCCAGGCTGTAGGTCGAGCGCGTCGAGCACGCCGAGGGCGGCAGCACCTGCGAGGCCGAGGGCACCGGCCGAGGCGACGTCGACACCCTTAGGGATTCTGGCGATGCCGTACTGGTCGCTGACGGCGAGGTACTCCGCGTGAGCGCCTTCGCCGAGGTACGGGGTCATTACGACGCCGAACACCGCATCGCCGACCGCGAACCGGTCGCTACCCGTGCCGACGGTTTCAACGACGCCGGCGAAGTCCTTGCCCAGGACGACCGGGTATCGGTGCTCCATCATCCCGACGAGCATCCCGTTTGCGACCGCGATGTCGAACCCGTTGAGGGAGGAAGCCTGCACCCGCACCAGCACCTGGCCATCTCCCGGTGCTCGGAGTCGGGATCTCAGTGACCTCGGGGCGGGAGGACTGCTCTGTGATGGCGACTGCACGCATGGCTGCTCCCGGGGGCGACAGATGGGGAATATTCCTGCTTTACGAGACGGGCGCTTGCCTGCCAATGCCGCCGAAAGAAGAAATGGTCCCCCCTCCCGCGCCGTCTCCGCTCCCGAGGCCGGGAGCTAGGCGATCGGCTTGCCGATCGCCACGCCCTTGCGGGCGTTGAAGCCGTCGAGCATCGTGCCGAGCGTCGACTCCTTCGCGTTCGCGAGGAGGCCCTGGTAGCGGTCGATCAGCGTCGGGCGCAACTCTTTGTAGATGATCCCCAGCTTGAAACCGCCGCGCAGCGCCAGGTCGAACGCCGCGACCTTGTCGGTGACGTCGTGTTCCGGGGCGACGTCGCTGACCTGCTCCTTCCACTCCTCCTGGTGGTTGTTGAATACCACACAGGGAGAGAGGGCGTCGATGAACGCGAAGCCGGGGTGCTCGATGCCCTGGACGATCAACTCGGTGAGGGCCTTGGTGTCGAAGGACGCGCCGCGCGCGACGAAGGACGCGCCGCTCGCGACGGCGAACCCGAGCGTGTTGAGCGGCTGCTCCAGGTTGCCGTACGGTGTCGACGGGGCCTTCTGCTCGAACAGCGAGGTCGGCGACACCTGTCCCTTCGTGAGGCCGTAGGTCTCGTTGTCCATCA
Source organism: uncultured Thermoleophilia bacterium (assembly GCA_963706315.1). GTDB lineage: Bacteria > Actinomycetota > Thermoleophilia > Miltoncostaeales > Miltoncostaeaceae > CALMEC01. The sequence continues at coordinate 329,861 of CAVPMA010000019.1, read as the reverse complement.
CCAAGTAAAGGATGTCGACGTTGCGCCGGGCGGCGTGCGGGAAGTGCCCCGCGCCAATCGCGAAGGCGTCGCCGTCGCCGCCAACCGCGATGACCGTGAGCTTCGGGTTCGCGAGCTTGACGCCCATCGCGACCGGGAGCGGGCGCCCGTGCAGGGTGTGCACTCCGTAGGTCGAGACGAACCCGGGCAGACGGCTGGAGCAGCCGATCCCCGAGACGATCACGGTCCTCGCCGGGTCCAGCTCGAGCTGCGCGAACGCGCGGTACAGCGACGCGAGGACGCCGAAGTCTCCGCAGCCGGGACACCAGATCGGCTTGAGGTCTGACTTGTAGTCGTTCGGCGCGCGCTTGACGGTGCTCACTGTGCGGCCTCCTGGGTCACGATGTCGTGGATGTCCTCCGCGGTGAACGGAAGCCCGTCGCACTTGGCGTGGCTCTCGACCTGGATGCCCACCTCGGCCCTGATGAGCCGGGCGAGCTGGCCGGTGAAGTTGACCTCGGGAACGATGACGCGCTTCGCGCGGGCGGTAAAGGTCTTGACAATGTCGACCGGGAACGGTCCGAGCACCCTCGGGTAGAAGGCCCCGATCGAGCGCCCCTCCGCGGCGAGCAGATCGATCGCCTCCCAAACCGGGCCGAACGTGGAGCCGAACCCGATGATCGCGATCTCCGGCTGTTGGTCGCCGTGGCATGCGTGACGGACGAGGCCGTTCTTGAGCGGCTCGAGCTTCGCCCAGCGCTTCTCCTGCATCGGGACGACGATGTCAGGTGTGTACGCCGGGTGGCCGTACTCGTCGTGGGAGATGCCCGTCGCGACGTACTGGCCGCCGTCCTCCCCCGGCACGCCCATCGGCGAGACGCCGTCGCCGGTCAGCTCGTAGCGGCGGTACTCCTCCGGCTCGACGCCGGCGGAGGTCTTGCGCTCCCACCGCTCCACCTTCGACTCGTCCGGCCGGGTGATGACCTCGAGCCGCGTCGCCAGCCCCTGGTCGGTGAGGATGATCACCGGTACCTGGAACCGCTCCGCGTAGTTGAAGGCCTCGACCGTGGCCCAGAAGCAGTCCTCGACCGAGACCGGGGCGATCACCACCCGGGGCGCCTCCCCGTGCCCGCCGTAGAGGGCGTGCTCGAGGTCGGACTGCTCGGTCTTCGTCGGGAGACCTGTCGAGGGGCCGCCGCGCTGGGCGTCGACGATGACGCAGGGGATCTCAGCCATACCGGCGTAGCCGATCAGCTCGGACATGAGTGAGAGGCCCGGGCCAGAGGTCGCGGTCATGGCCCGCGCGCCGGTGAAGGAGGCGCCGATCACCGACGACAGTGAGGCGATCTCGTCCTCGCACTGGATCGTGATGCCCCCGACGCCGGGTAGGCGGGCCGACAGCCACTCCAGGATGTCCGACGCCGGGGTGATCGGGTAGCCGGCGAAGTAGTCGACGCCGGCGGCGACCGCACCGACGCTGATCGCCTGGTTGCCCGAGATGAGGATGCGGTCCTCCTCCGCCTCGACGGCGTCCGTGATCGCGAGCGTGCCTGCCAGGTCGGCGGCCTCGCCCGCCCCCGCGTTCAGCGCCGCGATGTTCGCGTCGGCGACGCCCTGCTTGTGGGCGAAGCGGCGCAGCACGAACTCCTCGATGGGCGTCGTGTCAAAGCTGATTACGGCGGAGACCGCGCCGACCGCCACCATGTTCTTCGCCCTGGTCGAGCCGCCGATCTCTTTCGCGAGCTTGTCCATCCGCACCGGCCGGGCGCGCGGAAGGTAGTCCGCCGGGATCTCGCACGCGGTGTCGTCGTAGAGGATCACCCCGTCGGGGTGGAGGGCGCCGTGGTGTAGGTCCCACGCCTCCTGGTTGAAGCAGACGAGCAGGTCGACCCACTTTCCGTGACTGTGGATGCGCTCCTCGCCGATGCGCACCTGGTACATGCAGGGCCCGCCCTTGATCTCGGCCGGGTACGTTCGGAACGTCTGCGTCCAGTAGCCGCGTCGCGCCGCGGCCTGGGTGAGGATGTCACCCGAGGAGATGACCCCCTCGCCGGACTCGCCGGCCAGCCGGATCACCACGCTCTTTCGTGCCATGTCGCCCTCCGGTTGTCCCCTACCGCCCGGGCGCCGACCACGCCGCGCGGGGCACGCGACTCGGTCAGCCGACCGGCTTCAAGCCCTGCAACTCTAGTCGGACGACCGATCGAGTAACACCATTGCGTCCACTCGGCACGTGGTCGTCTCGCACGGGCCGCCGCTGGGCTCGATGCGGCAAGCCCGACCGACCCGTAGAGGTCGTCTGGGTGACGACGAAGGCGACTCAGCTGGAAGCCGCCCGCGGGGCCCGGAGAGGAAATGGTCCCCCCGGCCGTGCATCACCCGTGCATCACCGCACCGGCCCTCACTGCATTGCTTGCATTCTTGAAGTGATCGCTTTGCAGGGATTTGACTCAGTGAGGGGGGTCCGGATCTTCGATCCCGGTACACTCCGAGCGGGAACAAAGTCCCTGCAAAACACCACTTTCGGCGTCTTTGCGGCTTCCAACGTCCGGGCGAATGGGCCCCGCTTCTCGGAGTCCGTGACATTCCGACTTGCGGGGTGTGGAAGAGAACCCCTCTTCGGGTGGCAGACCCGCCCGCTGAGAGGTGGCGCTCACGTCGGAGTTCAGGTGTCGGCCAGGATCATGTCCGATGCGCGCTCTGCGATCATCATCACCGGCGCGTGGATGTTGCCCGAGGTGATCGTCGGCATGACGGACGCGTCGGCAACCCGCAGGCCCTCAACGCCACGCAGGCGAAGGTGGGTGTCCACCACCGCCCCGTCGTCGCTCCCCATACGGCATGTGCCGGACGAGTGGTAGAGCGTCTGGCCCGTTGCCCGGGCCCAGGCGAGCAGCGCGGCGTCGTCTGTGGCGGCGGGACCCGGGTTCATCTCGCGCTCGACAAGCGGGGCCAGTGAGGGGCGGGTCACCAGGCGGCGCGCGATCCGGATGGCGGCGACCACGCGCCTGTGGTCATCAGGATCGCTCATGAACCGCGGGTGGATCGCGGGCGGTCGGAAGGGATCGGCGGAGACGCTGTGGACCGACCCGACCGAGCGTGGCCGCTGCTGGATGATCCCGATCGTCATGCCCGGCTTCCGGTCGAGCACGCGCCTGGCGGCATTCTCGTAGCTGGCGTGCATGAACAGGAACTGCACGTCCGGACGGTCCTCTCGGGGGTCGGTCGTGACGAATCCGTGGCAAAGCGCCGGCCCCAGCGTGAGAATCCCGGTGCGCCGCACCAGGTATTGGGCGACCGCGGCCGCCAGCCGCCAGCCCCGCGTGGACTCGTTGAGGCTGCGGACTCCGCGGAGCCTCCAGTTCACGCGCAGGGCGTAGTGGTCGTGGTAGTTCTCGCCGACCCCCGGTAGCTCGTGCCGGACGGGCACGTCGATGGATCTCAGCAGTTCCGCCTGCCCGATCCCGGAGAGCTCGAGAATCTGGGGTGTGCGGATCGCCCCTGCGGTCAGGATCACCTCGCGTCGAGCCCGGAGGTGATGGTCAGACCCTCCGCGCCTGACCGTGGCGCCGGTGCACCGGCCACCATCGAAGGTGAGAGCGAGCGCATGGGTGTGGGTCATGACCGTGAGGTTCGGTCGTCCGCGGGCGGGAGCCAGGTACGCGTCGTACGGGCTCCAGCGGCGACCCCGGTACTGGTTGACCTGGTAGTAGCCGAACCCCGCCTGCTCGAGGTTGTAGTCCTCCACGAGGCGACCGCCGTCCTCCACCGCGGCCCGGAGGAAGGCGTCGGCCACGGGGAACCGTTCCCGAACCTGGGTGAGGTGCACCGGCCCGCCGCGTCCCCGTCCCCGCCCGCCCTGCGCGTAATCCTCGACGCGTCGGAAGTACGGCTCGACGTCCGCGTACGCCCAGCCTGTCGCCCCGGCGGCGGCCCACCCGTCGTAGTCAGCCGGCTGGCCGCGCACGTACACCATCCCGTTGATGAGGCCCGACCCGCCCAGCCCGCGGCCGCTGGGTATGGGGATCACCCGGTTGTCGGTGTCCGGATCGGGCACGGACCCGTAGCCCCAGTTGTACCTCGGGTTGCGCAGCAGGTGGCCGAAACCCGCTGGGATGCGGATGAACGGGCTGCGGGGCTCGCCGCCGGTCTCGACGAGGATCACTCGATGGCGACCGGACTCCGTGAGGCGGTTTGCGAGGATGCATCCCGTTGTGCCGCCCCCGATGATCAGGTAGTCAACGTCGTCCACCGGTCGCTCCGCTTCGAAGGTCCACGACGAGAACCTAGCTTTTCTCCCTCCTTCCCCCTGTGGTGGACGCGCGCGCCGGCTTGTGTCAAGGCTGGAACTAGTCGTCGGTGTCGGCGACAGTTGGAGGTCATGGAGGTGCCGTTTCGCAGGGGAGTACGGCTCGGCGCAATGGGCGCGATGACCGGCCCGGTCGCGCTATGCGGATGAGCGCGCTGAGAGATGGGCGCCCTGAGGCCACGCCGGCGTGGTTGGCGGCGCCGGCGCCGTCGACGACGAGATGCGCCGCGGCAGGACTACGGTTGGAAGCGAGCCTCTGGCAAGGCGTCCTTCCGCGTTGTCAGGCGCTGCCGATCGTGGTGAGGAAGTCGGCGAAGGCCCGGTGCGTGCGTGTGGTGTCGCCGGTTGCGTCGAGGTCCATGAGGAGGCCGCGGATGACGGCGAGCACGACGGTGGCAAGCTCGGGTCGGCCGAGGCTGCGCATGCCGTGCTCGAGCGGTGCGAGCCAGTCGGTGGTCGCGGTGCGCCGGAAGCCAGGCCAGAGTGGTTCTCCCGCGGTGTCGTGCAGCCGGCTGAACATGCGCAGGTAGGGCTCGCCCTGAGGCCCGGAGATCGCCGACCATGCGCGGGCCAGGGTCACCGGGTAGGGCTCGTCGGGTCGCAGGCGTATGAGGTCGGTGAACGCCTCGACCTGGCGCTGCCGGGCCTGTCCCAGGACCTCGCGGAGCAGTCCGTCACGGGTCTCGAAGTGGTAGATCAACATCCGGCTCGAGGTGCCCGCGGCGGCCGCCAACGGCCCGAGCCGATCAGGGAGCCCGTGCTCGAGCGCGTAGTCGGTGCACGCGTCGAGAAGCCGCTGCTTGATCTGCGGTTGGCGCTGCCTGCCGATCGGATCATCTTTTCACGTAACGAACGGTACGTCTACTATCGCTCGACAGCAGATCGACACACGACGAGGAGGTCATGATGAGGGTCGTCTTCGTGCATGGGGCATGCGTCAAGGACGGATCGTGGTGGTGGCACCGAACCGGTGAGCTGCTGGCCGAGCGGGGCGTCGCCAGCGAGGCGCCCGTCTTGCCCAGCTGTGGCGAGACGGGTGAGCCGACGGGTGCGCGAGGACCCGGGCTGGCCGAGGATGTCGCCTCGGTCCGGCAAGTCTTGACCGCGAGCGATGAGCCGACCGTCGTGGTCGCCCACAGCTACGGCGGCATCGTCACCGCGGAGGCAGCTGCGGGCGTCGACGCTGTGCGCCATCTGCTGCTCGTGTCGAGCTACCTGCCCGAGGTCGGGCAGAGCCTCTCCTCGTTCGGCGGTGAGGAGCCCGCCCCATTCCTCGACATCGATCCCGAGGGCGGCACGTTCACCGTCCGGCCGGAGGCCCTGGCCGAGACGTTCCTGCAGGACTGCGATCCGGAGATCCAGCGACAGGCCATGGACAAGACGGCCCGACAGAGCCTGGCGGTGCTCGAGCAGCCGGTGCAGTCAGCGGCCTGGCAGCACGTGCCCTCGACGTACCTTGTCTGTGCGCAGGACCAGGGCACCCCGGCCGACCTGCAACGCGAGTTCGCCGGTCGAGCAGCCAGCGTCGTGGAACTCGACGCCGGCCACCACCCATTCCTCTCCCAGCCCGCCGAGGTCCGCGACCTGATCGTCGGGCTGTGACGGCGACCACCGCCGTGCAGGCGGACCACCGAGGACTCCTGCTGCAGGCGTACGCGGCTTACGCGCGGCCCTGACCCGTCGTCGCCGGCTGTCGCGTGCTCGTCGGCGCGCCCATCGCGTGGGTGGGGCGACGCTGTTGGCGCCGCCCCGCGTGAGGGTGGAGGTCAGGCGCTGTACTGACCGGCGAATTGCGCGGCCTGCGGCCTCGCCGTGTGCCCGGCTTGCTTCATGATCGGGGGGACCTCGGGGTCGGACACGAAGTTCTGCCAGCCCTGTTCGTCCCAGTCGAAGACTGCCCAGACCCGATCGGTCTCGGAGGGATCGCGGAAGACGAGCACCCCCTGCAACCCGTGCTGCTTGCGCTTGCTCAGCGCCCTTTGTGGAGAAGACCTCCAGGAAGCGGTCGAAGTCCTCGACTTGAGTAGTGGCAAGTAGCATTTGTGCGTTTCCCCTTCTTCTTGGCAGTCTCGTTGTGCAGACGGTTCTTGCTTCGGTTGCTCAGGAGGTGAGGACCGGGGTCTGCACGAGGCGTTCCTGCGGATCGATCGCGCCGAGGTTCTCGACGATCTCGAAACGACCGCTTCGCGCCTGGGCGATGTACATGTTCATGCGCACGTGATGCTGGCCGGGCACCATTGCCGCCGGTCCGCCCGGGCCCTCGGCGATCCGCGCGTGATCCAGCGCCGCGATCACGTCCGCCTGCGCGAGCGAGCCGGCCTCCGTCACCGCGGCAGCCCAGAGCCGCAGCCCGCGGTACAGGCCCGAGCACGCGCTGCCGCCCGTGAACTTGGCATCACCGGGGTAGAGCGCCTCGTACTGCGCGAGCAGCTTCTGGCTGAACGGGTCGTCGACGGCCTGGTAGTAGTCGAGGCAGCCGTACAGCCCCTCGACGTGGGCGGCCGGCACCATGTTGAGGAAGTTCTCGTCGAAGTACGTGCAGACGAGGTGTCCGCCGCGGCGCGACGAAGCCCGAGTCGTACAGCTGCTCGAAGAACGGCGCGACGCCGGGGGGGACGATCGTGTTGAACACCACGTCCGCGCCGCTCGAGTTGATCCTGCTCGACTGTCGCTCGGTAGTCCGTGTGGTCGAGCGGGAAGTACTCCTCGCCGACGATCGCCCCGCCGTTGGCCGAGACGACCTCTCGGACGCGCGCGTTCATCACGTGCGGCCAGATGTAGTCGGCGGACGGCAGGTAGAACGTCTTCGCCCCGGTCTGTCGCATCAGCCACGGGATGAACGGGTCGACCTGCTGCGCCGGCACCGGACCGGTGCAGAAGATGAGCGGATCGGACTCCTGTCCCTCGTACTGCTCCGGGTAGATGTAGAGCGTCTTGCCCTCCACGACGGCCGGGCCCTTGATGGCCTGCCTCGTGGAGCTGTAGATGCCGCCGAAGATGACGTCGACTTGATCCTGCTCCACCAGCTTTGCCGCCTTTACGGCCGCGACCGCGTCGTCGGTCGCGCTGTCCTCGAGGTACAGGTCGACGCGACGTCCGAGAAGGCCGCCCTTCGCGTTGATGTCGCCGACGACCATGCGGGCGACGTTGGCGTTGGCGATCCCGACGAACGAGAGCGGCCCGGTCTGATCGGCGATGACCCCCACCCTGATCGGGTCGCCCGATGGTGGTGATTGCGTCATGATGTTCCCCCTTGAGAAGAGCGCCTCCGGTGCGGCGGCGCGACGTGCGAGGATGGTGTCCAGCCGCGCCGGCCGGAACATCGGGAGAACGCCCTATCTTGGAAACGCCGCTTCGTCTCGGTGAGCTCATCGCGACGCTGGCGCTCGCGCAGGACAATGCATTTGGCCAGCCGCTCGAGTCGCAGCTGCGCTCGTGCCTGCTCGCCACGTGGATCTGCGAAGCGGCGGAATTCGACGACGAGTTAAGCAAGGACGCGTACTGGGTTGCGTTGCTGAGGTACATCGGGTGCACTGGCCACGCGCACGAGGTCGCCACCGTGTTCGGCGACGAGATTGCGATTCGCGCCCAGACGCTGATCCATGACGCCGCGAATCCCAGCGAGGTGATGCGCGACGTGGTCGCCTTCGCGACGGTCGGGCGAAGCCCGGAGGAACGGGACGAAATCGTCCAGATGATCCAGCAGACCGCCCGGGAGTGGGCGGTGTACAACTTCTCGTCAGGCTGCGAGGTGGCCGACAGACTCGTGGAGCGCCTCGGCTTCGGGCCTGGCGTGCGCGAGGCCTTGCGCTTCACGTTCGAGCGCTGGAATGGAAACGGCTACCCTGCCCACGCCGCGGGCGAGACGATCCCCCTCGCGATGCGCGTCGTGCATCTCAGCCACGACATGGAGGCGATCGGGCGGATCTTCTCGCCCGATCACGCCATGGGTGCGGCCCGCGACCGGCGCGACCGCACATACGATCCCGTCCTCGCCGACCTGTTCGTCGAGCACGGGCTCGGATGGTTCGATCGTCTCGCCGAGGTCGATCCGTGGGACGCCGTGCTGGCCTTGGAACCCGAGCCTCATCGCGTGCTCGCCGGAGCCGACCTCGACGACGCCCTGATGGTGACCGCCGACTTCATCGACCTGAAATCCCCGTATATGGGCGGGCACAGCCGCCGGTGCGCGCAGATCGCGGCGGACGCCGCCCGGGTGCTCGGCCTCAGCGACGAGGCGATCACGACGCTCCGTCGCGCAGCGCTCGTGCACGACTTCGGCACCACGGCTGTGCCGAACTCGATCTGGGACAAGCCCGGCGTACTCACGCGGACGGAGTTCGATCGGGTTGAGCTTCACCCGATGCTGACCGAGCAGATGCTGCGTCGCTCACCGGCGCTGGCCGTCCTCAACCCGGTCGCGTCCGCGCACCACGAGCGGTGCGACGGGTCCGGTTACCACAGACGCGTACGAGTCGACGTAAGCGATCTCGGAACGTGCGTCCTGGCGGCGACGGAGATCTACGTGGGGCTGACCACCGAGCGAGCCGATCGTCTACCGTTCTCCCCCGGCGATGCTGCCGTTGAGCTTCGCCGGCTCGGATCGGAGGGCGTGCTCGAGGCTCGCGCGAGCCACGCGGTCCTCATCGCCGCGGGGCACGGCGAGCCGCGAGCTCCTTCGGGCAAGCGGCCCCGAGATCCGGGGGAGCTCACCCGACGCGAAGTCGATGTACTGCGACTCGCGGCCAAAGGACTCACCACGCGCCAGATCGCCGATCGGCTCGTGATCTCCCCCAAGACTGCCGATCACCACATCCAGCACATCTACGGCAAGATCGGCGTGTCGACACGCGCTGCCGCGGCACTTTGGGCCATGCAACATGCCGTCGTCCCGTGAGTGGTCCCCGGGTCGAGTCGGACCGGGTCCGGCGCTGCGAACACCCGATGCATAAGGCGGCACAGCATTCGTTCGCGGGACAGGGTCTCAGTCGTCCAGACGATCGACCGTGGGTCGGCGACACGGAGAATCTTGCACGTGCAGGTCATCGCCAGGCGCAGCCTCTGGCCCGAGAGGTCGGCTAACACTGGGGTTCGAGGTCACGGTCCTCGAGTGGGACGTAATCGGCGAACAGGTCGGCCCTACCCACTTGCCGGAGCGCCTGATGTGTCAGACGCGGTGTTCGGGGTTCTCGTAGTCGAATCGGCAGCCGGCGTCCCAAAGGCTCTTCTGGTTGCCATGCGCCGGGATCCCGCCGGCGTCCTTGATCATCCGCGCCATGTGCAGCAGGTTCCAGGTAAGGAACGTGGTGTTGCGGTTGGTGAAGTCATTCTCCGGACCGCCCGAGGCGGCGTCCAGGTAGCTCGGCCCTGGTCCGGCTTCTCCGAGCCAGCCTGCATCTGCCTGGGGCGGGATCGTGTAGCCGAGGTGCTGCAGCGAGTAGAGGATGTTCATCGCGCAGTGCTTGGCGCCATCTTCATTGCCGGTGATGATGCAGCCACCAACGCGACCGTAGTAGGCCCACTGTCCGGCGTCGTTGAGCAGGTGGCTGTTGCCGTAGAGACGCTCGATCACCCGCGTGCAGACCGATGACTTCTCGCCGAGCCAGATCGGGGAGAGCAGCACCAGCATGTCTGCGGCCATGACCTGCTCGAAGATCGCCGGCCAGTCGTCGCGCTCCCAGCCATGCTCGGTCATGTCCGGGTAGACACCCGTGGCTATTTCATGATCCACGGCTCGCACGAGCTCAACGTTCACGCCGAGCCGGCGCATGATCGCCATCGACCGGTCGGCCAGTCCCTGCGTATGGGACACCTCCGGCGAGCGCTTTAGCGTGCAGTTGATGTAGAGCGCCCGCAGATCCGAGAAGTCCCACTGCGCTTGCTCGTAGAGTTGCTCCTGGCGCGGGTCAAGGTCGCGGCTCATATGCTGGTCCTTCGCCGGCTTGCCGGCGCGTTGGCGTTGCTGCCAGCGGCGGTACGTGCGCTCCGGGATGCCGACCAGACCGGTGAACCTCGAAGTCGGCATCCCCGCATCTTGGCGGATCATCTCGAGGTCCTCGAAGGGCCCAGGCGCCCCTCCGCCGACCGCTTCCACACCCTGAGTTGGACGTGCGCCTCGCCGAGGGCGGCCTTCAGCTCCTCGATCTCCGACAGCAACTCGCGTTCCCTGGGATCGCTGATGCCGCTTCGGCCGCCCTCGGCGAGGCCGTCCTTGCCCCCGGCGAGGAACTGCTGCTTCCAACGGCTCACCGACTGCTCCGACACCTTCCCGTGCCGAGCGGCCTGAGCGATCGTCATCTCACCCGAGATCACCGACAAGACAAGCCTGAGCTTCTCCTCAGTCGGTATCGCTGGCGGTCGTCCCATCCGTTGCTCCCTTCAACAGGAGCCCGACTCTACGACCCTGCCAACTTCCTTGAAGCGGGACACAGACCTCCCTCGGCAGGATGATGCGGACCCGTTCTGCGGCCCTTGTTCCTCGGGTTTGGCAGGAGGAAGTACCCTCCGCATCCGGTGCATCGTTTCGCACCGAAGACGTTGAGATCCCCACACCGCGGGCAGGCAGGCATACTCATTCCGAGACCCTCCGCTGTCCGTTCAGCATCGCCCAGCGCCGCTCGCGCGCCGGAGTGGCCCACCAATAGCGTCGGGCCGAGCCGGGACAGGCCGACCCGGCGACTACGAGGAGGGCGGGGAGCCGCACCGCGCGGCGGGACCACTTCACACCTCCGGGAACAGCTTCTTCATCCAACGAGGGTCAGCTTCATTCGGGGTCGGCCGATGCGCCGCGTGAGACGCGGGCCGACGTTCGTGACGTCGTCGTCCACGTCATTCGAGAAGACGGTATCGCCGCGCACACGCGGGGTCTGTGACCCGAGCGGGTCAATTCCGCGCGATCCATCTCGGGTGTATGGGCGGGTGACAAGCTCAGAGCATCCTGCGAGCCGCGGCGTACGTGTGCTTGGTCCGGCACCGGTCGGGCACGTCGCATCGGCCGCAGGGGAACAGGGGCGTTACCCGTTGTTCCACCCCGATCACGCTCGGTGACGACTGGGCCTCGGAGTTCTCGTTGGGCGTAATGGGGTTCTTCGTGGGTTCAGGTGGGTAGCTCAACGGGGATGCGGCCGCAGATCAGCGTGAGCATGGCCAGAAGCGAGTCGAGTCTTCGGAACCCGCGGGCGCGGTGGCTGACCAACCGCACGGTTGAGTTCATGCCCTCGAGGCGGGCGTTCGAGAGCCGTAGCGCGATGGCGTTGGCGATGTACTGGCGGTGGGTGTCGAGGGTCAGGGCGGTGCGGATGAACGGGTCGAGCTCGCTCACGCACGCCGCGTAGATCCACTCGTCGAGTAGCCCCATCGCCTCGTCGTGATCTCGTGCCTGGTAGACGGCCCGCAGCAGCTCGACGAGCAGCCACCCGCGGTAGAGGTCTTGGTTGGTCTCGGCGAGCTCGTCGAGGATCGAGCGGTCCTGGGGCCTGAGGTTCGCGGCGCGCCGGCGGATCGCGAAGCGCGTTCCTTTGATCCACGCAGCCCGCTCAGGATCCGTTTCGCGTAGCTGCTGCCACAGCCCACGCCTGAGCTCGTCGAGGGCCTGGGTGGCGAGCCGGATCACGTGGAAGGGATCGGCGCAGATCCTGGCGTTGGGGCAGTGATCTCGGCAGGCGCGGATCCACCCGCCGTGAAGATCCAGCGACACCGCCTCGACCTGCCGGCAGCGCTCGGGTCCCAGCGCTTGGAAGAACGCGGCAGCGGTCTGCTCGCTCCTGCCGGGAGCGGCCCACACCAGCCTGCCTGAGTCGTGGTCGGTGACGCACATCAGGTAGCGGTGGCCCTTGCGGTAGGCGACCTCGTCGATCCCGATCCGCCTGAGCCCGTCGAGGCCGTCCCCGGATCTGGTGGCGGTGTGCTCTGTGACCACCCGCTCGATCATCCGCCCGACCGTCTGCCAGTCGACTCGTTGCAACTGGGCGACCGTGCTCTTCGGGGCGGCGCGGGCAAGCCACACGCAGGTGTCCTCAAACGCCCGGGTGAAGCGCGAGCCGGCCCGCGCCCACGCGACCCGCTCACCTCGCACACCGCAATCCGGGCAGGCGACCCGGTGGATCTCGCAGCGGATCACGCACCGCACACGAAACAGGTCGAGATGACGCCAGCTTGTGACCCGGCGATCGTAGGCCGAGCGCACTCGTTGGCCGCACCCCGAGCAGAACATCCGCCGCCGCGCCCTGAGCGCCACGTCGACTACGACGATCGCGTCGCCGTGCGCCTCCTCGGTGATCTCGACGCCGACGACCCGCTCGCGCTCCATCCCGAGCAGGCGCTTGAATACCTGTGCCAGGCGCATCCCGATCTCCTCGCTTCGCTTCCTGAGAAGCTGCGAGGCTACGAGGAGCCACGGATCGCGCCTGGCACCCCACACCACCACCGCGATCTCGCGCCTATCCCGCTACCCGATCACCCACCTCGATGCCCGAAGAGCCCGTAATGGGCGAGAAGCGCGTTAGGTGTCGTCGGTGAGCTCGCCGGCGATGACCTGAGGGGCGCTCGAGCGCGCCGGCATGCTCGTCGAGCGCCCACGCCGCGCGCAGGCGGCGCTTGAGGAACTGAGAGGGGCCACCTGCTCAACCGGCGACGCGGTCTCCCGGTTCGACGCCCACGCGACGCAGACCGTGGGCCGCACGTCCCACCAGGTCCCGCAGCTCTGCACCCGTGAGCGATGATGCACCCCGGGTTTGCGACTCGGCTTCCAGTACCACATCCTCGGACTGCGAGCGGAGCGCGTGCTCTGCATAGTTCAGCCGGGCCCCAGGAAACCACTGAGCACCAGGCATGCTCGCGTTCGACAAGGGGGGCCCCGGACCCCCACGGTCGATCACCCCGAGGTAGTCCCGGATCGAGGTCCAGAACCCGCTGAGGTCGTCAACCGACCACCGCCAGAGCTTGTCGTAGTCGGCGAAACGGAGGCCGCGCTGATCCTCTAACCATCGGAGATACCGACCGATACGCGTGCGCTCACGTGCATCGGGCGCGGGTGTCCAGAGGACTTCGTCATGTGACATTGCACTGACACTGGCCACGGGCGGGTACCCATTCTCAACCATCTCCATCGGAGGGGCGGCCTAAAGACCCTGGGTCGGGAGCGGGGCAGATCCCGAGCGGGGGGAAGACGGACACGTCCTCCGATCGGACCACCCCTGCTCCCTCGTGGAGCTCTGCGCCCAGGAGGCCCTCGGGGACAAACCCGGGGGACCTCCTGAGTAGCAGGCCCTCTCCTGGTGAGGGTAAGGGTCTGGGTTACGCGTGGACGAGACCCGTCACCACCTCCTCGACTCGGTCACGCTCAAGGTGGAACTCCCGCGATACCGACTCGACGACCCGCTCCAGTTCGAGTTCTGGGACCTCCGCCTCGGCCGGCCTCTTGGTCGTCACTGGCTCATACGGCGCAGGCGGGCCGTTGAGGCTTACCAAGTCCCATCGGGCGTAGTGGCCGAGCGCATCGAAGACCGACTTAACGACCTTGATGTACTTCGCCTGCAGGTCGGCGTAGAGGATGATCTCCTTGTCGAAGGTGGGTGGCACCATGTACTCGGAGGTGGGCGCGACGATGTGGCTCCCGCCACACGCCCAGCCCACGAAGTCCTCCTGTCCGGGGCCGCCGTAGCCCATGGTGTCCTTGAACGGGAAGTCGTCCGGGATCTCGTCCATGCGCAGGATGTTGTTCGCCGACACGACGTAGCACTGTCCCGCGAAGGCCCGCTCCCGGGTCGCCGGGATCAGATCGCACCGGTTGATGTCGTGGCCTGCGTAGATGAACGACTCGCCTGGAATCGCCCCGCAACACCAGAGTCCGGGCCAGACGGCGACGTGGATGTCGACGCCCTGAGCGATGAACCACGCGGTGATGTTGATGATGTGGTTTTCCCAGCAGATCTGTCCGCCGATGCGGCCGATGTCGGTATCGAACACCTTGAGGTCGCGTGCGTCTCCGCGGCCCCACCAGATCCGCTCGATGTAGGACGGGATGAGCTTGCGATGGCGGCCCATCACCCGCCCTTGCTTGTCGATGTAGACCAGAGAGTTGAACAGGGTGCGGCTGCCGATCCGGTCGTCGAGCTCGTTGCAACCCATCACCACGTAAGCCTGAGCTTCGCGTGCGGCTCGTCCGAGGATGTCCGTGTCCTCGCTACCGACGACAAGCGAGTTGTCCTGCAGGGCCGCGTTCACGTCGGCGAAGCCGACAGCGGGCGTGTCCCAGCCCTGGCTCCAATACGGATACGTCGGGATCCACGTCTCCGGGAACACAACCAGCTCGGCCCCCTCACGTCCTGCTTCAAGAATCTTGTCGACCGCCTTTTCGAGGCAACCCTTCTTGTCCATGAAGACGGACGACGCCTGGACGACCGCCACTCGTACAGTCTCGCGGCCGCCCAGTACCTTCGTAGCCATTGCTAACCTCCTTTAACCCGCCCGGGAAACTTGCCTGACGAGGTCATAGTCACTGAGGGGAGCGCGCAGGATGAGCGCGTCCTCCCCGCGACGCCCGAGCCGCCGACGTGACGGGCGAGTTTCGACTGCTGACCCGACCCCTCCTTGCCCCCGGCAGGGCGCGGCGTCGCGGCTCCCGTTGCGCGGTCGGACTGCACTCCGCCCCCGCCCGGTAACCGGGAGCAGATCAGCATCCGTGGCGAGCACGAGGCACTCCTATGAAGCGGAAGGCAAGACGCGGCGTACTGCCGCGTGCGATTGGCATACCAGGGCTCGGTGACGGTGTCCATGAGGGCCGGCGCGTAGCGTCAGCCCGTGGAAACTACGGGCTGCGGAGCAGCAATCTCAGCGTCGTCGCCTCCTGCGGCGGCGGGTAGCTTCGTCTTTCGCCTCTTCGCGCAGGTTCGCTCAGCCCGACAGGCGATGTCCACGTCGGCCGAGTGCCCGGGAATCGCGGTGGGGGTTGACTTTCCGAGGTCCTACCTGGAGGGCGGCAGGCTAGTTCGAGCAGCCGGAGCTGAGATCGCGAGATGCCACACAATCTCGGTCGTCCTCGAGACAGTGCCGCGAGGCCCCGGCGCACCCAGCGCATTGTGATCGACAAGTCGGCGACTGTCGCCGCCTCGCGACCACTGGAGACAATGGCAATGGAGATCCTTGCTGAAGGAAACGGGGAGCTCGTCGGATGGCGAGACCCGGACGAGAACCGCCAGTGGGTCCTCCAGAACAAGTCCCGCGACCTCGTCGACAAGCGAATGACCGTGGCCGAGGCGGTCGCCCGTTTCGTCTGCGACGGTGACTTCGTCGCGGTTGGTGGTTTTGGCCATATCCGCTGCCCGATGGCCCTGATCTACGAGATTGTCCGGCAGCGTAGGCGCGAATTGGTGATGGCGGGCAAGACCGCTGTGCACGACATTGACATTCTCATCGGCGCTGGGTGCGTCAGCAAGGTTGAGGTCGCCTACGCCTTCGGTCATGAGCTCCGTGGCCTGTCACCGGCTGGGCGCCGTGCCGTGGAGTCAGGGCAATGCAGGGTGGTGGCCGAAACCTCGAACGCCGGCTACCAGTGGCGTTTCCTCGCCGGGATGATGGGCGTTCCGTTCATCCCTTCGCGCAACTTGATGGGGACCGACACCTTCGAGCGGAGCGCGTGCAAGATCGTACGGGATCCGTGGAGCGGACAGCCCCTTTGCCTGATTCCGGCAGCCTTCCCCGACGTGGCTCTCTTACACGTCCCAAGGTGTGATGTGTTCGGCAACGCCCAGATCGATGGCATCCTGGTCGAGGATTTCGAGCTTGCGAGAGCCGCTCGTCGACTGATCCTTACCACGGAAGAGATCATCGCGACCGAGGTGATTCGGAGGGAGCCGTGGCGAACGGTTATTCCCTTCTATCTTGTGGATGCGGTCTGCGAGGTTCCCTATGGAGCCCACCCGGCACAGATGCCGCTTCGCTACTTTTTCGATGAGGAGCACATCGGCGAATGGCTCAGGGAGTCCCGAACCCCTGAGGGAGCGGCTGACTACCTGGAAAAGTATGTCCTCAGCGTCGCCGACTTCGAGGACTACCTCGAGCGTATCGGTGGTATCAAGAAGCTCAGTCGCCTCGCACGTGCTGAACGCGTCGGGCTCGAGCAAACGCACGCGCCAGGTTAGTGGGGACCCGATGGGGACGGTTCGAGCTGACGTCTTCCGCTACGAGTGACGTTCCTGCGAAGACGCCATGACCACGGATGCGACAAGTTACAGTCCGAGAGAGCTTCAAGCCTGCGCAGCGGCACGCATTCTCGAGGAGGGAAAATCGGTCTTTGTAGGAACAGGCCTTCCGATCGTTGCAGCGATGCTGGCCCAGAGGACCCATGCGCCACACCTGCTCACGGTGTTCGAAGCCGGGGGCATCGGCCCCCTGCTCCCATCCCTTCCCATCTCCGTAGGCGACTCCCGCACTTTCTACCGTGCAGTGGCCGCCTCGAGCATGCACGATGTCATGTCGATGGCCCAAGCCGGCTACATGGATTTTGGCTTCCTCGGCGCGGCTCAAATAGATGCGCGCGGGAACATCAACACGACAGTCATCGGCGACTGGCAACAGCCGACCGTGCGACTTCCCGGCAGTGGGGGGGCAAACGACGTGGGGTCGTTCTGTAGTCGCACAATCATTATCATGCAGCAAGACGCCCGGCGGTTCGTACAAAGGCTAGATTTCCTCACCACCCCAGGCTACCTCGATGGTCCTGGCGCCCGCGAGCGGGCCGGCCTGCCCAAAGACACAGGGCCATACCGGGTGATCACCCAACTCGGCGTTTACGACTTTGAGACAGAGACGAAGCGGATGCGACTCGTGAGCGTCCATCCAGGCGTCTCGCCGGAGGAAATCGCGACCAGCAGCGCATTCGAGATCGTCCTTCCCGCCGTCATCGGCACGACCGCCCCGCCCTCCAACGAGGAGATGAAGCTCCTGAGGGAGATCGATCCTCTTGGAATATCCCTTGGGAGACCATGACTGAACTCGGTCGGGTCTCTGCGGGGCTGGTGGTTTGACCCAGACGCGAAGACCGCCGGCTCGGGCTGGACCCGCCGGTCGCTGTGGCCGCTCGGCCCCCAGGCATCACCAACCGGCCTTCGAAGCAGTCTTCACATCCAACGACACGCCGGTGCGCGGACTCGCTCAGTAAACCCCGGTTGGCTGGGCCTCGCGTCGACCGGAAGCTCGTGATCAGGTCAGAAGCTTCGGCATCTAACCTCAGGCATCACGTCATGAGAGGTCGAAGGGTCCGGTACGAAGCGTACGTCGACGCCGCGGCTTATCCGGGGCCGCTGATGCACACCGTCGTGCAAACGAACGCAGCACAACGCAACCGCACAGAACATCACGTACACCGACGCCGACCGCTCCGGATGCCGTTCAGGACGAACACAACGACACCAGACGGCACAGTTCGACATCCCGGTCAGGAGCCTCTGAATCCCAAGGTCGAAGTTTCGATCCCTTCACGGCCCATGCCCGAGACCCTTTTCAGGCTCTTCGGGCATCGAGGTGGGTGATCGGGTAGCGGGATAGGCGCGAGATCGCGGTGGTGGTGTGGGGTGCCAGGCGCGATCCGTGGCTCCTCGTAGCCTCGCAGCTTCTCAGGAAGCGAAGCGAGGAGATCGGGATGCGCCTGGCACAGGTATTCAAGCGCCTGCTCGGGATGGAGCGCGAGCGGGTCGTCGGCGTCGAGATCACCGAGGAGGCGCACGGCGACGCGATCGTCGTAGTCGACGTGGCGCTCAGGGCGCGGCGGCGGATGTTCTGCTCGGGGTGCGGCCAACGAGTGCGCTCGGCCTACGATCGCCGGGTCACAAGCTGGCGTCATCTCGACCTGTTTCGTGTGCGGTGCGTGATCCGCTGCGAGATCCACCGGGTCGCCTGCCCGGATTGCGGTGTGCGAGGTGAGCGGGTCGCGTGGGCGCGGGCCGGCTCGCGCTTCACCCGGGCGTTTGAGGACACCTGCGTGTGGCTTGCCCGCGCCGCCCCGAAGAGCACGGTCGCCCAGTTGCAACGAGTCGACTGGCAGACGGTCGGGCGGATGATCGAGCGGGTGGTCACAGAGCACACCGCCACCAGATCCGGGGACGGCCTCGACGGGCTCAGGCGGATCGGGATCGACGAGGTCGCCTACCGCAAGGGCCACCGCTACCTGATGTGCGTCACCGACCACGACTCAGGCAGGCTGGTGTGGGCCGCTCCCGGCAGGAGCGAGCAGACCGCTGCCGCGTTCTTCCAAGCGCTGGGACCCGAGCGCTGCCGGCAGGTCGAGGCGGTGTCGCTGGATCTTCACGGCGGGTGGATCCGCGCCTGCCGAGATCACTGCCCCAACGCCAGGATCTGCGCCGATCCCTTCCACGTGATCCGGCTCGCCACCCAGGCCCTCGACGAGCTCAGGCGTGGGCTGTGGCAGCAGCTACGCGAAACGGATCCTGAGCGGGCTGCGTGGATCAAAGGAACGCGCTTCGCGATCCGCCGGCGCGCCGCGAACCTCAGGCCCCAGGACCGCTCGATCCTCGACGAGCTCGCCGAGACCAACCAAGACCTCTACCGCGGGTGGCTGCTCGTCGAGCTGCTGCGGGCCGTCTACCAGGCACGAGATCACGACGAGGCGATGGGGCTACTCGACGAGTGGATCTACGCGGCGTGCGTGAGCGAGCTCGACCCGTTCATCCGCACCGCCCTGACCCTCGACACCCACCGCCAGTACATCGCCAACGCCATCGCGCTACGGCTCTCGAACGCCCGCCTCGAGGGCATGAACTCAACCGTGCGGTTGGTCAGCCACCGCGCCCGCGGGTTCCGAAGACTCGACTCGCTTCTGGCCATGCTCACGCTGATCTGCGGCCGCATCCCCGTTGAGCTACCCACCTGAACCCACGAAGAACCCCTTTTCAGCAAAGGGCTTCTGTAGTCGCGGATGGGCGCCACCACACGTCGAGAGGTGCCGTGCAAACCTAGGCGACGTTGAAAATGGCGTCGGCAACGCGTTCAGCCGCGGACTCGTCGAGCGCGGGGATCGCGTGGCTGTACGTCCTGAGCGTGATCCGAACCCGCTCTGGGCCAGGTCGCGGGATCCGGGAAAGATCTCGTCCCCGGGGCGTCCGTCCACCCGTCCGAAGCTCCTTGGGGGAGAAGGGGCCGGCCGGGCCGTAAAGGGGTCGGGGCCTCTGACATGCTCTGCCGCGGATCGCGCAACCGAGCGAGGGACGACATGCGACACATCCGGTGGGATTCGGTGTCGGGGACCCCGGTGCTCATCGCCCCCGCTCGTTCGATGCGTCCGCATGACGTTGCCGAACCCCTGCCGTCGCAGACCTGCCCGTTCTGCGAGGGTTCGGAGACGTTGACCCCCGCGGAGGTCCACGCCGACCGTCCGGGCGGTGGCGAGCCGGACAGCCCGGGCTGGCTGGTGAGGGCCTTCCCAAACCTCTACCCGAGTCTGCCCGCCGACATCGGCCGACACGAGGTCGTCGTGAACAGCCCATCGCACCTCGGAAGCCTCGCGGAGCTCACCCGGGAGCAGGCGGGACGCGCCGCGGCGGTGTGGATGAGCCGGCTGGACGCGATCGGACGGGACCCGCGGACGCATTGGCCGTTCTGGTTTCTGAACCAGGGCGCAGCCGCAGGTGCGAGCCTGTCACATAGCCACGCCCAGCTGATCGGCCTGCCGTTCGTCCCGCCGGCACTCGCGCGACGCGAGGCCGCCTTCGCCGCCTCAGCCTGCCCGATCTGCGAGCAGATCGGCGCGGCGGGAGAGCGCCTGATCGCAGATGTCCACGGCCTCGTCGTCTGGTGCCCCGACGCTCCACCCATCCCGCGCCTCGTCCGCATGGCCCCCGTGGCCCATCTGCCCGGGTGGGATGGATCGGTCGACCCGGAGGTCATCGGCGACGTCCTGCGGCTCGTGGTCGGGTGTATCGAGGGGGGCCTCGGCACGCGAGACGTCAACATCTGGCTCACGGCGCGGCGCCCTGCAGCGCACGCCGCCGTTCACTGGCATCTGGACGTGGCTCCCCGCGTGGAGTCCCTCGCCGGGCTGGAGCTCGGCGCGGGCGTCATCGCGGTGCAGGAGACGCCGGAATCCGAAACTCCCCGGCTCCGGGATGCGTTCCGAGACGCGGTCAGGCTCGCGGGACGGGTCGCCGATCGGGGGTCGCTCGACATCGAGGCGCGGGCCGGGCAATGACCGGTCGGCGGCGGCTTTGCGAGGTCGAGGTTCAGGCGCTCGATGCGGCACGGCTCGAGCCCCTGATCGGGCCGGATCGGATGCGGCGGTTCGAGGTGATTGCGGAGACGACCCGGGCGGCGCTCGCGGGGCGGGCGGTGTTGAACGTCAACTCGACCGCGGTCGGCGGCGGCGTCGCCGAGATGCTCCAGACGCTGCTGGCCTACGTCCGCGGCGCGGGGGTCGACGCGCGCTGGCTTGTCATCCAGGGCGATCCGGCGTTCTTCGCGATCACGAAGCGGATCCACAACGGCCTCTACGGTGCGGCCGGTGATGGCGGCCCGCTGGGCGAGGGGGAGCGGCGCCACTACGAGGACGTGCTGCAACGAAACGCCGATGAGCTGCTCGCCCTGGTACGGCCCGGCGACGTCGTCCTCCTCCACGACCCGCAGCCCGCGGGTCTAGCCGCCGCAGCCCGCGGCGCGGGCGCACGCGTCATCTGGCGCTGCCACGTCGGTCGCGATCAGCCGAACGAGTGGACGGAGCGGGCGTGGGAGTTCCTGCGGCCCTACCTGTCGGAGGTCGAGGCGTACGTGGTTTCGCGCGCCGCCTTCGCTCCGCTCTGGGCCGTGCCCGGCGAGACCCACGTTATCCCGCCCTCGATCGACCCCTTCGCCGCAAAGAACGAACCGATGTCGCAGCGCAACGTACGCCTCGCCCTCGGCTACGTCGGCCTGCTCATGGGCGACGGCGCTCCGCCGGTCGTGCCGTTCGCGAGACGTGACGGCTCGCCCGGGCGTATCAACCGCCACGTCGACGTGATCCAGAGCGGCCCGCCGCCGCCCCTGGATGCTCCGCTGGTGGTGCAGGTCTCGCGCTGGGACGCCGTGAAGGACATGGCGGGCGTGATGCTCGGGTTCGCCCATCACGTGTACCACGCCCTCGGCGCCCACCTCGTGCTCGCAGGTCCTGCGGTCACAGTGTCGCCGACGATCCGGAGGCGGCCGAGGTGCTTCAGCGCTGCGTCGCTCTCTGGCGCGATCTGCCGCACGCCCTCCGCGGGCGCGTGCACATGGCCTCGGTGCCGATGGCCGAGCCCGACGAGGCCGCGGCGATCGTGAACGCCCTCCAGCGCCACGCCTCCGTCGTCGTCCAGAAGAGCCTCGCGGAGGGATTCGGGCTGACAGTCGCGGAGGCGATGTGGAAGGGCCGGCCGATCGTGGCGAGCGCGGTCGGCGGCATCATGGACCAGATCGTCAGCGGCGAGCACGGCATCCTGATCGACGACCCGTCCGACCTCGCTGCATTCGGCGGAGCGGTCGAGCGGCTGCTGCGCAACCGCGCCGAGGCCGAGCACCTGGGGCGCAACGCGCGCGATCGCGCGGTCCGGGATCTCCTCGGAGACCGCCACCTCGCGCAATACGGGCAGCTCTTCCAGCGCCTCGACTGACGAGGCGGTCGGGTCGCGGCATCGTGAGCGCCTCAACGAGGACGGTTCTCGGGCGAAAATGGCGTCGGCAACGCGTTCAGCCGCGGACTCGTCGAGCGCGGGGATCGCGTGGCTGTACGTCCTGAGCGTGATCCGAACCCGCTCTGGGCCAGGTCGCGGGATCCGGGAAAGATCTCGTCCCCGGGGCGTCCGTCTACACGTCCGAAGCTCCTTGGGGGAGAAGGGGCCGGCCGGACCGTAAAGGGGTCGGGGCCTCTGACATGCTCTGCCGCGGATCGCGCAACCGAGCGAGGGACGACATGCGACACATCCGGTGGGATTCGGTGTCGGGGACCCCGGTGCTCATCGCCCCCGCTCGTTCGATGCGTCCGCATGACGTTGCCGAACCCCTGCCGTCGGAGACCTGCCCGTTCTGCGAGGGTTCGGAGACGTTGACCCCCGCGGAGGTCCACGCCGACCGTCCGGGCGGTGGCGAGCCGGATGGCCCGGGCTGGCTGGTGAGGGCCTTCCCGAACCTCTACCCGAGCCTGCCCGCCGAGATCGGCCGACACGAGGTCGTCGTGAACAGCCCGTCGCATCTCGGAAGCCTCGCGGAGCTCACCCGGGAGCAGGCGGGACGCGCCGCGGCGGCGTGGATGAGCCGGCTGGAGGCGATCGGACGGGACCCGCGGACGCATTGGCCGTTCTGGTTCCTGAACCAGGGCGCAGCCGCGGGCGCGAGCCTGTCGCATAGCCACGCCCAGCTGATCGGCCTGCCGTTCGTCCCGCCGGCACTCGCGCGACGCGAGGCCGCCTTCGCCGCCGCCTGCCCGATCTGCGAGCAGATCGGCTCGGCGGGAGAACGCCTGATCGCAGATGTCCACGGCCTCGTCGTCTGGTGCCCCGACGCTCCACCCATCCCGCGCCTCGTCCGCATGGCCCCCGTGGCCCATCTGCCCGGGTGGGATGGATCGATTGACCCGGAGGTCATCGGCGACGTCCTGCGGCTCGTGGTCGGATGTATCGAGGGGGGCCTCGGCACGCGAGACGTCAACATCTGGCTCACGGCGCGGCGCCCTGCCGCGCACGCCGCCGTTCATTGGCATCTGGACGTGGCTCCCCGCTTGGAGTCCCTCGCCGGGCTGGAGCTCGGCGCGGGCGTCATCGCGGTGCAGGAGACGCCGGAATCCGAGACGCCCCGGCTCCGGGATGCGTTCCGAGACGCGGTCCGGCTCGCGGGACGGGTCGCCGATCGGGGGTCGCTCGACATCGAGGCGCGGGCCGGGCAATGACTGCTCGGCGGCGGCTTCGCGAGGTCGAGGTTCAGGCGCTCGATGCGGCACGGCTCGAGCCCCTGATCGGGCCGGATCGGATGCGGCGGTTCGAGGTGATTGCGGAGACGACCCGGGCGGCGCTCGCGGGGCGGGCGGTGTTGAACGTCAACTCGACCGCGGTCGGCGGCGGCGTCGCCGAGATGCTCCAGACGCTGCTGGCCTACGTCCGCGGCGCGGGGGTCGACGCGCGCTGGCTCGTCATCAAGGGCGATCCGGCGTTCTTCGCGATCACGAAGCGGATCCACAACGGCCTCTACGGTGCGGCCGGTGATGGCGGCCCGCTAGGCGAGGGGGAGCGGCGCCACTACGAGGACGTGCTGCAACGAAACGCCGATGAGCTGCTCGCCCTGGTACGGCCCGGCGACGTCGTCCTCCTCCACGACCCGCAGCCCGCGGGTCTAGCCGCCGCGGTCCGCGGCGCGGGCGCACGCGTCATCTGGCGCTGCCACGTCGGTCGCGATCAGCCGAACGAGTGGACGGAGCGGGCGTGGGAGTTCCTGCGGCCCTACCTGTCGGAGGTCGAGGCGTACGTGGTTTCGCGCGCCGCCTTCGCTCCGCCCTGGGCCGTGCCCGGCGAGACCCACGTTATCCCGCCCTCGATCGACCCCTTCGCCGCGAAGAACGAACCGATGTCGCAGCGCAACGTACGCCTCGCCCTCGGCTACGTCGGCCTGCTCATGGGCGACGGCGCTCCGCCGGTCGTGCCGTTCGCCAGGCGCGACGGCTCACCCGGGCGTATCAACCGCCACGTCGACGTGATCCAGAGCGGCCCGCCGCCGCCCCTGGATGCTCCGCTGGTGGTGCAGGTCTCGCGCTGGGACGCCATGAAGGACATGGCGGGCGTGATGCTCGGGTTCGCCCATCACGTAGACCACGCCCTCGGCGCCCACCTCGTGCTCGCAGGTCCCGCGGTCACAGGTGTCGCCGACGATCCGGAGGCGGCCGAGGTGCTTCAGCGCTGCGTCGCTCTCTGGCGCGATCTGCCGCACGCCCTCCGCGGGCGCGTGCACATGGCCTCGGTGCCGATGGCCGACCCCGACGAGGCCGCGGCGATCGTGAACGCCCTCCAGCGCCACGCCTCCGTCGTCGTCCAAAAGAGCCTCGCGGAGGGATTCGGGCTGACAGTCGCGGAGGCGATGTGGAAGGGCCGGCCGATCGTGGCGAGCGCGGTCGGCGGCATCACGGACCAGATCGTCAGCGGCGAGCACGGCATCCTGATCGACGACCCGTCCGACCTCTCTGCATTCGGCGGAGCGGTCGAGCGGCTGCTGCGCAACCGCGCCGAGGCCGAGCACCTGGGGCGCAACGCGCGCGATCGCGCCGTCCGGGATCTCCTCGGAGACCGCCACCTCGAGCAATACGGGGAGCTCTTCCAGCGCCTCGACTGACGAGGCCGGTCGGGTCGCGGCATCGTGAGCGCCTCAACGAGGACGGTTCTCGGGCATGGGGCAGAACCGAACGTTGCGCAAACCAGGTCTTCCTCGCCGCGCCGACGCTCAGCGTCGCTTGAGGCGAGCCTCGTGCACCATCGCTGAAGTCCTGCCATCCTTCCTCGACCGCTTCATAAGCACGTGAGGATCCGAAGGCTGACGAGCGGGGTTCGACAGCCGCCAAGGGAGGGAGCGGATGAGGCCATGGGCGCACAAGAGGAAGTGAACCCGAAGGACGTCCTCGAGCGTCTACATCGCGCGGTGAACCAGCATGACGTGGAGGAGTTTGTCGCCTGCTTCCATCCGGACTACCGGAGTGAGCAGCCCGTTCATCCAAATCGAGGCTTCGGCGGTCGAGAACAGGTCCGGACGAACTGGAAGGCACTCTTCGAGGGCGTGCCCGACTTTCACGCCGAGCTACTCGCCACGGCCATCGAGGGTGAGGCGGTGTGGTCGGAATGGCACTGGACCGGCACCCGAGCTAGTGAAGCACCGCTTGACATCCGTGGAGTCACGCTCTTCGGGATCGAGGCCGGTTTGATCGTCTCAGGACGGCTCTACATGGAGGAAGTCGAAGAGGCCGGTGGGGACATCGACGAAGCCGTACGTCGCTTCGCGGAAGGAACTCGGCTGGAAGACTGAGTCGCTTCGCCGAGGTCGTCCCCGCTTGTTACATCGTGAGCAGGCTGGGAGACATCGGCGCGGCTTTTTGGTCGGTCAGACCGGGGAACAAGGACGCGACCCTCCACGACGATAGCCGCCAAGGAGGAATTGGTCCCCCTCCCGCACCGTCTCCTCCCCCGAGCCGGGAGCATGGACGGGGGTGTCCGAAGTCGGGCACCCCGAAGTGGAACTGGTGGGAGTGTTGCCCACCTTGTTGCCCAAAGGGATCTATGTGACAAAAAGGCACGAAGCAAAAAGTGCCTGTTTGCAGGGCACAAGCCGATAGGCCGTGAAGGGATCGGACCTTCGACCTTGGGATTAAGAGTTCCCTCCGGGGGCTTCTCTCCCTTTCGCCCGGTCCCGTGATTTCCGGCTTGGTGACCGGGATCGCATCTGTCATCGCATGCACGGTGGTTGGTGTGGTTTTCGGCCGTGTGTGTTGCCCAGTTTGTTGCCCACTTCGGGTGGGTTCGCCGCACAGGCGGGGTGGAAAGAGTCTCTCGACCTCGCGCTCCGGCCGAACCATCTGCTGACGGCGAAAGCACGCCGGCATTCGTCTGACTCGTCCTGGGGCTAGCAGTGCGCGGGGCTCGTGAGGACAGCGGGTCTCGCACCGGGTCGCGTAAGTCCGGTAACCAAGGTCGTCTGAAGGCAAGACAAGTCCGGGCTGGAGCACTAGGCTCGGACTGCTGGTGTGGCGGACGGGGAGACACTTCCGGTGCCAGAGACGCGTTACGCGCGGAGCGGTGAACTTCACATCGCGTATCAGGTGATCGGCGATGGTCCGCGGGATCTCGTCATGGTTCCAGGCTTCGTCTCGAATGTGGAGACGACGTGGGAGGTGCCGGCAGCGGCCGATTTCTTGACACGGCTTGCGTCGTTCTCACGACTCATCCTGTTCGACAAGCGCGGCACGGGGCTGTCTGATCGGGTGCCTGTCAATGAGCTGCCGGGTCTCGAAGCGCGCATGGACGACGTCCGAGCAGTTCTGGACGCCGTTGGCTCGGAGCGGGCGAGTCTCTTCGGCATGTCCGAGGGCGGCCCCATGAGCGTCCTGTTCGCGGCGACCTATCCGCAGCGGGTAGACAGCCTTGTCCTCTACGGATCCTACGCTCGCCGCAGCGACGCCGAGCCCGACAACGGCGCGGCGCTCGTCCGTCTTATCGAGTCGGAGTGGGGCACCGGCAGGGTGCTCGCCGGACGCAGCGCCGGCGTCGTCCCGGATCCAGAGCTTCGTACGGTGCTGGCGCGGACTGAGCGGCAGTGCGCGACGCCGGGCGCCGCCACTGCGTTGATCCGGATGGCGGTGGCCATCGACGTGTCGTCCATCTTGGGTGCCATCTCGGTGCCGACCCTCGTGCTGCATCGGACCGATGACCCGAACCTTCGCGTCGAGGGCTCGCGGGTGTTGGCCGACGGGATTCCCGGCGCGCGGTACGTCGAGGTGGCGGGCATCGATCACATTCCCTGGTTTGGCGACAGTGAGGCGATTCTCGGCGAGATCGAGGAGTTCCTGACCGGCGCGCGGCACCAGCGCGCGGCGGAGCGAGTCCTAGCGACCGTCCTGTTCGCCGACATCGTCGCCTCGACGGAGCGCGCCGTGGATCTGGGCGATTCCGACTGGAAGCAGCTCCTGGATCGCTTCGACGAGCTCACGAGGCGAGAGGTCGGCCGCTTTCAAGGTCGGGAGATCAACCGCCGCGGCGACGACTTCCTCGCCACGTTCGACGGACCGGCGCGTGCTGCCCGCTGCGCGATCGCGATCGCGGCCGCGCTGCGGCCCCTCGGCATCGAGGTTCGCGCCGGCGTCCACACCGGCGAGGTCGAGGTGCGCGGCGGAGACATCGGAGGCATCGCCGTGCACATCGGCGCGCGTGTGTGTTCGCTCGCGGCTGCCAGCGAGGTCTTGGCGACACGCACCGTCAAGGATCTCACGATCGGCTCAGATCTCCGATTCAGCGACCGCGGCGATCACCTGCTCAAGGGCGTCCCCGACCCGGTACGGATCTACCGCGTCGAGGGTTGACCGGGAATGACTGATCTCCTTCGCCGTCGTCGGCCTGGTGATCGCCCGCGCGGTCAACGTCTTCCAGTAGCGGCACTCCCAGATCGAGTCCCGCCCGGCGCGCAGTTCCGCCGCCGCGTTCATGATGGCCCGATGGAGCAGTTTCGCCGTCTCCTCCGGGGTCGTGCACACCTCCCTCGGCAGGATGATGCGGACCGGCTTCTGCGGCCTATGTTCTTCGGGTTCCTGCGACGGGTTCGTCGTGAGCAGCTTCCGTCAGCGCGGTAGTTCACTTCGGACGGTAGCTGCTACATGTCGGGGGCGGGAGCATGGTCGGGCACTTTCCTGCCGAAGTGCCCGGTGAGGAAATGGCACCCCTCCCGCACCGTCTCCCGCGCCGTCTGAGACGCTCCCCGACGGGGTTCAACCACGAGGTACGCCGCAACTGCGGATGGACAACTCGTTGGGGTCTGGCGCGATCGGACCGTGGGACTCCGAGGACATCACCGGAGAGCCCCAGCGGCTGACCGCCGATGCCGGTTGTCGGAGCGCGGCATCGGCAGTCGGCCTACTGCAATGCGGTTGAGGGTCAGGACGTGCGCGCTCGCTTCGTCACGATCGCCTCGAGGTACTCGCTGCGAACGACCATGGTCCCATCGTCAGCGTCGTTGTGGGCGTCGACGAGTTCGAGCACCGCGTGGGAGAGCTCGGGCCGCGCGCCGCGGTCGAGGGAGCCGAAGGCCTTGTGCAGCGGCCCATACACATCGCGCCAGAGCGTGAGCCATGCATCCGGCGACGGGTACCTGAACGCAAACGTTTGCGGCTCGACCTCGATGGTCCTGACGTCTCGCGAAAACAGTTCGGTGAGCCGGTCCGCTGTTCCCCACTCCAGGGGTGAACGGACGCCCGCGGGGGGCGGCACGAAGGCGCCGATCGTCTTGAGCAGCTGGCCGATGAATCCGGTGGGGGTCCAGTTCGCCAGCCCGATGCGTCCGCCGGGTCTCGCGACACGAAGCAGTTCGGCCGCGGCAGCCTCCTGGTCGGGGGTGAACATGACGCCGAAGCTCGAGGTCACGGCGTCGAATGTGTCTGACGCAAAGGGGAGAGACTCGGCGTCGGCCTCCTGGAAGCGGATCGAGAGGCCCTCCCCCTCCGCGCGGCGCCGACCCCGCTCGAGCAGCGACGGGACGTAGTCCGTCGACACGACGTCGCAGAAGCGACGAGCGGCCGCGAGGCTAACGTTGCCGTTGCCCGCCGCGACGTCGAGAACCGTCTCGCCGGCGTGAAGGTCGAGCGCCTCGCACAGCCGCTCGCCGACGATCTGCAGCGTCGTGCCCACGACCGAGTAGTCGCCCGATGCCCACGTCGCCCGCTGACGGGTCTTCACCGCCTGGAGATCGGGCGCCGCCGGAGTCGCGGTGACCTGTGCCGCTGGTGTGCTTCGCATGTACCTGCTCCTCGTGTGTGGGTGTCGGTCGCGTGTGTGACAGGCCCCGCCGCGTACCGGCGGAACACCATCAAGGACGCCGCGGCAGGCGGAACCTTCCCGCCGCGTTCGCGGCCGAATCTCGACGGGCGCGCCCGCCCCGACGGGGACGAGGAGCTTGGTGCACCTGGCCCGCATGTTCGGCTACGACCGCTGAGTCCCGGGCGGCGCATCGAGCGGATGGCCCTTCATGGGGCGTGTCGTGATCGCTGTAGGAGCAGACCCACAACGCCAAGGGCGAGATGCACGTCGGGCGGGGGGACATGGGTGCGTCTCTCAGCGTTGCAGGGCGAGGCACAGAAGCGGCTGCGACTCCTCGGGTCAGAGGCTGTCGATTCGGGCGTGACGCTTCTTCGATACGCGCCGATCTACTGACTTGCCGGGGTGCGCGCCCACTAGGGTCTCGTAATGCGCGAGGTCATCGACAACGTGCCCATCGCGTGGCTCGTGGTGCTGTTCGTGGGCTGACGCTCGGTGTCGTCGTGCTGGCCGTCTGGCTGATACGGCGTTTCGTGCCAGCGACCCGCGAGGGGTTCGACGCCGAGGTCTCGTCGCAGATGCTCGGCGTCGTCGCGGCGCTCTTCGGCCTGCTCCTTGCCTTCATCGTCGTAATTCAGTACCAGAACTTCGGCGACGCCGAGGGCAGCGTCACCCAGGAGGCGGACGCGCTCGCGGCGATCGTCCGCGACAGCGACGCGTTTCGAGGACCCGGCGGCGGGCGCGTGCGCCTCGCCGTCGGCCCGTATGTCAGAGCGGTCTCGACGACGAGTGGCCCCGGATGCGCGAGGGCGGGGAGAGCGCCCGCGCCGCGGACGCGCTGAACGGGCTCTACGGCGCGCTCCAAGCGATCGAGCCCCGAGCGGGTCGGGAGGCGACGTTCTACGACGACGCGGTGCGGCAGTTGAACCAAGCGCTCGTCGCCCGCCGGGATCGGCTCGAGGCCGCGGGCGGCGGGCTCTCATCACTGATCGCCGCGCTCATCATCGTCGGCTCCGTCGTGATCCTGGGCTACGCCGCCCTCGTCGGATCCCGCAGCTTCTGGTTCCACGCCATCGGCGCGGGCTCGATTGCGATAGTCGTCGGCTTCTCGCTCCTCGTGCTCCTCGACCTCAGCTTCCCGTTCGCGGGAACCTTCGCGATCGATCCGGGCCCGTTCGGCACCGGAGTCCTCGCACAGTTCTCCGCGCCGCCGCGGTAGCGCCGGGCAGCGGCTTGAGTGACCCCGATACCGCCGCGCAAAATGGACTTCTGAAACCGCTTCTTAGGAGGGCTACCTGATGGGGCGCGGGCTCGGCGAAGCATGGGAGGGCCTTCGACGGGGAAGCCGCCGAAGAGGAAATGGTCCCCTCCCGTACAGTCTCCTCTCCCGAGGCCGGGAGCATGGATCGGGGTGCTCGAGATCGGGCGCGAGGAAGCGGAATTGGTGGGGGTGTTGCCCACCTTGTTGCCCAAGTCGGACCGCCAGGCAGTTTCTCGGGACATTCTCCGCAGGCCACGAGACAGTTGGCGTGCCCCACCCTCGCGTGCGAGGGGCCGCCTGTGGCCCATGGCTCAAGTTGCTTCTTGCCTGCTCGGCAAGCAGGACAACGAATTCTTGGTTGCCGGGCCTCTTGTCGCTCGTTCCAGCGCTCCGTGACGACATCGACGAGTGATCGACATTGCCCACAGCGCATGGTGCGCGTCGCGATCGTCATGCCCACATCGTCGCCCCGGAGACGAGCGCCTCGTAGCCGCACCCGGTGCAGCGATGAGTCGTACACCGACCCATCAGGGGCGCTCCGATGTGACCGGCGTCATGCCGACGCCGACACGCCGGTATCGCATGTCACGTTGAACCCCATCGGCGGGCGATTATCCGTTCCCGTTCCATCTCGTTCTTGATCGCGGTCGTTCCCGTCGGGTAGATAGGGCGGGCCCCGGGGACGTTGAGCGGAACAGGGGGTCTCGGCGGTGGGCGGTGCGGTAGCCCTTGGGGCACGGCGGGCACTGACCTCCGGTCCGCTGCTGCTCACGCCCCTACGTGGCCTACCGGTCGACGTCGAAGCTGAACATCATCCCGCTCTCGTGGTGCTCGGCGATGTGGCAGTGGGCCATCCACCGACCGGGGTTAGTGACGTCGAGCAGGATGTCGACCGTCTCGCCCGTGCGGACCAGCACCGTGTCCTTCCAGACGAGGTTGGACTCGACGACGTCGTCGCGGGCCAGGATCACGAAGCGGCCTGCCCCGTGGACGTGGAAGGGGTGGTGCATGGGATGGTCCGAGTCCATCTCGTTCACCAGCCGGATCACAACGCGATCACCGACTGTGAACCGCCACTGGATGTCCTGGTTCTCTGCCCCTGTTGAGCGGTCGACGATCTTCCACCGCATGTTCGCTGGTGTGGTCATGCGGTTGATGTCGACCATGTCGTCTTCCCATTCGATCCCCCCGGCAGTCCCGTGCCCGTGGGATTCACCATGGTGTTCATGTGGGGCCCCGTGATCGTGGTCGTGGGCGTCTGCCGAGGAGCCCACGAGTGTCGCCGGCAACAGTTTCATGCCGCACTTCGGGCACTTGCCCGGCTCAGCGCGGACGATGTCCGTGTGCATCGGGCAGACGTAGCTGCTCGGGGGAGCCTCCTGAGCGAGGAGCTTCATGCCGCACTCGGGGCAACGGCCGGGCTCCGGGCTGACGACCGCCGGATGCATGGGGCAGGCGTAGATCACGTCCCCGCCGACATCGACCGCGGGGGTGTCCATGTCCATCTCGGCGACGAAGGCAAGGGTCTTGTCCGGCTCCGCCATCCGGTTGGCTTCGATCTGCAGGCGCTCGGACGCGAAGTCGGGGTTGTGGCGAAGCACCTCGAACTGGTCTCCCGGCCCCGCCGCCGCCGGCTCCTCGCTCACAACGATCGATGCCAATCGGTATGTCCGATCCGGTGTCCGGTGTTCGAGCGTCACGTCGCCGGGCTGGTCGAACAGCACGTCCACCACCACCCGCTCGG
Source organism: uncultured Thermoleophilia bacterium (assembly GCA_963706315.1). Classification (GTDB taxonomy): domain Bacteria; phylum Actinomycetota; class Thermoleophilia; order Miltoncostaeales; family Miltoncostaeaceae; genus CALMEC01. The sequence goes on along the minus strand of CAVPMA010000019.1, from coordinate 298,062 downwards.
ACGGCGCGAGCACGATCTCCTCGATGAGCTCCTCATGCTCGACACGGCCGCTGTCACCTCCGACGAGCTTCATCCGCGCCCCCGGCACGGCGACGTTGAACACCCGGGTGTTGGCGGTGTTGGTGAGATAGAGACGCACCACCTCGCCGTGTCGCGCGGTCAGCGACAGGTCCGGCTCGCCGCCGACCAGGAGCACGTTGCCGAACCGACCCATCGCCGCATACGTGGTCTCGGACCGGCTGAACGGCGCGACCTTGCCGTCCTCGAGAAGGATGTCGTCGAGGGTCAGCACCAACTCACGGTGGACCGCTGGCCAGTAGTCGGGATCCGTGGGAACGACGAGCACGTTTCCGTACAGGCCCATCTCCTTGCCGTAGTCCTCGCGAATGTGTGGGTGGTACCAGTAGACGCCGGGGTCGGGAAAGACAACGCGAGTGGTATAGCCGCCGCCGACGGGGATCGGGGCCTGGGTCTCGTGTGTGCCGTCGTACCGGTTCTCCAGGCGAAGTCCATGCCAGTGCACCGTCGCCTCCACGTCGCCGTCGTTGACGACGTTGACGACCGCCTCTGAGCCCTCTGCCACCTTGAGCGTGGGGCCGGGGATCGACCCGTTGTAGGCCAGCATCCGCACCGTCTTATCGCCGAACCGCTTGCTGACCGGTGCGATCCGCAACTCAAACTCATCACGCTCCGACAGCTGAACCACCTGCGAAGGGCCGCACTCGGGAAGACCAGCGGGGTCGGTCGCGAATCCGCCCGTTACCTCCCCAGCAGCGGTGTCCAGGTCGTTTTGCACCGCACCTCCCCTCCGCGGCGTCCACCGGACGCGGTCCAACCAGCATCTCACATGGCAATGTGTCGATCCCGACACTGCCCGTTCCGACACCTCCTCCGGATGCCGCGACCAGGGTGGTGAAGCCGGGATCCGCACCTCGAAACTTCTCCCGAGGACGGGAGCATCGATCGGGGGATTCGAGACGGGAACAAGGAGAGGAAATGTCGGGGGGTGTTGCACACCTTGTTACCCAAACGGCGAAATGCCGAGTTAGGGCAAGAATCACAAGGTACCCATGGATTTTCTCATCCACTCGAAAGGGACGCGCTGATGCGCCCCATGATGCGGGTGAGGTCGGCGACATCGCCGTCGTCGAGTGCAGCGCCGAACCTCTGCTGCAGCAGTTCGTGGTGGCTTCGGCGCGCCTTCTTGATCAGTGCCCGGCCCCGTGGAGTGATCGCCGCGAAGGTCGAGCGCGCGTCGTTCGGATCGGGCTCTCGCCGGATCAGTTCCGACGCTTGCATGCGGTCGAGCAGCTTCGAGAGCCCGGACGGTGAGAGCACGATCGACGAGGCGAGCTCACCCAGCCCCAGCCGTCCGCCCGCCGAGTCCAGTTGGGCGAGCACGTCATAACGCGCGATGGTCAGGCCGTGGTCGCGGCGCATCTGCGCCTCAAGCTGATCCCAAAGGCGTGCGTGCGTGCGCAGGAGCGCCAGCCAGGCACCCATCCAGCGCTCCTGGTCGGCGGCGGCCATTGCAAAAGGATACGAAAGTACGATTGACATGCCAAATAGCCAAGGGTAGCGTTTGGCATGACAAACATTCTTTACTCACCAGGGGGGAGGCATCGATGGAAGGCACGAACAGGGTATCGGCGGTCCTTTGCTCCACCGATCTCGCGCGGAGCCAGGACTTCTACGAGAATAAGATCGGGCTGCGTCTCTCGCCGGAGACGATCAAGAACCACCTGCTGTTCGAATGCGGTGACGAAACGACGCTGCTCGTCTACGGCCGTCCAGCACCCAACAGGGCAGATCACACCCAGGTTCGCTTCTGGTCCGAGGACCTCGAGGCGGACGTGCAGGCACTGGCGGCACAGGGCGTGGTGTTTGAGGAGTACGACTTTCCCACCCTGAAGACCGTCGGAGGCATCGCGACCACTCCGGGTATCGGCAAGTCGGCGTGGTTCAGGGACCCGGACGGCAACACCCTGGCCCTGTTCCAGCCGGAGTAGATCGATCGGGCGGGACGGGACGTGATCTCCCTCGCCAGACCGCGAAGACGAAGAGGCGGACACAGTGGTGGGCTCCAACCAGGGGTGGCGGGCCTCTGCGGACAACCGCGCGGCGACGAGGTTCACGTCGAGATGCCTTACCGTCGTGAGGACAAGGCCCATCCGGGCAATAGCCTGTTTCGCTGCCACTTCCCGGAGGGCCCGGCTCCCTAGCCCGGAGCCGCGATCCCCATCTCGGGCGAGGGAGGCACGCACGTTGACGGCGAGCTATCCGGCCACCTCAGCGGCTGTGCGGGCAACTCCTCGAAGCCGTCGGCCGTCCACGCTCGCGGTCCGCTTGCCGAGCGCGGGAGCATGGACGGGCCTTCGACGGGGAAGTGGGCCGGAGAGGAAATGGTCCCCCCGGCCGTGCATCACCCGTGCATCACCGCACCGGCACTCAGTGCATTACTTGCATTCCTGAAGTGATCGATTGCAGGGATTTCGGTCAATGAGAGGGGTCCGGATCTTCGATCCCGGTATCCTCCATATGACCTAAAAAGTCCTGGAACCACGGGCTTTTTGCGCTTGGGATCGAGTCGAGGCATCGCCGGGGCATCACCGCTACGGCGCTCCACGACCTCCATGCGGGCTCGAAGCACCTCCGCGGGCTCGTCCAGGAGGACCTCGCCTCCAGGGGTTATGGGCGGGGGCAGATCTTCCGGGCTATCGTCGGCGGGGGTGACGCTGGGAGACTCAAAGGCCAGGGGCTCCATGTTGCGGCCGGTGGTGAGGGGCCGCTGTCGGTGGGTGCGGACCACCTCCCATATGTCCGGATCATCGTCGCCTCGGAGCGGCATGACTTACCCTTCTTCGGGCGGATCGTCAGTTCGCATGAGTCTGCCCTGGCGTCCTTTGGTGCTATTGCTTGATGTGATGAAGGCCGCCGTGTACACGCGGTATGGTCCGCCAGAGGTGGTGACGGTCACCGAGGTGCCGACGCCGGTGCCGAAGGACGACGAGGTGCTCGTCAGGGTCCGCGCGAGCTCGGTCAATCGCACGGATTGTGGGTTCCTGCGCGCCAAACCGTTCATCGTTCGGTTCTTCGCGGGACTGGCGAAGCCGCGGAAGACGATCCTCGGGTGCGAGTTCGCGGGCGAGGTCGAGGCGGTCGGGAAGAACGTCACGCGCTTCACGGTCGGCGACAGGGTGTTCGGCTTCGACGACCGCGGCTGGGGCGGGCACGCCGAGCACAAGGTGATTTCCGAGAATCGGATGGTCGCCACCATCCCGCCGACGATCTCCTACGAGCAGGCGGCGGTCAGCACCGAGGGTGCCCACTACGCCCTCACCTACGTGCGAGCGCTGAAGGTGGGGAAGGGAACGAAGGTGCTCGTCCACGGTGCGACCGGCGCCATCGGCTCTGCCGCCGTGCAGCTCCTGAAGCATGCGGGTGCGTTCGTCATCGCCACGAGTGACACGACGAACGTGGAGCTTGTGCAGTCGCTCGGCGCCGACGTCGTCGTCGACCGTGAGAAGGAGGACTTCACGAAGCTCGACGAGCGCGTCGACGTCGTCTTCGACGCAGTTGGCAAGAGCTCGTTCGGAGCCTGCAAGCCGCTCCTGAAGGACGGCGGGGTCTACGTCTCGACCGGTCTCGGGCCCATGGCGCAGAATCCCCCGCTGGCGCTCGCCGGCCCGTTGTTCCGTCTGTTCGGGGCCAAGCGGGTGGCCTTCCCTCTGCCGAAGGCAAGTAGGGAGGTCATCGAGTTCCTGCGAGCGCGTCTCGAGCGCGGCGAGCTCAGGCCGGTGATCGACAGGACGTACCCGCTGGACGACATTGTCGAGGCATTCAGGTACGTCGAGACCGGCCAGAAGATCGGAAACGCCGTCCTACTCGTCGCGTAGCCCTCGGGCCCGCCGCCCGAAACATCGGCTCATCGCTCGTCGTGCGTCCCGACGACCCTTCCCGTCGGGGCACGGAGGGGGTTAGCTCCGTCTTCGCGAAGGGTCGCCTCGGCGTCTGCGGTCCCGGTACCGCCGCCACACGAGGCTCTGCAGGACAAGGGTCAGCCAGCCGGCGAATGCCATCCCGGTAATGTTCACTCCGAGTTGCAGGAGGCTGTCGCGTGCCGCGGCCCACAGGCCGAACGCGGCAGCGGCGGCCACGTTCGCGGCGGCGGGAATCGTCGTAACCGAAATGAAGACACCGGTCAGGCCGCCCGGCCTGTCCGACGTCATCGCGAGCACACCCGCCGCCCCCGCGATCAGGGCCACGGTGAACGACCAGCGGTCGGGTTGGTAGATGAAGGCGGTGTCGGGGCGGGGCCCGGCGATGTCCGCCTCCGTCACCCAGCCGAGCCCACGCCCGGCCAGGACGACCACCGTTGTGGCGAGCACCGCGATCGCGAACCCCGCCGCGAGGGTTCGGACGGCATGTCGCAGAAGCTCCCGCCGCCGCCGGACCAGGCCGATCCCGAGCGCCGCGACCGCCCCGAACTCCGGGCCCAGCACCATCGCCCCGATGATCAGGATCTGCGAGTCGAGGATGATGCCGATGCTCGCGATCAGCGTCGCGAACACCATGAACGTCGCGAACGCGAAGGTTAGCCGCGACTCCTCGTAGGCGCGGTGGATGACGTCGACCCACACGATCGCGTCACTCTCGGCGCCCGGGACAGCCTGCTCAGCGAGGAAACCGGGCTGCGAGATCCATGTCCGAACGGGCTCGACCTCGATCGCGCCCAGCGTGTGGACGCCGGTCGCCCGCAGCCGGTCGATCACATCGTTGGCCGACTCGCGCGGCACGTCGGCCAGCACGAGATCGCCGTCCGGACGCACCGACGCTTCCCGGACAACCGCGAGCGTACTCACCGCCGGCTCCTCCTCGAGGATCGCCATGACGGCAGGAGTGAGGTCAGCCGGTGAATAGACGCGCAGGTGTAGCACACCCGTATCGTGCCGATGCGCCGAGACGGACAAAATAGGACCCGACGCTCGCTCGCCTTCGACGAGGGCCCGCGTGGCCGAGAGCGGACCCAGCAGCGTAGGACGCGATGGCGAGGATGGACGCGCTGCGGGAGAAGGCGGGGGCTAGTGCTCCTCAGCAGGTAACGTGGAAGAGCCCGGCGGTCTTGTTCTTGGCCGTGTTCCAGGGCTCAATCGCCTCCGGTGTCGGTGCGAGAAAGACACCGCATCCGTTCTGCCGCAGGAAGCGGTCCGCTTGGGGCGAGAGATGCACTCTGCCTTCCTGCCCGGCGCCGACGATCAGTCGTTCCGGGTGTTCGGCCTGCTGGTAGACGTGCTCGGCCTCTGCGAGCGAGATCGTATGCGAGGTGCCATAGACGGCTTTCGAGAGCTTCTTCTTGCGCTTGCGGACCTTGCCGCTCGGGAGGATGACCACATCGTGGAGAAACTCCTCGCCTCCAACCGTGATCGAGCCGAACCGGGTACCTTGGATCCGTGGTCTCACGACACCTCGCTGTGGTCGTTGCTCCCGCCTAGTGGAGTAGCCCAACCCCGACCGAGAGGACGACATTCACTGTCCACGTCGAGTGCGCGAACATGGCCGGGCCGCTCTTCCCCGAAGCCGCCGGAGAGGAAGTGGCACCCCTCCCACAGCGTCTCCCTCGTCTGTCCACTTTCGGTGTCACGTCGGAGATCGTATCCGGGTGCCAGGCGCGTCCGTCCGGGAGTGTCCTGCTGGAGTCTGTGAGTGCCTTGCGGCTGTGCTGCCGGTTGATCCAGCGCCCAGGGTGCGTGGTACGGTCGCCCGATGGAAAGGGATGAATCGCCACCGCTGCCACCCGACTTGGAGAAGATCCGAGAGGGCCTCATCGGATACAGGTACGAGATCAACGTGAGCGACTTCCTGCAAAAATGGCGGATCGGTAGCGTCCTACGCCACCTGGACGCGGCAATCGAGGCCTTGGACGAAGTCGCCAGAGAGATTCAGAAGGAGAAGGCGGGCGACTAGCGCCCCGGTTGCACCGCCCCAACGGCGCGCTGGGATACCGCGCCCGGGCGCGTTATCTCACCGGCACCGGCCAGGTTATGAACTCGGAACCTTCGGCTTGGCGCGCTTGCGTGGGGCGCGGCCCTTGCGCCGGGGCGGCCCGGCCGCCGCCCACGAGGCGCTTGTCTACCCGCAGCATCGCCCTCCGTAAGTCACCGGTACGTCACCGGCAGTCCATTCTGCGCACGCAGCGCACGGGGTGACCCCTTTATTTGCAGGGATTACGCTCACTGCCCGGTGCCCACCGGTTCGATCCCGTCATCCTCCATCACCGTCGTAGCCACGAGATCCCGCTCCAACAGGGGGATCACTACAAGTCGTCGGAACGGACGCGGGACGCACGGACCGACACCACGCGACGCTCGGGGCCCGAGTGCGGCCTCGCGGGACGTTGCGGCGACCGCACGGACGTTGCGGGGCGAGTTGCGGGACCGGGTTACTTGACGGGGGGCGGCCAGCGCGGAAGCTGGGCCTACGCGCTCGCCGGAGCGGTCGTGCGCTACGCCTCCGGCGCGAGGCCCAGTTGCCCGAGGAAGTCCAACTGGTCGAAGTAGAACCGGTGGCTCGTCACGACCCCGTCCTCGACGGTTGCGGCGTCGCACGCGCGCATCCACACCCGCCGTCCCGTCGCCGGGATGCTCTCGCCGTTCGGCATCGCCAGGGGACCGGTGTTCGTGCCCACGAAGTACCCCTCGTCGATCGCGGTGTCGCCGCACTCGTGCTCGCGGGCCGCCTCGAATGACGCGTCCGGGAATGCCGCCACGAACTCGCCGAGCCAGGCGACGATCTGATCCCGCCCGCTGATCGTCCCCAGGTCGGGCGACTCGGCGACCGCATTCGGGGCGTAGAGCTGGCTCAGAGCCTCCAGGTCCTTGCTGAACACCGCCTCCGTGACGCGGTTCATGACGTCGCGTGCCTCTCCCAATCCGTCTCCTTCCCGCGCCGAGCTTTTCGGCCATCGTAGGAACAGTCGCCGCGCCGGTCAACGTCGCGAGCCGCCGTTTCTGGACACATCCGAACACGTCAGTCAACGCGCGCGAGGCATCCGCCCGACGGTACAACGTCGCGCTCATCGGCCTGCCTTCGGCGGGCGTGACTCACCCCGCGAGTCGCCTATGCGACCCGCTACCCTGCGCTCGTGACGAAGCGTGAGCAGCGAGAAGCAGCCGCGATCCTCGATCGCCTCGCCCAGGTCGTCGCAAACGGCGAGATAACAGCGCCCGCCGGAGAACGTGCCCCCGACGCTCAGGCTTCGCCGTAGTCTGGGGGCCAGAGTTGCCAGCCGTACGCTCGGAGTTCGTCGGGATCAGCGTCGAGCTCCCCGAGCATGAGTTCGACCACTCCACTGTTCCGGTGCGCGACCTCGAATACCTGAGTTCTGAGGCGTTCGTCGTCGAAGATGTGAACCCACTCGCCTGCTCCTGGCACGCCCGCATACGGGCGATCGACCTCCCGCCACATCAGCGCACTTGCGCTTCGGACTCGGGCAATCAAGATGACGTGCACCGGCTCACTCCCAAACGCGCCGGCCTAACGCTTCTCGATGTTGTGGACCTCGAAGATCTCCGGCGCGCCCGAAAACTCAATCCCGATTTCCGCTAACACGGGCATCAGGCGCTCGCCAAAGGCTTCGAACTGCTCCTTCGAGTCCCAGATCTCGCTGACGCGGAGGTCCCCGTCGGACCCGAAGCAGACGTGGTAGTCCAACCCCTTCGGGGGAAACTCGATACCAGCCTCCTCAATGCGACGGGTGGCCTCATCGTACTTCTCGGCGGTCATGCCCCGGGGGTTGAAGCGGACGACGATGCTCATGGCGCGATCCTCCATGCTGGGCGTTTCACCGACCCTATCCGGCGTCTGCCCGGACGCAAGAGATCATTGCTTCCTCTAGGTACCGCACCTTCGTCGAGGTAAAGCCGCAGTGGGCGGACGCGATCTGGACGACCCGGTGAAGCGATTCGCGGAGGCCGGCGAATGCCAGGGGGCCTCGCTTCAGCCTAAGCGGGGCGGGTGCGCCGCGACCAGTGCGGCCACCGCGCCGAGACTCACGGGCTGGGGCGACGGGTCCGCCCTTTCGTGCCCGTCCCGGTCTGCCAGTGCGATGCCTCCGGCCGGTTGATGCCCAACGGGCCTCAGGTCTCCAGCTCGCCCGGACGGTTGTGCGGGTTGTGCGGGTTCTGCGGGCCAGCTCACGTGCGCATGGCCAGGGCAACGCGGGGAGGGTGAGCGCGCTCGGTGTTGGGCTGAGCCCTACTGCAATTGCTCAGCTCGGACCCAGAAGTTTCTGACAAGACCTTCGGGCACGTCTTCGGATAGGTCGTCAGAGTCGAGGAGCAGCGTCGACCCGGTATGCGGTCATCTGCGCTACTCCCTGCCTGAGGTGATGAGCGGGATGGTGGCGGGTTCGGGGGCAGGGCGCGCCCACTTCGTTCCGGCGGGCGCGGCCTGCCGCGCGCGGTTCGGGTACCTCAGCCCGGGCAGCTCCGCGCGCACGAGGCGCTCGTAGCCCGCCGTCATGTCGTCGGCCGAGAACCGCTCCGCCACCCAGCGCCGGCACGCGCGCCGGTCGATCTCGTGAATGCGCGCGACGGTGTCGACCAGCTCGTCCGGGGTGGCGCGCACGAAGCCGGTGACCCCTTCGGCCACCACCTCGGGCACCGAGCCCTGGGCGGTCGCGAGGACCGGGGTCCCGCACGCCATGGCCTCGATCATCACCATGCCGAAGGGCTCGGGCCAGGCGATCGGGAAGAGCAGGGCGCGGGCGCCCGTCAGCAGGGCGTACTTCCCCGCGGCGTCGAGCTCGCCCAGCCAGACGACGTCGGGGCCGAGTGCGGGAGCGACGCTCCGCGCAAAGTACTCGTGCTCGGCCGGCTCGCGGCACTTGGCCCCGATCAGGAGCGGGAGGCCCGCGCCGCGCGCGATGCGGATGGCGTCGGCGGGGCCCTTCTCGGGCGACATCCGGCCGAGGAAGGCGAGGTAGCCGCGAGTACGGTGAGCTCGGCCGGAGATGCATCGATGCTCACCACTTGACGCCAAGTCGAGGTCGCATCTTCATCCGCAAGACCTCATGTTCGCCGTCATGGTCTCCGGGATGTCGATTCGTCGCGACCATCGGAACCGCCTTCCTCCCACGCAGCGTCTCCAGCGCCTTCTGAATCTCCCCGTGCATAGTCTTCGCCGCCGTCTCCGGATCTGTGCAGACCTCCCTCGGCGGGATGATGCGGACCCGTTCTGCGGCCCTTGTTCCTCGGGTTTGGCAGGAGGAAGTACCCTCCGCATCCGGTGCATCGTTTCGCACCGACGGCGTTGAGATCCCCGCACCGCGGGCAGGCAGGCAAACTCATTCCGAGGCCCTTCGATGTCCGTTCAGCATCGCCCAGCGCCACTTGCGCGCCGGAGTGGCCCACCAATAGCGTCGGGTTGAGCCGGGACTTGCCGGCCCGGCGGCAGGTGGTGGCGATCCGCGCCTCGGCCCGGTTGAATCCGAGGCGCCGTCACCTGCTCGCCGCCCATGATCGCGGCGGCCCAGCCATAGGTGCGCAGGCAATCGCGAGCGGTGCGGGCGGTGGCTCGGGCACGGGAGGTTGCGGGGTTGTCCCGTGCGGCCCGCAGGGCGCTACCCGGCTGGGCGAGCCCCACCCCGTCGATCAGCTCGTCGTCGGGGGGTGCGCTCATTCCTGCTCGGGCTCGGGGTTGCAGGTACTGCAGTCGGGCGACCCGTCGCACTCGCACGGGTCGCAGATCAATATGTCGTCGTGCGTCAGGCCGAACTCCTGCAGGATCGCCTCGGCCTCGGCGCGGGTGGTGGGTTGGGTGGTGGTGAGCGCGTCGAGGGCGAACGCGATCCGGATCCCGCGGTTCCCGCGGCCGTTCACGATCGTAGCTCCAGGCCCTTCCGGGTCGGCGCCCAGTAGGGCTCGGTCACCGGGTACTCGGCGAACGGCTGCATGAGGAGCACCAGGCTCGGATTGCAGCTGCGTCATCAGCGGGTGGTCGTAGGGCAGCTCGTGCCAGCCGTCGCGGAACATCGCGAGCTGGCCGATGATCGCGGCTTTCACGTCGGGGTTCACCGGGTCACCTCTCGCCACGGGCGGCGTTCGCGGATCAGGGCGAGTTCATAGGTGAGGTCGTCCATTGTGTCGCCGATGTGGCGTAGGACCACGGCGTCACGGTCGGCGGGGGCGAGGTGCGGGAGCAGGGCGCGGGCCTCGTCGCGGATGTCGCAGATCCACGCCTCCAGGGCGTCGAGCCGACCGGTGGTGGTGGCGTTCATTCGCCCGGCCTCCCGTCGAGCGGGCCGAGGCGCCGCAGCCTGAGGTTGCGGTACGCCGTGGCGATCTTCGCCTCGGCGCGGTTGAACGCACGGCGGGGGCGCTCGGCGTAGCCGGGGCCGGTGCCCGTCCGGGCTGGTCTGAATGGGACGAGGTACGGCGAGAACGCGACCCGGTACCAGGGGGTCACAGCAGGCGGCCAGCCGCCGCCGAGGCGGCGCGGCGAGCTGGCGGTGACCGCCACGCCGTAGCCGTCGTCCCAGAGGCTCACCTTCCAGCCGTGGTGTCGGAAACAGTGGCGGGTCGCTCGGCCCGCGTCGCGGTAGCTGGCGGTTGCGGGTCCAGCGAGCGCCAGCGCGGCGATCGGGACGAGGATGGAGGTCTTCGCCTGGGCGGTCATAGCGGCCGGCCCCAGGTGAACGTGACGGAGCGGTACCACTCGCTGTCGAAGCTCGAAGTGATGACCTCGTTGGGTGCGTGGAGCAGGTCGCGCAGGGACCACACCAGCTCGAACAGGGCGGGGTGCGCCATGGCGCCGTAGTTCTGGTCGCGTTGCTGGGTCAGCCGGACGATCTGTCCGCGTTGGTTGGCGATCGTCGCCTGCTGGGCCTTCACTTGTTTGGACAGGGCGGCGATCCGCTTCTGCTGCGGGGTGGCGGCGGTCGCGGGTCCGGCGATCGCCAGGACGGCGACAACGAGGAGGGCGGGGAGCCACACCGCGCGGCGGGACCACTTCACACCTCCGGGAACTGCTTGATCATCCAACGAGGGTCAGCTTCATTCGGGGTCGGTCTCCAGTCTCGTAACGGGGGATTCAGCTCGGCCCCGCGCCTGAAGACGGTATCGCCGCGCACACGCGCGGTCTGTGACCCGAGCGGGTCAATTCCGCGCGATCCACCTCGGGTGTATGGGCGGGTGACAGGCTCAGAGCATCCTGCGAGCCGCGGCGTACTATGTGCTTGGTCCGGCACCGGTCGGGCACGTCGCATCGGCCGCAGGGGGAACAGGGGCGTTACCCGTTGTTCCACCCCGATCACGCTCGGTGACGACTGGCCTCGGAGTTCTCGTTGGGCGTAATGGGCGAGAAGCGCGTTAGGTGTCGTCGTCGGTGAAGAGGCCGCGGAGCCGGTCGCGGTCGGCGTCCCGCCCCATCACGGCGTCGATCTCTGCTTCAGGGACGGTCACGTGGAGCGCGACCGGTCAGACGACGCCGTGGTGGTCGGCTTCGACCAAGAACGAGACGGGCTCGCGCGTCGATCAGTAGGGCGATGCGGCCCGGGCGGCGGCGACGGCTTCGAGTCGGGTATTGACGCCGAGGGCCCGAAAGAGACGGCGGATGTGGTTCTTGACTGTCTCGGTGCTCAGGTGGAGCTCGGCGGCGATCTGCTTCGTCGAGCGGCCCTGCTCGAGAAGACGAAGCACCTCGACTTGACGGGGGGTGAGATGCGGGTGTGGCGCTGTGGGCCTGTCGTCGGGGCGTTCCTCGATCAGTCCGAAGACGCCGACCACCCGTTCACCGTTCATGAGCGGCACCGAGCTGAGCTCTACGGCCACCCGTGTGCCGGCGGTCGAAACCAAGACGCCGGTTGCGTCTGTGGCCGGGGAGGTGCCGAGCACCTTCCGAGAGAACAGCTCGCGGGCGCGCCGGCTGTCCTCGGGCGCGACGACGGAGGTGAAGTGGCGACCGCGAACGTCGCCGAGAAGCTGCTCGGCTGCGGGATTGATCCACCGGACGACTCCCGTTGTGTCGAGGACGTAGCTCGGCACGCCGACGCTGTCCAGGGCCCGCTCGACGTCGCCGCCGACTGCCAGGCCGGTGGCCATCACGGAAGTGTGCCTGATCCGGGCCGGCGATGTATGTTCACCGCCCGCGCCACGTCGATGCCGTCGCGGGTATCGGCACCGTGTCGGATCCTAAGCGCAAGCCGCCACCCCCTCGCAGCTATCACCTTCTCGACTGACAAGCACTGGCGCTACCTCAATAGCCTGTCCTGAGGTGCTGCCGGCGAAGGTCCGGGGCTTACCCGGGCTTGGCTGGCCTGGCCGAAGAAGTGGATCCCGTGTGCGAAACGCCCTTGAAGACATGGCGCGTTGCTTGGAGCGGGGGGAAGCGGCAGCGCCGGGCCGGGGCGTTTGCGAGCTCGGGCCGTGCCGGGTCGCTCTTCGAGCGCCTCGGCGGCGGCGACTTCACCGCCGGTTGTCGGGCTGCTTGAGACGCTCGTCTCGCGCTGGGTCAGCTCCGTTCGAACCCCTCGAACCAGGCTCCGAGCTCGTCCGTGACCTGATCGATCCCGTCGGCGGCGAACAGCAGCGGCTGGTAGGTCGTGATGTCGTAGTCGGTGCGGCCCATCCTGTCGATATCGAACGGGAGGATCCGGGCGTTGCGGAACACCTCGATCTCGCCGAACGACGAGAGCAAGCCCGCCCCGTAGCAGCGCAGCTCGCCGTGCTCCACGACCACGCCGAACTCGAGCGTGAACCAGAAGACCCGGCTGAAGCAGTCCAGCGCCGCGTCGCCTCGGGCCCGCTGCGACGCCTCGCCGGCCAGCCGATGCAGCCGCGCGAAGAGGGGGTTGGCGAGCAGGGAGCAGTGCCCGACGACCTCGTGCACCAGGTCCGGCTCGGGCGTGTAGAACGGCACCGAGGTGTGGCGCATGTACTGCGTGGACAGGAAGCAGCTGTCGGCAAGCGACCCGTAGAAGCGGCGTGTCGGCACCAGGCCGGGCACGGGCTCGACCCGGAAGCCTGTGAGCCCGCCGAGCCTGCCTGAGACCTCTGCCAGCTGCGGGACCCGGTCGAGCGGAAGGGCAAGCGCGGCGGCCCCTGCGCGGGCAGACTCACACGCGAGCCGCTCGTGCTTGCTCTGGAGTTCCCCCGCGACCAGCCGCCACAGGGCGTGCTCCTGCTCTGTGTACTCAACCGAGGGAATCGGTTCGCCCGAGCGGTACCGCTCGCCCGCCTCGGCGATCGCCGCACGTCGGGCCCGGTAGGCCAGGTCCGAAACGCCGGGGTGGTCGACCGGCAGCGGCATGTGGGTCGCCGGGGTGTGCACAACGGTCGGTGCCATCAGCCGTCTCCTCACACGGGGATCTACCGGAACTGTGGTCCAGTGACCAATATGCGTCAAGTCATGGACCAACCATCAGACGTTATGGTTGAAGCTGCCCGATCAATGGGACAGACTGTCACCTGCGGCGGACCATCGATCCCCTGCCGCTGGACGCATTGCCATGGCTCTCGACGACGTCGACCGATCGATCCTTTCGGAGTTGCTCCGTGACGGGCGCATGTCGGTCAGCGATCTCGCCGAACGTGTGCACGTCTCTCGCGCGACCGCCTACGCGCGGCTTCAACGGCTCCGTGACGACGGCGTGATCCGCTCGATTCGCGCCGAGGTCGATCCGACGAAGCTCGGCCTCCCGCTTGGCGCGATCATCCTCGGCGACGTGGAGCAGGCGAGTTGGCGCCAGGTTCGCGAGCGACTGCTTGCGCTGCCGGGTGTGGAGCGGCTCGCGCTCACCAGCGGCGGCCATGACTTTGTGCTCATGGTGCGCGCACCGGACCTCATGGCGCTGCGCGACCTCGTCCTACTGAAGCTGCACGACATGCCGGAGGTGCGCACGACGCAGACGATGCTTCTGCTGGACGAGGTGCAGCCGTCTCAGGCCGACCTGCTCGCGGAGGCCGGAGGGTGAGCACAGGATACGTCTGGAACCCCTCGGCCGACGTGATCGAGGCGGCCAACACCACTCGCTTCGCCCGAGCGCACGCCCTGGACGGACACGGTGCGCTGCTGCGCCGGTCCGTCGAGGATCCCGAGTGGTTCTGGGACGCGGTGGTCCGGTGGCTCGACATCCAGTTCCGCACCCCGTACCGACGCGTGCTGGACGACACGGACGGCATCAGGGCCTGCCGGTGGTTCACGGGCGCGACGCTGAACCTCGCGTGGAGCTGCATCGGACGCCGCGTCGGGTCGGACGACGCGGCCCGCCCCGCCGTCATCGCCGAGCGCGAGGACGGGGCCGTCGAGGAGCTCAGCTACGAAGAGCTCGCCGTCCGGGCGGCTCGGCTGGCCGGCGGTCTCCGCGCGCTCGGCGTGCGGGCGGGGGACCGAGTCGGCCTCGCCATGCCGATGTCATGCGCCGCGGTGACCGCCCTGTACGCCATCGCCTGGGCGGGAGCCGTGGCCGTCCCGATCTTCTCCGGTTTCTCCGCGACGGCGATCGCGAGCCGCCTGGTCGACTCCGGAGCCGTCGCGGTGATCACGGCCGACGGCGCCACTCGCCGTGGCCGGGCCAGTCCCGATCAAGGCGACCGTCGATGCCGCGGTCGCGCAGGCCACCGGCGTTCGGACTGTGGTCGTCTACCCGCACCTCGGGCTCGACATCGCGTTGACCGCCGGCAGGGACGTTGCCTGGGACGAGCTGCCGACCGGTCCTCAGGCGCCCGAGTGGGTCGACTCGGAGCATCCGGTGATGATCGCCTACACGTCGGGCACCACCGGCCGACCGAAGGGGGCGGTGCACGTGCACGGTGGCCTGCTGGTGAAGCTCGCGCAGGAGGTTCACTTCCAGGCCGACCTGAAGCCCGGCGAACGGCTGTCATGGGTGACGGACATGGGGTGGATCATGGGGCCCTGGGCGACGATCGGGACGCATGCGAACGGCGGCACCCTCGTCGTCCGCGACGGCGCGCCGGACTTCCCCGATCCGAGCATGGTCCTCGGGCTGGTCGAGCGGTATCGCCTCGGGTTCCTCGGGGTGTCGCCGACGTTGGTACGGGGGCTGCGCGCCCATGGGGACCGCGCGCACCGCGGGATCGACCTGCGGACGCTGCGGGCGTTCGGGTCCACGGGGGAGCCGTGGAACGCCGACCCGTACATGTGGCTGTTCCGAGAGGTCGCCGGGGGGCGGGTGCCGATCATCAACATCTCGGGTGGCACCGAGGTGGTGCGCGCCTGCTCTCGTGCGACGTCACGCTGCCGATCAAGGCGTGCTCGCTCGGCCGGCCGGCGTTGGGAATGGCGGTCGACGTATGGGACGACGCGGGCCGGTCCGTCCGGGGTGCGCTCGGGGAGCTCGCGTGTACCAAGCCGTGGCCCGGCATGACCCGGGAGCATTTCGGGGTGATGACTCGCGCTTCGTCGCGAGCTACTGGTCGCGGTGGCCGGAGGTGTGGACCCATGGCGACTGGGCGAGCGTCGACGCGGACGGCGACTGGTTCCTGCATGGGCGCTCCGACGACACGCTGAACGTCGCCGGAAAGCGAGTCGGTCCCGCCGAGTACGAGTCGGCGCTCGTCGGGCATCCCGCCGTCGTGGAGGCCTGCGCGGTCGGGATCCCGCACAAGCTGAAGGGGGAGACGGCTTGGTGCTTCGTCGTGCTCGGCGACGGTGCCGAGCCGGACGATGCGCTGCGAGCCGAGCTCGTGGCGAGGGTCGTGGCCGACCTGGGCACGGCGTTTCGGCCGGGAGCGGTGCGGTTCACCCGGGCGTTGCCGAAGACCCGCTCGGCGAAGATCGTCCGGCGCGCTGTCCGCGCGGCGGTGCTGGGCGACGACCCGGGCGACCTGTTCGACCCTCGAGGACCCGGCCGCCCTCGACGCGATCCGGGAAGCCGCCTGATGCGACTCGTCACGTTCACCGATCCGGACGGGACGGCGCGCGTGGGGAGCGTCGAAGGGGACCGGATCACCGAGCTGCAGGCGCCGACTATGCTGCACTGGCTGGCGGGGGAGGGTCACGGCAGGCGCCGTCGCCGCTGGCCGCTCGAGGACGTCGCGCTCGCCGCGCCTGTGCCGATTCCGCCGAGCGTGAGGGACTTCTACGCGTTCGAGGGCCATGTCGCCGCGGGGTGGCGCCGCCGGGGCCTGCCGATTCCGACGCAGTGGTACCGGGCGCCGGCCTTCTACTTCGCGAACCCGGCGTCGATCCACGGGCCGGGCGAGCCGGTGCGCCGCCCCCGGGCCACACTCATGCTGGACTTCGAGTCGGAGATCGCGGCGGTCATCGGGCGCGACGGCGCCATCGCCGGGTTCACACTCATGAACGACTGGAGCGCGCGGGACGTCCAGCGCGAGGAGATGACCGTCCTGCTCGGCCCGGCGAAGGGCAAGGATTTCGCGACGACGCTCGGGCCGTGGCTGGTCACCCCCGACGAGCTCCCGTTCAAGGACGGGGTGTTGACGATAGAGGCGTGGGTGGAAGTCAACGGGATCGAGGTGGGGCGCGGCCGGACCGATGCGATGCGCTTCACGTGGGACGAGCTGGTGGCCCACGCTGCCCGCGACACACGGCTGCGCCCCGGTGACGTGCTCGGGTCGGGAACGCTCGACCAGGGGTGCCTGCTTGAGCTGGGCCCGCTGCCGGGCGATCGGTGGATCGAGCCGGGGGACCTCGTGACGCTTGCTGCCGATGGCCTCGGTCGTCTCACCAGCCCCGTGTGCTCCTAGTACGAGCCCCGGCCTCACGGGTAGCGGCCGGACGGGCCGCCCGACATGATCCGGGCCGTGGCGCAGGGACGATCCCCAATCACCGACCCCGTCGATGCGTGGCTCGACCGGCTGAACGTCCCGCCGGATTCCGTCAGGGCGATCCTCCGCCGGCACGCCGGCCACCACCGGGCACAAATGATGACCCACTCCGACGTCGGCCGGCTGCTGGCCGTGCTCGTGCGCGTCACCGGGGGCATGCGGGTGCTGGAGATCGGAACGTTCGTCGGGGTGTCGGCGGCGTGGATGGCCGCGGCGCTGCCGCCCGGGGGAATGCTGGACACCCTCGAGATCGATGACGAGACGGCCGATGTAGCCGAGCGGAATCTGGGCGGCGCAGGGCTGTCCGACTGCGTGCGCGTGCTTCGCGGTCCGGCGCTCGCGACTCTCTCGCGTTTCCAGGACAGCGTCTATGACCTCGCGTACATCGACGCCGACAAGCCCGGCTATCCGGCCTACCTCGAGCAGTGCATCCGCCTCGTGCGCCTGGGCGGGGTGATCGTCGCCGACAATCTCTTCCTCGGCGGCCGGGCGGCGGAGCCCGGACCCGCCGACGACGCCGCGCGAGCGATGCGGACGGCCGCCGATGGCGCCGCGGCCGACCCGCGCCTCGCCACCGCGGCCCTCAGCATCGGCGACGGCTTGCTGGTTGCGACCGTGCTGGGCGAGGCCCGCCGGACCTGAACGCGTCGCCCCCGCCGCTGGGCCTCCGGCTCGGCAAAGGGTGCCAGGCAGGCGGGATCGCACCGAGCGTGGAAGCGGTCGGCGTCGTCCGCGCCGGTCGTCAGTCGCGGTCGGCCAGGGGGCGTTCGAAGAGGGTCGACAGGATGATCTGGGTCTCGGTGGCGCGCACGCCGGGCGAGCGCCGGATCCGCTCCAGCGCCTCCTCGAGGTGCGCCGTGTCCGACGCCTGCACCAAGAGGATCGCGCTTGCGTGCCCCGCCACCGTGTAGGCGGCTGCCACCTCCGCATGCGGCGCGACGGCCGCCCGCACCTCAGCCGCAGACATCCGTCCCTCGCACAGCAGCGACACCACGCCCCGGGTTGGCCAGCCCAGGGCCGCAGGGTCCGCCACCGCGACATAGCCGCGGATGACCCCGTCCGCCTCGAGCCGGTCGACCCGCCGCTTCACGGCTGGGGCGGACAGACCGACGTGCTCGCCGATGTCCTTGAAGCTCCTCCGCGCGTTCTCCCGAAGCAGCGCAACGATCTGATGATCAATACGGTCCAATTTCCTGCTGAAAGCCTCTCTGCGCAACGAATCGCTCTTGAATAGGCGACAATACCGTCGATGATAGCTACAGACCGGCGATCTGGAGAAGGAGCCGACCCATGGCAGACCGAGCCGAGAGGGCCAACGCGCTCGTCGCGCCACCACGGGGCGACGAGATGCCGCTCCTGGGGGTCGATCACGTCGAGCTGTACGTCGGCAACGCGGCTCAGGCCGCGTTCTTCTTCGACCACGCGTTCGGCTTCCGGCCCATCGCGTACGCCGGCCTCGAGACCGGGTCGCGAGACCGCGTGTCGCACGTGATGCGCCACGGGGACGTGCGCCTTGTCCTGACAGGGAGCCTGCGCCCCGACGGCGAGGTCGCACGCCATGTCGCGCGCCACGGCGACGCCGCGAAGGTGATCGCACTCACCGTTCCCGACGCCGAACGCGCGTACCGCACCGCGATCACGAAGGGCGCCCGCGGGGTGGTGGAGCCCCACGAGCGGCGCGACGAGCATGGCGGCGTCCGCCTGGCGAGCATCGCAACCTACGGCGAGACGCTGCACACATTCGTCGAACGCGGCGACTATGCCGGTCCGCACCTCCCCGGGTTCACCCCAGTCGACGGGGGGGCCGACTCCGGCCTGTTCACCGCGATCGACCACATCGTCGGCAACGTCGAACTGGGCGCGATGGACGAGTGGGTGGCGTTCTATGAACGGGTGATGGGGTTCGCCGAAATGGTCCACTTCAGCGACGAGGACATCTCCACCGAGTACTCCGCGCTCATGAGCAAGGTGGTGGCCGGCGGCGACGGGCGGATCAAGTTCCCCATCAACGAGCCGGCCGAGGGCCTGCGCAAGTCGCAGATCGAGGAGTACCTCGAGTACCACGCCGGCGCCGGTGTTCAGCACATCGCGATCGAGACGCAGGACATCGTCGGGGCGGTGCGGGAGCTGACCCGTCGGGGGGTGCGTTTCTTGCGCACTCCGGAGACCTACTACGACGAGCTGCCGGAGCGTGTCGCGGAGGTGGACGGCCAGGTGGAGGACCTCCGCGCCCTCGGCATCCTCGCCGACCGTGACGACGAGGGCTATCTGCTGCAGATCTTCACGAAGCCGGTCGGGGACCGGCCGACCGTGTTCTTCGAGATCATCGAGCGTCACGGCTCGCGCGGCTTCGGGCAGGGGAACTTCAAGGCCCTGTTCGAGGCGATCGAGCGCGAGCAGGCGCTCCGGGGGAACCTCTGATGCGGTACCACAGCCTGGGCGACGTCCCGCCCAAACGCCACACCCAGTTCCGTCGCGACGGCACCCTCCTGGTCGAGGAGGTGATGGGGTACGAGGGCTTTAGCGGGAACGAGTCGATCCTGTACCACCTCACCTCGCCCTGCCGAATCAGCGACGTGCTCGACTTCACGCCGATCGCGCGTGACGAGTGGGTGCCGTCCGCGCACGTGCACCGGCTCACGAACACCGCCGGCCTGGCGCCGGAGGCAGATCCGGTCCATGGCCGGCGCCTGCTCATGTGGAACGCCGATGTCGAGATCGCCATCTGCGTGCCGGAGCGATCGGTGGACTGGTTCTACCGCAACGGCGAGGGCGACGAGGTGATCTTCGTCCACGAGGGCTCCGGCACGCTCGAGACGGTCTTCGGGACGCTCCCGTTCCGACGGCACGACTACATCGTGATCCCGCGGGGCACGACCCACCGGTTCATGCTTGACGACGGGCCGCAGCGGTGGCTGTGCTTCACGACGCCCGGGGAGATCGAGACGCCAAACCGCTACCGCAACCGCTACGGCCAGCTCAACGAGGGCGCGCCGTTCTCCCATCGGGACTTCCACCCGCCGGAGCTTCTCGTGACCCACGACGGTGATGGCGACCGCAACGAGCTGGTCGTACGGGTGCGCGACGGCTACCAACGGTTCGCGCTGGACTACCACCCGCTGGACGTCGTGGGCTGGGACGGCTACGTGTACCCGTACACCTTCAACGTGCACGACTTCGAGCCCATCTCGGGCCGCATCCACCAGCCACCGCCGGTGCACCAGACCTTTCAGGGCCCGAACTTCGTGATCTGCTCGTTCTGTCCGAGGGAGCTCGACTGGGACCCGTTGGCGATCCCGCTGCCGTACCACCATTCGAACCTGCAGTCCGAGGAGATGATCTACTACGTCTCCGGTGAGTTCGGGTCACGACGGGGAGTCGACGTCGGGTCGATCACATTGCACCCGTCGGGCCTCCCGCACGGGCCCCAGCCGGGACTCGTCGAGCGCGCCCTCGGGGCCCGGCGCACCGAGGAACTCGCGGTGATGTGCGACACGTTCCGTCCGCTTCGGCTCAGCGCGCTGGCACGGGAGCTCGACGACCCGTCCTACGCGCTGTCGTGGCAGCCGGAGCACGCCGGCGCGCCGCCGGCGACGACCGCGGGCTGAGTCGGCCGGCGCGTGCCGGCATCTGCCGGCTCGTCCCAGCAGCGGTTGGGAATACGTCTCGGGCTGGGCGTCGACCTCGAACACCCCACCGTGTCCGTATCGGCCCTTCAGCTGCTCGGACCGGAGGCCGCATGGGTGGGATGAGTGGGGAGTTGTGCGCTATGCGCCGTGGGTGACGCGCACACCTCCGATGAGGGTGCATGCAAGCACGGTGATCTCGGGGCCATTGCCGGCCGCCTCGTCCATGCTGCGCCCGCCCACAAGACCACCGCCCTTGAGTTTCACCCTGACGCCCTCCGCGACGCGCACATTGATCCCCCCGATCACTGAGAAGACGCGGAGTGTGGCCCCCTCACCCGGAGCAGCCGTGGCGTCGATGTCGGCCCCGCCAAGAGCCGTAAAGCTTGACCCTGAAGCGCCTCCAGAGCGAACTCACCGCGCTGCGGTCCGCCACGAATACCGTCGATGCGGGGATCGCGAGCGGACGTCGCCACGCTCGTCGGCGCCTGCGGCGACTTCTGATGGTCACCACCGCAGCGGCGTGTTTCGTCGGCATCGCGCTCAGGCAGAGGTACGTGGATCGGCCGTAAGGCTGACGCCAGGGCGAGGAATGTGCTCGGGGTCCTTGACTAACTCCGGGGAGAGGTCCAGTGTGGATGCACGAGCGTGAGCGCGGTCAATCCGTTGCTTGCACGCTCGCACCGTGGGATCGGGACGTAACCCGGATGCACCGTCGCTCGCAGGTCAGCCACACACCCACCGTCACCCGCCGGCCGACAGGCCAGGGCTTCGAGGTGGGGGCGCCATTCGGCGCGTCGTGGTTCACCGGAGCGGGCGGCCGGGACGACATCCGTGTCAGGTCCACGCTCCTAACGCGCGTCGTGAAGCGGCGCACAGCGGATGGTCGACCAGGACCGTGCGGCCAGACGAGCGGTGCCCGCGCGGGCCCGCCGGCCGCAGGGAGGTGACGCCCTTGGATGCGGCCATACAGGACGGCTTCTCACCCTGAGGTGTGGCGGGCCCGGGGGGCCGTCCGCGAAGCCCACGAAGTCAGGTGTCTGCGCGCGCGCCCGGAGATGAGGTCGCCAGCGCGCAGGCGCCGAGCCAGGTCTGTCCGAGGGGCCGCCGGTGCTGGGGGGCGTCGGACGGCCCCTTGAGCACCGATGCTCAGCGTCGGCCCCGCTGCCTGTCGTGACGAAGGGAGAGCATGGGGAGAGGCGGCGGCGACGCGGCCGGGTCGCACGGAAACGGTCCCGGACCTCCACACACCGGGCGCGGGCAGGGAGTTGGAGTGGCTGGGACTCACCAAGAACTGGGCGCCGCATGGTGAAGGGCCGCAACTGGACCGGCCCCGCCAGCCCCGACGGTGGCGCGTTGGGCCCGGACTCTCCGAACGTCGGCGAGTTCATCGCCCATGTCCGCGCCGATGTCCCGACCATCGTCGCGCCAGCGGAACGACTCCGGGGGGCACTGGAACGATCCCGGCAACAGCGAAACGCGGGTTGACCATCCCGATCCGCGGCATCCCCGTTAGGTCCGTCGACCCCCGAGAGGCACCGCCCCTGGGGTGCGACGCGTGCGACACGTGCGGCGGGCCGGTCAGCCGGTGGAACCCAAACAGGGTTCGCTGCCACGCCTGCGTCCAGAGCATCGGGCCACCGGACATCCGAGAGATCACGCACCACAGCGCACCATGGAACCGGCCAGGCGCAGGCCCACACGTCTCCCGGTGCCACTGTGCGACACGCCACATCGAGAGACGGGAGGTCCGCCTCGCATCCGGCAAGATCGTCAAGGAACTCTGGGTAGAGGTCACTTGCCGTGTCTGTCAAACCACGCGGATGGTCATGTATCAGCGGGTCCAGCCCTGCCGGTACGAGGCGATGCACGTCTGCGGCACCTGCAGACGGCGAAGCGGGGGGGAGGGATGATCCCCCTTATCATCGGGTTCCGACGGCTCCGCTGGGAGTGGTTTCAGCGCAAGAGGCGCCGTCTCCTGCGGGCCGGCGCGCCGGCGCTCTTGGCGATCGTCGCAAGTTCCTCCAACGAGTGCCCGGCGCCGATCACCACACAGGTGAGGGGCGACTCGGCCACCTGGACCGAAAGCCCGGTCTCCTGGCGCAGCCGCTCGTCCAAGCCGACCAGGAGCGCGCCCCCGCCGGCAAGGACGATGCCCACCTCCACGACGTCGGCGGCCAGCTCCGGCGGGGTGTGCTCGAGCAGCTCCTTGAGTCCCTCGACGATCTGACGGACCGGTTCGGCGATCGCCACCCGCACCGCGGCCGCGGTGAGGAGCACGGTCCTCGGCAGGCCGCTGGGGACGTCCCGCCCGCGGATCTCGGCCTGCGCATCGTCGCGCACCGGCGCGGCCGAGCCGATGGCGAGCTTCAACTCCTCGGCGCTCTGAAGGCCGATGGCCATCGTGTGCTCGCGCCGGACGTGAGCGACGATGGCCTCGTCCATCGCGTCGCCACCGACACGCAGCGAACGCGAGGCCACCATGCCCCCCAGCGAGATCACCGCCATCTCGCTGGTGCCCCCGCCGACGTCGACGATCAGGCTGCCGGCCGGCTCGGCGACGGGCAGCCCGGCCCCGATCGCCGCCGCCATCGGCTCCTCGATGAGGAACGCCCGACGGGCACCGGCACGGCGGGTGGCCTCCTCGACCGCTCGCCGCTCCACCCCCGTCAGTCCCGAGGGCACGCAGACCACCACCCGCGGGTGGGCGAGCCGGCGCGGGTCCGCCTTGCGGATGAAGTGGCGCACCATCTGCTCGGTGATCTCGAAGTCGGTGATCACGCCATCCTTGAGCGGGCGCGTGGCCGTGATATGGGCCGGCGTGCGCCCCAGCATGCGCTTGGCCTCGATGCCCACCGCGTAGACCTCGTTGGTGCGCTCGTCGATGGCCACCACCGAGGGCTCGAAAAGGACGACGCCGCGCCCGGCCACGTACACCAGGGTGTTGGCGGTGCCGAGGTCGACGGCCATATCTGGCGCGCGAGGCATCCGCCTGACGGTACAGCGTCGCGCGCATCGGCCTGCCTTCCGCGGGCGTGACTCACCGCGCGAGTCGCCTCTGCGACCCGCTACCCTGCGCCCGTGACGAAGCGTGAGCAGCGAGAAGCAGCCGCGATCTTCGATCGCCTCGCCCAGGTCGTCGCAAACGGATCAACGGATCTCCTAGCACAATGGGGCGCGTTGACGCTGACGCAGTAGCGCGGTGTCAGGCGCTCATCGCGACCTCGCCCACGAGCACCTGCGGCGCGCTGATCGACAGGTCCGCTGGCGGTTTGGTGCATAGGCCCGCCTGTCAAGGCGCCGTGCCGGGTGAGTGGGCCGACAGAGCGACGGGCGCGCACGCGCGGAGGTGCTCAAGAGGCAATGCAACGCGGCTGATTCCGAGGCATCACCGAGGCATCACCGCAGCGGCATCCGTCGCGCTCCTCGCATCCGGCGCCATGCCGATTTGCAGGGATTTCGCTCAGCGACCCGGTTCCTAATCTTTGATCCCGGTATCCTCCATCAGGGGTGAAAGCCCTGGTAATCAAGGGTTTTCGCTCTGCCGCCCAGGACGTTTGTGACCACCGTGCACGCACCTCGGCGACGTAGTCGGCCGGTTCATCGATCATCACGTGGCTGTAGATGTCGAGCGTGACCGACGCGCGAGTGTGCCCCGTACCTGCTTGACGACCGGCGGCGGTGCCCCGCCCATGACGAGGATCGATAGACCGCGGCACTGGCCTCACACCGCGATCTTCTCCAGCAACGCGTCGATGCGCGCGATGCCCCCTTCGCGCCCTCCTCGACGCCGTACTGCATCGTCGTGTCGCGCTCCTCGGTGAAGCCGAGCGTCGCGTACCTCGATTTGAACTTCTGCGCGCTTTGGAAGAAGCAGACGACCTTGCCGTCCTCGGCGTAGGCGGGCATCCTGTACCAGGTTTTCGGAGAGAGGTCTCGCGCGCTGGCGTTGATGATCGCATGGAGCTGCTTGGCCATGGGGCGATCCGGTCTCGCAGACGTCTACCCGCCCGATCGGGTCCCCGGATGGCAAATGGATCTTGAAAGAAACGAAGTCTCGGCGAGAACGGGCGGCTGTCGGGACGTGCCGCGCCGTGGCGAGCCTATGCCGGTGGTCTTCGACCAACTGAGATGGGCTGAATGATGGAGAGGTATCCAAAACTCAATGAAGCCGCTCGCGATCCGCAGCACGCGGATGGACAGGTCGAGGCGCGCGACACGTCAAGAAGCGGCGACCTTCGTGTGTCGAGCCAAGTCGCAAGAGCGGCCGGACTGGGCCGCGCCTCCTCGACGCACCCGAAGCTTTGCCCGGACAGCGTTCTCGCTCTGCAACGGACGGCTGGCAACGGGGCGGTCGGGCTGATCCTGAGCGACTCTGGCCCGCAGGCGGCACGGCGGCTGCTCCGCGACCCTGAGAAGGCCACGCCGGCGGGTGGCGCGCTCACCCAGAATCCGCAGGTTGGCCTCTGGACTGTCCGCGTTGAACCTGGCGGACAAGGCGAGGGAGTGGAGCGCGTCGATCCGGTTTCTGGAGCGACCAAAGTGTTCGTCGGGGATACGGCGGTCGTGCGCGCGGTGTTTCAGACGCTCAAGGAGTACGACCATGACTACATCGGAAGCAGCGTCGTCACGTCCGGTGGGGTCGACGTAACCGACCGCTGGGCGGATGCAAAGACGCGCGAATGGAAGCTTCGGTTCACGAAGGTCGGTACCAGCAAGGCCAGCATGGAGCTCTCACAGGATGCCCCTATCGACAGTTACGACGAGAAGTTCCAGGTCGTCGCCGACCTGCAGGACTTCACGCTTGCGTGTGTCGAAGCCCAATCCGCTTTGCGAGGGAAGTTCGACCACGCGTCGCGCCGTATCAATACGGCGGCGAGCGCGTTCCGCAAGGCCTACGCGGAGCAACAGGCAGACCTTGATGACGTCGCAGCGCGTCAGAAGATGTTCAACGACCTCATCTTCGGAGCGCTCTTCGCGGCGGCTGGTGGCTTCGCTGGTGGTTGGGTCGGCGGCTGGCTCAAGAACGTAAATGAAAAGGCGTACAAGGAAAAGGACTGGTTGATCGACGGCGCGAAGGACACGGTCAAGTTCGCCGTCCGATCGGGAGATAAGCTCCGCGGCGGCGGTAGTCCGTCCGTGCAGGGGGACTCCACCGCACCAGGTGTGACGGTCCCAGATCATCCCCGCGGCGAGTTCAAGGCGAGCGGCAAGGATCCGCTGGACTTCCTTACCGATCTCCAGGCCAAGATTGCGGGCGAAGGCGAGCAAGCGCAGGACGCCCTTACGAAATTGATCGCGAGTGCCCGGGAAGCGCGGTCTGTGCAGTCCAAGGCTGAGTTCGGCGAGGACCCTGTCGCTGTGGTTAATAAGGATCGGACACTTGACCAGATTGTTAGCGCACTCCCAATTGACAAGAAGGTCTACCTCAAGGGACTTTGGAAGACCTGGCTGGAGACCTATGGAGGCCGCACGTACGAAACCGGTGTTCTGACAGCGCTTCCCGCCGTCAAGAGAAAGATCGAGAGAGCTGCGAAGGACATGGGTGAGACTGCTGATCAATGGTTCGCGCTATGGGCGGATCCGGCTGGAGCCTGGAACGCGAAGAAGCAAAAAGAGTTGGACAAGCAACTTGAGAAAGAAGGTGGCTTGTACGGTCCGTGAGCGTCTTCAGTGGGATGTTCGCCATCGAGAGGTCCGGCAAGGGGACATCCGACGAGACAATGGTGGGGGTGTTGGCCACGATGGTGCCCGCTTCGCGGGTTCGTCGGGGTCGGGAAAGCCGCGTTTGCCGGTCGGTGCTGCTGCTTATCGATGGTGGCCGACGCATGTCGTACACGACCCGTGAGTGGCACCGAGCAGTTCATCGCCGGACTCAGCCCAGTGTGAAGATCGCCACATCCCCAATCCGGTCCGCTCCCGATTCGCTGAGGGAACGCGACCCGCATGGTGGCGATGAACCCTGCTGCGCGGAGGTAGTGGGCGATGTCTCGACGTTCGGCGGCCGACCGCGTCGCCGACGCCATTTTCAGCATCTCCATCATGAGCAGCTTCGGTCAGCGCGCCAGTTCACTTCGGAGGGTAGCCGGTACACGCCGAGGGGCGGGAGCATGGGTGGGCATTTCCCTGCCGAAGTGCCCGGAGAGGAGATGGTCCCCCTCCCGCACCCGTCTCCTACCCCGAGGCAGGGGTGTTCGTCCTCGGCAGGCTTCGTGTCTGTCGGGTTGGAACGATGGCGGTTGGGGGGGGGTAGCCGGGGACCGGGACCCAGGGAGTCCTCCCTCTTCTGCCCCCGGAGGGAGCGCGATACAGTCGTGCAAGTCAGTGTCTCGGAGACGCATTCGCCCGGAAGCTGCTCGGCCCTCGCGCGCCTGCGAGGCGAGCCGTCACGACCTGTCGCTGGCGGACGAGCTGGTGCGCCTCCAGCCGCTCGTCGGCAACAGCGCGGTGACCGCCCTCATCTCGCGCGCCCGGCTGCAGCGAGACAGCGAGCCGTCGGGAGAGGCTGTTCCCGCCGACGCCCGCGACGAACCGAAGTCGGGGTCGACCTTCACCATGGAGATGTCGGGCATCGGGTCGTTCGAGTTGCTCTCCTTGCAGATTCCCGTCGCAGCGGCCGGTCGGGGTGAGCGGACGCGGCCCAAGGAGACGGAGAAGGAGAAGCAGAAGCCCGAGGGGCCGAAGGAGATCCACGTAGCGAGGAAGCAAGACCGGTTCAGCTCGGATATCGCTCGACGCGCGGCAGGCGGTCGGAAGATCGACACGGTGACGGTCGTCGCGAAGCAGGGCGAGAAAGTGGTGTTCACGCTCACCCTCACGAACGTGCTCATCTCCAGCTTCCAGGTCAGCGGGGGAGGGGATCCCCCGACCGAGACGCTGACACTGGACGCCGAATCGAGTGAGATCGAGTTCGCCGAAGCTGCGCCGTGATCGCGAGGGTTCTCCGGCCGATGGGCACGAATCCTCATCGGTCCGGCGACGTCGAGTCGGCCCCGCCACGGCATCCCTCTCGGCGTCCAGTTCCGCTACCGCGTCCATGATGGCCCGGTGGTGGAGCTTGGTCGTCTCCTCGGAGGGTTGCACCTCCCTCGGCAGGATGATGCGGACCGGTTCTGCGGCCCTTGTTCCTCAGGCTCCTGCGATGGGTAGAGAAGTCGAAGCAAGACGCACCACTCGAAGGGCGCCTTATCGTTCGTGCTCCGCTCGCATGGATCGGTCACCTACCCTCAACGCCCGCCGAGCGATTAGGGCATCGAGCCGTCGCACGAGAAGGCGCGCGAACGCAGTTGGGGAGCGCGCACGCGCGGCGCACCGCCTGGCTTCGTGGCGATGGTAGCCTGGGTCTCGTGCTGGAACTGGTGGAGAGCCTTCCTCCTGGGGTCGTCGGCGTGCGCGCGACCGAGGAGGTGACGGCGGACGAGTACGAGCAGGTCCTCGCTCCAGCGATCGATCGTGCGCTCGCCAATCGCGACAAAGTGCGGCTCTTGTTTGAGCTGGAAGACGAGGTCGGTTACGAGGCGGGGGCTGTCTGGCAGGACGCCCGGCTGGGGCTGACGCACTTCGCCTCGTTCGAGCGGGTTGCCGTGGTGACCGACGCGGAGTGGCTGCGGAGGGCGGTTCCCGTCTTCTCGGTCCTGATGCCTGGACACATTCGGGCTTTCTCGCTCGCGGAGCGCGATGCTGCCATCGTCTGGGTCGCGGAGGACGTGGGCTAGAAGTCCAGGGCGCGGTCGTCGTTGTCCGAACTCAGCCGTCTCAGGGCAGCTCAAGCGCCGCTGTCCGCGGGCGGATACGATCGCTTTGACCGCGTGAGGCGGCTTCATACACCGCCGGCTCATGGAGGTCGACACCGGGCCTGTGCGAAGGCCAATCTGTCACGAACCGGAGGTCAACGGTGAAACGGGAAGAGTTCGAGCAACAGGCCCGCCGGGCCGCGCAAATCGCGGCGCTGAGCCAACTCGTCGCGCCAAGGGTGCGCGAAGCCGTCGCGCAACTCGGTGAACTGGCCGACGCGGTGCCCCGCGCCGAGCGCAACGGACGTCCACGCGGTCCAGCGCGCTGGCAGCGCAAGGCCCGCCGGGCCGCGCAGGTGGCGGCGCTGACCCAGCTCGTCGCGCCGATGCTGCGCGAAGCCGCCTCGGACCGCAAGGTACGCCGGGCCGCCCGTGACACGTATGGGACGGGGTGGCGGCTCTACGAGGATCTGCGCGGCTCGGACGTGAAGCAGGTTGCGGGGAGGATGGCGCGAGATGAGCGCCTCCAGAGCGAACTCACCGCGCTCGTGCGGTCCGCCACGAATACCGTCGATGCGGGGATCGCGAGCGGACGTCGCCACGCTCGCCGCCGCCTGTTGCGGCTGGTGATGGCCACCATCGCAGCGGCGTGCTTCGTCGGCATCGCGCTCCGGCAGAGATAGAAGGATCGGCCCTAAGGGGCTGACGGGTCGTCGGTGGCCAACGCCTTGCTCATGTTGGGTCAGCGAGCGGGCATTCACGGCGCGGCTGGTCGCCGAACTCGAACGGGGCGAGCTCAGCTGGGACGTCGAAGAACTGCGACGACTGGCGGAATCGGCGCAGGCCGCGGGGCACCCGTGTCGACCCGCCGTTTTCGCTGCCGCAGGTCGCCCCGGTAGAGGAGGCGCCGACCGCTCCATCTCTGCTTGAGGGCATCACCGCAGCGGCATACGGTCTAGCGGACGATCTTGACGTTGAACGCCGGGGTGCTCAGGACAGTCATGAGGCGCAGCCAGATCGGCAGCAGCATCTCGGTGCCGCGGGCGGCTGTGATGTCGCCGAGGTCGATCACGTCCTTCCAGCCGAAGCTCGCTAGCACCTGTTTCACGGTCTCTCTTCCACTCGCGTTGTTGCCGCAGACGGAGACCGTGTGATCGGCGTCGGCGAGTGCCGCGGGATCGGCCATGAGCGTGGCGTTGAGCGTGTTGAGGGTCTTGACGACGTTGGCGTCGGGGTACGCGCGCTGGATCTGCTCGCCGAGCGAGTCGGTGTCCTTGACGAACAGGGTCGGCGGGAAGCCGGCCGAGAAGTCCAGCGGGTTGGCGATATCGACGAGCACCTTGCCGGCCAGGTTCGGTGCGCCGGCCAGCCCGAGCACCTCGAGCGAGGCAGCCCCCGACGAGGCGTTGACGACGAGTTCGGCGCCAGCAGCAGCGTCCGAGAAGCTCGTCAGCGGGATGCCCTGATGGTCGGCATGCCAAGCCGCGAACGGGGGTTGCCCATCTGGTCTGGCTGTGCGCGCGCCAGCGTCGCTTCTGGGTCGCGCGTGCCGATGGTGACGTCATGGCCGAGCGCTGCGGTGCGGGCTGCGACGGTTCGGCCGACGATGCCGGTGCCGAGGACGGCGATCTTCATTGACGGCTCCGAGTCGAGTCGTGATGCGCGGCCAGCCAGCACGAGCATCGACAGACAGGTCTGTCTCGTCCTGGGTGCCATCCCCGCCGAGTTGGCTTGCTGGTATTGAGTTGCTGTCAGGCCGTAGGCCATCCTGGTCACGAGCGATCAAGGAGCAACGTCGTGCACACCAGAACACTGGGCTCGAGCGGACCCCCCGTCTCTGCCATCGGCCTCGGCTGCATGGGGATGTCAGACCTCTACGGCCCGGCCGACGAGGCCGAGAGCATCGCCACGATCCACGCCGCGCTGGAAGCCGGGATCACGCTGCTGGACACTGGCGACTACTACGGAATGGGCCACAACGAGCTGCTGATCGGGCGCGCGCTCACGGACCGTGATCGCGACGAGGTAGTGATCAGCGTCAAGTTCGGCGCCCAGCGCGATCCCGCGGGGGGTTGGACCGGGATCGACGGCCGGCCGGTGGCCGTCAAGAACTTCGCCGCCTACACGCTGCGCCGTCTCGGCGTGGACCACATCGATATCTATCGGATCGGGCGAGTCGACCCGGCGGTGCCGATCGAGGACACCGTCGGGGCGATCGGCGAGTTGATCGACGCGGGGTACGTGCGCCACGTCGGCCTCTCGGAGGCCGGGGCCGAGACGATCCGGCGCGCCCACGCGACTCGCCCGATCAGCGATCTGCAGATCGAGTACTCGCTGATGTCGCGAGGGATCGAGCGGGAGATCCTGCCCACCTGCCGCGCGCTGGGCATCGGCATCACCGCCTACGGCGTCCTCTCGCGCGGCCTGCTCAGCGGTCACTGGTCAGCCGACCGTGAGCTGGCGGCAACGGACTTCCGCGCACACGCGCCCCGCTTCAACGCCGACAACCTTGCGCGCAACCTCGCCATTGTCGATGCCCTGCGCTCTGTTGCGGAGGGCAAAGCTGCGACCGTTGCCCAGGTCGCGATCGCGTGGGTGCTCGCCCGGGGCGAGGACATCGTGCCGCTCGTCGGCGCACGCCGGCGCGACCGACTTATCGAGACGCTGGGGGCTCTCGATCTGAAGCTCGACGCCGGCGACCTCGCCGCGATCGAGGCCGCAGTGCCTGCGGGCGCTGCTGCCGGCGAGCGCTACGACCCCGGCCAGATGGCGATCCTCGACAGCGAACGCCCGTGAATGGGGGGCCGCGCACACTCGGGACAGATCGTCGTCCCAAAGGATCTCGATCTTCGAGGCATCACCGGGACATCCCGCCACCGGCCGGCCCCCTCAAGTCTTTTGACCTATAGCTCCTCCAGCTCCTCGACAAGGATGGGCATGCTGTGCGTGCCGGGTGCCGCTTCACGACCAACGAGCGCAACAGCCAGGAGCGGAAGGAAAAGTACCGACAGCATTCCGGCTCCGACGAAGGAGGCGGCGAGTTGCGGCGTGAGTGCTCCGCGGTCGACGCCAATGTCGGTGATCGCGACGATGAGGGGTAGGCCCGTGGTGCCAAGGAGCGCAAGCCCAGTGGTCTCCCGCCGGCTGAGGTCACGCGCCCAGAAGCTCGCCGACGCGCCCCGAGCGAACACGAGGAGCATGAGGAAGAGCGCCGCGAGCGCAAGGCCGGTCGGAGACAGGAGGCTGTCGATGTCGAACCCCATGCCTGTCACCACGAAGTACACGGGGATGACGAAGCCGAAGCCGATTCCCTCCAGGCGCGAACGCACGACCTGCCCCTCGCCGCCCGGTGAGTCGAGGGCGAGTCCCACCACGATCCCTGCCGAGAAGGCGCCGAGCACCGGGTCAAAGCCGGAATCGCTGGCGAGAAGCACAAGCCCGCCGAGCATCAACAGCGAGACCCGCACCGCCGCCTGGCCGGTTGTGTGCAGCGTCTCCTGCATCGCACGGACCACACGGGGAGGTCGCGCCCGCAGAGCCGTCGCCGCGCCCACGGCGACAACTATTCCAAAGACTGCGAGGAGGACGATCTCCGTCGCCGCGCCGTACGTGCCAGTGAGGAAGACCGAAACAACAACGATCGGCCAAACTCGCCTGCGACGCCCGTGCCGAGCACCGCCGGCCCGATCGGACGTCCAAGGAGACCCGCATCGGAAAGGATCGGCACGAGGGTGCCGAGCGCGGTCGTCGTCAAAGCGATGCCCAAGAGCCAGCCCGAGGCGTCCATCCCAAGCGCGTAAAGCGCATAGCCGGCGACCATTCCGATCGCGAGGGAGACGCCCCAGCCCAACGTCCCCCGCTTGAGGGCTTGGCGAGGCACCTTCCTCTCGACGACCTCGAGTCCGGCCATGAAGAAGAGCATGGTCAGGCCAAACCTCGAAAGGAACTGGAGGTAGGCGTCGGGCGTCGCCCAGTCGAGCACCTCCGGGCCGATCGCGATGCCGAGCGCGAGTTCGACTACCACCGTCGGAAGCACCAGGTGATGGCTCACTCGCGAAAGGATCGCCGCAAGAGCACCGGCCCCGAGCACGAGCACGATTGACTCGAGGTCCGGCTGCGTCACTGCAGCCATGAGACATCCGTCGCTGACGTCATAGCGAGGATCATCGCAACACAAGGTTGCGGGTGCACCCGGTGCGACGCGTGACCCGATTTTGCGGGGCGTCCCCCAGCCGGAACCCCGCTTGCTTGCGGCCGAGGGTCCCTCCGGTCGCGACGCTGCCGACCTCGACGGCGCTCAAGTTCGCTCGAGACCTGCCTGCAGGGCACTCCGTCGCCCCGCTGCAGGGTCGCCGCTGAAGAGTTGGGGCGAGGGCCGACCCGCTGGTTCCCTGGGGGCGGGGCTATGCCGGGTTCGAGGAGGTGTCGATGGGTGCGATCGCCAGGTACGCACCAGGTTCCTCGTGTGCGGGGAGTGCGGCGAGCTGCGAGAGCGGGAACCACCTGGCGCGATTGACATTCCCCGGGGTGTGCTCCCGTGCCCCACTTCGAAGTGCGAACGTCGTTGGAGGCGTCGAGGCTCGCCCAGAAGCGAGAGAAGCGACCCCGACTGGGCTGCGACGGCCTCCGAGCACGAGGCTGCGACGGGCCTGGTGCGGATCGCCTAACGCGGTCGTTCTCGCCCGGGGGTCGGGGTGATCCCCGCGATCGCTCAGGGTGTGCTTCGCGCAGGCGTCTGCGGGTCGGTTGCCGAGGGCGGTGTGGGAGTGCCATGCTCCTCGGCACCGCGCAGCCGGACGGACATCTTGACCACCCGCACCGATGAGCTCGCGGTGGCGTGGAGCACCGCGCCGATCGCGACGATGGCGAACCCGAGCGCTCCGAACGGGCCGATGCCGACGAGCAGCAGGCCAATGCGATTGAGCAGGAATCCCGGTGTCGCGGCAACGCCACTGAGCACCCCGGTTGTCACGCTCTGGAGCGCCCGATCCCGGCGCGCGCCGGTCTTCCGCGCCCCGATGAGCCACGCGGGAACCGCCACGAACAGGTAGATCTGGACGATGAACATCAGCAAGAGGGCGAGCCAGAACAATGTGGGGCGCCAGTCGGGCAAGAACAGCCAGATTGCGGCTTGAAGGCACCCGGTCAGGAGGGCGATGCCACCGATGAACCGCCAGTGCGGGCGGGCATCACGGAACGCCGACCTGATGTCGGACCCGGTTCCAGAGACCAGCGAGAAGGCAAACGTGGCATTGGACCAGTAGGTGACCTGCGCCGCGATGATGACGCCCGCTGCGATGAGCCCCACGTGCTCGAGCGAGAGATCCTTGTTCGAGAGCGCATGAGTCCTCAGGTTCCAGCTCATCACCCCGATCCAAACGGCCGGAGCCAGCTGCAGGAGCGTCAGCCGCCAGTTCTGAATCAGGAGCCGCACACCGTCGAAGACGATCGCGATGGTCCCGGCCGCATATACGAGGGGACGGAGCCACCTGCGCCGGCCGCTCAGCTCCGAGACTGCTTGTTCGACGCGGGCGGGATCGGTACTGCGCACCGCCGCCGCTGCGTGGACGAACGCCTGCCACCGCGAGTCGTGGCCCATCAGGCTTCCGCCGCTTCGGTCACGGCTGATGCCCGGCCGACCGGTTCGGAGCCCGTGCCGCCAACCCGCTCCCGCGCGACCGGGGACGGTGCTTCGACACGACCTGCCCTGACGTGACGACGAGCAGTGCGGGGCATGGGCACCGAGCATCCCGTCTGCTCTCCGATATCGCCACAGGACTTCGCGCGGAACCGGCATGGGTGTTTCCCCGCATGGCCCGGATTCAGCTCTGTGCCGGTCGTCCGGGGCGTCCCTCGGCTACTCGGGCCGTTCGGCCGCGGCCAGGACCTCGCGCGCGGCCTCGGCGTCGTTCGCATGCACGATGATCTCCATGTGTCCTCCGCCGATCCCCTCGAACGCCGAGTCGGCGGCGGCCGTCGGGCGGAACCCGCACTCCAGCCCGGCCGAGCGCAGCAACCCGCACACCACATCGGCCTCGATTTCGTCTGCCACGGTTGCCACGGGCACCGGTTCGTCCATGCGGGAAACCTAGCGCTTCGCGTCGTCGTCCTGTTCAGCGTGTTCAGCGGGCGGGCCGTCGTAGAGAACGACGGTTCCCGCAAGCCAGTCGGGGAGCCCACGACGCCGCTCCGTGAACAGCACCGGGATGAAGCCGGCGAACAGGGGAATGATCGCGAGCACGAGCCCGACGAAGCGCACGACCGATCGACCGATCGAGAGAACATCACCGGCCGGGCCGCGCACCCTCAGGCGCAGCAGCCGCATCCCCGGCGTCTGTCCCGCGGTGCTCCAGAACACGACGAAATAGGCTCCCACGACCACGATCCAGGCGGAGCCGAGCACAACGCCCCCAAGCCACGACGAGCCGAGCCCGCCGACGAGCGACGCGATCAGCGACACGATCCCGACGACCGACATGACGAGCACGATCGTCAAGGCGGCGTCCGTCGCGAGCGCGAGCGCCCGCGTCGCGATCCCGCCGTACCTCGACCGCTCCGCCCGCGGCTTGCGACGCACGACCTGTTCGGCCCGGTCGTCGAGCCGCACCCCAGACGCGCGGGCCCCGGCGACCATCTCCTCCGCAAACCCGGTCGTCTGCCGCTTGATCGCGTCTCGGAGCTCGGGGCTCGACGCGAGATGGTGAATCGCGTGTTGCGCTTGCTCGCTCGCGAGGAGTTTGTCGGAGAACTCGAGCGCCTGCGGGCTCTCGAGGGCGGACGTCATGAGGCGCTCCAGCTCGCCGGTCGCGACGAGTTCGGCGGCGATGCGTTCGATCACGCGGTGGCGGACGATCGAACGGGTGATCTCCTCCGGGAGCGAACCGGCGAGTGCCTGGTCGACCACACGAGCGATCTCCGGCGCGGACAGGATCTCGTCGACCGCCTCCTCGATGGGGCCCCGCCAGGCGCGCGCGGCCGCCCGCGCCGGGAAGAGCGCCGCGTGCGCCGCCGCGTCGGCCAGACCGGAACGGGGTTTCTCGTCCTTCGCCGCCATCACGGCGCAGTATCGTCGGCCGTGCCCGCAGTTGCCACCCGAAGGCGGCTCGGGACCGTCGGCGAGGTTTCGGCGGCGGGCATCAAGCGCCGCTACCGCACGGGCTGCGCAGCCGTGAAGCTCGGACGGCTCGTGAGGGATGCTCGCAGTTGCGCGAGCCGCGGATACGCATCCAGGTCGATCGGAAGCGCGGCGCTTCGGAACAGCACCGGCGCCACGGCGAAGTCGGCGACCGTGAGCGTCCCGAGGACCGTGTCGCCTGCGACGAGCGGGTCGAGCACCGCGAGCGTACCGGTGATGCCCTCGGCCGTGGCGCGGGCGGCGTCGAGGTCGACCGGGCCATGGAAGCCGAACACGTGCGACTCAACCCGGTAGAACGCCGGACGGAACGTCGCCGACCAACGGTCCAAGAACTCGTCGACGCGGGCACGGTCGGCGGGGTCGGCGGGGTAGAGGTCGGCGCGGCCCGCGCGCGCGGCGAGGTAGCGGAGGATCGTGTTCGACTCCGCCAGTACGAAGCCGTCGTCGTCGAGCGTGGGGACTCCGCCCACCGGGTTGAGCGCCAGGTACCAGTCGGGGCGAGGGTGGCTCAGCGGAACCTCCCGCCGCTCGTACGCGACGCCCAGCTCCGCGAGCAGGAAGCGCACCTTCAAGGCGTTCGACGAACGCGGGTTGTCGTACAGGATCACGCGCCGAGCATAGAGAGCACCGCCACCGGCGGGACGAGCGTCCCGGTTGCCCACGGGGTCCGTCCGCGACGTACGGAATGTGCGTAGACTTCCCGATCCGGTTTACGAAAGAGTTGGGGGGAGCTGTATGGAGTCGTTCGATCGTGAGGTCGAGGCAACGCGGGAATGGATGGCGGGAGACCGGTTCGCGAGGATCAGCCGGCTGTTCTCGCCCCGGCAGGTGGTCGAGCAGCGTGGGACGGTACCCACCGACTACACCGTCGCCAAGAACGCCGCGGAGCGCTTTTACGCGCGTCTGCAGGAGCTCTTCGGCGAGAAGCGGTCGATCACCTCGTACGGCCCGTACTCGCCCGGCCAGGCGGTCGCGATGAAGCGCGCCGGGATCGAAGGCATCTACCTCGGCGGATGGGCGACGTCGGCGAAGGGCTCCCGTGACGAGGACCCGGGACCCGACCTCGCCAGCTACCCGCTCAGCCAGGTGCCCGACGAGGCCGCCGGCCTCGTCCGGGGCCTCCTCACGGCCGATCGCAACCAGCGGTTCGCCCGGTCGAAGATGACCGAGGCGGAGCGCCAGGCCACACCCGAGGTTGACTACACGCCGTTCATCATCGCCGACGCCGACACCGGCCACGGCGGCGATGCCCACGTGCGCAACCTCGTCCGTCGCTTCGTCGAGGCGGGAGTGCCCGGGTACCACATCGAGGATCAGAAGCCCGGCACCAAGAAGTGCGGCCACCAGGGCGGCAAGGTGCTCGTCGGCTCCGACGAGCAGATCAAGCGGCTCAACGCGGCGCGCTTCCAGCTCGACGTCATGGGCGTGCCCGGCATCATCGTCGCGCGTACCGACGCCGAGGCGGCGAACCTGCTCGAGACCTGCAGCGACGAGCGCGACCAGCCGTTCGTGCTCGGGGTGACCAATCTCGACATCCCCTCGTACAAGTCGACCTACCTCGCTGTGATCCGCCGGCTCCACGACGCCGGCGTCCTGGAGCTCAAGGGCCACTTGCTCTACGCGATCGCGCCCGAGGAGCAGGAGCGCGCCGACGCGTGGCTGGAGCGCTCCGGCATCGGGACGATCGCCGACGAGGCCGCCGAGGCGTTCGTGGCCGGTAACGCCAAGCTCGCGGAGCATGTCCTCGACGGGGTCGCGGACGCGTTCCTCAAGACGTGGGAGGCCGAGGCCGGGGTGACGACTTACGGCGACGCCGTCGCCGACGTCATGGCGTTCCGCCTCGAGGAGGACGTGGAACTCGACATGACCGTCGAGGAGTGGCTCGAGTTCGCCAAGACCGCGTCGTGGTACAGCGCCCGCGCCCGCGCCGAGGCAATGGGCCTCGACGTCACGTGGGACCCGGACCCGGCTCGGACGCCGGAGGGCTACTACCAGGTGCAGGGCGGCATCCCGTACGCCATCGCCAAGTCGCTCGCGGTCGCCCCGTACGCCGACCTGCTGTGGATGGAGACGAAGACCGCCGACCTGGACGACGCGAGGCAGTTCGCCGACGCCATCCACGCGGTCTACCCCGGCCAGATGCTCGCGTACAACCTCTCGCCGTCGTTCAACTGGGACACCACCGGCATGAACGACGACGAGATGCGCGCCTTCCCGCAGGAGCTCGGGAAAATGGGCTTCGTGTTCAACTTCATCACCTACGGCGGGCACCAGATCGACGGGCTCGCCTCCGAGGAGTTCAGCGCCGCCCTCCGCGAGGATGGAATGCTCGCCCTCGCCCGGCTGCAGCGGAAGTTCCGCCTGATCGAGTCGCCCTACCGCACGCCGCAGACGCTCGTCGGCGGACCCCGCGCGGACGCGGCGCTCGCATCGCTGTCGGGTCAGACCGCCACGACGAAGGCCATGGGCGAGGGGTCCACGCAGCACCAGCACCTCGTTCAGACGGAGGTCCCGCCGAAGGTCCTCGAGGGCTGGCTCGCGAAATGGGCCGATCACCACGGCATCCCCGGCCCCCTGCGCGTCACGCTGCGCCCGCACCGTCCTGGCTCGGACATCCTGGAGCTCAGCATCCTCGGCCCGACCGGCGACAAGCTGGCCAACATCGTGTTCGGCACCCTGCAGGACCGGCGTGGCCGGGTGTTCCTGTCCGTCCGCGACCAGAACACCTTCGACGCCGCGCTGCGGCGCAAGCGGCTGGTGACCCTGCTGCACGTGTTCCTCATCTACCGCTACAAGGCGTCGTCGATCCACTACCTCACGCCGACCGAGGACAACCGCCGCCAGACCGACAGCATGAAGGCGCGCGGCATCTTCTCGGCCAAGCACGAGGAGATCGGGGAGATCATCGTCGCCGACGTCAACGGCGACGCGGTCCGCTCGCTCATCGACCCGTCGGGCGGCGCGCTCGAGGAGCTCATCGCCCAGGCCTAGGCTCTCGGCCGTCCTCCCGGTGCGTCCTCGAGGGCGTACCGGGGCGACGGCGGATCAGCTCCGGATCGAGCCCTTCCCCCGGGGCGCCGGGATCCACGGACGCCCGATGGGCGCGGGCTGCTCCGGCCCACCCACGGACGGGATCATCGCGGCGAGCGTCTCCATGATGCGCTCGGTCGCCCGCCGGTTTCGGCCGGGACGCGGCGATGCGCGCAGATCCTCCATCGGGATCGGCGGGCCGAACCGCACCCTGACCGGCCCGCGCAGGAGCTGCGTGTTCCAGATGACCGCCGGCACCACCACGACGCCCGGCTGCAGCGCGAGGTAGCCGGCCCCCGAGAAGCCCGGGCGCATGTGGCCGCTTCGCGTGACACCCCCTTCGGGGAAGACCATGAGGCACTCGCCCTTGGCAAGCAGGTCGCGCGCGGTGCGCACCGCCCACACGTCCGGCGAGGCGCGGCGCACCGGGAAGCCGCCGCTGCGGCGAAGCCACGGAGCGAGGATCCGCGATCGAAAGAGCTCCTCCTTCGCCATGAACCACGAACGACGTTGGGAGGCCACGGCGACGAGCAGAGGATCGATGAACGCCACGTGGTTGCAGGCGATCAGCACCGGTCCGCGGGGTGGGATGTGTTCCTGACCGGCGCGGCGCATCCGCAGCGCGCCGTACGACATCGGCCAGATCGCCACGAGGTTGGCGATCCGGATCCATCGTGGTTGCGACGGCGCGTGGCGTGGGGGACGAGCCGGGGCGTCGCTCACAGGCGAAGCATGCCGAAACGTGACAGGACCCGGGTCGCGGAGGCGACCCGGGTCCTGAGAGGGGACTCGCGAGATCAGCCGGTGACGATCGGCAGTCGGGCTGCGCCGAGCACCGCGAGAACGCGGGTGCAGGCGCGGGCGCGGACGGTGGGCGCGTTGCCCGCCGAGGCCACCCCGGTGTTGCAGCGGGTGCCGGCGGCGCTGCGGTCGAGGCGGATCTTCACCTTGACCGTCTTCGATGCGCCGGCGGCGAGGGTGCCAAGGTTCCAGACGAGCCTGCCCTTCAGGAACTTCGTACCCTTGGGACGCTGCGCCACCGAGTAGCCGACCGGAAGGAGGTCGCTCACGACGACGGAGGTCGCGGCGTTGGTGGGGTTGGTGTTGCGGACGGTGATCGCGTAGGTCACGACCGTTCCCGCCCGGGCGAGGCGCGGACCGCGCTTCGTCACCGCGAGCGATGCCGACTGCACGCCGATGACCTGCGGCGGGGTCGGCGTCGTCGGCGGCACGGGCGGGGGCGGCGTGCGGCATACCTCCACCTGGGCCGACGCCTCACGCGTGAACTCCTGCGCGGAGGTCACCGTCGCGACGTTCGGGTAGGTCAGGCAACCGGTCGCGGGGACGGCCACGGTGCGCTCGTAGGTGAAGACCTTCGAAGCCGTGATGCCGGCGCCACCGTCAAGGATGGTCGTCGGGCCGTTGCTGAAGCGGTCCGACACGTCGACCGCGTCGTTCGCGACCGAGCTCGGGGCGCCGAAGGTAAACGGCACGGTCGTGTAGGCCGAGCCACCGGACCAGGTCGCGGTCGCCTTGTTTGTGCCGTCGGTCTTCGACGTGAGCGAGCAGGTGTACGGAAGGTTGATCGTCCCGTGGGCCGGCACGGTGAGGTTGGTGCCGTTCGGGACAACGCACGCCGGGCCGTTCTTGATGGCATCGGTCACTGTGACGCCCGACACGGCCTTCTTGCCCGGGTTCTTGACGGTGATCACGCCCGTGACCGTGAAGTTGTTGTCCGTCGGCTCGCTCTTGGTGGCGGTGACGGTATAGGAGAACGTCGCGGTGTCGTTGGGCGTCGTGATCGACGGCGGGCTGGCCTGCTTCGTGATCGTCCAGTCGTAGCTGCGGTCGTACTTCGCGACCGCGGTCTTCGTGACCTTGAGCGTCGAGTGCGACGTGGACGGGTAGGTGGAGTAGGTCTTGATCGTCTTCGTCGAGGAGGACGTGGCCACCGCCGTCGCGGCGGTCGCCGTGATGACCGCTGCGGTGAGGAGTGACGGCCACAGCCGTCGACGGCGTGGGGAGTTCTTCATGAACGGGACCTCCAAGCGGGAAGAGAGCAACTGCCACAAACTGTAGGAGTGGGTTCCCCGTCGCGGTACGCCCAAACGTGTAGGTTTTAGGGCTAGCCAAAAGTCCAGGGGATGCAAGGCGGCCGTGCGTGCCGGCGTCGGCGCCCGCGACGTTTCAGAGTGATCGCCAATTGCACGGCAGCGGACGGCAACTCATTGAGTAATCGTTGATGTGTTGATGAGTTGTTTGGTATACTGCCGATCATGACGACGACATCACCACTCCTCACCAGCGTACTCGACCTCGCGCTCGCCCGCACCGTCGTGGTTCGCGACGTCGACGCATCCATCGGCTCGCACCACGGCCTCGGCGTGAACGACCTCGCGCTCCTGCTGGAGCTCGCGGACGCCCCCGGGGGCCGGCTGCGGCGGGTCGACCTCGCCCGGCGGCTCGGGATCACCACATCGGGCCTCGCCCGCCAGCTCGGGCCGCTCGAGAAGATCGGTGTGGTCGATCGGGAGTCGAGCCCCGGCGATGCCCGCCTCGCGCTCGTCGTGCTCACCCCGGCCGGCGCCGAGCTCGCGCAGAACGCCGCGCGGACGGCGTCGGAGGCTGCCGAGCGGGTGCTCGGCACCGTGTGGTCCGCCGCCGAGCAGCGCCAGCTCGCGACGCTGCTCGCCAAGGCGCGCTCACGCGTATGACCCGCCGCTGCTCGCGCACGGCGGGCGGCTAATTGCGACGGAGCATCGTCGCGGCCCTCCTCGGGCTGCTGCTCGGCGGCGCCCTCCTGGCTGGGTGCGGCGGCCGGGACGCCGGTGGGGCGTCGACGGCCGCCGTCGCGATCACGCGGCCCAACATCGGCTTCCGCACCGCGGAGCGCCTCGACGAGCACTACCGCAAGCACGGCCGGGAGTTCGGATCAATCAGCCGCGACGAGTACCTGCGTCTCGCGCAGACCCTGCGGGACCGGCCGGTCGGCGGCACGGTCCTGCAGGCCGTGCGGCAGGACGGCGTGATCACCCGATTCGACCGGGCCAGCGGGGCGTTCGTCGCGTTCGCCGACGACGGCGTGATCCGGACGTTCTTCGCCCCGAACGACGGGGAGCGATACTTCCGGCGGCAGGCACGACGATGACCGACGACCCGATCAGGCGCTTCCTCCGCGCGCGCGGCGTGGCCGACCACGTGGTGGACGGCGGCCTCGACGGCCTGGTCGCCGACTGGGAGCACACCGCGGAAGAGGTGGAGCGGGGGTACCCGCTCGGCCTCGACGACTACCTCAACGACCTCGACGCCCGCCAGATCATCGAGGTCGTCCTCGGGTCGATGCCGGAGCCGGACGGCCCGCTGCTCGCCCGGCTTCGGGCCGCCGACGAACGGATGCGTCGCGCCACCGTCCCAGCGGGCCGGTGCGTCTGGGGGGAGCCGTCGACGGCGACCGGGGCGACCGAGCGCCGCAACTGGTGGTACTTCCTGGTGCCGCGAGACCCCGGACCGGAGCTGGCGCGCGAACTCGCCGACGTCGGATTCGCCGGCCCAAGCTGAGTCGGTGGGCTCGGGACGGCGCTGGGGGATGACATGGGTGACGCATTTCCATCTCGTTGCCCTCAAGGAACCACCGATCAGAGACGATACGACCGCCAGATGAGTCGACAGTCGCCATCCGAGCGTCTCGGGTCGTCGATCGCCGAGCCCACAGGTCGTGGCGCCCGGTGAGCGGGGCGACGATGACGCAAACCGACGCCCGGACGCAGAAGATCCTGGAGCTTCTTCGGGACGGGCGCTCCGACCGTCGGATCGCGCGGCGGCTTGGGATCAGCTGCGAAGAGGTACGGGCGACCGTGCGCGACCTGATCGACTCCGCCCACTTGGACGAGCGCGGGCGGGCCCAGGTCCTCGCCGAGCGCGCGGGGATCGTCCGGAACGACTCGGACTGACGCCGCTCAGGGATCGCGGGAGCGGATGAACGCCGTCAGCCCGTAGGCGGAGACGGCCGTGAGCCCGTGGCGGCGGTAGAAGCCCTCCGCTCCGCGCTCGGACACCAGCACCTGGTGGTGAAAGGTGTCGATGGGGTAGCGGTCGAGCAGCGCGGAGAGCAGCGTGCTGCCGATCCCGCGGCGCTGCCGGTCCGGTCGCACCAGGATGTCCGCGATGTAAACGGCGAACGCCTCGTCCGACAGCGCACGGGCGTAGCCGACCACCACGTCGTCGTCCTCGAGGGCGACCAGCGACGCCGACGAGCACGTAATCGCGGTGCGCAGCCGGGCAGGATCCGTCGCGTGGATCCAGCCGTGTGCCCGGTAGAGGGCGAGGATCCCGTCGAAATGACGGTCGGGGTCGGCGTCGTGCACAACGACGGCCGGCCTCAGCGTCGCCACGTCAAACCCCCGAAAACTGGCCGATATACTCGGCTGCCGATGCCCGAACGGATCTCCACGCTCCCTGAACGCTACGACCCTCAGGCCGTGGAGGCAAAGTGGCAGGCCACGTGGAACGCGGAACGCGCATTCCACGCCGAGCCGATCTCACGCGACGGCCTGCCCCCGGGCGCCCCTGATCGGGAGAAGGCGTACGTACTGGAGATGCTGCCGTACCCGTCGGGCGAAGCCCACATGGGCCACGTCAAGAACTACACCATGGGCGACGTCGTCGCGCACTCTCGCCGCCGGCAGGGGTGGTCGGTGTTCCACCCGATGGGCTACGACGCGTTCGGCCTCCCCGCCGAGAATGCGGCGATCCGCACCGGCCAGCCGCCGGCGGAGGTCACCCGGCGCAACATCGCCCGCATCCGGGGGCAGCTTCGGCGGCTCGGGTTCTCGATTGACTGGGAGACCGAGATCGCGACCTGCGACCCGGAGTACTACCGCTGGACGCAGTGGCTGTTCCTGCGGTTCTTCGAGAAGGGCCTGGCGGAGCGGCGGGAGGCTGCCGTCAACTGGTGCCCGGTCGACCAGACGGTGCTGGCGAACGAGCAGGTCATCGACGGCGCCTGCGAGCGCTGCGGTAGCCAGGTCGAGCTGCGCCAGCTGTCGCAGTGGTTCCTGCGGATCACCGACTACGCGCAACGGCTGCTGGACGACATGGGCACGCTGGTCGACTGGCCGGAGCGTGTCCTCACCATGCAACGCAACTGGATCGGGCGATCCGAGGGCGCCGGCGTGACGTTCACCACCGACGACGGCGAGCACGCGATCGAGGTGTTCACCACGCGGCCCGACACGCTCTTCGGCGCCACGTTCTTCCTGCTCGCTCCGGAGCATCCGCTCGTGCCGCAGCTCGTTGAGGGCCGCCCGGAGGCGGCGGAGGTCACCGAGTACGTCCGGCAGGCGGCGCGTGCCGACATCGCCGATCGCAGCGCCGCGGAGCGGCCCAAGACGGGCGTGTTCGTTGGGCGCCACGTCGTGAACCCGGTCAACGGCGAGGCGATCCCCGTGTGGGTGGCCGACTACGTCCTGATGGACTACGGCACGGGGGCGATCATGGCGGTGCCCGCGCACGACGAGCGCGACTTCGCCTTCGCGACGGCATACGACCTTCCGGTCCGCCGCGTCATCGCGGCCCCGGACGTCGCGCCGGACGCGCCGCTCGAGGCCGCCGAGCCGGGTGAC
The DNA here is from genome assembly GCA_963706315.1 of uncultured Thermoleophilia bacterium. Classification (GTDB taxonomy): domain Bacteria; phylum Actinomycetota; class Thermoleophilia; order Miltoncostaeales; family Miltoncostaeaceae; genus CALMEC01. Next base: position 254,112 of record CAVPMA010000019.1, on the reverse strand, counting down.
GGAGTGCTCGTGAACTCGGGCTTCCTCGACGGGCTCGGGGTGGAGGACGCCAAGCGGGCGATCGCCGCGTGGCTCGCTGAGCGGGGGTTGGGCGAGGCCACGGTGGGCTACCGCCTGCGCGACTGGCTTATCTCGCGCCAGCGCTACTGGGGCGCGCCGATCCCGGTGGTGCATTGCGAGGGGTGCGGGGTCGTCGCCGTGCCCGACGACGAGCTCCCGGTGCTGCTGCCGGAGGTCGACGACTACGCGCCCAAGGGCCTGAGCCCGATCGCCGCCAACGCGGCGTTCGTCGAGACGACCTGCCCCGCCTGCGGCGGCCCTGCCCGGCGCGAGACCGACACCATGGACACCTTCGTCGACTCGTCCTGGTACTTCCTGCGCTACACGGCTCCGCACCTGTCCACCGCCGCGTTCGAGCGCGAGGTGGTGGACTACTGGCTGCCGGTCGACCAGTACATCGGCGGCGTCGAGCACGCGATCCTGCATCTGCTGTATGCCCGCTTCTTCACCAAGGTGCTGTACGACCTGGGATACGTCGGGGTCGCCGAGCCATTCGCCCGCCTGTTCACGCAGGGGATGATCTACTACCAGGGCGCGAAGATGAGCAAGAGCAAGGGCAACGTCGTCGCCCCGGACGAGATGATCGACCGGTTCGGCGCCGACACCCTTCGCCTCTACGTCCTCTTCATGGGGCCCGCCGCGGACGATGCCGAATGGTCCGACCACGGCATCGAGGGGCAGCGGCGGTTCCTCGACCGGGTCTGGCGGCTGACGGCCGGGCAGGAGGGGGCGACGCTGGTGGAGCGCCCGTCGATCGATGCGATCCGAGACGACCCCGCCGCGCTGGCGCTCGTGCGGAAGACCGAGGCGACGATCGCGAAGGTCAGCGGCGACATCGGCGAGCGGTTCTCGTTCCACACCGCGATCTCCGCAATCCAGGAGCTCGTGAACGACGCCACCAAGGCACGGTCGGAGGGTACGCTCTCGGGCGATGCCGGCGCGCATGCGCTGCGCTACGCGACCCAGACCGTGGTCTCGCTGCTGTTCGTCTTCGCGCCGCACGTCGCGTCCGAGCTGTGGGAGGCCCTTGGCGGCGAGCGGCTCTGGGTGGCGCCGTGGCCCGACGCCGACGAAGCATTCCTGGAGCGGGAGGCGGTGACGGTGGTCGTGCAGGTCAACGGCAAGCTCCGCGACCGGCTCGAGGTGCCCGCCGGGCTCGCCGAGGACGAGCTCGCCGCGAGGGCGCGCTCGCTGCCCAAGGTGCAGGCGGCGCTCGACGGGCATGCGATCCGCCGCGAGATCGTCGTGGCCGACCGCCTCGTGAACCTGGTGATCTGATCCGCTGAGCGGCCGTTTCGGAACGGGGCTCAGCACCTCTCCCGAAACGGACTCGAAGATTCACGGTGACGTGACGCACTTGGCACACGCCGTGCCACCCGCGTCACATGTCGCTCCTTAGCCTCGGGTCATGGATCGTCTCGTCCCGTGGCTGCGCCGATCCGGCTGGGCGTACCTGCTCCTGGCGGTCGCCCTCGGCGCGCTCGCCTGGCGCATCGCCGGCCGCTCACCGGCCGCCACCCAGCCGGACTCGTCGCGGCCGGCGGTCGTTGCCCAGCGCCCGCCGACCGAATTGCTCGTGCACGTCGCCGGAGCGGTGCGCAAGCCGGGCGTCTACCGCATCGCTGGCGACGGACGGGTGATCCAGGCGATACGCCTCGCGGGAGGGCCGACGCCGCTCGCCGAGCTCGGTCTCGTCAACCTCGCTGCCCCGCTGCAGGACGGTCAGCAGGTGCTCGTGCCACGGCGTGCCGCAACGGCAGCCGCGGGCTCGACGGGTGGAGGGGGTCTGGCCAGCGGGCCCGTAAGCCTCTCGTCGGCGACGGTGGAGCAACTGGACGCCCTCGATGGCATCGGACCGACGCTCGCCGCGCGCATCGTCGCCTGGCGAGCTCAGCATGGCGGCTTCTCGTCGGTCGACGGGCTCCTCGACGTCCCCGGCATCGGCCAGACGCGCCTGGACGCCATCCGCGGAAAGGTCACGCCGTGAGTCGGGGGTGATCGTCCGGGCCCGCGCGCCCGCCGTGCTGCGCCACACGCCGCACGTGCTGCTGGCGGCGCTGGTCGCAGGCACGCTGCTCGCCCTGGCGGTGCGGCCTCCGGGGCTGATCTGGCCGGTCGCCGCGGGGTTCGCGGCGGCGGCGGTGGTGGCCATCGGAGCCGGTGGCGCGCGCGGCGCGCTGGTGCTGCTGGCCGCGACGCTGGCAGCCACCGGCTGGGGGTGGGCAGGAGCCCGGCTGGCTGCGACGACGCCGCCGGACCTCGACCTGCCGGTGGCGGTGAGCGGCACGGTGGAAGTCGACGGCCCTGCGCAGAACTCGGCCCGGGGCATCCGGGTACGCGTGCGCGCCCGCGAACTGAATAGGAGAGTCGGGCGGCCCGTGCCCTCCGGCACCCGGCTCATCGCCGAGCTTTCGAACGACACGCTCGGGGGCCCCGCCATCGGCCAGGTGCTTCGCGTCGCCGGACGGATCGTCCCCGCCGCGACGGCTCGTTCGCCGGGATGGTGGCGGGCGCACCTCGCCCGGAGCGCGATCGCCGGGCGCCTCGAGATTGCGACGGCGACCCAAGGGGGCCGTCGCGGCGGACTCCGCGGGCTTCGCGACAGGTGGCGCAATGCCGCGGCGCGGGTGGCCGGCGTCGGAGCGTCCGGTCAGCCGAGGGTCGTCGTGCGCGGGATGGCGCTCGGCGGCGGGCAGGACCTGTCCGGGGACACCGCCCAGGCGTTCCGCGACGCGGGCCTGTGGCATCTGCTGGCGGTTTCCGGCCAGAACGTCACCATCGTCGCGCTGGCGGTGCTCGCCTTGCTCCGGACCATAGGCCTTGGGCGAAGGTCGGCAACGGCCATCGCGGTGTTCGTGCTCGTCGCCTACTGTCTCGCGTGCGACGGGGGTGCGTCGGTCGCGCGCGCCGGGATCGTCGGTGCGCTCGGCCTTGCCGGGCAGTTGCGCTCACGTCCGACCGAGCGGTGGTATCTGCTGCTGGCGGGCCTCACGCTGCTCGTGTTGCATCAGCCCCGCGCGATCGGCGACCCCGGCCTGCAGCTGTCCTTCGCGGCCGTCGCCGGGATCTTCGCCGTCGCGCCACCGCTCGCGACATGGCTCGCCGGAGCGCTCCCGGGCCGCCTCGCCGACCTGGCCGGGCAGGCCGGGGGGGCCGCGATGGCGACCGCCCCGGTGGTGATCTGGCATTTCGGGCAGCTTTCGCTCGCAGGCTTGGTGGTGAACGTCGTCGCGGTTCCGCTCGCCGGGCCGATCGTCGTGCTGGCCCTCGCCGGCATCGCGCTCGGAGCCGTGGCCATCCCGCTGGCGGCGATCGCCGGGTGGCTCGCCGGCGTCGGCGCGTGGGGGCTGATCATGCTCGCCGAGGCTGCCGCGGCGGTCCCCGGCGCGAGCGTCGAGTTGCCGACGTGGACCGCGGCCGTCGCCGGGTTGCCGGCGGTCGCCGTCACGCTGCTCGCCGGCCGGCTGTGGCGCGCCACCGGCCCTCCCGTCGGCAGGCGGATCTCACGGGCGGCGTTGGCGTGTGCCGTCGCCGCCCTGAGTGGCGCGATCGCCGCTGCCATCCCGTCGATGGCCCCCCCGGCCCCGTGGCCCGCGGCGCCCGCGGTCACCGCGCTGGACGTCGGGCAGGGCGACGCGATCCTGCTGCGCTCGCCCGAAGGGGCGGCAGTCCTCGTCGACACGGGACCGCCGGGCTCGCCGCCGCCGGTGCTGGGGGCACTCGACCGGGTGGGTGTCCGTCGGCTCGACGTCCTGGCGATCACCCACGATCAGCTCGACCACGCCGGGGCGGCTGCGGACATCATCGATCGTCTGAACGTGGGCATGGTGATCGCGCCAGTCGCGCTGCCCGTCGTCGAGGCTGCGGCTCGGCGCCGGGGCATCGCGGTGCGGCGCGTGTTCGCGGGCGACGGCGTCCGGGCCGGTGGGTGGCGGCTCGACGTGCTGTGGCCCCGGGCAAGTCAGCCGCCGCCGGACGATCCGAACGACGCCAGCCTCGTGATGCGGGCGTCTGCAGCGGGGGTCGCGGCGCTCCTCACGGCCGACGCGGAGAGCGGGGTGTTGGGCCGGCTCGCGCTGGAGGGCGTGGACGTGCTCAAGGTCTCGCACCACGGATCGGCCGACGCCGGGCTCCCCGATCTGCTTCGCCGGCTCCACCCGAGCGTCGCCCTGATCTCGGTCGGCGACCCGAACCGTCACGGGCATCCGGAGGCGGGCACGCTGGCGGCGCTCGCTGCGGGCGGAGTCGCGGTGCTCCGGACCGATCGATCCGGAAGCACCACGGTGGCCGCCGGCGCCGGTGGGCTCGACGTGTTCGTCGAGCGGGGACGGTGACGTAGTGCCCGCCGGACGATCACCGGCGGGCACTACGGTCAGGCTCCTACGAGGCCGGCGCTCCCTCGCTGACCGGGGCGGGACCCTCGATCGCGACGTGGGGGAGCCAGTCCAGCGACTTCGGCAGGTGCCAGTTGGCGTCGCCCAGCAGCCGCATCGTGGCGGGCAGCAGCACGCCCCGCACGATCGTCGCGTCGATCAGGACGGCGACGCCGAGGCCGAAGCCCATCTGCTGGAACATCACCAGCTGCCCGGCGGCGAACCCGCCGAACACCGCGACCATGATCAGGGCGGCACCGGTGATGAGCCGTCCACTCGAGCTGATCCCGTGCGTGATCGAGTCGACGTTGCTGCCGGTCTTGAGGTATCGCTCGCGGATCCGCGACAGCAGGAACACGTGGTAGTCCATCGACAAGCCGAACAGGACCGCGAACAGGAATATCGGGATCCAGGCCTCGACGGTGTCGACCTGCTGGAAGCCGAAGATGTCCGCGCCGACGCCCATCTGGCTGACGAGGGTCATCAGCCCGAACGCCGCGCCCACCGACAGGAGGTTCAGCACGATCGCGACCAGCGGGACCACGATCGAGCGGAACGCGAGCAGTAGGATGATGAACGACAGCGCCAGCACGATCGCCACGACGATCGGCAGGTAGCGGTCTGCGATGTCGAAGTAGTCGAGGTTCTCGGCGGCCGCTCCGCCGACCGGCAGATCCGTGACCGCGCGAAGGCGCTTGACGGCTCCGGTGGCGTCCGAGCTCGTCGCGTCGGCGTTCACCGGGATCGAGAGCACGCCGCCCGCGGAGGTCGCTCCGTCCTCGACGTTCGGGGTGCCGAGGATCGGGTCGCCCGCCACCGCGGCGGTGATCTGGGCGATCTCCTGGCTGTTTGCCGGCGACGCGGGGTCGCCTTCGATCGGGATCCGCGCCGGGGCGACGCTGCCGACCCCGAATTCCTGCTGAAGGATGTCGTAGCCCTGGCGGGCCTGCAGGCCCGGAGGCAGGCTGTCCACCCCCGACGCGCCCGTGTTGATGCCCCAGTAGGGGATCGAGAGGACGATCAGGAACGCGGCGCTGACGACGAGGCTCGCCACGGGCCTGCGCATCACCCAGCCGGCCGCGCGGGACCAGAAGCCCTCGCTGCGCTCACGGCGGAGTCGCTTCGGCACCAGCCGCGACACGCGTCCCGCGTCGATGCGGTCGCCCAGCACGGACAGCAGCGCCGGGAGCAGGGTAAGCGCTGCGACGATCGCCGAGAGCACCACGAGGATGGCGCCGACCGCGAGGCTCACGAACACCGACATCGGGACGATCAGCAGCCCCGCGAGGGCCACCACGACCGTCAGGCCGGAGAAGAAGACCGCGCGACTCGACGTGTCACCGGCCCGCTCGATCGCGGCGAGCTTCTCGACGCCGTCGGTACGCTCCTCGCGGTACCTGCTCACGATGAACAGGGCGTAGTCGATCCCGACCGCCAGGCCCATCATCGTGATCATGTTGGTGACGAAGAACGACAGGTCGCCGAACTGGCCGACGAGGGCGGTGAGGGCGAGCGCGACCACGATCGCGACCACCGCGAGGATGATCGGCAAGAGGGCCGAGACCAGGGCGCCGAAGACGACGAGCAGGATGATCAGCGCCAGGAGGATCCCGAACGTCTCGCCGGTCTTGAGGTCATCCTCGGCAACCTTGTTCACGCCGTTGTCGATCGACGCGAGCCCCGTGACATAGACGTTCATACCGTCGGCGCCGTTCTTGGCCAGGGCGACGTCGAGGACCTTGTCGATGTTGTCGCGGGCATCGTTGATGCTTCCCGTCATCTTCACCGGGATGATCGCCGTGCGGCCATCCTGCGAGATCTGGTCGGGTGCCGCCGTCGGCGACGTCGCCTGCGCCACGACCTCCGGCCCGAGCGCCGAGATCTCGGCGGTGAGGGCATCGGCCTGGGCTCGGGGACCGGCGTCGGCGAACGTGCCGCTCGTTGTCTGCATGACCACGTGCTCGGTGGTGGAGTCGGCCGTGCCGGTAATCGCCTCGATCTGATTCGCGGCGCGCTGGCTCTCGGGGGTGTTCACGAATGACTGCTGAGGGCTGAGCACGTCGCCGAGGAGCATCGCGATCACCGCCATGGCGACGATGAATGCGACGATCCACGCCCCGATCACCCGCTTGGGATGGGCTGCGGAGCTTCGCGCGAGCGCCCTTGGAGAGAGACTGGAGAACATCGAAGACTCCTTGGGGGACGGAGTTTTTGGGGGACGGAGTTCCAACCGACCGGTTGGTTCGTTTTGACGAAGAGGGAAGGGCTTGGACTAGGCCGCGGCCGGCACCGGGACGGTAATACCGACTGCGGCGAATGTGAACGTGAGGTACTGCTCGGCCAGGCGCTCGACCAACGACGGATCGCCCGAGACATCGGCGACCTGGTCGATGCCGAGAAACGCGCAGACGGCGTAGTGGGCCGCGGCCTGAGGGTCGACCGACGGGTCCATGTCGCCCTCGGACTGCGCCCGAAGGAAGAGTTCGGCCGTGAGCTCGAACCACGCGTCGAACGGGCGGACCCGTTCGGCGACCTCAGGTTGCCGGGCCAACTCCTCGCAGAGCCGCCCGATCGCTGTACCCGCAGGCGCGGTGCGCTTTCCCACCGCCGCCGCGCGAACGAGCGCGGCAATCTGATCGACCGCGCGCGGGTGGTAGCCGGCGGCCGCCAGCACCTCGCCCCGCCACTCGGTTCGCACCATCTCGAGCGCCTCGACGGCGAGGTCGGCCTTGCCGGAGAAATGGAAGTAGAACCCTCCCTTGGTGAGCCCGCTCTCGCGGATCACCTCATTGAGGGACGTGCCCGTGAAGCCGCGCTCGAGAAAGTGCCGGGCGGCGACTTCGAGGATGCGGCGCCTGGTGGACTCTCCGCGATCTGTGGAGGCATGGGTAACCACGGCGGGGAACGTACCGACCAACCGGTCGGTTTGTCAAGGGGGCAGCGTCGTGGGCTCGCGACGTAAGCTCTGACGATGGATGTCTCCGCCGCCGGCCGGCCCCGATGAGCCAGGCCCGCGACCCGCTCCTTCCCGTCTACGGGATCTGGGGGGAGGACCGCGGCAAGGTGGAGCGCGCCGTGCGCCGGCTCGTCGACCGCGTCGCGAGCGACGGCGGGATGCCCCCCGACATCTTCGAGGCGGGGCAGGTCCCCGCCGCCGAGGTGGTGGCCGCATGCGAGACGCTCTCGTTCGGCGGGACGCGCCTCGTGATCGTGCGGGGCGTCGAGGCCTGGCGGGCCGATGACGCGACCGCGCTGGTCGCGTACCTGGCGGGGCCGAACGACACCGCATGCCTCGCCCTGGTGGCCGACGGTACCGTGACCCCGAAGCTGGTGGCCGCGGTCGAAGGTGCCGGCAAGGTGCTCGCCTACGGTCCGGACGCCAAGCTCAAGCGCAGCGACCGGACCAAGTGGTTCGTCGAGCACCTCATCGCCGAGACGCACCGGCACGGCGCGAAGCTGCCGGCGCCGCTCGCCCGGCTCGTGGTGGAGCGGGTCGGCGAGGACGCGATGGCGCTCAGCCAGGAGGGGGCCAAGCTCGCAGCGGCCGCCGGCGGTGCGCCGGTCGACCGCGAGCTTGTCGATGCCCTGGTGGTCGTCAACCCGGAGAGCAAGGCATACGAAGTGGCCGACGCGCTGATCGCGGGGAACCGGGCCCGCGTCTACGACATCCTCGACGAGCTGGGTGGGGGGGACAAGCCCACCGACCCCGCCGTCGTCCACGCCACGCTCACACGCCACTTCCGGGGGATCGCCGTGGCACAGGCGCTCGGCGAGGGGGCGACACCCGACGCGGTCGGGGCCGCCACCGGCCTCAGGGGCTATCCCGCGCAGAAGGCGCTCGAGCATGCCCGTCAGATCGCGCCCGGGGCGGGCGACCGGTGCGTCGCACGTCTCGCGACGCTGGAGCTCGACCTGCGCGTCTCCGCGTTCGGCGACCTCGGGCGGTCGGGAGCCGACGGCCGGCGCTTCGTGCTCGAGCTGGCGGCACGCGACCTGCTCGGCCTCGTCAGGGACTGATCAGCTCCGGCGCGCGGCCGTGGAGAGGGTCAGCCCTCGTGGACGGCGACGATGCGTGCGACGCGGCTCTTCTTGCGAGCGGCGTTGTTCGCGTGGATGGCGCCCTTGGCGGCGGCCTTGTCGATGAGCTTCTCGAGGTCGCGCGCGCGGGTTGCCGCGTCGTCGCCGGTTTCGGCGGCCTCGAGCCCCTTGAAGAGGGTCTTGATGGTGGAGCGGTAGCGGACGTTCGAGTCGTGCTGCTTCTCCGCACGACGGATGCGTTTCTTCTGCTGCTTGATGTTCGCCAAGCGGGACGTCCTCCTAGGTGAGCCGAGCGGCCGCGTATCTTACACATCATGCAAAGGGGCCCGCTCTGGCGGAGATAGACGCCACCGGGGAGGAGGCGCCTTCGCCCGCCAGGAGTTTGGGACGGTCCACCGCCATCTTCGCGATGTGGACCGCCGTCAGCCGCGTCGCGGGCCTCGTCCGCGAGATCGCGGCCGCCGCCCTGTTCGGGATCAAGGGGCCGATCAACGCCTTCGTCATCGCGTTCCAGATCCCGAACCTCTTGCGAAGCCTCGTCGCGGACGCCGCGCTCTCGGCGGCCTTCGTGCCGGTGTTCACCGAGCTGCAGGAGCAGGGACGCCACCGCGAGGCGAAACGGCTCGCGGGGGCGCTGATCGGGCTGATCACAATGGTGCTCGGTGGTGTGTCGCTGCTCGCGATCATCACCGCGCCATGGGTGATGCCCCTCTTCGGATGGAGCCTCGGTCCGAAACAGACCGACGACCTCATCGGCCTGTCGCAGGTGATGTTCCCGATCGTCGTGCTCCTCGGCCTGACCGGCCTGGTGATGGGGATCCTCCAGTCGCACGGCGAGTTCGATTCCTCGGCGATCGCGCCGGTCCTGTGGAACGTGACGATCCTCGTCTTCCTCATCGGCGTCACGCCGTTTCTCGACGCGGGTACGCGGATCTACGCCTATGCGGTCGGAATCCTCGTCGGGACGGTGATCCAGCTCCTCTATCTCCTCCCCGGGCTCCGCGGCAAGGGGCCGTTCCCGCTGTCGCTCGGGTTCGCCAACCCCTACGTCCGCCGGGTGCTCGCCCTGATGCTCCCGGTGACGATCGCCCTCGGGCTCATCAACGTCAACGCCACCGTCGACACCCTGATCGCGCAGCTCGTCAGCGAGGAGTCCGTGCGGGCGATCGACGCGGCCTTCCGCCTCTACATCCTCCCGCAGGGCATCTTCAGCGTGGCGGTCTCGACCGTGATGTTCCCGACGATCTCGCGCCTCGTGGCACGCGGTGACATGCCCGGGGTCTCGCGCACCGTGACCAGCGGGATCCGTCAGATCTTCTTCACCCTCGTGCCGTCGACGCTGTTCCTGCTGGTGCTCGCCGAGCCGATCATTCGGCTGGTCTTCCAACGCGGCGAGTTCGGCCCCGGCGCGACCGCGTTGACGAGCGAAGCCTTGTTCTTCTTCACGTTCGGCCTGATGTTCAACGGGGGGAGCCTGCTTCTCGCGCGATCGTTCTTCAGCCTGAAGATGCCCTGGGTGCCGACGAAGATCGCGTTCGGGGCGATGGTCCTGAACGCGGTGCTCGACCTCGCCCTGTATCGGCCCCTGGGAACGGGCGGCATCCCGCTCTCGACGTCGATCACGAGCCTCTTCACCTTCCTGGCACTCGCGTGGCTCCTCGGGAAGGAGATCGGAGGGCTCGATGTCCGCGCGATCGTCGACGGTTTCGTCAAGACCCTCCTGGCGTCCGCGCTGCTTGCCGCCTGGGCGTGGGGGATCTGGCACGCGCTCGACTCCGCGCTCGGCGACTCGCTCGTCGCGCAGATCCTCAGCGTCGGGCTCGCCGGCGCAGGCGGGATCTTCGCCTACCTGGCGGCCTGCTACGGGCTTCGGGTGCCGGAAACCAGGATGCTGGGCCAAGTTCTGCGGCCGCTACGATAGGTCGGCTTTGGACCAGTCCCACATCCGCAACTTCTGCATCATCGCCCACATCGACCACGGCAAGTCGACGCTGGCCGACCGCATCCTGCAGCTCACCAACGCGATCAGCGACCGTGAGATGCGCTCACAGGTGCTCGACTCGATGGACCTGGAGCGCGAGCGCGGGATCACCATCAAGGCCCAGGCCGTGCGCGTGTTCTACACGGCGTCGGACGACCAGACCTACCAGCTCAACCTGATCGACACGCCGGGGCACGTGGACTTCTCCTACGAGGTGTCGCGGAGCCTCGCGGCCTGCGAGGGCGCGATCCTCGTCGTCGACGCCAGTCAGGGCATCGAGGCGCAGACTCTGGCGAACACCTACCTGGCCATCGAGGCGGATCTCGAGATCATCCCGGTGCTCAACAAGATCGACCTGCCCGCGGCCGATCCCGACCTGCACGCGCGCGCGATCGCCGACCTCATCGGCGACCGGCCCGAGAACGTGCTGCGGATCTCGGCGAAGACGGGCCAGGGCATCGAGGACGTGCTCGAGGCGGTCGTCGCCTCCGTGCCGCCCCCGCGCGGCAACCCCGACGCCCCGCCGCGGGCGCTGATGTTCGACTCGGTGTACGACCAGTACCGGGGCGTCGTCACGTTCGTACGGGTGGTCGACGGCGTGTTCCGCAAGGGCGACAAGCTCCTCGCGATGCAGACCGGGCTCACCGCCGAGGCCGAGGAGATCGGGGTCATGACCCCGTCGATGGTGCCCACCGGGCGGCTCGGCGCCGGCGAGTCCGGCTACCTCATCACCGGCGTCAAGCAGCTCGGCGACCTGCGGGTCGGCGACACGCTCACGGTCGCGGGCAACCGCGCCGCCGAGCCGCTGCCCGGCTACCGCGAAGTGAAACCGATGGTGTTCTGTGGCCTCTTCCCGATCGACGCCGACGAGTATCCGGACCTGCGCGAGGCGCTGGAGAAGCTCTCGCTCAACGACGCCTCGCTGCAGTGGGAGCCCGAGACGTCGCAGGCCCTCGGATTCGGGTTCCGCTGCGGGTTCCTGGGGCTCCTGCACATGGACATCGTGCGCGAGCGGCTGGAACGCGAATACGACCTGGAGCTCCTCGCGACGACGCCCAACGTCGCCTACCGCGTGATCTCCGTGACCGGGGAGGAGATCGAGGTCAAGAGCCCGGCGGAGCTTCCGAACCCCAGCGGCATCGAGGCGATCTACGAGCCGTACGTGCGGTGCTCGGTGCTGGTGCCGTCCGAGTTCGTTGGGGCGATCATGGAGCTCTGCCAGGAGCGGCGCGGCGCCTTCGTGACGATGGAGCCCATCGAGAACCGCCAGCAGATCGTGTACGACCTGCCGCTCGCCGAGATCGTGATGGACTTCTACGACCAGCTGAAGAGCCGCACCAAGGGCTACGCGTCGCTCGACTACGACATCATCGGCGACCGCGAGAGCCCGCTCGTCAAGCTCGACATCCTGCTCGCGGGCGAACCGGTGGACGCGCTGTCGATGATCGTCCACCGCGACCTGGCGTTCCAGCGCGGCAAGGGCGTGGTCGAGCGGCTCCAGAAGACGATTCCGCGGCAGCTGTTCGAGGTGCCGATCCAGGCGGCGATCGGCAGCAAGGTCATCGCGCGCGAGACGGTCAAGGCCCGCCGCAAGGACGTGCTCGCGAAGTGCTACGGCGGTGACATCAGCCGCAAGCGCAAGCTGCTCGAGCGCCAGAAGGAGGGCAAGAAGCGTATGAAGCAGGTGGGGCGGGTCGAGGTGCCGCAGGAGGCGTTCCTGTCGGTGCTGTCGATCGGAGAGGACGCGAGCGCGGCGAAGAAGTGATGGGCGTCCGCCACCTCTACGTCCACCTCCCGTTCTGCGCCAGCCGCTGCGGGTACTGCGCGTTCGTGGTGGAGACCGGCGCGCTCGACCGCCGCGACGCCTACCTCGATGCGCTGCTGGCCGAGCTCGACGCCGAGTCGGCGCGCCTCGGCGAGCTCGAGACCGTCTACCTCGGCGGTGGCACGCCGAGCCTCATGCGGCCGCGCCGGATCGCGCGCCTCATGGACGCCATCCGCCCGCACCTGGCGCCGGGCGCAGAGGTGTCGATGGAGGCGAACCCCGAGACCGTCGACTGCGCGGCCCTGGAGGCCTACCTCGACGCGGGCGTCACCCGGCTCTCGCTCGGGGCCCAGTCGTTCCAGCCGCACCTCCTGGCGGCGCTCGACCGCCGCGCGAGCGCGGATCAGGTGCGGGCGGCGTTCCACTGCGCGCGCGCGGCGGGGTTCGCCGATCTGAGCGTGGATCTGATGTTCGCGGTGCCGGGCCAGACCGCCGACGACCTCGACGACGACCTGGCCACCGTCCTCGATCTGGGCCCCGACCACATCTCCTGGTACGAGCTCGAGATGAAGCCGGGGAGCGCCCTCGCCCACGCCGGCGCCACGGTCGACCAGGACTTCGCCGAGGACGCCTACCGCGAAGTGGTCGATCGACTCGAGTCCGCCGGCTACGCCTGGTACGAGACGGCGAACTTCGCGCGACCCGGCCACGAATGCCGGCACAGCCTCGCCTATTGGAACGCGGCGGACTACCTCGGCATCGGGATCGGCGCGGTGTCCACCGTCGCCGGCCGGCGGTGGCGCGTGGCCCCCAACCTCGCCGGGTACCTCGACGCCGCCGCGACCGGGTCGATCCCGCGACGCACGCACGAGCCCCTCGACGACGACACCCGCCGCCGCGAGCGCTGGATGCTCGGGCTCCGCCTCGCCCGCCCGCTCGCCGTGGCGTGGTCCGGCCCGCCCGACCATCCCGACGCGTTCGAGCGCCTTGCCGACGCGGGCCTGTTGAGCTATGACGGCGAGCGGGTCGAGCTCTCACGCGAAGGCCGGTTCCTCCAGAACAGCGTGCTCGGCGAGCTGATGGAATACGGGTCGTGACGGACGAGCGGCTCACGGCGCGGCAGGAGGCGATCCTGCGGGTGGTCGTGGAGCGACACGTGGACACGCGCAGCCCGGTCGGGAGCAAGGACATCGCCGGGCGGGAGGGGCTCGACTTCGCCTCGTCGACCGTGCGCTCGGAGCTCGCGCGGCTGGAGCAGCTCGGCCTGCTGAACCACCCGCACACCTCCGCGGGCCGGGTGCCGACCGACGCCGGGTATCGCTACTACGTCGACCACCTGGTCAAGCGCGACCAGATGCCGGTGCCGCGCGGCATCGCCAGCGCGCTCGCGGTGGGGGAGGTGCGCCGGGAGGTCGATGCGGCGATGCGGCGCCTGGCCGACGCGATGTCGCAGATCACCAACATGCTCGGGGTGGTCACGGGCCCGCCGGCCCAGTCCGCAACGGTGCGGCGCGTCGAGGTGCTGGTGCTGCAGCCGCAGCTCGTGATGGTCGTGATCATCACGTCGACCGGGGCCGTCACGAAGCGCATGTTCGCGTTCGACAAGCCGGTCGATCCGCGCCTCGCCGACTGGGCCTCGGACTTCCTGAACGAGCGGACCGTCGGCTTGCCGGTCGGTGCGCGGACGATGTCGAGCCGCCTCGTCGACCCCTCGCTCGGGCCGAGGGAGCAGGCGTTCATCGAGACGCTCGCCTCAGCGCTCACGGAGCTCGACGACGAGGAGGCGCAGGGCTCGCTGATCATCGGCGGCCAGGCGCGCTTCCTCGAGGAGAACCGCCAGCAGGACCTCATCGAGATCGGGGCGCTCATGCGGGCGATCGAAGAGCGATTCGCGCTGCTGCAGATGCTGCGGGGCGCGCTGTCCGGCAACGACGTCTACCTGCGGATCGGCGCCGAGCTGGCGGATCCGTCGCTGCGCGGCGTCTCGATCGTCGCCGCGAACTACGGCGTCGCGAGGCGTAACCTGGGGACCGTGTCGATCATCGGTCCCACCCGCATGGACTACCGGCTGGCGATCGCGACCGTCCGCGAGGCCGCGCACGCGCTGTCGGCCTTCGTCGACGAGGTGTACGAATAGACGACCGCTTCGAGATCCTCGAGGTGTGGCGGCGGCCCCTGCGCGAGGACCCCGCCGCATCCGTGCGCGTGCTCGCGAAGACCGAGGCCGGCGCGATCGGGCCCGAGGAGTACGCGGTCGGCATCACGACCAAGCAGGAGTCGCAGCTCTACCCGCAGGCCGATGAGGGCGGGCTCTTCACCGGGCTGTCGTTCGCCGAAGCCCACTGGGTGGCGGCCGTCCTGGCAAGCGCCGCGACGCGCGCCGACGACGCCGAGGCGCTGCTGTTCGAGCTGCGCGTCCCCGTCGACCTGTCCTGGCGCGACATCGAGCTCGCCGCGGAGGTCATCGAGCCCGGCGGGATCCGCAGCGGGCCGCTGGTTCCGTGGGAGGCGGAGGAGGCCCCGTCCCACAGCCGGTATGCGATCGCGACCTACACCCTCGATTGCGGCCACCAGGCGGTGGAGCTCCTGCGGCAGGATCTCGAGTCCGCGCCGTTCTGGGTCGAGGAGGGAGCCGTCGACCACCTCGCCGCCCGCGACGCGCGCAGCCTGAGCCGGCTGCTGCTCGGCGCGACGAACCTCGACGAGGCGTACGGGCTGATCCAGTCGGCGCAGGACAACCTCGCCACCCATCCCGACGAGGATGGCGACGAGGACGACGACCGGGACGACGACCGGGACTGAGCCCGTGCCGCCCCCCTCCGGGCGGCGCTCGACATCGGTGGGACCGGCCCGAGGCGTCCAACGAAGGCGGGCGCGTGCGAACCAGCCAGCTTGCTCGGGAGTGACCTTTTCTATTGGCTTGCTTGACAAGGGGTGTAGCCTGCCCCGAAACACGAGAATCCCAATGTCCAAAGGCTGGTTTTGATGAAGAAGCTTCTCCTCGCACTGGTCGTCGCCCTCGTCGCCGTCGCCGCCCTCGCCGTGGCGGGCTGCGGTGGGGCGTCCGACGAGACGGCTGGCGCGGCGACCGGCGCGTCGAACGATGCGTCCGGCGGCACGATCTCGCTCGTGGCCTACTCGACCCCGCAGGTGGTCTACGACGAGATCATCCCCGACTTCAACGCGACAGACGCCGGGAAGAACGTCGCGATCAAGACGTCGTACGGGGCGTCGGGTGAGCAGAGCCGCGCGGTGGAGGCCGGCCTGCCCGCCGACGTCGTGACCTTCTCGATCGAGCCCGACGTCACCCGCCTCGTGAAGGCCGGCCTCGTCGCCGACGACTGGAACGCGACGCCGACCAAGGGGCTCGTGACCACCTCGCTCGTCTCGTTCATCGTCCGAGAGGGCAATCCCAAGGGCATCAAGACCTGGGACGACCTCCTGAAGCCCGGCATCGAGGTCGTGACGCCGAACCCGTTCACCTCGGGCGCCGCGAAGTGGAACCTGCTCGGCGCCTATGCGCACGGAGGGCTTCCCTACGTCGAGAAGCTCCTCAAGGAGCATGTGAAGGTGCAGCCGAAGTCCGGCCGCGAGGCGCTCCAGACGTTCGTCGGCGGCAAGGGCGACGTGCTCCTGTCGTACGAATACGAGGCCACCACCGCCCAGAAGAAGGGTGAGAAGGTTGAGTACGTCATCCCCGACGACACGGTCAAGATCGACATCGACATCGCCAAGACCGTGAGCGCGCCGGCCGTCGCCCAGTCGTTCATCGACTACGTCCTGAGCGAGCCCGCGCAGCAGCGCTTCGCCGCCTGGGGATACCGGCCGGTCAACGAGGCCGTGCTGGCCGCGAACCAGTCGAAGTTCCCGACGCCCGCGAAGCTCAAGACCATCGACGATCTGGGAGGTTGGTCAAAGGTCAACGACGAGCTCTTCGATCCTGAGAACGGCTCGGTCGCGAAGATCGAGGAGGAGGCAGGGGTGTCGACCGCCAAGTGAGCACGGCTCAGCCGACCGTCGCCCGTCCGCGCCACCGGATCGGATCCGGTGGCGCGGACGCGCTTAGCTTCGGCATCGTGACGCTCTGGCTGAGCGTCATCGTGCTGCTGCCGCTCGCCGCGGTCGTGAGCCGTGCGTTCGACGACGGCTTCCGCGCGTTCCTGGATTCGGCGTTCAGCCCCCAGGGCACTGCCGCGCTCTGGTTCACGCTGTGGATGTCGCTGCTCGTCACGGCGATCAACGCGGTATTCGGCACGCTCACTGCGTGGGTGCTCGTTCGCGACCAGTTCCCTGGCAAGCGGGTGCTGAACGTGCTGATCGACCTGCCGTTCGCCCTGCCGACGATCGTGGCGGGCATCACCCTGCTCGCGCTCTACGGCACCGCGATCGCGTACACGAAGTGGGCGGTGCTGCTCGCGCTGATGTTCGTGACGCTGCCGTTCTGCGTGCGGTCCGTGCAGCCCGTGCTGCTCGAGCTCGACAAGGAGATGGAGGAGGCGGCGGCCTCGCTGGGGGCGTCACCGCTCGTCACGTTCCGGCGGATCATCCTGCCGAACCTCCTGCCGTCGATCGTCTCGGGCTGCGCCCTGGCCTTCGCGCGAGCGGTCGGGGAGTTCGGGTCGATCGTGCTGATCTCCGGGAACATCCCGTTCGACACCCAGGTGTCGTCGGTGTTCGCGTTCAAGCAGCTCGAATCCGACAACGTCCGCGGGGCCGCCGCCGTGTCGGTGGTGCTGCTGGTCGTGGCGCTGGTGATCCTGTTCGCGATGCGGTTCGTCGAGCGGTGGAACCCGGGAACGCGGGGCGAGTGATGGCCGGACGCTGGACGCTGCGGGCGGTCATGCTCGCGTATCTCGGGGCCATCCTGGTCCTGCCGGTCGGACTCGTGATGTACAGGACATTCGAGCCGGGGATCGGCGCGGTGTGGGACAGCATCACCACCCCCGCGGCGATTCACGCCTTCTGGCTCACCGTGACCGTCACGGCGATCGCTGTCCCGTTGAACGCCGCGTTCGGGGTGCTCGCCGCGCTCGTGCTGGTTCGCGGGAAGATCCGGGGCCGGCGTGCGCTCGAGGCGTTCATCGACCTGCCGTTCGCGGTCTCGCCCGTCGTCGTCGGGCTCGCCCTCGTGCTCCTGTACGGGCGCACCGGATGGCTCGGCGACGAGCTGGCGTCGACCGGCATCAAGATCATCTTCTCGACGCCTGGCATCGTCCTCGCGACCATCTTCGTCACGCTGCCGTTCGTCGTCAGGGAGGTCGTGCCCGTCCTGCGCGAGGTCGGGAACGACCAGGAGCAGGCGGCGTCCACGCTCGGCGCGTCCAGCTGGCAGACGTTCTGGCGCGTCACGCTCCCGTCGATCCGCTGGGGCCTGGCGTACGGAGTGGTCCTGTCCACCGCCCGGGCGATCGGGGAATTCGGGGCGGTCAGCATCGTCTCGGGCAAGATCTCGGGTGAGACGGAGACGCTGACCCTGCTCGTGGAGAAGCGCTACACCAACTTCGACTTCGCGGGCGCGTACGCCGCGTCCGCGCTCCTCGCGGTGATCGCACTCGCGACGCTGCTCGCCATGACGATCGCCCACCGGAGGAAAGACGGAGCGTGATCACCGTCGAATCGATCTCCAAGCGCTACGGCGACTTCGCCGCGCTCGACGACGTGACCCTCGAGGTGGAGTCGGGTTCCCTGACCGCGCTTCTCGGCCCGTCCGGATCGGGCAAGTCGACGCTGCTGCGGGTGATCGCGGGGCTCGAGGTGCCCGACACCGGAACCGTCGCGCTCGACGGTCGCGACGTCACGGGCGTGGCGCCGCAGGAGCGCGGGGTGGGGTTCGTCTTCCAGCACTACGCCGCGTTCAAGCACATGACCGTGCGCGAGAACGTCGCGTTCGGGCTCACCATCAGGCGTCGTCCCAAGGACGAGATCACGGCGACGGTCGACCGGTTGCTCGACGTGGTGGGCCTCGCGGGCTTCCAGAAGCGTTACCCGTCGCAGCTCTCCGGGGGCCAGCGCCAGCGGATGGCGCTGGCCCGAGCGCTGGCCGTCGAGCCGAAGGTGCTGCTGCTCGACGAGCCGTTCGGCGCCCTCGACCGCAACGTCCGTGCCGAGCTGCGCTCCTGGCTGCGGCGCCTGCACGACGAGGTGCACGTCACAACCGTGCTCGTGACGCACGACCAGGAGGAGGCGATGGAGCTCGCCGACACCATCGTGCTGCTGAACGCCGGCCGCATCGAGCAGCGCGGAGCCCCGCGGGACCTGTACGACCGGCCGGCGAGCGACTTCGTGATGGGCTTCCTCGGCCCGGTCGCCCGCGTCGACGGCGGCCTGGTCCGCCCGCACGACGTCACCGTGCTGCTCGAACCGGACGACGGAGCCGTTGAAGCACAGGTCGTCCGGGTCGTTCACCTGGGCTTCGAGGTTCGGGTCGAGCTCGAGTTGGGCGACGGCGCCCCGGTGACGGTGCAGCTCGCGCGCCACGAGGCCGAGAGCCTCGAGCTGGCCGCCGGCCAGATCGTCTACGTGCGTCCACCCGAACCGGCCCTCTTCGTCGCCGAGGGCATCTAACCGCTCCGGGCTACCGCGTGGTCCAGGACTCCGGCTCGTCGGCCAGCTTCGAGACGCGTGCCGGGAGCTTGCCCGCCGCGAGGTCGGCGAGGGTGACCTGCTCCACCACGCTGCGCAGGGCCGTCCTCACGGCGATCCACACGCGCTGCAGCGGAAGGGCCGCTCCGTCGTAGGCGGTGTCCTCCGGGCGTCCGCCGCGCACGGAGGCCAGTGGGCCCTCGACCGCCCGGATGACGTCGGCGACGGTGATCTCGGACGCGGGCTTGGCGAGCCAGTATCCGCCGTCGTGTCCGCGCCGGCTCGACACCAGCCCCGCGTGGCGCAGGTCGCCCAGGATGTTCTCGAGGAACTTGACCGGGATCGCCTGCGCCTGGGCGATCACGTCGCCCTTGGTCGGGCGTCCCTCGTCCGCGCCGGCGAGCTCGATCGCGGCGCGGACCGCGTAGTCGGCTTTCGCTGAGATCCGCACGGGCGGATCGTGCCAGATGCGCTCGGGGAACGAGCGCGATCGGCCCCTCGTCGGGGCGCCCGTGGAAGCCGTCAGGTCGCCTGCATCGGTCGCGCGGGGACTCCGGCTACCTTGGCGCCGTCCGGCACGTCGCGGATGACGCACGGCGCCCGACGCGACGAGCGCGCCCGCTGCCGACCGTCCGTCCCTCGAGGATCGTCGCGCCCGAGCCGACGTGGGCACCGTCGCCGATCGTCGCGCCGCCGCCGATGACCGCTCCGGATGCGACGTGCGCGTGGCGACCCACGACGACGTCGTGGCCGATGACCACGCCGGCGTTGACGAGGGCATTCGCCGCGATCTGGGCCTGGGCGTTCACGACGGCGCCCGCCAGGATCTGCGCCGATCGCTCGACGGTCGCCGACGGCGACACGATCGCCGACCGGTGCACGATGGACGGGAGGTCGAGTCGCCGCGCCGACCAGGTGGTCGTAGAGTGCTCGCCGCGGCCCGGTGTCGCCTGACGCTGCCGACTCCGACGAACGCCGCGTGCCCGGCCGCGACGGCGGCGGTCATGCGAAGCGGGGTGAACGGGCCGATCACCGGCAGCCCGAGCACCACCGATCCGTGGCGGCGCGCGTCGTCGTCGAACAGCTCGATCGGGCGGTACGAGCCGAACACCGACCGCAGCGCGTCGATCACGCAACGGGCGTGGCCGCCGGCGCCCACGCCGATGATCGGGGTGACCCCTGAAGGATGAGACCGTGCCGCCCGCCGTGGCGCCCGATGCGCAGCGCCGACGGGCCGGCGAGGGTCCGACGCCGGGCGGCTGCGGGCGCGGCCGGGCGGAATCGGGCTTGGAAGCGGCATCCCGGGAGCCGCCGGGGTGCGCACGGAGAGGGTGGCGGCCGTGGTCGTCATGGCACTGCCACCGGCGCCGCGGTCTCGTGGGTGCGGACGCTGGCCCGGGCGGCGAGGGTCGTGTCCGGCCCGACGGTGACCCGCTCCAGGATCCCGCCGGGCCCGACCTCGTACGCGCCCATCTCGTGCAGCGGCGGGGAGTAGGCGTGAACCGAGACGGCGGGAGGTCCCCCGCCGTGCCTCACCCGGTGAACATGCGTCGCGGGAACGCCCACCGCCGGGCGGCCCGGCTGCAGCCGTCGAACCATCGGCAGCGCTCCGATCCGCAGGCGTTCCTCGACCAGGCGACCCCGTGCGACCCCGATCGCGGCCGACGATCCGCCGTGATCGTGAAAGCCGGTGTCGTGGCCGACGCCCCACGAGATCACCCAGATCTCGAGCCGCGCGTCGCGCGCGAGGATCCGGCAGACGCGCTCGTCGCCGGCGGTCTCGACCAGGGGCTCCCATTCCGACGGCCGGTCGATGACCGACTCGACCATCCGCTCGAGTTCCTCGGTGGGCACGATTCCGGGTGTCGCGATCTCGATTGCGCTGCTCATGAGGCCTCCGTCCATCCAAGAAGTCGGGCGGGATTCCCCCGCGTGGTTACGGTTGCGTCCGGGTCGACGACGGCGTTCGGCGGGTCGACGACCGGCCGGTCCGATCCGTGGACCAGCGCGCCGGGTCCGACCACCTGCGCCACCTGGGCGATTGCCCGCGACCCGTACGACGAGGTGTCGTAGAAGAGCGTCTCGTTCGGCGTGTCCTCAGGACCGCCGCGCGCGACCCTCCGCTCGGCATGGAGCGGCGCGAGTCCCGCGAGCAGCGCGAAGCACACGCGCAGGTCAGGATGCGCATGGCGACCCAGGGCCAGCCACAGGTGCCACGCCGCATGCATCTGCGTCGCGTACGCGGTGAGCGGCGACCACCACGACGGCGAGCTGCCGGTCGACGATGCCCGCCGGGTGCCACGGTGCCGGGCCCGGATGCACGAACAGCGGCGCGTCGTGGCGCTCGAGCGTCTCCAGAGCCCCGACGAGGCGCTCGAGGCCGCGTCGGTCGGCGAGGGCCGCGGCCGGCACGCAGAGTCCGACGAACCCCTCGTCGAGATGGTCGCCGAGCTCGTCGGCGTCGGGCGCCTGAAGCGATGCCGTCGCCCAGCCGCGGAACGGGCTGGGGAGCGCGCGCACGCCGTCGTGGTACGCCCGCAGGAGCGGTGCGGCCTCGCCCGGCGGCAGCGCCTCGATCCCGATCGGCGCCGATGGGAGCGATGACGACGACGTCGAATCCCTCGGCCCGGGCGAGCAGGGCGCGCCGTTCCGGATCGTGGTCGGTGAAGTCGACGGGCGCGTCCGGCTCTCCCGCGAGCTGGATCACCCAGCCGTCGGCGCCGCGGCGAACGCGCGGCAGGTTCCGTCTGCCGGCAAGCGCCGACAGGAGCTCCTGCGGCCACAGGTGCTGGTGGACGTCGAGCGCCGCGGTCGAACTGCGGGTCTCGATCGTGCTCTGCGGTGCTGCCGGTCGCTGCCATCGGTCGGCCTCCGGGCCCCCAGGTCGCGTTCTCGACGCGCCGGACCCCGGCGAAGGGGGGCGTGGGACCCGGCGCGGGGTACCCCGGGCTCAGGCCGAGACGGCCTGGGCCGGGGTGGGCAGACAGCCCGGACACCCCATGCTGCGACGCGCCAGCATCCGCCCCCGCAGACGCGGTCGGCCCGTGACAGGCTCGAGGAGCCCCGACGCGGGCGAGTTGCCGGGGACTCGAGGATCAGATTTCTGAATCACCGTCATCACTGGAAGGGATTGCACCAGACAAAGGCCACTTTGTCAAGTGAATTCATAGGGAATTGACATGCAGCACGAGGTTACGTGCTCGCCGGGGCCGCCGGCGACGTTCCGTGCCGTGCGGCTCTCGGCCATCGTGTGGACGAGGAGTCGATCCCCGTCGACGCGTACCAGATCGGTTCGACGTGGGGATCGCCGCCGGCGGAGACGGTCGCGAGTCGTCCGATCCGCACCTCCTCCGCGGCGAATGCGAGAACCTGCTCCTTCGACCAGCTCATGGCGCGCCTCCCGACGGCTGTCGACGCACGCACGACCATCCGCTCGCGGCCGGGACGGGGCGGGAAGCGGCGTTGCTAACCTCTTTCGGCCCATGTCGACCACCAGCCGCGACTACTACGAGATCCTCGGCGTGCCCCGCGACGCCGACGATGAGACGATCAAGAAGGCGTTCCGCCGGCTGGCGCGTGAGCTCCACCCCGACGTCAACCCCGAAGATCCGACCGCGGAGGAGCGCTTCAAGGAGGTCGCCGAGGCCTACAAGGTGCTGAGCGAGCCGGAGACGCGCCAGATCTACGACCGCCACGGCCACGCCGGCCTGCGCGGCGCCACCGGTCCGGACGTCGGGGACTTCGGCTCCTTCCAGGACATCTTCGACGCCTTCTTCGGTGGAACCGGCATGTTCGGAGGGCGCACCGGCGGGCCGCGGCGCCAGGCGGGCGACGACCATCTCGTCGCCGCCCAGATCACCTTCGTCGAGTCCGCGCTCGGGGTCACCAAGGACGTCGACGTCACGCTCATCCGCGACTGCCTGACCTGCGAGGGCTCCGGCGGCGCCCCCGACACGACGCTCGAGCGCTGCAGCCGGTGCAACGGCGAGGGGGAGATCCGCCAGGTCGCCCGCGGACCGTTCGGGCAGTTCGTTCGCGCGAGCATCTGCTCGGAGTGCAACGGCGAGGGGCAGCACCCCAAGGAGCGGTGCCCCGAATGCCGTGGCGCCCGGCGCACGCGTCAGCGATCCAAGGTCTCGGTCGAGATTCCCGCGGGCATCGCGGACGGCCAGCGGATCCGGATGCCCGGCAAGGCGCACTCCGGCGACCCGGGCGCCCCTGCCGGCGACCTGTACATCGAGGTCGCGGTGGCCGACGACCCGCGCTTCGAGCGGGACGGCCTCGACATCCTCACCAAGGTGACCATCCCGGTCGCCAAGGCGATGACCGGGGTCACGGTCACCGTCCCGACCGTCAACGGCGACACCGAGATCACCTTTCCGCCCGGGACCCAGCCGTACGCCGAAGAGGTGATGCGCGGCAAGGGGTTCCCGGTCATCCAAGGCCACGGGCGCGGCGACCAGCGTGTCATCGTCGAGGTCACCGTTCCCAAGGTCACCAGCGCCGAGGGCCGCGAGCTCCTCGATCAGCTTGCCGAGCACAGCGAGACGGAAGGCGAGAAGCGACGTCGTGGTCGCCTCCGAAGACCACGCCGCTGATCTCCAGCGCCTGACCGTCTCGGTCGCGGTGGACGCGGTGGACGTGCTCCGGGGTGAGCTGTGGGAGCTGGCGCCGCACGGGTGGCGCGAGCACGACACCGTCGGCGAGGAGGTCGCCGTCGACGTCTGGGTACCCGCCGCCGATCCGGCGGCGGCGCTTCGCCTGGCCGACGATCTCGGGCGTCGCGGCGTGCCCGCCCGTGTCACGAGCGTGCCCGAGGGCGGTGAGTGGCGCGACGGACTTCGGCGCCATCATCAGCCCGTCGAGGTGGGTGGGCGCATCCGCGTGCGCCCACCGTGGACCGAGCCCCGGGAAGGCCTCGTCGACATCGTGATCGATCCGGGCATGGCGTTCGGGACCGGTCAGCACGCGACGACGCGCGGATGCCTCGCCCTGCTGATCGACATCGAGCCGGGCAGCCTGCTCGACGTCGGTTGCGGATCCGGCGTCCTGGCGATCGCTGCGAGCAAGCTCGGGCACGACCCCGTATGGGCGATCGACAACGATCCACTCGCCGTCGCCGCGACCGTGCGCAACGCCCGCGCGAACGGCGTCGATCTCCGCGTCTTCGAGCGGATCGCCGAGTGCGACCCCATGCCGCGCGTCGACACCGTCGTCGCGAACGTCACGGCGACGCACGTCACCGGTCTGGCCGCGACCCTGGGGCAGCCGATGCCTCGACGGGCGGTGCTGTCGGGGTTTCGGCCGGTCGAGGCCGCCGGCGTGATCGGCGCCTGGGAGGCCGCCGGCTTCACCGTGACCCGTCGCATCGACGACGACCATTGGACGGCGCTCCTCGTGAGCCGGCCGTGACGAGTCACACGTTCCGGTACGTGGCCGGCGGAACCGTCGTGGCCGGTGGCGCGGTCGAGCTGAGCGCCGCCGACACCCATCATCTCGTGCGGGTCGTGCGACGCGGGCGGGGCGACCCCGTCGAGGTCATCGACGACGCAGGGCGGATCTGGCCGGCCGTGGTCGACGAGCTCGGGCCCCCGGCCCTGGTCAGGGTGGCGCAGAAGCCGCGACCCGGCCCGCCGTCCCTCCCGCTGGATCTCCACGTCGGCCTCCTCGAGTGGGGCCGTCTGGACCTGGTTGTCGAGAAGTGCACGGAGCTCGGCGTCGACCGGATCGTGGTCTTCACCTCGGAACGCGGACGCCGTCGTGGCGGCCAGGAGGCCTTCGACCGCAGGGTGGAGCGCCTGGACCGGCTCGCCGAGGCCGCCGCGCGGCAATGCGGGCGAGGGTCGGGGACGCACGTGAGCGGGTTGGTACCGTTTTCCGCGATGGTGGACGACCTCGATCCGCAGCGGACATTCCTCGTCGACAGCCGCGGGAGCGCCGGTCTCGGCGAGGCCGTGCGCGCCCGGCCCCAGGCGCGGGTGGGCATCGTCGTGGGGCCCGACGCCGGGTTCTCCGACACCGAAGTGGCGCACGCGGCCACGCGGGGAGTGCCGGTCTGTCGACTTGGCAACGCGACCCTCCGGGCCGAGACCGCCGCGGTGGCCGCGATTGCCGTCGCGGCGGACGCTCTGGGCCTGCTCGGGGCCGCGTCGTGAGCACATTCTCCGTGCGCTTCCTGGGGTGCAAGGTCAGCCAGGCCGATGCGATGCTGATCCGCGACGCGCTTCGCGACGCCGGTCACAGCGAGGCCGAGCCCGACGCGGCCGAGGTGCACGTCGTCAACACCTGCGCGCTCACGCTGGAGGCCGAGCGCAAGAGCCGCCAGCAGGTCAATCGCGCGTCGCGCATGGCGGCGCGCACATTCGTCACCGGGTGCGCCGCGAACCTGAACCGCGACCAGTTCGCCGGGGAGGGCGTCACGGTCGTCAACGGTTCCGCCGACCGGGTGGCGGTCGAGATCGTCGCCTACCTTGGCCCCGCGGCGCCGATGGCCTGCCACGACGACGCACGACCAGCGGGACGTACGCGCGCCTTCGTGAAGGTGCAGAACGGCTGCGACCAACGTTGCGCGTTCTGCATCATCCCCAGCACCCGCGGCGGTGCCGAGAGCCGCACGCGCAAGGCGATCCTGCGCGACGCGCGGCGACGGCTCGAGGACGGGCACCCGGAGCTGGTGCTCACCGGCATCAACATCGGCACGTGGCGCGATCCCTCCGGCAAGGGGGATCTGGCCGACCTCGTACGGGAGGTCGGGCGGCTCGACGGCCTCGCACGGCTTCGCATCTCCTCGATCGAGCCGGGGGACGTGACGCCGCGGCTCGTCGAGGCCATGGCCGACACCCCGACCGTCGCCCGCCACATGCATATCCCGCTGCAGTCGGCCGACCCGGCCGTGCTGGCCGACATGGGCCGCTCCTACACCGTCGAGCGCTACCGGCAGGCGGTGGCGTGGGCTCGCGACGGCCTGGCCGATCTCAACGTCACCACCGACGTGATCGTGGGATTCCCGACCGAGACGGAGGCGGCGTTCGCCCGCACCGTGGAGCTCGCACGCGAGCTGGCATTCGGGAAGATCCACGTATTCGCGTACTCGCCGCGCCCGGGGACGCGCGCCGAGGCGCTCGGCGACCTCGTCGCGCCCGACGCGAAGGCGGCACGCAGCCGCGAGCTGCGCGACCTCTCGGACCGGCTCGGCGCCGAGCACCGCCAGCAGCGGCTCGGAAGCCGGGACGCCGTGCTGATCGAAAAGCCGTTTCCGGACGGCACGCTCACCGGGTACGGCTCGGACTACACGCGGTTCGTGCTGGCCGCGGAGGCAGGAGCGCCCGGAGAGCTGGTGTCCGTGCTCGTCGATTCGGTCGCCTGCGACCACCTGCACGGCATCCCAAGCGACCCGGAGGGCGCGCGTGGCTGACGAGTGCATCTTCTGCGCGATCGTCGCGGGCGACATCCCCGCCGACGTCGTGCACCGCGCGGACGGGTTCCTCGCGTTCCGCGACATCGCCCCGAAGGCGCCGATCCACCTGCTGGTGATCCCGGAGCGCCACGTCACCTCCATGAGCGACGTCGGCGGGCTCACCGTCGAGGAGCGCTCCGAGATGCTGCTCTTCATCGCCGAGGTTGCGCGGCTCGCCGGGCTCGAGACGGGGGGCTACCGGGTGACCACCAACCACGGCGCGCATGCGCTGCAGAGCGTCTTCCACCTTCACTGGCATGTGCTCGGCGGGGCGACCCTGTCACAATCAATGTGATGCAGCGAACGATCGAACTTGCCGACCGCGTCGCCGTCGAGCTTGCGGGCGACTACGACCAGATGCTCAGGTCGCTCGAGGAGCGGCTCGACCTCGAGATCGACCTGCGCGGCAACCGCATGACGCTGTCCGGTGAGGACGGGCGTGTCGAGGCCGCCGCCGCGGCCATCCACGAGCTCGCCGGCCTCGTCGCCGGGGGGCAGAGCCTCGGCCCCGGCACCGTCGAGGCGCTCGCCAGTGCGGTGGAGCAGCAGCAGCCGCTCGCGGGGATGCTCGGCGACGTCGTGCTCCGCCACCGGCACGTAGCGGTCACGCCGAAGACCGCCGGGCAGCGGCGGTATGTCGATGCGATCCGCGACCACACGATCACCTTCGGGATCGGCCCGGCCGGCACCGGCAAGACGTACCTCGCCGTCGCGCTGGCCGCCGCGGCGCTCAGCCGTCGTGAGGTCGGCCGCATCATCCTCACCCGCCCGGCGGTCGAGGCGGGGGAGCGGCTCGGGTTCCTCCCCGGCGACATCGCGGCCAAGGTCGACCCGTACCTGCGTCCGCTCTTCGACGCGCTGTACGACATGCTCGACGCGGAGAAGGTGCAGGCGTACCTCGAACGTGGCCAGATCGAGATCGCGCCGCTCGCGTTCATGCGGGGCCGGACGCTCAACGACAGCTTCATCATCCTCGACGAGGCGCAGAACACCACTCCCGAGCAGATGAAGATGTTCCTCACCCGACTCGGCTACGGATCGAAGATGGTCGTGACCGGCGACGTCACCCAGGTCGACCTGCCGCGCGAGCGCCCGTCGGCGCTGCTCGACATCGGCGGCATCCTCTCCACCGTCACCGACATCGCGTTCGTCCGCTTCGACAAGCGTGACGTGGTCCGTCACCGGCTCGTGCAGGAGATCGTCGAGGCCTACCGGATGGCGGAGGAGGAACGCGCGTGATCGATGTCGAGGCCCGGTCGGATCTCGATGTCGATGTCGCTGCGATCGTCGACCTGCTTCGCCGGGTGTGCGAACGCCTGGGCGTGGCGCGCGCGACGCTCGGGCTCATGATCGTCACGGCCGAGGAGATGACGGCGATCAACGGCGAGCACCGGCAGAAGCCCGAGCCGACGGACGTGCTCGCGTTTCCGGTCGACGGGCCGGAGTCGCTCGGGGCGTGGCCGGCCGACGGTCCGCCGCCCGAGCTCGGCGACATCGTGATCTGCCCCGATGCGGCGCAGGAGCCGCTCGGCACGCTGGCCGTGCACGGGCTGCTGCACCTGCTGGGGTACGACCACGAGGTCGACGCCGGCGAGATGCTCGCCCTGCAGGACACGCTGCTCGCGGAGGTCGCTCCGTGAGCTCCAAGACGCCGACGCCGACGCCCGGCGGCCCGCTTCGCATCTTCCGCCGCCAGCCGAAGGAGGCGCTGCCGCGTCAGGGGTCGCTGCGGTGGTCGTTCACGTGGGCGTTCGAGGGGATCGTCTACGTGCTGCGCACCCAGCGCAACATGCGGATCCACATGGCCGCGGGCCTCGTGGCGTTGGTCGGGGCCCTCCTGCTCGGCGTGACGCGTCTGGAGTTCATCGCGGTCCTCTGCGCCGTCAGCCTCGTGCTGATTGCGGAGATGTTCAACACGGCCATCGAGGCGGCCATCGACGCGCTGGTCACCCACTTCCACCCGCTGGTCAAGGTCGCGAAGGACGTCGCCGCCGGTGCGGTGCTCGTCGCCACCGCGAATGCGCTGGCGGTCGCCTACCTGGTCTTCTACAACCACATCACCGACCCCACCCAGGATCTCGTCGGGCAGCTCAAGGGGCGCCCATCGCAGATCGTCGTCGGGTCGCTGATCATCACGATCATCCTCGTCATCGCGATCAAGGCGGCCATCGGCCGGGGCACGCCACTGCGCGGCGGCCTGCCGTCCGGCCACGCCGCGGCCGCGTTCGCCGGCTGGGCGGCCATCACCGTCGTCGCGAGCGACTTCATGCATGCCGCGCTCATCTCCACCCTGGCCTTCATGATGGCCCTGCTCGTCGCCCAGTCGCGCGTGGAGGCGGGCATCCATTCCGCGGTCGAGGTCGTTGCCGGTGCGGCGCTCGGCACGGGGGTCACGATCCTCATGTTCCAGCTGCTCGGATGACGGCGTCCGAGCTCTACGAGGCGGCGGTCGCAGCAACGGGGCGGGCACACCCGCCGTACAGCGGCCTTCGCGTCGGGGCGGTGCTCGAGACCGCGGACGCCACGCGCTACGAGGGTGGGAACGTCGAGTTCGGAAGCTACGGGCTCACGATCTGCGCGGAGCGGGTGGCGCTGGTCAAGGCGGTCACCGACGGCCACCGCGCATTCCGCCGGATCGGGGTCGCACGATCGGACCGGCTTGCGATCTCACCGTGCGGGGCCTGCCGCCAGGCGCTCGCCGACTTCGGCCTCGATCTCGTGGTCGTCTACCTCAGCCCGGAGGGGGTCACCGAGCGGCGCCTCGGCGACCTCCTGCCGGATGCGTTCCTCCTCGGCGAGCGGCAGGAGTGACGGCGGCCGAGCGGTCCGGATTCGTCGCGATTGCCGGCCGGCCGAACGTCGGGAAGTCGACGCTCGCGAACGCCCTCGCCGGTGCGCATGTCGCCGCGGTCTCGCCGCGTCCGCAAACCACCCGCCGGCGCGTGACCGCGGTCGCGCACGGCGACGACTGGCAGGCCGTGCTCCTCGACATGCCCGGCTTCCAGCGTCCCGCCGACGGACTCACCCGGCGGATGCAGACGACCGTCGACCAGACGGTCGGCGACTGCGACGTCGCGCTGTTCGTCCTGAACGGCGCGGAGGCGATCGGCGGGGGCGACCGCTTCATCGCGGAGCGGCTGCGGGGGTCGGGACGGCCGGTCATCCTCGTCGTGAACAAGGTCGACCGGCTGGCTCCCGACGCCATCGCCCGGTTCATCGACGCGGCCACCGGTCTCGTGGACTTCGTGTCGCTCCATCCGGTGAGCGCTCTCACGGGTGACGGTATCCCGGAGCTGCGCGACGCGCTCGCGGCCGCGCTGCCGGCGGGCCCCGCGTACTTCCCGGCCGGGGTCACCACCGACCAGACCGACGAGGAGCTCGCCGCCGAGATCATCCGGGAGGCGGCGCTTCAGCGCGTGCGCGACGAGGTGCCGCACGCGGTGGCGGTGCACGTGGAGGGCATCGAGCCGGCACGCAACGGCCGCGTGGTGCGCGCGGTCATCTACGTCGAGACCGCGTCGCAGAAGGGCATCCTGGTCGGCCACGGCGGCTCGATGATCCGGTCGATCGGGCAGGCGGCGAGGCAGGCGCTCTCGGTCATCTGGGGCGAGCCCGCCCACACCGACCTCGTCGTCAAGGTGCGCCCCAAGTGGCGACGCGACGAGACGATGCTCGACCGCCTCGGCTTGTAGCCCGCCGCAACTCACATTCAACCGCCGACCGGCGGAAGCGCGGTCGGAGACAGCCGCCTTCGAACCGGGACGCGCATGCTCGAGGAAACGTCGCTTCGCCCCGCGGACGCCGATCCCGCGTCGATCCACGTGCTCCATCACGAGCGCAACCCCGGCGCGGCGTTCGACCTGGGGGGTCCTCACGCTCCAGACGAAAGCTCACATTCGACGGGTCCGCGTTGGGTCATCAGGCAGCGAGAGATCTTATCGACCGCGGCGCGTGGGACGTCATGAGCCGTGGGCACCCGAGCCACGACGTAGGGATGCTTCCAGGGGCAGAGCACCGTCCTCATTTGCGCAGAGGGGCGGTGCGTCGAGCGGGCAACTGGTCCAAGGTGTCGGCTGCTCGCCTTCCGTCCGCTTGGGATTGCGGATCGTGACCGCCGCGAGCAGGCCGCCGGCGGTGCAGACGGCCGCCGCGATGAGCATTCCCTGGGTGAAGCCATCGCTGAACGTCGCCGTGTCGAACGCGTCGGTGGTGGAGATCCCCGCGGCGGCGGGAATGACCGCGACGGCGATGAGGCCGCCGATGCGTGCGACGGCGTTGTTGACGGCGGCCGAGACGCCTGCGTGCTCCTCGCCGCCGGCGCTCAGCACCGTCGAGGTGAGCGGGGCGACCGTGAGCGACAGCCCCAGCGCGAAGACCAGCACCCCCGGGAGGACCGTCTCCACGTAGGTGCTCGATGCGTCGATGCGCGAGAGCAGCGCGAGCCCGACCGCGGCGATGATCGGTCCCGCGCTCATCGGCAGCCGCGGGCCGATGCGCTGCGCCAGGCGGCCGGCGCGGGCCGACAGCAGCAGCATCACGATCGTCATCGGCACCAGCGCGGCGCCCGCCTCGAGCGGCGTGTACCCGACGGTGCGCTGCAGCTGGATCGGGAGCAGGAACAGCGCGCCGCCGAGGGCGGCGTAGACCACGAACGTCACCGCGTTGGCGGAGCTGAACTGGCGAGACGAGAAGAGCTCGAGCGGCACCAGCGCGCCCTCCCGGCCGCGCTCCAGCAGGATGAAGGCCACGAGTCCCGCCAGGCCGACGAGGATCGATCCCACCACGACCGGCGAGTCCCAACCCCGCTGCGGGCCCTCGGTGAGCCCGTAGG
Source organism: uncultured Thermoleophilia bacterium (assembly GCA_963706315.1). GTDB lineage: Bacteria > Actinomycetota > Thermoleophilia > Miltoncostaeales > Miltoncostaeaceae > CALMEC01. The sequence continues at coordinate 223,026 of CAVPMA010000019.1, read as the reverse complement.
TGCCCGCCGCGAGGCCGAGCGCGGTGACGGCCGCGGCGCGCAGGTCGAGCGGGGTCGTTCGGACGCTCTCGTCGCGGGTCTCCGGCACGTGGCGTGTCGCGACCAATACGACGCCCGCCGCGATCGGGAGGTTGATGAGGAAGATCAGCCGCCACGACGCCGCCTGGATGAGGTAGCCGCCCACGAACGGTCCGAGCGCGCCGGCGATGCCGCCCAGCCCCGACCATGCGCCGACGGCGGCGCCCCGGTCGTCCCGGTGGAAGCTCGCCTCGATGATCGCCAGGCTGCCGGGGGTGAGCATCGCCGCACCCGCGCCCTGCAACGCGCGCGCCGCGATAAGCACCTCGGAGCTCGGCGCGATCCCGCAGATGAGCGACGCGAGCGCGAACCACACGGCCCCGACGCAGAAGATCCGGCGCCGCCCGAAATGATCGCCGAGCGAGCCCCCGAGGAGGAGGAGCCCCCCGAGCGCGAGGGTGTAGGCGTTGACCGTCCACTGCAAGCTGGTGAGGCCGGCGTCCAGGTCCTCGCCGATCGTCGGGAGCGCGATGTTGACGACCGTGGCGTCGAGGAACGCCATGCTCGTCCCGAGCACCGTCGCCAGAAGCACCCATCGCCCCCGTGTGGACCGGTAGCGGATGCCGGGACCTGCGGCGAGGGGGACGGCGAGGCTCACGACACCAGCTGCTCGGCCGGCGCGCGGGCGGCGGCGGCCACGACCGCCCGAACGTGTCGCGCCCACGCCGCGGCCCTCGGCATCGGGATCAACGTCCCCCAGGGCGCGCGGAGCGCGATCGGGTGGATCGCGCCGGGGATCGTCGTGTACGTGCCTCGCGCGCCGAGTGCCAGCAGCCGTTCGAATCCTCTGCGCGAGCTGTCCGGGCTGACGCCCGGGACGCCGGGGAGGCAACGGTCGAGCGAGCCGTGGAAGATCGCGACGTACCGGCCGCGCATGGCCGTCAAGTCGAGCCGGTCGGGTAGCCACGGGGCCAGGCCGACGACCTGTCGCACCAACGGGTGGCCTGCGATCGCGGCGGTGACCGCCCCGCCCATGGAGTAGCCCACCAGCACGACCTCCCGGGCGCCGGCCGCCGCGACCGCCTCGAGGGCGGCGTGGCCGTCGTCGATGCACATCTCCAGCTGCCGCCAGGAGCGCACCCGGTAGCGCACCTCCGCCCACCCGACGTCGGGGAGCCCAGGCGCGCACCGGCGCACCAGCAGCTCGACGCTGGCGCTCCAGGTGCCGGGCAGCTCGCGGCCGGTGCCGCCGTTGAGGCACAGCGCGACGAGTCCGTCGCCTCGGCCGGTCATGCGGATCCGGGCGCCGGTGGCGAGCTCCTGCGCGCTCACCGCAGCAGCCGGCTCATGCGGCGGTCGGCGAGCTTGCGCCCACCGTTCTGACAATCCGGGCAGTACACGAGCTCGTACCCTTCGTAGGAGACACGTTCCAGGGTACGTCCGCAGCGCAGGCATGGATCACCGAAGTGGCGGTGAACCGCGGTGACGCGCTCCTCGCGGTCAGGGAGGTTCGTGGTGATCCGCGCACGCGCGCGCGCGAGCGCCTGCCCCAGCACCGCATCGGCGGCCGCGGCGAGCCGCTCGCATTCCTCGTCGGTCAGCCGGTCGGTTCGGGCGAACGGGGGCAGGCGGGCGGCCCACATGATCTCGCTGCCATATGCACGGCCAATGCCCGCGACCCGCCGGCCGTCTCGTAGCGCAGTGTGCAGCCGGGCCGGCGGGGTGGCGAGCCGCTCCTTCCACACCGCCGGGGAGAGCCCGATGGGCTCCGGCCCGAGAGCGGCCAGCGGAGGGTGTTCGTCGACCGACGCGGTCGGGATGACGTGGGCGCTCGCGCGGTGCTCGGTGGCGGCCTCGCGGAGCCGGAGCTCGTCTCCGCCGTCGAGCCGCACGGAGAGAGCGGCGGACCGCCCCGGCCGCGTCGAGGCGGCCTTCGCGAGCCCCAGCCGGCCGCCCTGCATGAGGTGCATGACGAGGGTGAGCGGTCCGGCCTCGACGCCGATGATCTTGCCGCGGCGCCACACCCGCGTGATCGTCGCGCCGGTCAGGGCCTCGAGCGGGGGCTCGGCGGTCTTGAGCGTCGATGGCAGCCACGCCCGGGCGCCATCGATGTGCCGTCCCGCGCAGGCGGCGGTGAGCCCCTCCGCAAGGGCCTGGAGCTCCGGAAGCTCAGGCACGGGCAGGGATTCCCGCTGTCGCTATACTCGCCGCGATGTCGGTGTCCGCCTCTGGAGACTCCTGATCCAACCTGAGGAGCTCGCGAAGACGATTGATCACACGCTCCTGGATGTGCGCGCCACCCAGGCGGACATCGAGCGAGTGTGCGACGAGGCGCGGGAGCATCATTTCGCGACGGTGTGCTCGTTCCCGACGTTCCTGCCGGTCATGGCCGAGCGCCTGCACGGCTGCGACGTCAAGACCTGCGCTGTGATCTCGTTCCCGTACGGCGCCGACCTGCCGCAGGCGAAAATCAACGCCGCGGAGCAGGCCGTCACGGCTGGTGCGGACGAGTTGGACGTGTGCATGAACGTCATCGCCCTCCGCTCGGGCGACTTCGGGTTCGTCCGGAGCGAGCTTTCGACCCTCGTCCGCGCGGTCCACTCACGCGCGGTCAACGACGCTCGCGGCACCGTCATCGTGAAGGTCATCATCGAGGCACCCTATCTCGACGACAAGCTCAAACGCCTCGCCTGCAAGATCGTCGCGGATGCGGGGGCCGACTTCGCGAAGACGGCGACCGGTGTCGGCACGCAGGCCGTTGTCGAGGACGTCGAGCTCATGCGCGAGGCTCTGCCCGAGGGGGTCGGCGTCAAGGCCGCGGGCGGCATTCGTACCCTCGAGACGGCCGAGGCCATGATCAACGCCGGCGCGTCCCGGATCGGGACCGGCTCCGCGGTCAAGATCATGAGGGAGCTCCTGAAGTCGGGATGAGCTCCGTCGATGTCGAGCCAGACGTGCTCGCCCGCGTCCGGTACGGCGCCGACGGGCTCGTGCCGGCCATCGTGCAGGATGCCACCAGCGGGCGGGTGCTGACCCACGCCTGGATGAACGCCGAGTCGCTGGCGCTCACGATCGAACGGGGGGAGACCTGGTTCTGGTCGCGGTCCCGGGAGGGGCTGTGGCATAAGGGCGCGACGAGCGGCAATACCCAGCGGGTCAGGGGGATCCTGCTCGACTGCGACGGCGACACGCTCGTGGTGCTCGTCGACCAGACCGGTGTGGCATGCCACACCGGCGCCCCGTCGTGCTTCTTCGACCGGCTCGCCGGCGACGACGCCCAGCCGTTCGCTTCCCTCACGGAGCTCGCCCGCGTCATCGACGAGCGCGCCGATGCCGACGACCCGGACGCGTCGTACACCGCGCGGCTGCTCGCAAAGGGCATCGACACGGTCTGCAAGAAGGTGGGGGAGGAGGCCACCGAGGTCGTCCTCGCCGCGAAGGGGTCGGAGCACGGCCAGGTCGTCTACGAGAGCGCCGACCTGCTGTACCACCTCGCGGTGCTGTGGCGCGCCGCCGGGGTGCAGTTCGATGAGGTCGCCGCCGAGCTGGAGTCCCGGCGCCGGTGAGCCCGCTTCGCCTCAACCTCACCCCGCCGGCAGTGGCGGGCATGTCGGTGTCGCCGGCGCTCGACGAGGTCGCCGCCCTGGCCGGGTCGTACCGGCAGGTGCCCCTCGTCCACACCTTCATCGCCGACTGCGAGACGCCCGTCAGCGCGTTCCTCAAGCTCCGCGACGACGGCCCGTGCTTCCTGCTCGAGTCCGCCGAGGAAGGGCAGCGCCTCGGGCGCTACTCGATGATCGGGGTTCGCCCGCAGGCGGTGGTGCGCGGCGTCGGCGACCAGCTGGCCGTGCTCTTCGCAGACGGCACGATCAGGACCCTCGACGCGAACGACCCGTTCGGGGCCGTCGAGGACGTGGTGTCGTCGGTCGGCGTTGCGCCGCCGTCCGAGCCGCTGGCGTTCTACGGCGGAGCGGTCGGGTTCTTCGGCTACGACCTGGTCCGCCGGGTCGAGCGCCTGCCGGATGTCCCGCACGACGACCGCGGCATCCCCGACATCGCGATGATGGTCACCGGACCGGTTGTGCAGTTCGACCACCTGCGCCGGTCGCTGACGCTGGTCGTCCCGTGCCGGCTGGACCAGGACGATCCCGTCGAGGTCGCCTACCAGCGGGCGCTCGACGAGATGGTGGAGCTCAAGGAGCGGCTCGCCGGGCCGGTCCCGCACCGCCCCGACCGCGACGGCGAGCCCGAGATCGGGCCCATCGAGAGCAACATGACGCGGGCGGAGTTCGAGGCGGCGGTCGAGCGGGTGCGCGAGTACGTCTTTGCGGGCGACGCGTTCCAGGTCGTCCCGTCGCAGCGCTTCGCCGCGCGCATGTCGCTCGACCCGTTCGCGGTGTATCGCGGGCTGCGCACGGTCAACCCGTCCCCGTACATGTTCTTCCTCGACTTCGGCGACGTCGCCCTCGTCGGCGCGTCGCCCGAGATGCTCGTCAAGGTGAGCGAGGGCAGGGTGGAGACGCGGCCGATCGCGGGCACCCGCCCGCGTGGCCAGACCCTCGCCGAGGACCAGCGCCTGGCGGAGGAGCTGCTGGAGGATCCCAAGGAGCGCGCGGAGCACGTGATGCTCGTCGACCTCGGACGCAACGACGTCGGCCGGGTTGCGCGGCCCGGGACCGTCAGCGTGCGGGAGCTCATGGGCATCCACCTGTACAGCCACGTCATGCACATCGAGAGCAGCGTTGTCGGCGAGCTCGCCGAGGGCATGCGCGCCACCGACGCGCTCCGGGCCGCCTTCCCGGCGGGGACGCTGTCGGGCGCCCCCAAGGTACGGGCGATGGAGATCATCGACGAGCTCGAGCCGACGAAGCGCGGGCCGTTCGGCGGCGCGGTCGGCTACCTCGGGTTCGACGGCGACCTCGACACGTGCATCACCATCCGGACCATGGTCTGCCACGGTGGCACGGCGTACGTGCAGGCCGGCGCGGGCATCGTGGCGGACTCGGTCGCCGCGTCGGAATTCATTGAGACCGAGAACAAGGCCGCCGCGATGTTCCGTGCCATCGAGGTCGCTGCCGCGCAGACGGATTGGTAGGAGCGGCACGATGAACCCACGCGTCGTCCTCGTCGACAACTACGACAGCTTCACCTACAACCTGTTCCAGTACCTCTCGGAGCAGGGCGCCGAGGTGCTCGTGCACCGCCACGACATGATCGACCTTGCGGGCCTCGACGCGCTCGCGCCCACCCACCTGGTGATCTCGCCCGGGCCCAAGACCCCCGACGAGGCGGGCATCTCCGTCGAAGCCATCCGCCACTTCGCCGGCCGGGTGCCGGTGCTCGGCGTCTGCCTCGGCCACCAGGCGATCGGGCAGGCCTTCGGTGGGAAGATCGTCCGCGGCGCCGAGCCGGTTCACGGGAAGACCAGCGAGATCGCCCACGACGGGAAGACGCTGTTCGCGGGGATCGAGAACCCGATGACCGCCACGCGCTACCACTCGCTGATTGTGGAGGGCGACCTGCCGGAGGAGCTCGAGGTGTCGGCCTGGTGCGACGGTGACGTGATCATGGGGCTCCGCCACCGGGAGCTGCCGGTGGAGGGGGTGCAGTTCCACCCCGAGTCGATCCTCACCGCGGCGGGCAAGCGGCTGCTCGCGAACTTCCTCGGGATGGCCGAGTGAGCGTTGCCGCGCAGATCGACCGACTCCTCGCCGGTGAGGACCTCGGCCGCGAGGGCGCAGCGCAGGCGCTCGACCTGGTCATGGCGGGAGAGATCGACCCGGTCCAGACGGGGGCGTTCCTCGTTGCGCTGCGCGCGAAGGGGGAGACGGCCGCCGAGCTCGCCGGGCTGGCCTCCGTTGTCCGGGCACGCAGCGAGGCCGTGGTCACGGCCCGCACACCGCTGGTCGACACCTGCGGGACGGGCGGCGGGCGCGCCACGTTCAACGTCTCGACCGCGGCGGCGTTCGTCGTGGCGGGGGCCGGCGTGCCGGTGGCGAAGCACGGCAACCGGTCCGCGACCTCCCGCAGCGGCAGCGCGGACGTGCTCGAGGCGCTTGGGGCCCGCATCGACCTCACCCCCGAGGCGGTGGCCGCGTGCATCGAGCGCACGGGAATCGGGTTCATGTTCGCTCCCGCGCACCACCCGGCGTTTCGCCACATCGTGCCGGTGCGCCGCGCGCTCGGCGTGCGCACGATCTTCAACCTGCTCGGTCCGCTCACCAACCCTGCGGGCGTTCGGCGTCAGGTCATCGGCGTGTCCGACCCGGCCTACCTGGAGCGCCTCGGGGAGGCACTGCACGCTCTGGGCGTGGACCACGCCCTCGTGGCCGCCGCGCGGGACGGCATGGACGAGATCTCGACGGAGACGCCGACCGATGTCGTGGAGGTGAGGCCCGAGGGCCTTCGCCGGTGGCGAATCGACCCGGCCGCGTTCGGCATCCCCGCGCCCCACCCGGCGGCGATCGCGGGCGGCGAGCCGGCCGACAACGCCGCGGTCGTCACGGCGGTCCTCGAGGGCGGGCAGGGCGGAGCGGCCGACCTCGTCGCGATCAACGCCGCCGCGGCGATCTTCGTGTCGGGCGAGGTGGCGTCGCTGGAGGAGGGGTTCGCGGCGGCCTGTGAGAGCCTCGCGAGCGGGCGGGCCGGCGAGCGGCTCGCGGCGTTCGTCGCGGCCACCAACGAGCTGGCGCCGGCGGCCGTCGGGTAGCGAGGGGGAGCACGTGGGATTCCTGGAGGACATCGTCGAAGCGACGCACGCCGAGATCGGCCGCCGCAGGGCGGAGCGCCCCATCGAGGCGCTTGCCGAAGGGCTCGAGCCGCCGCGCCGCGGACGGCCCTTCTCGGAGGCGCTCATCGCCCCGGGCGTGTCGCTGATCGCGGAGATGAAGCGAGCGAGCCCGTCCCGCGGTCCGATCCGCCCCGGCGCGAGCGTCACCGAGATCGTCCGCGCCTACGAGGCTGGGGGTGCGTCCGCGTGCTCAATCCTCACCGAGCCGCAGTACTTCGGCGGGAGTCTCGACGACCTGCGCGAGGCGCGTGCGGCGGTGTCGCTGCCCCTGCTTCGCAAGGACTTCATCGTCGACGAGTACCAACTCGTCGAGGCCCGCCTCGCCGGCGCCGACGCCGCGCTGCTGATCGTGGCGGCCACCGGGCCCGAGCTCCTTGGCGATCTCCTGCATTTCGGGCACGAGCTCGGCCTGGACCTCCTGGTCGAGGTGCACGACGAGGACGACGTCGAGATCGCGGTCGAGGCCGGGGCCGAGATCGTGGGGATCAACAACCGCAACCTCAAGACCCTCGAGGTGGACCCCGAGACGGCCCTGCGCCTCTTGTCCGACATCCCGGCCGGCACCGTCGTCGTCGCCGAGTCCGGCATCTCCGACCCGGCCGACGTCCGGCGACTCGAGGAGGCCGGGGTCGACGCCATCTTGGTGGGCGAGGCGCTCATGTCGGCGCCGGACCCGGCGCACGCCGCGCGGCTGCTCCTCGGCAACGCAGGCGAGAGCTCCCGCTCGTAGGTAACGCCGTGGCGCGACCTACGAGCGGCACGATCGTCCCGACATTGCCGCGTCCTGCCTCAGCGGCGCCAGGCGGCGCTACATTGCGGGGGTGGATTCGCAGGAACCTGGTGCGCCGGACACGGGTAGGTGGAGTCGCGGCCGCGTCGTGGGCGTCACCGTCGGCTGCGTCCTGGCGGCCGGTCTCGTCCTCCTGCTGATCCTCGGCCTCGTCAAGAGCGACGAGGACCTGTCGCGCGGCATCGACCGGCGCATCGCCGAGAACCAGGCGGTCATGGCACCCGACTTCACGCTCGCGGTGCTCCATCCCGGGGGCGACGTGACGGGTGACGGCGGCCAGCTGTCGCTCGCGTCCCTGCGCGGACGGCCAGTGGTGTTGAACCTCTGGGCGTCGTGGTGCGACCCGTGCAAGGACGAGGCGCCGATCCTCGAGTCCCTCTGGACGCGCTACTCGCCGAGGGGCGTCGTCGTGCTGGGCGTCAATACCCAGGACATCTCGAGCGACGCGAAGGCCTTCATCAGCCGGTACAAGCTCACGTTTCCCTCGGTCCGTGACGGCACGGACGCCACGCAGCGCAAGTTCGGCACGGCGCAGCTGCCCGAGACGTTCGTGATCGATCCGGACGGGCGCATGCGGCTGCTCCCGTACCGCGGCGGCATCACCGAGGCGTCGGGCCGTGAGATCGCCGCCCATCTCGACCAGGTGCTGGGCTCGTGAGGCGGCTCGCGGCGCTGATCCTCGCCGCGGCGATGCTGCTCGCGCCCGCGTCGGCGCTCGGCCTGACCGTCACCGAGGTCGCGGAGGAGCTTCGCTGTCCCACGTGCAACTCCCCACTGGAGGTTTCGAACGCCCCCGTCGCGCAGCGCATGAAGGCGCAGATCGCCGAGCGCATCGCCCAAGGGCGTACGAAGGACCAGATCAAGGCGGAGTTCGTGGCGGAGTTCGGCCGGGGCGTGCTCACGACCCCGCCGACGAAGGGCTTCGACCTGGTCGCGTGGATCGTTCCGATACTGGCGGTCGCGATCGGGCTCTGCTCCATCCCGTTCATCACCCGCGCCTGGGCGAAGCGCCGTCCGCGCACCGAGGCGGCGCCCGTGGCGCTCACCAGCGAGGATCGCGCGCGAGTCGAGCGGGAGCTGGACGCCTTCGGCGACGGGTAGCCACGGCGTGGCGAACATCCTCGTCGGCACCGCTTCGTGGACCGACCCGGAGTTCATCAAGGCCGGGTGGTACCCGCCGGAGGTCAAGAACGACGCCGAGGGACGCCTTCGCTACTACGCCGAGCGGTTCCCGATGGTCGAGGTGAACGCGAGCTTCTACGCGCTCCCCACGATCGAGACCGTCGCGGCATGGGCGGAGCGCACCCCGCCGGACTTCCGCTTCCACGTCAAGGCGCACCAGGTGATCTCCGGGCATCCGAGCGACCCGGGGCGCCTCCCGGCGCCGCTTCGCAACCTGCCGGCCGAGCTCGACGCGAAGGGCCGGATCCGCCGGCCGAGCCGGGAGCTGCGTGACGCGGCGATCGACACGCTGCTCGAGGCCTGCGGCGCGCTCGGCGACAAGCTCGGTGCGATCCTCGTGCAGCTCCCGCCGTTCGTGGTCTCAGGGGAGCGTCAGCGCGACGAGCTCGCGCGAATCCTGAGCCGCCTGCGGCCCGCCCGGGCGGCCGTGGAGTTCCGCCACCGCTCCTGGGTGGCGCCCGGGGAGCGGGAGCGGGCCGTCGCCCTCCTCGCCGAGCACGACGCCGCGTGGGTCTGCGTCGACGCGCCCCGGATCGAGGCCATGAGCGCCATGCCGCCGGTCGTGGAGGTCACCTCGCCGGCACTCGCCTACGTGCGGATGCACGGTCGCAACGCCACCGCGTGGACGCGGGGCCGCACCGTCGCTGAGCGCTTCGACTACGAGTACGCCGACCGGGAGCTCGAGGAATGGGTCGACCCGGTGCTCGACATGGCCGAGCGCGCGCAGGAGGTCGCCGTGGTGATGAACAACAACGCCCGCGACTACGCCCTGCAGGCGGCCAGCCGGTTCAGCGAGTTGATTTCCCTACACAGGAGCTGATTCGCACCCGGGTGGCGTTACCCCGAGGCGGCTTGCGATCGGCTCGAGATGGTGGGAATGGCAGCTGCCCACTCGACTCGCGGCCAGTCAAGGACGACCTCGTCGGTGATCGCCTTCCGCGCACCCTCATGGATCTCGACGGGGACGCCGTAGTCCGCGAGGTCGAGGGCCGTGACGAGATCGTCGTGACGCGAGCCCGCGCGCTCCAGCGGAACGAGCAGGATGCGACGTGGGTATGCATGCGAGGCACGCCACCCCCGCTCGCCTTCGACGACGTCCCCCCACAGCGAGACGAGCCCGACGGCGACGCGCCGGTCGGCGCTCGCGGGATGGTGTGCGGTGTAGATCGTGACATCTTGGGTCTCACGTGCTCCGTGGACGCCGCACCGACAGCCGGCTGACGGCGCGGAGTGGGCGCCGAAGCTCAGGGGGCAGCGCGCGACGAACGGCTCGCCGACGGGCCAGTCGAGCGACTGGGTGACGCTCCACAGACGGCAGCCGTGCGGAGTTCGCACGACGCGCCAGGCGCGCCACGCGACGGCGGCCTCGACAACGTCGGGGGCCTGTGACGTCAACATGGGAGCGGGCTCGGCTCCTCGGGTGCGCGCACGGGAGGGGCGGGCTGGGGCGTCTCGGGGATCGGCGTCTGTAGCGGCTCGATCGTGTAAGTGCGGATCTCGCGTCCGATTTCCATCGTGGTCTCCTGCGTTCCGACGTGTATCCGAAAGGAGCATGCGCACGCCGTCCTGATACAAGCTCGGGCTGAGACCCCCGAGTGGTCGACGTTTCGACTCGACCACCACAGGAAACGGCCTCGGCGCGGACCGGCTCGAGCGGTTGCGGAGGCTCAACGGGACTGCATCGCTGCTCGGTTTGCCACCGGACCGGGGATCTCGAGAACGGCCCCGCGCGGGTACCGGCCGCCGGGCCGGGCATGTATCAGCCGCCCGGCTGGCTCGCTCCCTGGAGGTACACGCGCTATCAGGGAAGGAGGTGATCCGCGATGTTCCTCAAGTACATCAAGCAGTCCAGCGGGACCAACCGCGCCGGACGTCCGCTCGACGTGACCCCGGCTGTCCGGGCGCACCTGATCAGGTGAACACGGAACCTCGAGGGAGCCCCCAAGGCTCCCTCGGGTGATGATTGCCGCGCGGACGAGCCGGCGGTGATGTGCCGCCGGCGGGCGTCGGCTCGTGACCACCCGCCGGCACGAGGTGTGAACCGCTCAGGCGACCTCGCGCAGCCGCCCGGTCGCGACCTCGTAGATGAAGCCCCGCACGCTGTCGCGCTTCGGAATGAACGGGCTCGCCTTGATGCGTGCCACTGACTGGCGCACGTCGCCCTCGGCGTCGGGAAACGCCTCGGCCGCCCACGGGGGGCGCACCCCGGTCTCCGACTCGATGCTCTGCCGGAACCCGTCGTCCGAGAAGGTGCACATCCCGCAGTCGGTGTGGTGGATCAGGATGATCTCCTCCGTCCCGAGCAGGCGCTGGGAGATCGCGAGCGACCGGATCGCGTCGTCCGTCGCGACGCCGCCCGCGTTGCGGATCACGTGCCCGTCGCCCTCGGCGAGCCCGAGCACCTTCTGCGGATCGAGCCTGGCATCCATGCAGGCCAGCACCGCGACCTTGCGGGCCGGAGGGAGCGGCAGATCTCCCTTGTCGAACCCTGCGGCGTAGCTCTCCGCGCCCTTCAGCAACTCGTCAGTCACGCTCATACAAGCCTCCCTCGTCGTCGGTCGGCACAAACTACACTGAGTCAGTAGGAAAAGTGGGATGACCGGGTAATCGGCGGGCATCGGAGGGCGCAGTGGGCGATCCGCCAGCGGCGACTTCGGAGAAGCCGCATGCGGGTCCGCTCGATTGCGGATGCGGCGCGGGCCGTTCTTCGCGATGGTGATGAGCGGAGGCGCCGCGAAGGGGGAGTGATGAGCGCCAGTCCAGACCACACCCGAGGGGGTTCCGCCATCCGGGCCCGTCACATCCCGCTCCTGATGGGGGCGCTGCTGGGCGGCGCGGCGCTGGCCGGCGCATCACCCGCCGCTGCGGGGGCAAGCGTGACGTCGGGCACGTGGCAGCTCCTGCCGCCGGCGCCGGTCGATCTGTCGGCGATCGCGACGGGCGTGTGGACCGGTCGGGAGGTGCTCGTCACCTCTCCGGCAAGAGACGCCCGGACCGGGGCGGCGTATGACCCGGCCGCGACGTCCTGGCATCAGCTCCCGGTGGACGCGACGCTCGGGGTCCTCCCGGCCGGCGAGCACGCCGTCTGGACCGGCAAGGAGATGCTCGTGTGGGGTGGGTTCCGGCAGGTCGGGTACAAACCGGCCACGAATCGCTGGCGGCGGCTGCGCGGAATCCCGGTCGGACCCGAGCCGCGCGCGGTGGTCGCCTGGACCGGGACCCAGATGATCGGATGGGGCGGCGGCTGCTGCGGCGACAACATCGACGACGGTGCCGCCTACCGACCGAGGACCAACAGCTGGCGCAAGCTGCCCGCCGCGCCGCTCGCCGGCCGGCAGTCGGCGATGAGCGCGTGGACGGGCAGGGAGCTCGTGATCGTCGGGGGATCGGCGGACGGTGGCAAGTTCGCGGACGGTGCCGCGTACAACCCGACGACCCGCACGTGGCGGCGCATCCCGCCGCTGCCGTCTCCGCGTTGGGACGCCACGGCGACCTGGGACGGCCGCGATGTGATCGTCGTCGGGGGGAACACGACCACCGCAACCGGGCTTCGGCCGCTCGCGACCGTCTTCGCTTACCGGCCCTCCACGAATCGTTGGCGGCGGCTGCGTCCCATGCCCCGCGGCCGGGCCGCGCACGTCGCCGTCTGGACGGGGAAGCGGCTGCTGGTGTGGGGCGGGTCCACGGTGCAGGGGACGACGACCGTGACGCTCGGAACCGGGATGTCGTTCGATCCGATCGGCAACCGCTGGTCGCCGCTGCCGGTATCGCCGCTCGCCCGGCGGGAGGTCGGCCCGAGCCCGCTCACCGGCGTCTGGACGGGGACGCAGATGATCGTGCTGGGCGGGAACGCGAATGACGCCGCTGCCTTCACGCCGGCGTCGTGAGGCGGCGGTGAACGAGGGGTCGCGTCCGTCGCTGAACGCGCTATCGTTGAACAGGCACTGCACGGGAGGGATATCGATCACATGGTGACGCTGACGCAGAACGCAGGTGAGAAGCTCAAGGCGCTCCTGTCCGAAGAGGCCGACGAGGGCGACGGCTTGCGGGTGCAGGTCGTGCCCGGCGGATGCTCCGGGTTCGAGTACCAGCTCACGTTCGGCAAGCCGCAGAGCGACGACGAGGTCGTCGAGCAGCACGGCGTGCAGATCCTCATCGACCGGTTCAGCGCCCCGTACCTGTTCGGCGCCGAGTTCGACTACGAGGAGAGCTTCCAGGGGGCCGGGTTCGTCATCAACAACCCGAACTCCAGCTCGAGCTGCGGCTGCGGGAAGTCCTTCCAGGCCTGACCCGCGTGCCGGCGGTCAGCCGCCGAAGTCCGTCGCGTAGATCGTGTTCGAGCAGTCGGAAGCGGTGACGACCGCGATGCCGATGTTCCTGAAGCGCGACGACAGCAGGTTGCGCCGGTGGCCCGGGCTCTTGAGCCACATGTCGACCATCGTGCGCGACAGGGTGGTGCTGCAGCCCGAGGCCATCCCCAGGTTCTCGCCGACGGCCTTCTGCCGGGAGTACCCGGCCCGGTAGATACGGACGTAGAACGGCTGACCGTCCGCGCCGTTGTGATCCAGCGTGCCGATGCGCGCCAGGTACGCGCTGTGCGTGCGGGCCGGGCGCGAGAGCACCGCGTTCAGGCGAAGGGGGGCGAGGCCGCGGGACGTCCGGGCCTTGTTGACCGCCTTCAGCAACTGCGACTGGCCGGTGATCTCGGCCTGCGTCGCCGCTCCCGCGGCAGGGACCGCCACGGCGGCCACGGCGGCGCAAACCATCGTTGCGATGATTCCGACTCCGCGCTTCGCCTGACGCACCTGCATGTCCGGACCTCCATGTCCGGCGGGCCTCAATCAGCCCGCAGTAATCCGCCTGAACTATCGGCATGAACCTGCAAGAACTTGAGTTGAGCGCGCCCCGGCCGATGACTGTCCGCGGCCACCGTCAGCCTCCGAAGTCGGCCGTGAATCCGGTGTTGTCGCAGTCGTCGTCCGCCGCGACCCCGACGCCCACGACGCGGTAGCGGGGTGACAGCAGGATCCGCCGGTGTGGTGGGCTGTCGAGCCACATCCGCACGATCTGCGCCGAGGCGCTCGTGCTGCACCCCGTGACGATCCCGATGGTCTCCCCGACCGCCTTCGACCGCGGGAAGCCGGCCCGGTAGAGCCGGACGTAGAACGGGCTGCCATCCGATCCTTCGTGCGCCATCTCGCCCGTCCGGGCCACGAACGCGCTCTGCTGATGGGCGGGGCGGGTGAGCACCGCCGAGCGTCGCAGCGGCAGCCGGCCATGGGCCGCCCGCGCAGCGTTGATCTCCGTCAAGAGCTCGTCCTGACCGGTGCGCTCCGCGGAGGTCGCGGCTGCGGCGGCACCGGCCCCGCATAACGCCGCGACGAAGCACATAAGGATGAGACGATGGGGATGACGGACGGTCAGCGCAGCGACCTCCATGTCCGGTGGGCGACTTCCCACATCACGGTGTGACGTGTGATGCGGGCCCCTTGCGGGAAAGGGGAACCCGACCGATGCGCGGCACCGTATGCGACGATCAGGCCGTGCCAAAGGCCCCGACGAGATCCTGCAACGATCGTTGCGGAGGAGTCGCCGGCGTTGCGGCGAACAACGTGGGTTCTTCCTTCGCGGAGCGACACTGATTCCACCACCCCCACCGCCCCCAGTGGTCGTGACTCCTGGCACCGCGATGGGGCATGCGGTGGTCCGAGTCGGCAGCAACACGACCGCCGTCGGCGTGTGGGTCGACGGCCGCTTCCTGCGACGTGTGCGGGTCGGTCGCGCGCCGTCCCGGATCGCGGTGAAGCTGCCGGTCGGGTTCCACGAGGTGCGCCTGCGGGCGAACGGGCCCGGCGGTGTCCGGTGGGCGCCGAAGCGGGGTCTGTGGGTGCTGCCCGCGTCCGCGCAGCGCGCAAAGGGCATCGGTGGCCGGGTGGACGCGCGGCTCCAGCGCGACGTCGAGCGGCTGGCGGGACGGCTGCCCGCGATCAGCGGCGTCTACGTGCAGCACCTCGTCACCGGTTGCGGAGCGGCGGTCAACGCGACCGCCAAGTTCCCCGGTGCGAGCACGCTCAAGGCGGCGATCCTGCTGGACGTCGAGCGGCGCTCCGGTGGACGGCCCTCCGCGACTGTCGGGGCCCTCCTCGACCAGATGATCCTCGAGTCGAGCGACACCGCGGCGAACCGCGTGCTCGCGATGCAGGGCGGTGGCTCGGCCGACGCCGGGGCCCGTCGCGCGACGGAAACGATGCGGGCGATGGGCCTGCGCGAGTCCCTCATCCGCCGTCCGTACATCATCGACGCGGTCGAGCGGCGTTCACCTGCGATCCCGCTGCGCACGACGGCCCAGCCCGCGCTCTTCACGAATTTCATCACGACCCCGTACGAGCTGGCCCGGATCCACACCGCGATCCACCGGGGCATGCGCGGCGCGGGGCCGCTCCCCAGGATCGGTGTCGGCCCGCGCACGATCCGCACGGAGATCGTCCCGCGCCTGCTGCGGGTGCGGGACCGCACCAAGCTCGTCGCCGGGGCACCGAGCCAGGTACTGGTCGCCCACAAGAGCGGGTACAACACGAACGTGAAGCACGACGCGGGGGTGATGTACCTGGCGAGCGGTCCTGTGGTGGTCGCGGCGATGACCTGGAGCGCGTCAGGCGTGGGCGACGGCACCGGCGATCGGTTCGTCGCCGACGTGGCCCGGGCGGCCGCCTCGCGCCTTCGCAAGGGGGGTCGGTGTGGGTGAGAAAATCCCGCTGCGAGCGGGAGAAACGACCCGCTGCGGAAGAGGACGGCCGACGGCGGGTGTACCGTCAGGGGTGGTCCCGCAACCATCGGCTCGCCGAAGGCGGGACCATGTTCGACATCCCCGGGGGATGCGGGGAAACAGGGTGAGAGGCGTCGATGGGTGATCGAGCGGGAAGCGGTGGAAACCGCAAGGGATCGGGCAAGGCCGGCGACGGAGCGTCTGGACGGCCACCGCTCCAGGGGGTCGTCCTGGTGAGCGTGGGCAGCAACCGCCGCTCGGCGGCGCCCAAGGGCGCGACACGGGCGCACGTGGCGCGGATCCACGACCTCCCGTCGCTGATCCACGCCTGCGTCGCCGAAGGCAGCTGACCTCCCGCTACCGACGTCCCTGGCCGAAGTGCTGGCCGGCGGGGGCGGCCGAGCGGAGACGATGACGCTGGTCCGGTGCCTGCGCCGTGGGCGTGGGAGCGCGCTCGATGCAGCTCGCGAGGACGTTGATGTTCCGGCCCCTGCGCTCCAGGCGCCCGAACGCCACGAGCAGCGGCTCGGCGCGCAGGAGCGCCCGATGCCGCTCGTAGATCTGCGGCCTGACGATGACATTGATCATCCCCGTCTCGTCCTCGAGCAACAGGAACACGATGCCGTGGGCGGTGCCGGGGCGCTGGCGGGCGACGACGAGCCCCGCGACGACCACGTCGGTGCCGTCGGGTGTGTCCAGGAGCTCTGTCGCGCTGCGGGTGCCCGGCGGCAGCTCGGGACGGACCAGCGAGACGAGATGCCAACCGGTTGACAGCCCCGTCGTCTCGTAGTCGGTCACCACGCGCTCGAACCGGCTCTCCTCGGGAAGCGCCGGTGCCGGCGACGCAGGGATGGGGAGGGGGAGCTGGCGGCCGCCCGCGGCGGGGGTGGACCGCGCCAGCGTCCCGAGCTCCCAGAGCATTCCCCGGCGTGAGCGGTCGAAGCTGTCGCACGCTCCCGAGCGCACCAGCGCCGTGAGCTGGTCGCGGCCGACCCCCGCTCGTGAGGCCAGGTCGGCGATGTCGGCGAACGGTCCGTTGTGGTCGCGCTCCTGCACGAGGCGCTCTGCCGCTTCGCCGGCGCCACGGATGTACCCCAGCCCGATCCGCACCGCACCATCCGGCTCGACGGTGCAGTGCGCGTCGGAGCGCAGGATGCACGGGGGGCGGGTCCGCACGCCACGCCGCCCCGCGTCGCGCACGAGGCTCGCCGGCGGATAGAACCCCATCGGCTGGGCGTTGAGCAGCGCGGCGAGGAACTCCGCCGGGTAGTGACGCCGCAACCAGGCGCTCTGGTAGGCGAGCACGGCGAACGCCGACGCGTGGGCTTTCGGAAACCCGAAGTTCGAGAACCCGACGAGCTTCGTGAAGACGGTGCGGATCGTCGCGTCGTCGACGCCGCGGTCACGCGCCCCGTCACGGAACTCGCGCCACATCCGCAGCATCGCGTCGCGGCTGCGCTTGCGGCTCATGGCCCGGCGCAGCCCCTCGGCCTGACCGGGCGTGAACCCCGCCAGGGCCATCGCGACCTCCAGAACCTGCTCCTGGAACACCACCACCCCCAGCGTGTCGCGGAGGCAGTCGGCAAGCAGCGGATGGTCGTACGGCGGCTCGAAGCCGGGGTCGCCCCGCCGGGCCTGGCGGTGGCGGACGTACGGATGCACAGCGCCGCCGCTCACGGGACCCGGCCGGATCAGCGCGACCTGGATGGTGAGGTCGTCGAGGTTCTCGGGCCGGGTCTGCAGGATGCTCTGGATCTGCGCGCGGCTTTCGATCTGGAAGACGCCGATGGTGTCGCCCGTCCCGATCTCGTCGTAGACGACCGGGTCGTGCACGTCGATGCGCGACAGGTCGACGGGGATGCCGCGGGTCCGGGCGACGAAGTCGACGCACTCCTCCACGGCCGACAGCATCCCGAGGCCGAGCAGGTCGATCTTCACGAACCCCGCGTCAGCGCAGGAGTCCTTGTCCCACTGACACATCTGCCGGCCGGGAAACGCCGCCGGCACGACCGGGACCAGTTCCACGAGGGGTCGGGCCGACACGATCATCCCCCCCGAGTGCTGTGAGAGGTGCCGGGGCAGGCCCGCCGCCTCACGGGCGAGGAACGCGAGCGCCCGCCACCGGGGAGAGCGGAGCATTCGCTCGCCGTCGGGGAGGCGAAGGAGCTCCTCCTCGAGTGCGGTGGGCGACGACCATCCGTCGGCGAGGCGAGCCAGCCGTTCGATGTCGGCGGCGGGGAGGGCGAGTACCTTGCCGAGCTCCCGGACCGCCATCCGCGTACGGAACGTCGGGAACGCTGCGACGAGGGCGGCGTGCTCGTTGCCGTACCGGCGGATGATCTCCGCGATGAGCCGCTCCCTGATGTCGCGGGGGAAGTCCAGGTCGATGTCGGGCACCGACGCCATGTCGCGGTTGAGGAACCGCCCGAGGAACAGCCGGTTGCGAACCGGGTCGATGTGGGAAAGGCCGGTGAGGTAGCAGACGATCGACCCGACCGACGAGCCGCGGCCGCGGCCCGGCGGCAGGATCCGACGCGCCGATCCCGCGGGACGCACGTCGAGGGCGACCTCACGGGCGAGCTCCAGGATCTCCCGGTGCAAGAGGAAGAACCCGGCGAGGCCGTGGTGGGCGATCAGCTCGAGCTCCTCGTCCAGGCGCAGGAGCGCCTCGCGACGCTTCGCGGCGTTGGGGTAGCGGGCGCCGAGCTGGTGGCGGCAGATACGGGCGAGGGTGGCGTCGGCGTGCTCGCCGGGGACGGTAAAGTCGGGCGAGCGGTAACCGAGGTCGCGGGTGAGGTCGAACTGGAGGCGCTCGGCGAGCCGGACGGTCTCCGCCACCGCGGTGGGATGATCGGCGAACCGGGCGGCGGCGTCGGCGGGGGCGCGGAGCACGGCGTCGCGGTTGCCGCGGCGCTCGCCGTCGGATCCGTCGAGCGTCAGGTGGTTGCGGATCGCGACGAACGCGTCCTGCAGGAACGCGCGGCGCGGGTGGTGGGCGTGAACATCGCCGGTGGCGACGGTCGGCAGGTGCAGCGTCTCAGCGAGCCGGTCCAGATCGCGGGCGAGCGACCGGTCCCCGCGGGTGCGGGGGCGTTGGAGCTCCACGTAGACGTTGCCGACGCCGTAGATGCGAACGAGCCGCCGGGCAGCCGCCTCGGCATCGCGCAGCCTGCCGGCGGCGACGAGGCGGGGTACGTGGCCGTGGCGGGCGCAGCCGGTCAGGCACACCAGGCCGGTCGCGTGCGTCGCGAGGTGGGCGGGGTCGAGCGCGGGGGGCACGGCCCGCCGGTCCGGCGGCGGCCGGGTGGCGGCGTGGGCGAGGGTGATGAGCCGGCACAGGTTCGCGTAGCCGACGCCGGTCTCGGCCAGCAGGGTCAGGTGGGAGCCGTCGGTGAGGGTGAGCTCCGCGCCGGTGATCGGGCGTACCCCCGCCTCCTTCGCCGCGTGGGCGAACGCGAGCGACCCGCTGAGCCCGTCATGGTCGGTGAGGGCGATCGCCGGGTACCCGTACGCGGCGGCCTGCTCGGCGAGCTCCTCCGGCGCCGATGTCCCGTCGAGGAAGCTGAACGCCGAGTGCGCGTGCAGCTCGATGTACGGGGCGGCCGGCATCGAACATATGTTCGCCTACGTGCGGTGCGATCGCAAGCAACAGCAGGTCGACGCCGGCGCCCGAGCGCGTCTGCTCGGGTGACATCAGGGTTGCCCGTGAGGAACGCAGCGCCGCACGTCGGCAGGACGCAAGCGGGTCGCGAAGGTGCGAGCCCCTCCCGGTCGGCGATCCTCGATCCGGCCGACCTTCGCATCAGTAAGCTCGATGGATGCCCGGGACGTTGGCCACTTGGAATGACGGCGCCGCGAGGCGGGCGGTTGTCGAGTTTGTCGAGCGAACGGTGTCGGAGGCCGTGCCGGTCGAGGAGCGCGCCGCGGTGTTCGACAACGACGGCACGTTGTGGTGTGAGAAGCCGTTACCGATCCAGGCCGACTTCATCCTTCGCCGGCTGTTCGAGATGGCTGAAGCCGATTCCGAGCTGCGTGATCGCCAGCCCTGGAAGGCAGCGTATGAGCGCGACTATGGCTGGCTGGGTGCGGTGCTCGCCGAGCACTACGCGGGCAACGACACGAATGTGCGGACGCTCCTGGCCGGCGTCCTTGCTGCGCACGCGGGGATCAGCGTCGAGGACTTCGAGGCGAAGTCGGATGCGTTTCTGCGCACGGTGCAGCATCCGACCCTTGGTCGTGGGTATCTCGAGTGTGCCTATGCGCCGATGGTCGAGCTGCTCGGCTACCTGGAAGCGAACGGGTTTTCGAACTACATCGCCTCGGGTGGCGGTCGTGACTTCATGCGGCCGATCAGCCAGGAGGTCTACGGCATTCCACGCGAGCGGGTGATTGGTAGCGCGACTGCGCTCGAGTACACGAGCGACGACCGTGGCGGCACGATCACGCACAAGGCCGAGGCCGACTATCTCGACGATGGCCCGCAGAAGCCGATCCGCATCTGGAGCCGCACCGGCCGCCGACCAATCCTCGCCGCCGGCAATTCGAACGGTGACATCCCGATGCTCGAGTTCACCCATCATCAGGACAAGCCGTTCCTCCGCCTGCTCGTCCTCCACGACGACGGCGAGCGCGAGTTCGACTACACAAGCGGCGCCGAGCAGGCGCTCGAGACGGCCGCCGCGGGCGGCTGGACGGTCGTCAGCATCAAGAACGACTGGGCCACCGTCTTCTGACGTAACCCGCGCGTTCCCCTTCGACCAGTTCGACCGACGAGCCGTTCACGGGAGTTCTCGCGCACTCGGCCGCGACTCACCGGCGCGGTCCGTGGTTCACTCTCGCCCGACCATCTCGCCAGCTTGAGCGGGACCGGTTGTGCGATCGCCGCGCGGGATGCGTCAGAGCGGGATGCTGACCGTCACGCTCGTGCCGCCCCACGGGCCGGGGGCGACGGAGAGGGTCCCACCGAGGGCAGCCAGGCGGCCCTGCGCGGCCCGCAAACCGACGCCTCGCCCACTCGTCAGGTCCGGCCGGCGTGTGACGTTCGCGCGCTCCCGGTCGCCATGGTCGGCGACAACGATCGTCAGGACCTCCGGCCCGGTCTCGACGCTGATCCGCAGGGTGCCGCCGTCGGGGGTCCCGTGCGCGACGGCGTTGCGGGCGAGGTGTCCGAGAACGTCGACGAGCACTCCCGCGATACGGCGCGGCACCCGCGCACCGCGGGGGACGACGACCTCGACCGACAGCCGCACGTCGCGGCGGGCGGCGGCCCGCAGCGCCTCGGCGCGGGCGGCGTCGGCGACCTGCTCCAGGTCGACGTCACGCGCGACGCCCGGGCCGACTCGGCTGGCGAGCGCCCGCTCCACGGCGCGGATCCTCTCCACGACCGCCGCGGTCGCCGCCGCTCGGTCGCCGGAGTCGCGGCCGAGCTCGTCCAGCGCCGGCTCGATCGCGTGGACCTCCTCGGCCAGCGCGATGTCCCCGGCCTGCATCGTGAGGCCCTTCAGCGAGTGCGCCGCCTCGGCCGCCCACGCGATGTCGGCGTCGTGCAACTCGTCGCGCGCGGTGAGGGCGGCGACGATCGCGAGGGCGCGGCCGATCGCCTCGTCGATGTACAGGCCCAGGAGCGGTGAGCTGAGGCTGGTGGGGTCGTCGGGCGTGTTCGTATCCGATCCGATCAGGTGGGAAGGAGGCGCTGCGCCTCGCAGCTGGGTGGTCGGGCGGTGGAGAAGCGGCGATCGTCCAGCGTGATCACGAAGTGCGCTTCATCGGTTCATACTGACATCAGCTTTGGCCGTCCGTTCAGGCCGCGCCGCGCCGCCGGGCCGTGCCGCCCGGGTCGGCGTGTGCGTACCAGCCGCCGGTGCGCGTGTCGCGAAACGTGACGAGCACCCGGCCGGGCTCGACGACGAGCTCGTAATAGTGGCGGTCGACCGGCTCGTCGGTCCACCAGCGGTCCTGGACGAGCCAGTCCTCCCTGATCGCGGTGACCGATCGGCGCTTCCCGTCCACGATCACGACGTGGGGGATGCCGGTAGGCCCCGGGATTACGCGGAGGGGTCGGGGTTCGCCGAGACGTCGTAGGGAACGAGCGCCCATCGGCGTTCTGGGAGTTGTGACCACGGCTCGAGCTCGACGAGGCGCAGCACCGCCTCGTCGCCCTGGGCAGTGCGGACCTGCCGGATGGCGTCGCGGGCACGGCGTGCCCGTTCGACGGTGCCGGGTTCGACGACGGCGAGTTGATGCCCGGCGACCGACCCGGAGGCGTCGGCCCGGATGACGAGGGTGTCGACCGGCCCGCTCACCTCGGCGAGAGAGGGGAGGGCCAGGGTGGCGAGCCGGTCGAGCTGTGTGGTGGCGTCACGGAGGGTGAGGGTGCGCGTCCACGATCCGCCCCCGTCGAGCCACGCCCTGATGGTGAGAGTCCGCAGCGCCCGTCCACGTCCGCGCGCGGCGCTCGCGAGCTCGGTGAGCAGCAGACGGGCGGCGGCCTCCAGCGCGGGGAGGGCGCCGACCGGCTCGGGGAAGTGGAAGGCGGATTCGAGCGGGTCGGGCGGGCGGCGCGGACGCAGCGTGGTGTCGTCGTCGCCGCGCGCGCACCGCCATGCACGCAGTCCGGCCAGTCCGAGCCGGTCGAGCACCGCGCCCCGGGGGAGCTCGGCAAGGTGGCCGATGGTGGTGAGCCCGAGGTTCGCGAGCTCGGCGATGGCCTTCGGCTCGAGCGGGAGCCGATCGGCGGGGAGGGGGGCGAGGAAGTCGGCGATCTCGTCGTGGGCGATGACGAGCGGGGTGCGCGGCGGCGCCTCGTGCGCCGCCTGCAGCGCCGCGAACGGGGTGGGGGCCGCGCCGATGCGCCCATCGGCGCCGACGGGGAGGGCGGCCTTGGTGTGGCGCAGCACCCCGGCGAGTCCGCCGTAGAGGCGTTCCAGGCCGTGTGTCTCGAAGGTCCAGGTGCCGATCTCGCCGGGTTCGACGGCGGCGCCCATCGCCTCGAGCCGCTCGGTGATCTCCTCGGCGGCGTGCTCGACGGCGCCGGGGTCGGGGACGACCAGCTCGAGGTGGGGGCAGCGCGCGAGCGCCTCGCCGACCCGCAGTCCGGGCGTGACCCCGGCGGCTGCGGCTGGGGGGGTGCACTGGCCGACGAGCTGGGCGTCACCCGGTTGCGGCCCGAGCGCGATGGGTGCGTCCATCGGCCGGCGCGCCGCCAGCAGCGCGACGAGGAGTGCGAAGCGGGGGATGACGGCGGTGACGATCATCGAACGTATGTTCGACGATCGGGGAGCCGAGTTCAAGGGGCGCCTGTTGTCTATCCTCGTCGACCCTCGAGCCGCTGCCCGACTCCCCGTGGCGGCTGCTCACGAGCCGCCCGCCGCGCAGATCGCGTAGACGGTGAGCCGCCACGACGGCGCGGAGCCGGTCTGCAGCCCCGCGATGGCGGTCCACCCCGAGGTGCCCGAAGGGGCGCTCTCGATGATCGCGACGTTTCGCGCCCCTGCGACCTCCGCGCCGCCGCCAATCACCCGGGTGCCCGACGGGCACGTCGCGACTGTCGGCCCCTTGAGGGTCGCGGAGGTGGTGTCGGTTGCGGTCTGGGCGATCTTCACGCCGTGGACATACGCGTCGGCTGCCGTCCCGCCCAACTGCGTGGCGTTGTTGGCGGTGCCCGCCTTCGCCGCCGCCGGCACCTGTGCCAGGCTCGCCTCGTTGATCTGAACGCCGGTCAGCGAGTTGTTCGCGACCTTCACCGCGGTCACCGCGCCGTCCTGGATGGAGCTGGTGGAGACGCTGTTGTCCTTCGGTGTGGCCTTCGCGACTGCATCGATGTCGCGGTTCAGCGCGATGATGCTGAGGATGAGCGCCGTGACCGTCAGCGCCAGCAGACCCAGCGCGGAAAGCACGAGCACCCGGTTCACGTGGATCTTCCGCTCGTCGGCCAAGATCCTGCGCTCGTCCTGCCGGATCTCCGACTCCAGCACGCTGTCCGAGCTCGACCAGTCCGGGGGATGCGGGTGTCCCGTCCCACCCTGCGTCGGCTCCGTCATGTCCCCTCCTCTGCCGCGGGTTGCGATGCGGCGAGGATCCCAATCCGTGCACGTTCGCGCCTCAGGGTTCCGGGCATGCGGGCTTCGGGGAAATGCGGAGCGCGTGTACGTCTCACCATGGTCCCGGGCGATTAGCAACCGCCGATCCCCGCTTCCCGTCCCGGGCGATTAACAGACGACTCTTTGCTCTGTTAATCGCCCGGGACGCAACACCCGGCGAATCGGATTGTTAATCGCCCGGGACGCTCGGGCAGGCGGGCTCAGACGGTCGCGGCGGTCTCGACGGGGACGAAGTCCAGCTCGGTCACGATGTCGATCGCCGCCGCCACCGACCGGGCGTTCGGGCAATGTTTCGCGTGGATGGCGTTCGCGCGCTCCGCGGCGGCCCGTTGCTCCTCCGAGGCACGGAGCGTGTAGCGCACGGTGATCTTCCGGAGGCGAAGAACCTTGTCGGGGTCCACGACGACCTCTCCGATCGCCTCCGCCGTCAGGTCGTCCCCGGTCGCGACGATCCCGCGGGCCTTGCAGGTCCCGCCGAACGTTCCGATCAGGCAGCCGCCGACCGACGCCACGAGGTAGTCGAGCGTGCCGGGATGCACCTCGACGCTGCCCGGTGCGAACCCGTAGTGCTCGCCCTGCCAGCCCGGTACGCCGAACGTCACGTCGGTGTCCGTGATCTTGAGGTTCGCCTTGCGGATGGGTGCCCGCTCCCGGGTGAGGCTCACGCGCACCTCGTGGACCGTCTCCTCAGCCATCGCCCCCTCCTTGTCCGTGTCGACGCCGTCCGATCGCGGCACTGCACAAAATATCGCAGACGGGCACGGGTGGATTCCAGCTCCACCACTAGCCGCGGTCGGCGAGGGCGCCGATGAGCGATTCCACCCGATCCCGCTCCGTGGCCTCGAGGTGCGCGTCCGCGAACGCATCGGCCGCGAGCGCGTCGGCGACCGCCTCCAGGCGCGGGTCGCGCAGCACCGTTCGCTGAAGCGCGGCGGCGTACTCGTGCGCCGTCTCACCCGGCAGCCGGTCGCGACCGAGATCCCGGCCGATGGCCTCGAGTCGTTCGAGCTGCTCGGCCGCCCACGGCCGCGGCCGGCGCCGGTCGCGCCACCGTGCCCAGGCCGCCGCGAGCGGGCGCCGCCACAGCGCCACGGTGCCGAGGGCGAGCGCCGCGAGGAGGGCGGCGACGAGCGGCGGCGAGAAACCCGGCAGGTGACGCCCGAGGTAGTCCCGCAACCCCACTCTGGCGGCGTCCGGCTGCGGGTCGCCCGCCAGCGGCACCTGCGCGGTCGGGTCGAAGCCCTGCCATCCGAGGCCGGGGAAGTACACCTCCGCCCAGGCGTGCGCGTCGCGTGCCCGCACCTCGTACAGCCCGGTGAACGGGTTGCGCTCACCCGGCGTGTAGCCCACCGCGAGGCGCGCCGGGATCCCGAGCGACCGCAGCATCACGACCAGGCTCGACCCGATCTGCTCGCAGAAGCCGATCCGGTCCTCGAAGAGGAACCGGTCCACCGCGTCCGCGCCGGGCGGAAGCGTCGGGATGTCGAGCGAGTAGCGGGTGTTCGCGCCCATCCAGCGCTCGAGCGCCAGCACCGTGTCGTACGTGCCGAACGTGTTCCGCGTGATCGACGCGGCGAGGTCGCGAACGCGGTCGGGCATCTCCGGCAGCCGCGTGTATCGCGCCAGCAGCGGCCCCGGGGTGGCGAACTTCGATGCGTCTCCGGTCGCCCGCAGGCGCTGGGCGGTGGCCTGCGAGCGCCGGCTCACGACCGTGTAGGCGGCGCCCCGCTCCAGCTCGACGCCGGTGCGGACGCTGCCGTCGGAGAGCTCGAACAGCGTGGACTGCGGGATGAACACCTGCGTCGGGCGGTTCGCGGCGAAGATCAGGTTGGGTCCCGAGGTCTCCAGGTAGAAGGTCTGGACGAGGTCCTCGCCGTCCGTGGGAGGCTCGTCCTGCGGGTCGAAGAGCCGGAGCGGGCTTGACCCTCGAACGCTCGCCGTCCGCGAGTTCGACAACGTCCAAACCCGGCCGTCCCAGACGTCGAAGGTCTGGCCGCGCCAGAAGTCCGCGGCGGCGGAACGCACCCGCAGCACCATGGTGTCGTCGGGGCGCCCGCGCAGGGACGTGTCGAGCCGGTCGGAGAAGCCGAAGTAGCCGAACGACGTGGGTCCATCCGAGCCGTTCCCGGGGCGCGCGGGGTCGTCGGGTCCGAGCGACGGGTTGGAGAGCCCGCCCGGGCTCGGCACCGCGATCTGGCTCGGCAGCCGGGCGGTGAACGCCAGGAACCTGCTCGACTTCGCGGCCGGGACGATCATGAACGCGGCGGCGCCGAGCGCACCCACCGCCAGGACTGTCGCGACGAGCGCCCGCAGGGAGATCGGCATCCCCTCGCGTCGGTCTAGGCTCGGCGTGGCGAGATCGCCGAGGTCGGCGCGATGGGCGAGCGCGAGCACCGCCACGGCCGCGACGCCCCAGACCGCGGCGAACGCCGCGAACCCGATGCCCAGCGAGAGCGCGCCCGCGACCGAGATGAGGGCGATGCTCGACGCGAGCGCGAACCGCAGCTCACGGCGTGATCGCAGCGAGAACGCCCGTACGGACTCGAGGGTCACCAACAGCTCCGCGAGCGGAACGCGCAGCTCACCCGGGGAGGATGCGCCCCCGTTCGCGAGGACGAAGCGGACCGTCAGCACAATCGTGATCGCGGTCAGGATTCCGGGGACCAGCGGGCTCGAGCTCCGTCGCCGTGCGTACGACACGGCCGCCCCGGTCGGGATCACGACGAGGGCGAGGATCCAGAGCAGCCCTCCGCCGACGTCGTTCGCGACGACCGCGGACGCGGCTGCCACGACCGCGACGAGCGTCGCGAGGCGAAGCGCCCGCGAGTGCTCGGGCGGCCGGCTGAGGTCGCCCAGGAGCCGTGCCCAGCGTGGGGCGGCGGTCGCGGCGGGCTCGCCCGTCAACGCTCGAGCCCCGCGACGATCCGGACCACCTGACCGGCGCTCTCCACGGCCGGCGGGGCGGCGGCGATCGCGCGTGCCAGGCGGCGGCCGGCCTCCAGCGGTCCGTCCACAGGCGCGCTGCGCGGCCCGCCGGCCTCCGCTGTGTGGAGCGTCACCTCCAGGCCTTCGTCGAGTGCCGAGCACAGAAGGCCCATAGCCCGCTCGGCCGCATCCTCCGCATCCGCCTCCTCTCCGCGTAGATCGACGACGACGTCGAGGTGGGGCCGCTCGGGATGCTCGAGCTCCTTGACGACGATCTGCCCGTGGTGCGCGGTCGCCGGCCAGTGCACCAGCCGCAGCGGATCGCCCGGGAGATACTCCCGCACGCTGCGGACCCGGTCGCCGCCGACGCCGGTGACGGCCGTCGCCTCGCCCCTCATGCCGCTGCTGGCGGCGGAAACCGGCTCCCCCGCGCGGCGCCGCGGGGCGACCTCGACGGGCCGGCGAAGCGGCACCCTGACGCGCCGCCGCCACCACACCAGGCCGAACGGAGCGCCCGAGGCGGCCTCGATCACCACGGTGTCGAGCACCCCCCGCCTGCGCGGCGTCAGGCTGACCGGCCCCGGGTCGCCGCTGAGGGCCGCGGTGGTCTCGCCGGGTGGGTCGAGGGGCCGCAGACGGACGCCCATGCCGACATGACGGAGGGTGAGCGCGATCGGGGTGGTCTGTCCCACAGTGGCGTCGGGCGGGCCGGATGCCTCCATGCGAACGCGTGCGAGGGCGATGCGGGGCCAGGCGGCGCCCACCAGGAGCACCCCGGCGACGCCGCAGAGGATCACGATGAGCCAGCCGGCGCCGGTGGTGCGGGCCGCGAGGTAGAGGGCGGCGCCGATGGCGCCGATCACGTACGCGCCCTTTGTGGCGCCTCGCGCGGTCATCCTCGAGGCGGCGGGAGCCTCCGGAGGATCCCGTCGACGATTGCCCGGCTGCGCGCCAGGTCGGTTCCGCCGGTCAGGATGAGCCGGTGCGCGAGCGCGCCCGCCGCGATCGCCTTGACGTCGTCCGGGGTCACGAATCGCCGGCCGGCCGTCACCGCCCTCGCCTGAGCCAGGCGCACCAGGCTGAGCGTCGCGCGCGGGCTTGCGCCGAGCGAGACCCCGTCGTGCCCACGGGTGGCGTCGGCGATGTCGAGGATGTACTCGGTGACCGCGTCCGCGACGTGCACGGTGCGGGTCGCGGCGCTCGCCCGGCGGAGCGCGTCGGCGTCGGTGACCGGCTGGAGCTCGCGCAGCGCGTCGTCGCCGCCGGTGCCGGTCAGGATCTCGCGTTCGGCGTCGCGACCCGGCAGGCCGAGCTCGATGACCATCGTGAAACGGTCGCGCTGGCCCTCGACGAGCGGGAAGGTCCCGGCGTGCTCGTGCGGGTTCTGGGTCGCGAGCACGACGAACGGATCCGGCAGCCGCAGCGTTCCGCCGTCGGCGCTGACCTGCCGCTCTTCCATCGCCTCCAGGAGCGCCGACTGGGTGCGTGGCGTGGTGCGGTTGATCTCGTCGACGAGGACGACGTTGGCGAACAGCGGGCCGGGGCGAAACCGCCACGCGCCCTCGCTCTGATCGAGCACGGAGACGCCGGTGAGGTCGGCGGGCAGGAGGTCCGGGGTGCCCTGGATGCGCCGGAAGGTCCCCCCGATGGATCGGGCGAGCGTCTTGGCCAGCAGGGTCTTCCCGACGCCTGGGACGTCCTCGATGAGCACGTGTCCACCCGCCAGGATCGCCGCGACGGCGAGCCCGAGCGCCTCGGGCTTGCCCCGGATGACGCTCGCGAGGTTCGCGTGCACGCTGGAGGCGAGCTCGGTGGCGTCGTGCAGCGCGTCAGCGGCGGCGCCGATCTCGGTCGTCGACATCGTTCATGAATCGGCGTTCGCGGCCCCCGCCTTGAGGTTTCGCCACGTGCACGTGGCGTACGGCGGGAGTGAAGCCGATCCGTCCGCGGCGACGCTCGCCCCTTCGCCGCGGACAGCCGGCCCCCGGATGGGCCTTTCGCGTCCTGGCTAGAGGACGGCGTCGCTCGGGACGACGGTGAGGTGGCGGTCGAGGCGGATCGAGCGGGGCAGTGAGTCGATGATCCGCAGGACGCTCTGCAGGTCGCCGCGGCGCAGGAGGTCGATCGGCTCGTAGTAGTCGAGCGCGGCGCTCGGCGAGGTCAGCCAGTTGCGTGCCGCCGCCGGGGTCATCTTCTCGAAGAGGCCCTCGAACACGATGAGGAGCTCGTCGAGCTTCTGGCGCGAGCGCGGTCCGGGCTCCATCGTGCCGGACAGCCAGGCGTCGACGATTCCCGGTGTCGCGTCGAGCATCTGCGCGACGTCGAACCGGCTCAGGCCGATATGGCCTGCGAGGAGCTCGAGCGGGTTGAGGTCCTGGTTCACGGTCCCCTCCTTGGGTGGTGTCTCTCCGGGCCGATGTCCATTCCGCCCTCGTTGCAACGGTAGCAAGCGTCGTTACAAAACCCAAACATTCTGCCGCGGCGCCGGTGGCGGGCTCGGTGCGCCACCGGCACCCGGTCGTGGCTCAGGAGGCGGCCTGCCGCGGGTTGCCCCAGGCGTCGTCGTGGACGAGCGTGCGCCAGGGACGCCGGATGGCCTTGAGCGCCGGCGGCAGGCTCGTCGGGAACTCGACGGGGTAGCCGAGCGGCGTGATGAGCGGGATCTCGAGCTCGTCGGGGATCTCGAGCAGCGCACGGAACTCTGGTTCCACGAACCAGTGGAAGACGGTGGGCACCGTTCCCAGGCCGCGCGCCCTGGCCGCCACGAACAGGTTCTCCATCGCGAACGAGAGCGACTCGATGTCGGCGATGCGCTCGTCGTCGCGGCGTTCCGGGGGAAACATGTTGCGTGGCACGACGAGGCCGATGACCCAGACGGGGACGTCGCGGTACGACCCGAGGGCCTGCTCGGCGTAGTCGCGTCCCCAGGCGGCGTGCTCCTCGGCAGTGGCGCCAGGTGCGGGCGGGCGGACGGTGCGGAAGTACTCCCCGCCGCCGCGGATGACCAGCTCGGCGATCGCCCGGCGCTTGGCGGTCTCCCTGACCACGATGAAGCTCCATGCCTGTGCCATGCCGCCGGTCGGGGCGACGAGCGCGAGGCGGAGGAGCGCGTCGACGTCTTCGTCCGACACCGGGGTGTCGGTGTAGCGGCGGACGCTTCGGCGCAGGCGGATGGCCTCATCGGCGTTCACGTGTGCGGAACCTCCGGGTCGTCTTGCGAGCGTCCCTGAGCCTCTCACATCCGACGGGGTGCGGCGGTGACAGGATTGGGCCGTGGAGTTGGCCCTGGACCCGGCGGCACGTCGCGACGAGCAGGAGCGCAGGCGTGCGCTGCGACGGATGAAGGTCCGGGCAACCGGGTTGCTGGTGCTCGCCGCCGCGGTCTTCGTCGCGGCCCGCCTGCTGGCGGACGGGCGGAGCTGGGTCGGCTACGTCGAGGCCGCCGCTGAGGGCGCGATGGTCGGTGGGCTCGCGGACTGGTTCGCCGTGACGGCGCTCTTCCGGCACCCGCTCGGCATCCCGATCCCCCACACCGCGCTCATTGCCACCCGCAAGGACCAGCTCGGACGCGCGATCGGCGGGTTCGTCGAGGAGAACTTCCTGACCGGCGGCGTGGTGCTCGAGCGGCTGCGCACGATCGGCGTGGCGCGCCGAACCGCCGAGTGGGTGAGCGTGGAGGAGCACTCCGCGACGGTCGCCCGCCATACGTCGGCGATACTGGCCGGCGCGGCGGGCGTGCTGCGCGACGAGGCCGTCCAGGGGGCGCTCGAGGCGTCGGTGCTGTCGTGGGTGCGACGCGTGCCGCTCGCCCCGCTCGCCGGCCGGGCGCTCACGATCGCGACCGCCGAGGGCCGGCACGTCGAGCTGGTCGACGCGACCGTGCGCGGGGCGCAGCGCTTTCTCGACGAGCATCGGGAGTCGCTGCGGGCCCGGTTCGGGCGCGAGTCGCCGTGGTGGATGCCGGAGACCATCGACGACCGGATCTTCACGAAGCTCTTCGACGGGCTGCACGGGTTCCTGATCGAGGTCGGCGACAGCCCACACCACGAGTTCCGGAAATATCTGGAGGAGCGCGTGGCGGCGCTCGCGGAGCGGTTGCAGACCGATCCGGCGCTCATCGCCCGCGGCGAGGAGGTGAAGGAGCAGATCCTCACCCACCCGGCGGTGCAAGCGTGGACGGCGTCGCTCTGGACCGACCTCAAGGCGCTCCTGCACCGACAGGCATCAGACCCGTCGTCACAGCTTCGCCAGCGGATCGCGAGCGAGGTCGCGGTGGTCGGCCAGCGCGTCGCCGCCGATCCCGACCTTCAGGTCAAGGTGGACCGGTGGGTGGAGTCGGCGGTGACCTTCCTCATCGAGGAGCACCGCAACCAGGCGGGCGAGCTAATCGCCACAACCGTCGCGCGATGGGACCCCGACGACGCGTCCCGCCGCGTGGAGCTGGCCGTCGGGCGGGACCTGCAGTTCATCCGGATCAACGGCACAGTGGTCGGCGGCCTCGCCGGCGTCGCGATCTACGCAATCGGGCAGCTCATCGGGTAGCGCGGGGACCGCTCATCCGTCGGGGGGTACCTGGACGACCACGAGCTTCTGCTCGGTCATGCTGTGAATCGCCGCTGCGGGACCCTCGCGGGTGTTCCCGCTCTCCTTCGTGCCGCCGTAGGGCATCTGATCGGCGCGGAAGGTCGGGGTCTCGTTGACGAGCACGCCGCCGAAGCGCAGACGCGACGCCCACCCGAGGGCCCGGTCCACCCGCCCGGTGAAGATGCCGGCCTGCAGGCCGTACGGCGTGTCGTTGGCCAGGTCGATCGCCTCATCGACGGTGTCGAACGGGGTGAGGCCGACGAGCGGGCCGAACACCTCGTCGCGGAAGACCCGCATGTCGGGGCGCACGCCGGTCAGGACGGTGGGGGCGAGCAGGCCGTGGCGAACGTCGCCCCCAGTGGCGACGGCGGCCCCGTCTGCGACCGCTTCGCCGATCCACACGACGACGCGATCGCGGGCGTCGGCGTTGATGAGCGGACCGACGTCGGTTGCCTCGTCGAGCGGGTCGCCGAGAACGAGCCGCTCGACGCGCGCGACGAGCGCGGCGAGGAGGCGGTCGTGAACCGATCGCTCGGTGATCACGCGCTGCACCGAGACGCAGGACTGTCCCGCGTGCGTAAACCCGGAACCGGCGATCCGCTCGGCGGCACGGTCGATGTCGGCGTCGGCCGTCACGATCACAGGGGTGGAGTTTCCGAGTTCGAGGGCGACACGCTTGCGGGGGTGGCGCGCGGCCAGCTCCCAGCCGACCGCGGCGCTCCCGGTGAACGAGATCATCGCGACGTCGGGATGGTCTGCCAGGGCCGCGCCGATCGAGCTGCCGGGTCCGTTCAGCACCGTCAGGGCCCCCGGCTCGAGCCCCGCCTCCAGCAGGATCTCGGCCAGCGCGAGCGCCGACAGTGGTGTCGCCTCGGCGGGCTTGAGCACCACGGGGCATCCCGCCGCGATTGCGGGGGCGAGCTTGTGCGCCACGAGGTTCAGCGGGAAGTTGAACGGCGCGATCGCGGCGACCACGCCGATCGGCTCGGCAAGGGTGAACGCCAGCTTGCCGGCGCCCGATTCGGATCCCTGTAGCGGCACGACCTGCCCGGCGAGCCTCCGCGCCTCGACGGCCGCGAACGTGAGGGTGTCGGCGCAGCGAGCCGCCTCGACCCGCGCCTGGGTGATGGGCTTGCCGGCTTCGACGGCGATGAGCGTCGCCAGCCGGTCGTTCTGCTCCGCGACCATTACCGCGGCGCGTTCGAGGACCGCGGCGCGTCTGGCGGGGGGCGGTGGGGGAAGGTGCCGGCAGGCGGCGGCGACCGCGCGCCCGACGTCGGCCATGCTCGCCATGGCGACCCGCGCGACGACGTCGCCGGTGTGCGGGCTCACGACCTCGAGGTCGTCGTTGCGCTGCTCCCAGCCGTCTCCGAGGAGGATCCCCGTCGGGTGCTCGAGCGCGCCGGTCATCGTCTTCAACCTACTCCTCCGGGTGCGGGCCTCGGCCGTGTCCGCCTCTCGACGTCCGTCCACAGGTACCCGGTGGTCAGCGCGATCTTGTTCGTCTCGGGTTGACAACGATCGTCGCCTTGTGAGCCGGGAGCACCTAAGCAGGGTAGTGATGGTTGAGTCCGCTCAGGTCAGGCGACGCTCCTGTCAATAGTTCGTCCCCGAGCGCCAGGCGCGCGTCCCGCGGTCAGGGATCAGTCCACGCGCATCGGCCGCTCCGCCGCATGGGCGCTCAGCGCGAGCTTCCGGGCGGACACGAGCCCCGGATCTCGCGAGAGAAGCTCCGCGCCGACCATGACGCGGAGCAGCCCCGCCGTTGCGTCTACGCCGGGTGGGCGCGCACTCGTCGCGGCGGAGGCCGCCGGCCGGGCGCCAGGCCGGCCCCCCGGGGGTTCGTTGCGCGGGCGGGGTCGCGGACCTTGTAGACGCCGAGCAGCCCGAAGCTGCGCCCGGTCGCGCCGAAGGCGAGCCGGGAGTTCGCCGCGATCCACTTGTACAGCTCCGGGTTGCCGGAGCCGTACCCCAGCGTCGTCTGGTACTCGCCGAGCACGACGTAGTCCAGTTTCCGCCTGCGCAGGTCGGCGACGCTCGTGACGGGATCCCCCTGGAAATACCCCTCTAGGAGGAACTGCTGCGGGTCCTTTGTCACACCCACGCGGGCGCCCTCCGGCAGGCCCGTGCGCAGGAACTGCCGAACCTGCGTGAACGCCTCGTCCGGCACCGTGTGCACGTCGCACCAGGTGTACGCGCTCCAGCCGAGCATCACCGCTAGCGCCACGCCGATCGCGGCGCGCACTCGCAACGACGGCGCGTTGCCGCGACGGCGTATCAGCAACACGATCGCGCAAGGGATGCTCACGACCGCAGGGACGACCAGCAGGTAGAAGAGCTGCTCCTCCAGCGTGCCGAACAGGACCGCGTAGCACAGCAGTGCGGTCGTGCAGGTCAGCCACGCCACCAGCACCTGGCGCGCTCGTCGCCACGGCGCCACAGGACGACCCCGGCCACCGCGCCGAGCATGAACAGCGCGTACGTGACCCCGATCTCGGTGAGGTTGTCGAGGATCGCGTCGATGAGCGACGGGCCGCCGTGCTGGTTGAACCCCGTCTCCTGCTTGAGCCCCAGGAGGCGCTCGAAGCCGCTGAGCTTCTCCTGGCGGAAGTACGACCACTCTCCGCTGATCACCACGAGGAGCAAGTACACGCCGTACATCGCCGTCGCGATCCCCGCCGTCGCCAGCAGTCGCATGCGCCGGACGCCCCCGGCGCCGGCGGCGAGTATCAGCAACGGGCCGACGGTCATGATCGCGGCCACATCCTTGGTGAGCACCGCGCAGCCGAAGGCGCCGCCGACCGCCGCGACCCGCCCCCACCCCAGGACCCGCGATTCGCCGGCGCCGGTGACGAGGAGCAGGTACCCGAGCAGCACCCAGAACATCAGGGACGTCTCGATCAGGTTGCGGCTGTTGAGCCGGATGATGAACGGCTCGATCGCGAAGATCGCCCCGGCGGCCAGCCCGGCCCTGAACCCGGCGAGCCGGTGGCGATCGCGAGCACCAGTCCCGCGCTCGCCATGCCCAGCACGGCGTTCAGGATCCGGCGTGGTGCACGGCCTCGATCGTCGGCCCGCTCGCCGGGAACAGATCCAGAAAGCCGGCCTGCAGGAGGAAGAAGCCAGGCGGATGCAGGTAGAACGGCTCACCGAACAACCGGATCTGGTGGTGGTCGGCGATCCCCTCCGACAGCCGCAGGTAGCTGACCTCGTCGCCGAAGACGTCGTACGAGGCGAAGAGATTGAAAAGCCGGCGAACCCGGCCAGGCCGATGACGAGCACGACGAGGCGGCGCGCCGCGTCGCGACCGACAACATGATCCTGGTGGCGACCGCCGTCAGATTCGGTGGCACCCATGCGGCGACGCGCGTCCAGCGGTGCGCGCGCCGACGAAACCCCCCAGCCGGGCTTCGCGAGGCGCGCGCGCGACAGGAGCCCGGAGACCGGGTCGCCCGACTGCGCGAGCGCGGCGTCGCGTCCCCTTCCGGAGCCGCGTCCCGCGCCGCGGAGGGTCCCGGCGTCGGTGCAGGTCACTCTCGTGATCGCGCCGATCACACCTCCTGGCGGCAAACCCTGCTCAGTCCGACGGCCCGGGGCGCTCGCGCATCGCTAAAAATATAATAAAAAATAAATATATAAAAATAATTAAATTTTATACTTGATGCGGGAGCGTCGGGCCTTCTGGTCGAGCCGGCGCGCGACCGAGGACGCCGAGGGGGCCGTGGGCCGGCGCGTCCGCCGCGGGGCAAGCGCCGTGGCGATGCGCGTGCGAAGGGCGGTCTCCACCGTCGCCCGGTTTCGGTCGCGGGACCGGTCGGCCTGCGAGGCGAGGCGAAGCGGCCGGCGTTTGAGGTGGAGCGCCGTCGACAGTCGCGCGGCGATCTCCGGTGGAAGCCCCTCGAGGGCCTCGCCTCTCACCACGAGCTCGGCGCGTGTCTCGGTGTGATCGCGATGCTGGCCGCCCGGCCCCGACGCCCGCGAATACCGCCAGGTCGAGCGGGCGAGGACGTGGTCGGCGACCTCGCCGGGGGTCATTTCGCGGCGGTGGTGGCGCCCGCCGGCGTTGCGGCTGCCTGCTCGTGCGCCTCGCGGATGCGCTCGGCGGCCTCCTCCGGGGTGACCTCGTGGCCGCTCTCGCGCTTCCAGATGACGAAGCCGCAGCCGGGGCTCTTGCGGCTCTTCCAGCTGGTGCAGCCGTAGGCTCGGCTGTTGGCGACGATGTCGCCGCCGCAGCCGGGCGTGGGGCACTTGCCGATGGGCTCCTTCGACGGCGCAGGCGCAGCGTTGGTCTCGCCCGCGGCCACCATGCTGCGGGCGGTCTCCACGTCGACCTCGCCCTTTTGGCCGCGCACGCGCTTCCAGATGACGAATCCGCACCCGGTCTCGCTGCGGCTCTTCCAGCTCGTGCAGCCGTAGCTTCGGGTCCGCTCGATGATCTCCCCGCCGCACCCGGGCGTCGGGCAGGGGCCCAGCACCTCCCGCTCGGCGGCGAGGTCCTTGCTGGAGCGCCCGGCGGCGATGTGCTCGAGCGCCTGCTCCATGGTGAGCGTCTTGCCGTTCGCCTGCTTCCAGAGGGTGTAGCCGCAGCCGGGCTCGTCCTTGCTCTTGTAGCTGTCGCACCCGTAGCTCTTGGGGTACTCGACGATGTGGCCCTCGCAGCCGGGGGTCGGGCACGGCCCGAGCCGGCGGCGCTCGACGCGCAGGTCCTCGCGGTCCTTGTCCGCGAACCACGCAACGACGTCTCGGGTGAACTCCTCGACGTCGCGCCGGAAGTCCTCGTGGCGCTCGGTGCCGCGCTGGATCTCGTTGAGGCGCTGCTCCCAGCGGCCGGTGAGCTCAGGCTTCGTCAGCACGTGGTCGCCGAGCATCTGGATGAGCCCGACGCCCTTCTCCGTGGCGCGCAGGCTCTTGCCGTCGCGCTCGACGTATTCGGCGTCGATGAGCCGCTCGATCGTCGCGGCGCGGGTCGCCGGCGTGCCGAGCCCGGCGTCCTTCATGGCCTCGGCCGCCTCGTCGTTGTCGACGAGCTTCCCGGCGGTCTCCATGGCGCGCAGGAGCGTGCCCTCGGTGTAGCGGGCCGGCGGCTTCGTACGCTTCGCGAGCGCCTCCGCCTCGGCGCAGTCGACGGCCTCGCCCTCGCGGAGTTGCGGCAGCTTCTGCTCGCGCTCCTCGTCCTCCTTCGCCGGGCCGCGCGTCTCGTCGGCCTCCTCGCCGTAGACCGCGCGCCAGCCGGCCTCGATCATCACCTTCCCCCGGCTGCGGAACAGGTGCTCCTCGCAGCGGGTCTCGATCACCGTGTTCTCGAACCGCGCCGGGGGATGGAACACCGCGAGGAACCGGCGGGCGACCATGTCGTAGATGCGGGCCTCGTCGCGCGGGAGCCCGGCGATGTCGTGGTCGGCGTCGGTCGGGATGATGGCGTGGTGGTCGGTCACCTTCGCGTCGTTGATGACCTTCCCGAGCGGCAGCTTGTCGAGCCCGACCACGTAGCGAGCGGCGTCTGCGTAGACCGGCGCGGCCGATCCCACCCGGGCGGCGATGGGCTTGAGCTGGGCGACCATGTCGCCGGACAGGTAGCGGGAGCTGGTTCGCGGGTAGGTGAGGAGCTTGTACTGGTCGTACAGGGCCTGCGCGGCCGAGAGGGTGCGCTGGGCGGAGAAACCGAACCGGCGGTTCGCCTCGCGCTGGAGGGTCGTGAGGTCGTACAGGAGCGGCGACTGCTCGGTCTGCGGCTTCGTCTCGAGCGACTCCACCACCGCGGGCTTGCCGCTCACGGTCGCGACGATCGCCTCGGCGGGCTCGCCCGCGGGGAGGCGGCTCTTGGGCCCCTCGTGCCAGAGCCCGACGTACCGGGCTCCGCCGGAGGTGGCGAACGTCGCCTCGACCTCCCAGTAGTCCTCCGGCACGAACGCCTGGATCGCCACGTCGCGCCCGACGATGAGCGCGAGCGTGGGCGTCTGGACCCGGCCGAGTGAGAGCACCTTGCGCACCGACCCGGCCTTGGTGGTCGCGGCGCGCGTGGCGTTCATGCCCACGAGCCAGTCCGCCTCGCTGCGCGCTCGGGCCGCCTCCTCGAGCGGAACCATCTCCTCGTCGTCGCGGAGGTGCTCGAACGCGTCGCGAATCGCCTGGGCGGTCATGGACGAGAACCACGCCCGCTTCACAGGCTTCTCACGCGCCTTCTTCGGAGCCGTCTCGAGGATGAGCTTGAAGATGAGCTCGCCCTCGCGTCCGGCGTCGCACGCGTTGACGATCACGTCGACATCGTCGGACGTCATGTACTTGTGGAGCGCCTTGAGCTGCTTGCCCGCCTTCGCGTCACGGGCCTGGTACCTGAACGCGCCCGGGATGATGGGCAGGTCCTCGTACTTCCATTTCTTGTAGCGCTCGTCGTACTGGTCAGGGTCGACCTGCTCGACGAGGTGCCCGATGGCGAATCCGACGACCGCGGAGTCGCCCTCGTAGAAGTCGCCGGCCTTGGCGAACTTGCCGGGCAGCGCCGTCGACACGTCGCGTGCGACGGAGGGCTTCTCGCAGATGATCAGTGACCGAGCCATCGGCCGGCGAGGGTAGCACCATTGCCACCGAATTCGTCAAGCGCGCCCTGCGACCGGGTCCGCGACCGCGAAGCGGTCGAGCCTGCTCAGCCGAAGAACGGCTCGGCGACTGCGAACCGCTCCGGCGGGACGGTCTTGAGCTTCGCGACGCCCTCGGCGATGGGGATGTCGATGATGTCGTCGCCGCGCAGAGCGACCATCCGGCCGAATCGGCCGGCGCCGACGAGATCCGCGGCGTGGGTGCCGAACCTGGTCGCCAGGATCCGGTCGTAGGCGTTGGGCGTGCCGCCGCGCTGGATGTGGCCGAGCACCGCGACCCGCGTGTCGAAGCCCGTGCGCTCCCTGAGGCCGTCGGCGACCCGCTCGCCGATCCCGGCCTTCGCGAGCTGCTTGTGGCCGAACTCGTCGAGCTCGGCCTCCTCGGCCTCGCCCTCCAGCTCGAACCCTTCGCTCACCACCACGATCGAGAAGTTCTTGCCGCGGGCGTGCCGCGACTCGATCGCCGAGCACACCTCGTCGAGGCTCTTCGGCACCTCCGGGATGAGGATCGCGTCGGCCCCGCCGGCGATGCCGGCGTAGGTGGCGATCCATCCGACGTGGCGCCCCATCACCTCCACAACGATCACCCGGTCGTGGGACTCCGCCGTGGTGTGGAGCCGGTCGATGGCGTCGGTCGCGGTCTGGACGGCGGTGGAGAACCCGAAGGTGTAGTCCGTGCCGTCGAGGTCGTTGTCGATGGTCTTCGGCACCCCGACGCACGGGACGTCGAACTGGGCTGTCAGCCTGGCCGCGACGCCGAGCGTGTCCTCGCCGCCGATCGCGACGAGCGCGTCGAGGCCGAGCTCGCGGAAGCTCGCCGCGCAGCGGGTGCCGCCGTCGGCGTCCTTGAAGGGGTTGGTGCGCGACGTGCCGAGGATCGTGCCGCCGCGGGGGAGGATGCCGCTCACGGCGTCGAGGTCGAGCGGCATGGTCGACCGTCCCAGGAGGCCGCGCCAGCCGTTTCGCAGCCCGAGGTGCTCGTGCCCGTACCGCGCCCGACCGACGCGGACGACCGCTCTGATGACCGCGTTGAGCCCGGGACAGTCACCGCCGCCGGTGAGGACGCCGACCCGCATGCCGGGAGCGTACCGGTCGGCGACGCCGATCACAGCGGCGCCCGGCTGTCCCCGCGGCCAAGATTTCGGCGTGTCAATTCAGGTGCGCGGCGACAGCGGCCGCCGTCTCCGCGAGGGCGTCCCACATGACCGAGTGGCTCCCGGGCACGCGCGTCACCGTCAGGTCGCCGCCCAGGGCGCCACGGAGGAGCTCCTCCTGCCGGTCGTCGACGATCCCGTTCTCGGCGCGCACCAGGAGCGTCGCGCAGCCGGTGGGCAGGGCCGGCGTGCGGGCCATCTCCCCGTAGGCCGCCACGACCGCGCTTCGGGAGACCCGGTACCGGAGGCGTCCGTCCTCGCCCTGCTCGAGCGCCTCGGCCATGTCGTCCTCGAGCATCGGCCTGGGCGTGTGGGCGAGTGTCGCGAGCCGGGCGTCGATCGCCTCGTCGGCGGTCGCGAACGAGACGTCCAGGCGGGCCTCGTCGGCGAAGCGTCCCGCCACGCCGGGCGTCATCTGGATCGCCGGGTCGAGGAGCACGAGGCGGCGGATGCGCTCGGGATCGGACGCCGCCAGCTCGAGCGCGAGGCGTCCGCCGAAGCTGAAGCCCACGAGATCGATCGTGCCGTCGACCTCGGCGTCGAGGCTGTCGCGGACGTCGTCGAGATACGTGTCGAGGTTCCAGGGTGGGTCCCACGAGGAGCGCCCGTGGCCGCGCAGGTCGAAGGCGAGCACTTCGCGCGCGCCGAGCGCAGCCTCCGCCAGGCGCCGGAAGCGTCCGCCGTGGCCCATGACGCCGTGCAGGCAGACGACCGGGCGGCCGGGCGACACACCCCATCGGTGCACGTGGAGCCGCATCGGGCGCACGATATCGGCGGGCGGTCGTGCGGTGCCGGCAGGTGAGAGGATCGCCGGGTGGTGATCTGCACCCTCGGCGACCTGCTGCTGGACGTGATCGTGCGGCTGCGAGCGCCGCTCGCGCGCGGGGGCGACGCGCCGGCCGAGACGCTGGTCGGCCCGGGCGGCCAGGCCGCGAACGTGGCGGCCTGGGTCGCGCACCTCGGGGGCACGGCCCGGTTCGTCGGCGTGCGCCCCGGCGATGCGGCCGGGCTACTCGTCGCGGGTGAGCTCGAGCGTCGGGGCGTGGAGCTCTCCGGCCCCCGGGTCCCGGCGGGCACGGGCACGGTGGTCGCGTTCGTCGACGGGGAGGGGGAGCGCACGATG
The DNA here is from genome assembly GCA_963706315.1 of uncultured Thermoleophilia bacterium. Taxonomy (GTDB): domain Bacteria; phylum Actinomycetota; class Thermoleophilia; order Miltoncostaeales; family Miltoncostaeaceae; genus CALMEC01. The sequence continues at coordinate 182,999 of CAVPMA010000019.1, read as the reverse complement.
GCCACCGACCGCGGGGTCGCAACCGCGCTGCACGCCGAGGATCTCACGGGGGAGTGGTTCAGCGGCTGCGACCGGCTGCACCTGTCGGGCTACAGCCTCATGCGCTCGCCGATCGACGGCGCGGCCCGCCGGGCCGCCCGGGAGGCTCGTGCGGCGGGGGCGAGGGTCAGCGTCGACCTCTCGTCGTGGAGCGCGATCCGCGACTTCGGGCCGCCGGCGTTCCGCGAGCGCCTCGCAGTGATCGCCCCCGACGTGGTGTTCGCGAACGAGGAGGAGCTCGAGGTGATGGGGGAGCCGCCGCAGGCGCCGGTGCTGGTGATCAAGCGCGGGCCCGAGGGGTGCGAGGTGCGGTGGCCCGGCGGGCGGGAGGTCCTGCCCGCGATCCCCGCCACCGTCGTCGACACCACCGGGGCCGGTGACGCCTTCGCGGCGGGCTTCCTACTCGGCGACTCCGCGAGCGACGCTGCCGAACGTGGCCTGGCGGCGGCCGCCGAGTGCGTCGCGAAGGTCGGGGCGATGCCATGAGCGGGCTCATCAGGATCGCGCCGGAGGTTCGGGAGGCGCTCGATGGAGGCGGGGCCGTCGTCGCACTCGAGACGACCCTCGTGGCACACGGGTTTCCGCACCCGGAGGGCGCGGAGGTCGGCGCCGCGTCTGAGGCGGCCGTCCGGGCGGCCGGTGCCGTGCCGGCAACGATCGGCGTCGCGGATGGGGTCGTGCGGGTGGGACTTACGGCGGCTGAGGTCGAGCGATTCGGAGTCGCGGGGCCGTCGGCGCGAAAGCTGGGGCCGAGGGATCTCGCGGTCTGCGCGGTGCAGGGGGCGCTGGGCGCGACGACGGTCGGGGGGACGCTCGCGGTGTGCCGTGCCGTCGGCATCCGGGTGATGGCCACCGGCGGTCTCGGCGGGGTCCATCGCGGCTACCCGAATCCGCCGGACGTCTCTGCCGACCTCGGTCAGCTCGCCCGCACGCCCGCGCTGGTTGTGAGCGCCGGCATCAAGTCGCTGCTGGACGTGGCCGCGACGTGCGAGGTCTTGGAGACGATGGGCGTGCCGGTCGTCGGCTGGCGAACCGACACCCTCCCGCTGTTCTACTCGGCGCACGGCGGCCCACCCGTTGCGGCCCGGGTCGAGTCGGCCGGCGAGGGCGCGCGAGTTGCGCTCGCGCACTGGGCGCTGGGCGGGGGAGGGCTCATGCTCGCCCGCCCGCCCGATGTGTCCCTCGACGGTGTCGAGCCGCTCATCGAGGAGGCGCTCGCCGATGCCCACCGCCAAGGGGTTGTCGGGCAGGCGGTCACCCCGTTCGTTCTGGCGGCCCTCCATGAGCGCAGCGGGGGTCGCACCCTCGCGGCGAATCGCGCCCTCGTCATCGCGAACGCCGGGTTGGCGGGCGACATCGCGGTTGCGATGGGGTTGCGCGCCGGGGACCACAGCACGTGAGATTTTCCCGGAATTCGCTGCGTTTGCTGTAGGAATCACCTCTGCTTGGGGTCCCAGATTGGGGTATTCGCCCCACGCTCGGAACGCGTCACCGCTCATAGGGTTCCCATCACTGAGAACACGACTGGGGAGGGCTACTCACCATGGCACGCGGCGGCTGACACAAATTCGACATTTCCGGCGAAAGCGCCGGTACATAGCTTTTCTCAGGTCTGGGCCTCGTACTGCCGATAAGGTGGACGAGGCCCTAATTGTCAAGGACGACGACAACCATCCCGAAAACTGTCCCGGTACTCGTGGCGACCGGCGCTGCGATCACCCTGGGCATCAACGCTGTAATCATTCTGCGGACAGGGGCGGCGGGGCTTCCGTTGCAGTCGTCCTCGGGGCGGCAGGCGTCGCGCTCCAGATGGCGCGACAGCGTCTGTCCCGCGCGACCACGGTCTCGCTGTGCGATCTCCCGCTGATCTTCGCGATGCTCACGCTCAACCCGGGCATGGCGATGTTCGTGGGGGTCATCGTCGGCGTCGTCCCACGAGGGCGGCTCGGAAACATCTCGCGCGCCATCAACATCTGCGCGTACGCGCTGCCGACGGTTGCAGCGACGTACGTCTTCTCATCCCTCGGAGAGGCCTTCGGCGCGGCGACTCCGACGGCTGGACCGTTCGGTTGGTTCACCGCGGCGATCATCGCCGTCGTCGTCCACATCTCGTTGCACTCCGTCGTCATCGACACGTGGGCACGTCTGGCCTTCGGGCACCCGTTCTGGCAGTCGCTTCGGGAAGAGGGTCTGCCCGTCGCAAAGCTCGACTTCGCGTCGGCGTTCCTTGTCGTGACCTTGGTCGAGATCGGCCTGCTGCTCCCGCCGGGGGCGCGGCTGCTTCCCGCCGTCGTCGCGGGCGTCGCCGTGACCGGCCTGTGGTTCTTCCTCAACGCCACGCGCAAGCAACTCGAGTCGCAGGAACTCAAGGACGAGTTCTTCCGGGCGATCTTCGTTTCCTTCGCGCGACTCTTGGAGATGAAGGATCCCGAGACGGCGATCCACTCCGCCCGCGTCGCGATCTACTCCCGGGACATCGCCCAGCAGATGGGACTGAGCCAGGAAGACCAGAGCCGCGTCCACCTCGCAGGATTGCTGCACGACGTGGGCAAAGTCGGCGTGCCGGACGAGATCCTGCTCAAGCCCGGTCGGCTGACGGACGAGGAGCGCGCGATCATGCAACGCCACGCGCGGTTGTCCGCTGAGGCACTGCAGGGAATCCCGGGCTTCGGGGACCTCGTTCGTATGATCTACGCCCACCACGAGCGACTCGACGGATCCGGCTACCCGGAGGGCACCGGCGCGCCGGACCTGCCGCTCGGCGCACGGATTCTCGGTGTCGCCGACACCTTCGAAGCGCTCACCTCGAACCGGCCGTATCGCCGGGGGCGTCCCGCCGAGGAGGCGCTGAAGGTCTTCGACGAAGACAGCCATCTGTTCGACTCCACCGTGGTCCAGGCACTCAAGAGCATCGTCGCGCTGGACAGCGGGAGCTCCGAGTTCGGCAGGATCACCGAGTTCTCCGAGGAGTGGTCGCGGGCCGCTAAGTACCTGGACGTCCGCCTCGACGAGGAGACTTTCGTGGTGCCGCCCGAGCCGACCTCGACTCCGGTTCGGCCGGCCCCGGCGCAAACCCCCATCGAGACCCCGATGCCGCCGTCACCGGTTGCCGCCGATTCCGCCGTCTCGGGGGTTGCGTAGGCTCCTCGCGTGGCGAACGTCAGTCGACGGGGCTTCGGGCTGTTCTGGGCTGGGCGGGCAGCCTCCCAGTTTGGCGACGAGATCACGGTCTTGGCTCTTCCATGGCTCGTCTCCCAGGAGACGGGCTCGCCGTTCGCGGTCGGATCGCTCGAGGCGCTGGTGTACGTCCCCGCCTTGCTGTTCGGGCTCCCCCTCGGCGCATGGGCCGACCGGCGGTCGCGCAAGCGCTCGATGATCGAAGCGGATCTGGTCAGGATGATCCTGCTCGGCAGCGTCCCCATCGCGGTGCTCGCCGGCTTCGGTCCGAGCGTCGCCCTCGTGATGGTCGTCGGGTTCTTCGCCGGGATGGCTCGCATCCTCTTCGAGGCGTCCGCCCAGGCGTTTCTCCCGGATCTGGTGCCCCAGAAGGAGATCGTCCGGGCCAATGCGCGACTGTCGCTCACCGAAGGTCTCGCGACGATCCTCGCCCCCGTCACGGCGGGCGTGCTCATCGCTACCGTCAACGCGTCCGGGGCCATCGCCGTGGACGCGGTGACGTTCGCGTTCTCCGCGTCGACGCTCTGGCTGGTCTGGGTCAAGCGGGAGCGGTTCGGAGCCCTTCATGAAGGAATGGTCTCCGCGATTCGGGCGGGCGTCCGAGCGACGGCGCACAACCCGTACGTCCGGGCGCTGACCCTCACCATCGGAGCCAGCAACGTCGGGAGCGGGTTCGTCATCGGGATGATGGCGATCTTCCTTCAGCAAACGCTCGGCCTGAACGGGTGGCAAGCCGGAATCGTCTACGCGTCGAACGGCGTCGGCGGTGTCCTCGCAGCGGCCTTCACCCCGAGGCTCGCCGCGCGGATGGGAATCGCGCGACCGATCCTCATCGGGCTGGGGTCCGCGATGCTCGGGATCGGCCTCATCAGCGCATCGACCGCGTCGAACTGGTTCGTCCTGACGACAACCGGAGACGGGCTCCTCGGCTTCGGCATCGTGATCATCATCATCTCGGGTTCCAGCCTCAGGCAACGTACCGTGCCGTCCGAGCTCCTCGGCCGCGTCACCGTGAGCTATCGGCTCGTCGCCAGCGGCTCGATCGCGCTCGGGGCGTTCGTCGGCGGCGCCGTGGGCGAAACCGTCGGGGTCCGGCAGGCCATCGCGGTCGGCGCGGCGATCTATGTGGTCGTCGCGATCATGGCACTTCGGACCTGCCTCAACGGCCCGGAGCCTCAGGGGGTTGTCGTCACCACCTGATCGTCCACCTCGACGATGCCGAGCTCCTGCGCCGCGCTCACGGCGGCGGTCCGACTGGTCACCCCGAGCTTCGCGAAGATCCGCTCCAGGTGCCGTCCGACGGTCTTCTCGCTGATGTAGAGGCGGTGACCGATCTCGCGGTTCGTCAGACCGAGTGCGAGCTGCTCGAGCACCTCGACCTCACGCTCGGACATGTCTCCGGTCTCGCGTCGCCTGGACGGCATCACAAACCTGTGACCGCGTGCCCGCAGGATCGCCTCGCATTGGGCGCGCCATCCCGCGGCGTCCATCTCGCGGAACCGGCGCCGGGCCTCGAGCAGGTCCTCGATTGCAGCAGGGGCCTTGCCGCCTGCTTCGCCTGCGAGCATGATCGAGCGCGTCGCCCACCATTCGAGACCGGCGTCCGCAAAGCGTTCCGACGCCTCTCGAAACGCGGCGACCTTCTCGGCGACCACCCGTGTCGCCCACCCGTCCGCGAACGTCATGAGCGCTCCCGCGAGCGGCGCGCCCGCCTCGGCAACTGCGCGAAGCTCCGCCCGGATTGGCTTGGACTCCGCCGCGGGCAGCACTTCGCAGGCGGCGCCCAAGAGCCCGATGGCGTCGACGCGGTCCTCGGTGCCCCGCCAGAACTCCACCGCGGATCGCGCCACCTCGCGGGCCTCGGCCGTCTCGCCGGCGGCGTGCGCCGCGTGGATGTGGAAGGCCGAGAGGGACCCCCTGTGCTCGATCGTGATGCTCGGGTCGGCGTCTGCGGTGATCGCCCGAAGCGCAGTGAGCGCTTCGGGGATCTTCCCCTCGCAGAAGTCGATCCATGCGATGAGGCCGTCAAGATGCGCCAGGGACCGTGAACCGAGGGCCTCGAACGCCGCCCGCGATCGCAATGCGACCCGTCGGGCCTCGTGCAGGCGACCCATTCCCGTGAGCGCCTCCGCCAAGTTATGGGTGAGCGGCGCGTCGACCTCGGCGACATCGTGGGCTTCGACCACGTCCAGGCCTTCTTGGGCCCGGTCCGCGGCGCGGCGGACCATCCCCAGCATCAACAGGCACACGCTCTCGTTGTTCATCGTGACGGCGAGCTGCCGCCACAGGCCAGCCGCCCTCGCCCGATCAAGCCCCTGCCTGAAGTAGGCCAAACCCTCGGGGCTCGCGGTCGAGCGGACGCTCGCCAGGCCGATCGCGTTCAGCGCACGGATCGTGGTGAGTTCGTCCCCGGCAGCCGTGGCTTCGCTATGCGCTCGCGTGGCCCACTTGAGCGCCTCCGAGTGCCGACCGGCGTGGGCTGCGAACATCGCGGCCTCGGTGAGGGCCTGCGCGCGCTCGGCGAGTGGGTGGTCACCGTCCGGAACGTTCGCATGGATGACCTCGAACGCCTCTTTCCGGTGGCCTGCGTACCAGCGCACGCGCGCCCACTCCGTGGCGGCGCGGATCGCCGCGCGCTCGTTGCCGGCCTTGCGCTGGTGCCGGATGACGTCGCGCAGTGTCTGCGTCGCCTCATCCCACTGTCCGGTCCTGGCAAGGGCAAGCCCGCGCTCCAACATTGCTTCGAGTTGCTCGCCCTCCGGCCAGCGAGGGTCGCACCACGCCAGCGCCCGATCCGCGTGCGCGAGGGCCCGCGCGGGTTCGCCGCGCTCACGGGCGACGGCCGCAGCTCGCAGGGAAAGCGCGACGACCTCGTGCGGGTCGAAGCTGCCGATGGCGTACTGCACGAGTTCGGCAGCGTCGTCGCCGCGGGCCCGGCGTGCGCCGAGCACCGCAGCGTTGCGCCGGCGCAGCTCGCTCGGCGGGGCCGCCTGGCGCAACACCTCCGCGAGCAGGGGGTCGGTGAACCGCAGGCGAAGGGGCCCGGGGCCCGGGAGCTCCTCGAGGATGCCGGCCGTGGCAAGCGCGTCCAGGATCGGCGCGAAGCCGTCCTCGCTGCGACCGGTGAGCCGGACGAGATGTGACGGCTCGAACACGGGGCCGAGCACGGCTGCCCACCGGGCGATGTCGATCTGGGTGGCGTCGATCGCGTCGACCGTCGGCTGCATCGCGCGGAGGATCCCCGGCGGCAGCCGCAGGGGCGTGTCGTCCGAGCCCGGTGCTCGGTTTGCCCGCGCGAGCGGAACCAGCACGCCGGGCCGTCCCGTACCGAGTGCGAGGAGCCGCGCCACCATGACGTCGCCCAGCGTCGGGGCGACGTCCTCGAGGAGTGCCTGCGCCGCCTCGTCGTCGAGCGGCTCGAACTCGACGAACGCGGGTCCGATCGGGATCTCCCGCATGCAGCCGATCAGCAGGCCGGGCGAGCCGACGAGCCCCTCGCCGATTTCCCAGGCCAGGTCGAAGGCGTCGTCGATGTCGTCGAGCAGTACCGCGAACGGTCGCAGCTCCGCCGATTTGCACGGGTCGGCGCGAAGTCCGGCGGTGGTCAGCCCGGCGCCGAGCCGGTCGGCGAGCGGTCCACCGCCGCGAAGCCTGACCCGCACGGCGCCGTCCGCTTCGAGCGCGGCGGCGACCTCCGCGGCGAAGCGGGTCGATCCGGCCCACGGCGGCGCGACGATGACGAGAAGCCCCGGCCGATCCGCGGCGGCCCGCAATGCGGCGGCCAGCTCGGCATCCCGGCCGACGAAATGCGGTTCCCCTCCTGCGGTCGCGTGCCCCGCCGTTACGGCCTCCTCAGATCCGCTCGGCAACTTCTCGACGCACCGCGGACCCTACCGGAATGCCCCACGGACCGGATGCGGGAGGGGGCTCTGCGACGGCGCAGAGCCCCTCGGATAGCGCATACGGGATTCGAACCCGTGTTACCGGCGTGAGAGGCCGGCGTCCTAGGCCCCTAGACGAATGCGCCCTGGACGTACCGCTTGATTGTGACCGCTCGGGAGTCGAGTTGGGGGAGGAGGATTCGAACCCCCGCTACCGGGGCCAGAACCCGGCGTCCTACCGCTAGACGATCCCCCACCGGGGCCCCTTCGCGACCGGTGAGGCTAGCACACCGACCCGTCTGCTCCACGGCGGCGACGGGCCTCCGAGGGGGCCACCTCAAGCGGCGGACTGCTCCCAGTCGGTGGAGAGCGTCGCGTAGCGGCCGCCGGCTCTCAGCAACTCGTCGTGGCTGCCCTGCTCGGTGACGCGACCGTCCTCGACCACGACGATGCGGTCGGCGTCCCGGATCGTGGAGAGGCGGTGGGCGATGATGATCGCGGTGCGCCCGGCGCGCAGCGTGGCCAGCGCCCGCTCGATCTTCGCCTCGGTGCGGAGGTCGACCGACGAGGTGGCCTCGTCGAGGATCAGGAGCCTCGGGTCGGCGATCAGCGCGCGGGCGAAGGCGAGCAGCTGGCGCTGGCCGGTCGACAGGCGCGATCCACGCTCCTCGATCTGCGTGTCGAACCCGTCGGGGAGCGCCTGGATGAACTCGAGCGCCCCGATCGCCTCGCAGGCGCTGCGCAGGTCGGAATCGGTGGCGTCGGGCGTCGCGAACCGCAGGTTCTCGGCGACGGTCCCGCTGAACAGGTAGCCCTCCTGCGGGACGATCCCGAGCTGCGCCCGCAGCGAGGCCTGGGTGACGTCGCGCAGGTCATGCCCGTCGATGAGCACGGCGCCTGCGTCCGGGTCGTAGAACCGTGCGATCAGCTTCGCGAGGGTCGACTTGCCGGCCCCGGTCGGCCCGACGAGCGCGATGGTCTCGCCCGCGCCGATCACAAGATCGACGTCATGGATCACGGGCTCGTCGATGTAGGCGAACGTGACGCCGCGAAGCTCGATCTCGCCACGCAGCGACGGAAGATCGGCGGCGCCGGGCCGGTCGACCATCGTCGGCTCCGTCTCGAGGACGCCGAGGATCTTCTCGAGGGCGGCCATGGCCGACTGGAACGTGCCGTACAGTTGCGAGAGCTGCTGGATCGGGTCGAAGAAGACGACGACGTATCCGAGGAACGCCACCAGCACTCCGACGGTGAGGTCGCCGTCGAGCACCATCCAGCCGCCGAAGAGCAGCACAAGGGCCGTGCCGACCGCGGTGAGGAACTCGACGACGGGGAAGTACACGGACGAGATCCGGATGGTCCGCATGTTGGCCTCGCGGTACTCGTCGTTGACCGCGCGGAACTCGCGCTCGGCCGGCTCCTGGCGCCCGAAGCCCTGGACGACGCGGATGCCGGAGATGGTCTCCTGGAGGGCGGCGAGGACGTTCGCGACCTTCTCCCTGGTGCGGCGGTACGCGCTCGCCGACGTGACGCGGAACACCGCGGTGGCCACTGCCAGGAACGGGAAGATCGCGAACGCCACGAGCGCCAGCTGCCAGTCGTAGCTGAACAGGATCACGATCACCCCGATGAAGGTGAGGCCCTGCACGACGAGCGTGGTGATGCCGTCGGTGACGAGCTGGCGGAGCGCCTCGATGTCGCTGGTGAGGCGGCTGACCGTCACCCCCGTCGGGATGCGCTCGTGATGGCCGACCGACAGCCGCATGAGGTGCGAGAAGACGTCCTTGCGCAGATCGAGGAGGGTCCGCTCGCCGATCCAGCTCGACAGATATGCCTGTCCGTAGCCGGCGAGCCACCCCACGAGGCCCGCGCCGACGAGGAGCAGCACGGCGACGACCAGGACCGTCTTGTCGCTCTTCTCGATGCCGTCGTCGATGGCGACCTGCGCGAGCGCCGGGGCCGCGAGCCCGGCGCCCGTCACCAGAACCATCAGCGCGAGCGTGGCGGCGATGCGCAAGCGGTACGGTCGCAGGTAGGGCAGGAGCTTGCGGAGCTTCCTGGTGGGCACGCGGCCCGACCGCGCGTCGCGGTCGACGAGCGCGCCGAGCACGGCCGACGACGGGCCGTGACCGGGTGGGCGGCCGATGCTCATGTGCCCACCGCCAGCGCCGGGCGCGCGAGGCCGCGGTCGTAGATCTCCCGGTAGACCTCGCTCGAGGCGTAGAGGGTGTCGTGCCCGCCCCTGGCCGCGATCCGGCCTCCCTCGAGCACGAGGATCTCGTCGGCGAGCGCGATGGTGGACAGCCTGTGGGCGATGATGAATGTGGTGCGCCCCTCCATGGCGGCACGGAGCGCGTCCTGGATCTCGCGTTCGGTCGAGGCATCGACCGACGCGGTGGCCTCGTCGAGGATCAGCACCCGTGGGTCGGTGATAACGGCGCGGGCGATGGCCACCCGCTGCCGCTGGCCGCCTGAGAGCGTGTACCCGCGCTCGCCGATCACGGTGTCGTAGCCGTCGGGGAGCTCCTCGATGAATCCGTCGGCCTGGGCGAGGCGGGCGGCCTCCCGCACCTGCTCGTCGCTGGCGTCGGGGAGTCCGTAGGCGATGTTGTCGCGGACGGTGGTCGAGAACAGGAACGGCTCCTGGGCGACCACCCCCACGGCGGGGCGCAGCTCGTCGAGGGCCAGGTCGCGGACGTCGACACCGTCCATGAGGACCCGGCCGGCGGTCGGGTCGTAGTACCGGGGGATGAGCTGCGTCAGCGTCGTCTTCCCGGAGCCGGTAGGGCCGATGAGCGCGACGATCCGCCCGGCTGCGACCTCGAGGTCGATGCCCGACAGCACCGGCTGGGCGTCGTCGTGGGCGAACTCCACGGCCTCGAACCGCACGTTGCCGCCCCCGGCAGGGAGGGGGAGCGGGTCGGGGCGCTCGGCGAGTTCGGGGTCGGTGTCGAGCACCTCGAAGATGCGCTCGCCGCTCGCCGTCGCTCGCTGGGCAGTCCCGACGAGCGATCCGATCGACCGGAGGGGGAACACCAGCGCCAGGAGGTACTGGTAGTACTGGACGAACTCGCCGAGCGACAGCTGCCCGTCGATCGTACGGATCCCGCCGAGGATCACCACCGCCGCGAGCCCGAGGGTGGGCAGGAATCCCATCAGCGAGAGGTAGAACGCCTGCATCCGGTTGGCTTTGACGGCTCGCTCGAATGCCCGGTGGGACGTCGCGGCGAACTTCGCGCTCTGGCTCGCCTCCTGGCCGAACGCCTTTATCACCCGGATTCCGACGATGCTCTCCTCCGCCGCCTGAGTGACCTCTCCGATCTTCTGCTGGACGTCGACCAGGACCGGCTGCGTGCGCTTGCTCGATCGCCACGCCACCGCCACCAGCGCCGGGGCCATGAGCAGGGCGAGCGCCGTCAGCGTGGGGTCGATCATCATGAGCAGGGCGGTGTAGAGCACCAGGCCGAATACGTTCATGAAGAGGAAGATGAGCCCGTAGCCCAGGAAGAACCGCACGGTTTGCAGGTCGTTCGTGGCCCGGGACATGAGCTGTCCGACCGGCATGCGGTCGAAGTAGCCGAACGACAGCCGTTGCATGTGGGCGAACATGCGGCCCCGCAGGTCGTACTCGACGCCCAGGCTGACCCGGCCGCTCACCAGGCGGCGGATCGCCGCCAGCACCATGCGAATGAAGCCGACGCCAACGACGGCGCAGACGAGTGGCACTAGGAGGTCCCGCCGCCCGTCGGTCAGCACGTCGTCGATGATGAGACGCGTGAGGTACGGGATCGTGGCCGTGCAGACCATCAATCCGGCCGCGGACAATGCGGTGACGACCACCTGCGCGCGGTATGGTCGGAGGAATGAGAGTAGGCGAAGAAGCGTCTGCACGGTGGTGACCGGTGAACGATAGCGGCACCGGTCAGAACGGAGCCCAGGCATTGCTCGACCGCGAGGCGCTCCCGCCTGCACCCGCGCGGCCCGTCGCGGTGGCGATCCCGAACGTCAGCGAGGGGCGGGACGAGGCGACGGTCGCCGCCCTCGTCGACGCCGTCAGCCTCCCGGCCCTGCGGGTGCTCGACATGCATTCCGACGCCGACCACAACCGCAGCGTCCTGACCGTGGCGGGCGATCCGCTGGCCCTGCAGGACGCCATGGTCGCGCTGGCGGGCGAGGCCATGGAGCGCATCGACCTGCGCCGCCATCGCGGGGCGCACCCGCGCATCGGGGCGCTCGACATCGTGCCCGTCGTCGCGCTCACCCCCGACGACCTGCCGATGGCGTCCGAGCTCGCCGTCGGCATCGCGCAACGCATCGGCGCCGAGCTCGCGCTGCCCGTGTTCCGCTACGGCGCGATCGCCACCAGCCCGGAGCGGACCCGTCCGCACGATTTCCGCAGCGGCGGGCTCGACGCGCTCACCCGCGCCGTCGAGGACGGCGAGCTCGTCCCGGACGACGGGCCGCGACGGATCCACGCGACCGCCGGGGCCGTCATGGTCGGGGCGCGCGAGCCCCTCATCGCCTGGAACGTGTGGCTGCCCGGCGCGACCCTCGACGAGGCGAGGGCCATCGCGGCCCGGGTGCGGGAAGCCGGCGGTGGCCCGCCCGGCCTGCGCGCGCTCGGCCTGTACCTGCCCGACGCCGGCGTTGCCCAGGTGTCGATGAACCTGGAAGACTTCCGCCGCACCCCGCCGGCGGTGGCCCTCGCGGCCGTTCGCCGGGAGGCGGAGCGTCTGGGCGTCGAGGTCGGCGACAGCGAGCTGGTCGGGCTCATCCCGGCGGCCGCGCTGCGCGGGCCGAGCCCGAGCGCCCTCCGGCTCGCACGGTTCCGGCCGGGGCAACTGCTCGAAGCCCAGCTCACGTCGCTGCGGCGCCACCAGCCGAGGAGGTAACCGACATCGCCAGCAAGCGTCGCCGACGGCCGACCGCCGGCCCACCACCCGTGAAGAACCCACGGCACGAGGCGAAGCTCGCCGACGGCGGTGACGGCAACACGACCAAGAAGCTGCCGCCGGGCGCGCCGGTGCCGCCGAACTCGCGCAGCGTCGTGTTCCGGTCGCTGATGGCCTCGGCGGTGTTCTACCTGTTCCTCTCGCTGAGCGGCGGCTCCTCGGGGTCGAACCTCTTGCTCGTCGCGATCATGTTCGTGTTCCTGCTCGGCTTCGGGTACGTGTTCGACCGCTGGTTCTACCGCTGGCGGCTGCGACGCTGGGAGCGCCGGCGCGCCGGCGGCTGAGGCGCCTCCCACCGCATGCCACCACGCGGAACACGCGACATCCTCCCGTCGGAGGCCCGCCTGCGCGAACGGGTCACGAGCACCGCACGCGAGGTGTTCGAGGCCTACGGCTACGGACGGATCCAGACGCCGACCTTCGAGGAGACGGAGGTGTTCGCGCGCGGCGTCGGGGAGAGCACCGACATCGTGCGCAAGGAGATGTACACCTTCGTCGACGGCAGCGGCCGGTCGCTGACGCTCCGGCCGGAGGGCACGGCGCCCGTGGTGCGCGCGTTCGTCGAGCACGGGATGCACAAGCAGCAGCTGCCCGTGAAGCTCTGGTACCACGCGCCGATGTTCCGCTACGAGGCCCCGCAGGCCGGCCGGTACCGGGAGCACACGCAGATCGGCATCGAGGCGATCGGCAGCGACGACCCCCTCCTGGACGCCGAGGTCATCTGCGTGCTCGCCGACGTCTACGGGCGGCTCGGCGTCCCCGGCGTGACGCTGAAGATCTCCAGCATGGGCGACCCGGACACGCGGGCCAGCTACCGCCCGAGGCTCGTCGCCTACCTCGAGGCGCACGCCGACCGGCTCACGGCCGAGGAGCGGGAGCGCCTGCGGGACAACCCCCTGCGCCTGTTCGACTCGAAGGAGCCGCGCGTGCGGGAGATCATGGCGGGGGCGCCGACGATGCTGGCCCACCTCAGCCCCGCGGCGAAGGCCCACCACCAACGGGTGCTGGAAGCCCTCGACGCGCTCGGCATCGCATGCGTCGAGGACCCGACGCTGGTGCGGGGGCTCGACTACTACACCAAGACGGTGTTCGAGTTCTCGTGCGACCGGCTGGGCGCGCAGTCCGGCATCGGCGGGGGCGGCCGCTACGACGGGCTCGTGGAGCAGCTCGGCGGCCCACCCACCCCGGGGATCGGCTTCGGCAGCGGTGTGGAGCGCATCACGCTCGCGCTCGAGGCAGCCGGCCTGGCGGGTGGCGAGCCCGTGCTCGACTGCTACGTTGCGATCCCCGACGACGACCTGCGCCTGCGACTCATGCCGTTCCTCCGGCAGCTCCGGGCGGCGGGAATCCGGTGTGACAGTGACCTGCGCGGGCGCGGCCTCAAGGCGATGCTTCGCCAGGCGGCGAGTCTCGGGGCGCGCAACACGGTCATCATCGGGCCCCGCGAGCACGCGGCGGGGGTCGCCACGGTGCGCGACATGGCCAGCGGCGACCAGCGTGAAGTCCCACTCGACCAGCTTGCGGAGGCGCTTCGATGATCGGATCCGACCGGTACAGAACCCACACCTGCGTCGGCGCCGCGGAAGCCGGCGGCACGGTGCGGGTGGCCGGATGGGTGCACCGGCGGCGCGACCACGGCGGGCTCATCTTCGTGGACCTGCGCGACCGCAGCGGCATCGTGCAGCTCGTGTTCGACCCCGAGGCCGCGCCCGATGCGCATGCCGCGGCCCACCGATTCCACAACGAGGACGTCGTGAGCGTCGTCGGGACGGTGACCGCACGCGACGCGAGGAACGTCAACCCGAACATCGCCACCGGCGCGGTCGAGCTGCGCGTCGCGGACGTGGAGCTCCTGTCGGCGGCCGACCCGCTCCCGTTCTCGGTGGAGGACGAATCCCAGGAGGCGAGCGAGGAGATCCGGCTCACCTACCGCTACATCGAGACGCGCCGGCCGCGGCGCCTGCGCGCCCTGGAGCTGCGGGCGCGGATCGCGCGGGCGACGCGGCGGGTGCTCGACGCCGAGGGCTTTCTCGAGGTGGAGACACCGATCCTCATCCGGTCCACCCCGGAGGGTGCCCGCGACTTCATCGTCCCGAGCCGCCTGCAGCAGGGCAAGTGGTACGCGCTGCCGCAGTCGCCGCAGCTCTTCAAGCAGCTCCTGATGGTCGGCGGGCTGGAACGCTACTACCAGATCGTCCGGTGCTTCCGCGACGAGGATCTGCGGGCCGACCGCCAGCCCGAGTTCACCCAGGTCGACATCGAGGCGTCGTTCGTGCAGCCCGACGACATCTTCCGGCTCGTCGAGGCGATCCTCGTGGCGCAGGCCGAGGAGGCGGGCGTGACGCTCACGGCGCCGTTTCCGTGCATCGCGTTCGCCGATGCGATGGCCAGGTACGGCACCGACCGCCCCGACACACGCTTCGGGGTCGAGATCGTCGACTGGACCGCACAGGCGGCCGCCTCCGGTCTCGGGATCTTCGAGAAGGCCGTCGCGGGCGGTGCGGTCGTGCGCGGAATCCGCCTTCCCGGTGCTGGCGCGGGGCTGTCGCGCAAGGACCTCGACGGGCTCGTCGCCGAGGCGCAGGAGCTCGGAGCGAAGGGGCTCGTGTGGGCGGTGGCGGGGGAGGACGGCCTCCGCGCGTCCGTCAAGGCCGAGTTCCTCGGCGGCCTCGCGGATGCCTTCGACGCGGACGTGGGCGACCTCGTCTGCCTCGTGGCCGATGCCGAGGAGGCGGCGCTCGCGGTGCTCGGGACCCTGCGGGTAGGGCTCGCCGAGCGCTTCGGGCTCGTGCCGGACGGCGCCTGGGCCCCGCTGTGGGTGACTGACTTCCCGCTGGTGGAGTGGAACGCCGACGAAGAACGGTGGGACGCCCGTCACCACCCCTTCACATCACCGCGTCCCGAGGATATCCCGCTGCTCGCGACCGATCCCGGAGCGGTCGTCGCCCAGGCGTACGACGTGGTGCTGAACGGCGTCGAGGTGGGCGGAGGGAGCATCCGGATCCACGATCGCGACGTCCAGGAGGCCGCATTCGCGGCCATCGGAGTCGACGCCGAGGAAGCGGAGGAGAAGTTCGGGTTCCTGCTGCGCGCCCTCCGGCTCGGCGCGCCTCCGCACGGGGGGATCGCACTGGGCTTCGACCGGCTCGTGATGCTCCTGCTTGGGGGAGCGATCCATCCGTGACGTCATCGCCTTCCCGAAGACGGCGACCGGCCAGGACCCCCTCACCGGGGCCCCGGCGGAGGTCGACGAGCGCCAGCTGCGTGAGCTGTCGGTCCGCAGCGTGGCGCCGGCGCCACGCGCCGGCTCCTGACCAGCGGTTTTCGCCGATCGGCGGGGCCTGCGAACCGCCGCCGCGGGTGTTAAGCCCACGGGACCTGCTGCCGAAGAAGCAGTAGGTCATCGAACGTGGAGGTGTTCGACAGTGTCCCCCACCGACACTGCTCATCAGGCAGACAAGCGCACCGGGGTCCGGACGGCCCGCGGGCGCACGATCGCTGCGCTCATCGGTGCTGGAGCGCTCGCGGCGGTTCCCCTGACGGTCCAGGCTGCCGACGGCGGCGGTCTGGCGCGAGGTGACCAGGTCACCCCGAGCAAGAACACGCCCGCCGTCGTCAAGAGCTCGCTTCGCGGTGACGGCCCGGTCGTCATCGCGTTCCTGCTCCCGGGAATCACCGAGGACGAGATCGTCCAGAAGCGGCTCAACACGCTTCGCCAGAACTCGAAGTTCCGCGACACCAAGTTCATCGTCTACCGGATCACCGGCAAGACGAAGCTCGGTGATCTGCCCACGATGTTCTCGGTGAAGTACACGCCGGCGGTCGCGGTCATCCAGGGCGACGACAAGCTCGCCAACGTTTGGCGCGGCCTCGTGGACGAGGACATCATCGCCCAGTCGCTGATCGACGCTCGCGCCGCGGTCCCGCACGCCATCAAGGCCCCGGCCCGCAAGGGTGGGGTGAGTGGCGCCCCGAGCGGCATCTCGCTCGCGCGTCGCGTGAACGCCCACTACGTGAAGGTTCCGGGTCTCGGAGCCGAGTTCTCAGGGAGCTTCGGCGGCGTCGCGGGCGCGACCGGTTCGAGTCAGACGCGACTCGTGGAGGGCAAGGCCCGCGTCATGAGCGGCAAGGCGGCGGTCGGCGGCAAGAGCGTCGACATGGTCATCAACCGCACGGGTCTGTACTCGAAGGCGGCGGGCGCGACCTGCTGGACGCGCACGGCGACCCCGAAGGTCGTCTCCGGTCTCGGTGACCCGGTCATCCCGCTCCGGGGCGTCCGCTTCGCCGCACCGGTCAAGGCCGCGAACGGGGCGACGTTCTCGCTCAAGGCCACGGATCTGCTCGGCCAATACGGCGGCGGGACGACCGAGTACACGATCGACGCGAAGACGCTGGAGGTCACTGCGGTGGCGCACGGCGCGACGAAGGCGACCGTGAAGTCACTCGCGAAGGCACCTGCGATCGGCAAGCCGAACAAGATCTGTTGAGGCTCGTCCGATACGGATGTCGGACGTCTGGGGCTCCCTTCGGGGAGCCCCGGCGCGTTAACGGCACGCAATCGTCACGAACGACGAAACCTCGGAGGGGCGCAATCCCCGGCATCGCCTAATGAATTAGCGATTTTGCAGGGTGAAACCCGTCCCGGGCGATTAACAATCGTCACGGACGACGAAACCGTGCCCGGGCTTAACAGTCGTGACGAACGACGAAACTGTCGCCCGGGACCGTCCGCACGGCGCTGGTTCGAGCCGGGCGCGTTAAGCGTGGCTCGATCGCTTGCGGGGAGGCGGGGGAGGGTCTAACGTCCGAGGTGCCCTGTCGTGTGCGTGTCGGATCAGCGACCTGAGCCAACACGATTGACACGGGAGGCGATGTCGAGGCGTCGCCCGGTGCGCCGTCTTGCACGCCACCCACCTGCTTATGCAGGCCCAGTCACTTGCCGCCCACGGCACGCTGGGGCATGCCCGTCGACGCAAGCGTGGGGCGGGCCTGAGCCCCGTGGTAGCCTCGCCGGCGTGCCGCCGTACCCGCCTCACGCGATGCGCCACCTCGCGGCGCCCGTCGGGGCCGGTGCCATGCCCGAGCCCGGCGCCGTCGGCGAATCCGGCAGCGCCGCGTGCGGCGACGTCGTGCGCATCCAGCTTCGCGTCGGCAACGGACGCGTCGCCGAGGCACGCTTCCTCGCGTTCGGGTGCGGAGCCGCGACCGCAGCGGCGAGCGCGGCCTGCGCAGCGGTGACCGGTGCCCCGCTCAGCGACGCCCTACGGCTGTCGGCCGACGACCTCGACCGGGCCCTTGGGGGGCTCGGCCCCGATCGGCGCCATGGCCCGGACATCGTCGCCGATGCGCTCGCCCGTGCGCTCGAGCGGTGGTATTCGGATCGGCTCGGCACGGTTGGGCTGCCGCTCACCCGGGATCGCGTGGCCGTGGCGATGAGCGGGGGTGTCGACAGCGCCGTGGCCGCGCTGCGGCTGCGCGACGCCGGGTACGACGTCGTCGGCGTCACCATGCGGCTGTGGCACGACCCGGCCGCGGCGGCGGCCGAGCGCTCCTGCTGCTCGCCCGAGACGGTGCAGCTCGCCCGTCGGACCGCGCACGCGCTCGGCATCCCGCATGTCACGATCGACGCCGCCGACGCGTTCCGGCGGGGCGTGGTTGAGGACTTCATCCGCGGGTACCGGGCCGGCACGACCCCCAACCCGTGCGTCACCTGTAACGGGCACGTGCGCTTCAGGATCCTCGCCGACGCCGCCGCGCTGCTCGGTGCGCGCCGGCTCGCCACCGGGCACTACGCCCGCGTCGCGTCCGGTGCCGTCGCACGGGCTGTGGACCGCGACAAGGACCAGAGCTACATGCTCGCCATGCTCGAGCGGGACATCGTCGAGCGCCTCGAGTTCCCGCTCGGCGAGCTCACGAAGGCCGAGGTCCGCGACATCGCCCGGGCAATGGCGCTGCCGGCTGCGGACGCCGTGGAGAGCCAGGAGGTCTGCTTCGTCGGAGTCGGCGGGTACGTGCCGTTTCTCGAGCGGAACGCGGGAATGGGTCCCGCGCCGGGCCCGGTCGTGGACGAGACGGGACGGCGGGTGGGCACTCATGACGGCTACTGGCGCTACACCGTCGGTCAGCGCCGTGGCCTTGGCATCGCCGCCGACGGCCCGATGTACGTGCTGGGGACCGACGCGGGGACCAATACGGTGACCGTCGGTCCGCGGGAACGGCTCGCGGCGAGCGCGTTGGAGCTCCGGCCGTACACCCTCAAAGAGTCGGTGGAGGGGGTCCAACTGGAGGTCCGCGTGCGATACCGTGGCAGGGCCCTACGCGGGCAGGCTCGCCCGACGGCCCACGGCCTTCGCGTCACCCTGGATGACCCCGCGGACGGCGTCGCCCCGGGGCAGACCGCCGCGCTGTACCGGGACGGTAGGCTCATCGGCGCGGGAATCATCTTCGAAGGGAACGGTTGAGGTGGACATCGCGTGGGCTGACGTGCTGCGGGGGGCGCTCTCGTTCTTTCTCGTCATCACCGGGGTCGGCATCGCGTATGCGTGCCTGCGGCTCGGCGGCATGTTCGGCCGCCTGTCGGTCAGCGTGCGCGAGGTCACCGACGAGGTCGTGCCGATCCTGTCGAGTGCCCAGACGACGGTCGAGGGGATCAACCTCGAGCTGTCGCGGGTCGACGAGATCATGGTGAGCGCCGTCAACGCCACCAAGGGCGCCGAGAAGACCGTCACCTCGATCTCCAACGCCGTCGCCGCACCCGCCAAGAAGGCGTCCGGGCTCGCCGCCGCGGCGAAGGAGGCGCTGGCGACCTTCAGGGCGCGCAGGGCCGCAGGCCCCGACACCGTCGCCGAAACGCCTCCCACGCCTCCGCCCGCGCCTCCCCCGGCTGCCGCGGAGCCGGCACCTGTCGATTCGACGAGCAACGGCCGTGGATCCGAAGCGCCGTCGGAGCTCCCGCCGGAGCTCCGAGACCGCGGTCGCGGACCCAGCATCTCGCAGATCTCCTGGGCGCTCCCGAAACGCCGCACGTGAAGAAGTTCATCCTCGGGGCCGCCGCGCTCGTCGCCGCCTGGCTCGTCTCGCGTGGCGCGAAGGATCCCCGTGAATGGCCGCGCCGGCTGCCGGAGGAGCTCACGGCGCTGTGGAACGACCTCGATGATGCCTTCGGTGCGGGACGCCGCGCCGCCGCGCGTCAGGAGAAGGATTTCGAGGATGAGCTGCGCCGGGCTCGGCGGGGGGGATGAGCAGGCGCTGGTAGCATTCCCTCCCCGATGACGACCCACGAAATCCGGCGGCGCTTCCGCGAATACTTCGAGGAGCGCGGGCACCTGGCGGTCGCATCCGCACCACTGATCCCGTACGAGGACGACCCCACGGTCCTCCTCACGATCGCGGGCATGCAGCCGCTCAAGCAGTACTTCCTCGGGACCGCCCGCCCGCCGGCGCCCCGCGCGACGAGCTGCCAGAAGTGCTTCCGGACCCTCGACATCGACCAGGTCGGGCGCACCGCCCGGCACCTCACGTTCTTCGAGATGCTCGGCAACTTCTCGTTCGGCGACTACTTCAAGCGCGAGGCCATCAAGTTCGGCTACGAGCTGTCGACGGAGGTCTTCGGCTTCGACCCGGAGCAGATCTGGATCACGGTGTTCGAGGGGATGCCGGGCGTCCCGGCGGACGACGAGGCGATCGAGTACTGGGTCGACGCGGGCATCCCGCGGGAGCGCATCCAGGCCCTCGGCGAGTCTGAGAACTTCTGGAAGCTGGGTCCGAGCGGTCCGTGCGGGCCGAACACCGAGCTGTACCTCGATCGCGGCCCAGCGTTCGGCCCTGACGGCGGTCCCGCAACCGGCACCGACCGGTTCCTCGAGTACTGGAACCTCGTGTTCATGCAGTACGACCGTGCGATCGACGGCACGCTCACCGACCTGCCGGCCCAGAACGTCGACACCGGTGCCGGCCTCGAGCGCATCGCCGCGCTCTTGCAGGACAAGCATTCCGTCTTCGAGACCGACGCCTTCTGGCCGCTGATCGAGTGGGCCGAGCGCAAGAGCGGCCGCCGATACGGCACGAACGACCGGGATGATCGTGCCCTGCGCGTCCTCGCCGACCACGGCCGGGGGATGACATTCCTCACGACGGACGGGGTGCGGCCCGGCAACGAGGGGCGCGACTACATCCTGCGGCGCATCATCAGGCGGGCCATGGCCGAGGGGTCCAGCATCGGCCTCGTGCCGGAGGACATGCCGGAGCTCGCACGGGAGGTCGCGGCGCTCTGGGGCGACGCCTATCCCGAGCTCACCGAGCGCTCGTCCGAGGTGATCGACGTGATCGGGGCCGAGGCGGAGCAGTTCGCGCGCACGCTGTCCCAGGGCAAGCGGCTTCTCGACGAGGTCATCGGCAGGTCGGGAGCGGAGGTCTCCGGCGACGATGCCTTCCGGCTGCATGACACCTTTGGATTCCCCCTCGATCTGACGCTCGACGCCGCGGAGGCCGCGGGCCTCACCGTCGACGTCGACGGGTTCCAGCGGCTCATGGGCGAGCAGCGCGAGCGCGCGCGCGACGCGCAGGCACGCGATCAGGACGTCGCCGCCGCGGCGGCGGAAACGCTCGCTGTCGGCAGCGTCCCCGGCGAGTTCGTCGGCTACGACGACTGGTCGGTCACGACGACGGTTACCGCCGCGCAGCCACTCGAGGGAGGCGAGGTGCTCGTCAAGCTGGCCCGGTCCCCGTTCTACGCCCAGGGCGGCGGCCAGGTGTCCGACTCGGGGCGGGTCGTCGGCCCGAACGGCACCGGAGCCGTTGTGGAGATCTACCGCATCGGCGACGACCAGGTGATCCGGCTTCGCGTCGACGGTCGGATCGACGACGGTGACGAGGTCGACGCGGTCGTCGACGTCCCCGCCCGCCGCCAGACGCAGGCCAACCACACCGCCACGCACGTGCTCCACTGGGCGCTCCGGGACGTCTTCGGCACCACGACACGCCAGGCCGGGTCGTATGTCGGGCCCGACAAGCTCCGATTCGACTTCACGCTCAAGGAGCGCATGAGCGACGACCAGCGTGCCCGTATCGAGGCGATGGTCAACGATCGGGTCGCGGAGGACACGCCCGTGTCGTGGCGGGTGATGCCGCGGGCCGAGGCGGACGCGCTCGGCGCCATCGGCCTCTTCGGCGAGAAGTACGGCGACGAGGTCCGGGTCGTCGCGGCCGGGGAGTTCTCCAAGGAGCTCTGCGGCGGCACGCACGTGTCCCGAACCGGCGAGATCGGGCCGTTCAAGATCGTCTCCGAGGGCGGCATCGGCTCCGGTACCCGGCGGATCGAGGCGATCACCGGCGCCGCCGTGGTCGAGTGGTACGAGGCCCGTGCGCGGGAGCTGGGGGAACGGCTCGCCGAACGCGACGAGCGGATCCGCCACCTCGAGGGCGAGATCAAGCGCGCCCGCAGCGGGCGGGTGGACGCGGCGGTCCTGGCGGGCGAGGCGACCACGGCGGGCCCCGTGAGCGTGCTGGTCCGGGAGGTCGAGGCCGAGGAGATGGACGACCTGCTCGCGGTGAGCGACCAGGTCAAGGCCCGCCTCGGCGACGGTGCGGCCGTCGTGCTGGGTGCGCGCGCCGACGGCAAGGCGATGCTCGTCGCGAACCTCGCGCCCGCCGCGATCGCCGCTGGTCTGTCGGCGGGCGACATCATCAAGCAGGTCGCCCCGCTCGTGGGAGGTGGGGGTGGCGGCCGCGAGGGTATGGCCCGCGCCGGGGGCAAGAACCCGGCCGGCCTGCCGGAGGCGCTCGAGGCGGCCAAGGCGATGATCGAGGAGCGGACCGGCTGAAGGTCCTCGCGCTCGACCACGGCCGGGCCCGGACCGGTGTGGCGGTCAGCGACCCGACTGGCACGATCGCCCGTCCTTTACCGCCGATCCGCCGGGTCGACAGTCGCGAGGGGTTCGCGGAGCTCGACCGCGTGATCGCCGAGGCGGCGCCCGATCTGATCGTGGTGGGCGAGCCCCGGCACCTGTCCGGCGGGCTCGGTGAGCAAGCCCGGGCGGCGGCGACCTTCGCCGAGCGGCTGCGCCGGCGGACGGGCATCCCGGTGGAGCTCGCCGACGAGCGGCTCACGACCGTCGAGGCGGGGCGGCGGGCCGAGGCGTCGGGCAGCGCGACGAGCGTCGACAGCCTGGCCGCGTGCGTGCTGCTCGAGGCCTTCCTGGCCCGCCAGTGAGCGATCCAGGGCAGTGGGACCGTCACGACGTGCGTCGTCACCGCCGTCGGGCGGGACGCAAGCGCCTCCTCGGGCTCGTGGCCGTGGTCGGGCTGGTGATCGCCGGGGGCGCGATCGCCTGGGAGGTGGCACGCGATCCGTCCCCGCCTCCGACCTCGACGGTGCCGCCTCCGACGCCGCTGACCTTCCCGGAGGGCCTGCGCCGCGAGGACATGGCGCGCCTCCTCGACGAGAAGACGAACCTGTCCGGAGAGCGCTACCTGGAGCTCACGAAGCCCGGCCCGGACGGCGCGCGGCTCTCGGGACGCAGCGCCCCGACCTCGCTGGAGGGGTTCCTGTTCCCCGCGACGTACGCGATCGGCACCCAGACCACGGAGGAGTTCCTCGTCGATCAGCAGGTCCGTGCCTACCAGGCGAACATCGCGAAGGTCAACATGGCGTACGCGGAGGCGCACAATCTCACGCCGTATGACGTGTTGATCATCGCGTCGATGATCGAGCGTGAGGTGGTGGTGCCGGCGGAGCGGGCGACGGTGGCGGGCGTGATCTTCAACCGGCTGCGCAACCGGATGCGGCTCGACATCGACGCGACGGTGCAGTACGCGGCGGGGGAGTGGCGGCCATTGACTGCGGCCGACCTCAAGAGCGACTCGCCCTACAACACGCGCCGCTTCGCGGGGCTGCCTCCCGGGCCGATCTCGAATCCGGGCCTTGCGAGCCTGCAGGCCGCGGCCCACCCCCGTCAGAGCAAGCTCCTGTACTACGTCGCCCGCGAGGACGGCAGCAACCGCCATTACTTTGCCCGGACGCTCCAGGAGTTCGAGGCGCTGAAGGCGAAGGCCCAGGCGAACGCCCGGGCGCGCGCCGCTGCGACCTCGACGACGCCTTAACCGCCGCCGGTGCCGTTCGGCGTCACGAGCCTTCCGCGCGGGATGCCAGGCACCGGGGGCCAGATCCCGCCGTCCATCAGGACCTGCGTTCACGGCCGGTGCCAGGCACCGTTAACGAAAGCGTTAACCGAACGGGCGGCGAGGGCTGGGTGGCTGGCTTAGCGGCGGGCGCTGAGCAGGGCGTCGCGCATGACCTCGACCGGGGCATCCACGCCGGTCCAGCGCTCGAATGCGGCCGCGCCCTGGTGCAGGAGCATTCCGAGCCCGTCGATCGTGCGCGCGCCACGGGCGGCCGTCGCGGCGAGCCACGGCGTGCCCCCCGGCCGGTACACCAGGTCGTTCACGGCCTGGTCCGGGCCGATCCCGCGCAGCGGGAGCTCCGGCGGCACCTCGTCGCTGCCCATCCCGAGGCTCGTCGCATTCACCACGAGGGCGCATTCCTCCGCGGCATCGTTCATCGCCTCGGCGGTGAACGGCACCGGCTCCCCGAGCTCCGCGGCCCGCTCCGGCGTCCGATTCGCGACCAGCAGCGTCCCCCCACGCGAGCGCACGGCGTACGCGACCGCCCGCCCCGCGCCGCCCGCCCCGATCAGGAGCACGCGCGCGCCCGTGATCTCGCCCGCCTCGCGCTCGTCGAGCGCACGCAGGAACCCCTCTGCGTCGGTGTTGTCGGCGAGATACCCGCCGGCGCCGTTGGGAATGAGCGTGTTCGCGGCGCCGATCGCCTCGACCGCGGGTGACGCATCGGAGCACCACTCGATCACCGACTGCTTGTGCGGAATCGTCACGTTCAGCCCGGCGCACCCCGTCGCAGCCAGTCCGCGCACCGCCTCGCCGATCCGCGGCGGCTCGACGGCGAAGGCCAAGTACGCCCAGTTGAGGCCGCACGCCGTGAACGCCGCGTTGTGCATCGCCGGGGAGAGCGAGTGCTCGACCGGCCAGCCGAGGATCCCGGTGAGACGGGTGGATGCGTCGGGCGTTGCCACGACCACGAAACCTACCGGGCGGTGCCGATCCCCCTTCGGACCGGCACCCCCGCGGTGAGCGCGTTCAGCTCCTGCGGTCGAGCGCGGCCAGCCGCGCGCGGATCTCCGCGAGGATCGTGGCGGGGTCCTCGCTAAGCTCCACGTACGGCATCGCAGGGGCGGCCGTCGCCTCCGGGAGCTGTTCCGGCCGGTCGGCTGCCTCCTGCACCTGCGCCTCCTCGACCGGGAGGTCGTGGATCCCGAACTCGGCCGAATCGGGAGCGGGCATGGCGACCGGCGCTTCGGCTGCCGGCGCCACGACCGCGGCGTCGGGAGAGGTCGGAAGGCCCCCCGTGAGGAACGGGACGTCGAAGTCCTCGACGACGGGCTCTGCGACGGTGTCGGCCGCGACCTCCATCCCGGCCGCGGGAAGCTCGACCTCGACCTCGGCTTCGGCCTCGCTCTCGAATGTGAAATCGCTCTCGTGAGCCATCTCGGCCTGCGGCTCGGGGTCCGCGACGTACCCCTCCGGCTCGCCGGCGTAGGTCTCCACGGGATCGACGACGGCCGGCGCGGTCTCGAACCCGGCGAGGGGGGATTCCGGCGTGCTCGGGGCCTCGAACCGCAGGCGCACGCCCCTGCCGTCGCCGCTCGACTCGATGACGAGCTCGAGCGCATGACCGGCCGCCGCGAGACCCGCGAGATCGAGCACGACGGGGCTTCCCTGGACGGGTGCAGCGATGGTCCAGCCATCGGGCGTCGACTGGGGCGCGGCCGGCGCTTCGTCCATCGAGGGGGCTTCCCAGGCTGCGGGCTCGTCGTCGTGCACCCAGTCCGGCACCGAGGCGTCCTCGACCATGTCGGAGAGGATCTCGACCTCCGATGAGTCGGCCCACGGCTCCTCGGTTTCGGCGTCGCTCCAGAACTGATCGAGATCGACGGGATTCGGCTGGTCGACGGAGGATCCGCTGTCACCGCCGGCCGCCGCGTGGTCGCCCTCGTACCACTCCTCGGACTCGGCGGCCACCGCGACCGCCACGGGGATCTCGTCCTCGCCCCAGCCGGTGGCCGGGTCGAAGTCGCCGTCCCACTTGGCGATCTCGTGCTCGTCGTGCTCCGCGAAGGCGTCGGCGTACACGGCCGGCATCTCGATGATCCCGGTCGGCTGCTCGGGCTCCTCGTCGATCATCACCTCGTCGGCGACGTCCTCGATCGGCTCGGGCGCCGGCGGAGCGGGCTCGGCCGAGGGGAGCGGGTCGAACGCGTCGGGGTCGAAGCTCGACGCGAGCTCGCCCGGCGTCGGCCAGCCCGGCGCGGCGACGACGACCTCGGGGAGCGTGTCCTCGGCGAACGCCGCGACCTGCTCGTCGTCGAAGGTGATCTCCTGGACGTACGGGTCGTCGACGGCCGCGGGAACGACGGGCACCGGAGGCGGCGCCGGCGCGGCGACGGCCTCGGGAGCCGGGGATGCGGGAGCGGTCTCGGCAACCGCGACGGGTTCGACGGCGGGAGCGGGGGACTCGGCAACCGCCGGCTGCGCTGCAGGGGCGGACGTCTCCATGACCTGGGCCGCCTCGGCTGCCAGCTTGCGGCGCTTGCGGCGCGGGATCCCGGAGTCCTTCTTGGAGCGGCCGCGCTTGGGCTCTGACTGCCCGGCGGCGGCCTCGAGGCCGCCGGCGGCGGCGCGGCGCCGTCGTGCGGCGATGAGCACGAACAGCAAGATGAGGGGGATACCGATGAACACGCCCGCCTTCTGCGCGAGCGTGAGTTCCTGAATCAGCTGCATGGCAAGTCTCCCGACGCCAAAACGTTGCACTCCGGTCTGTCAATTCATCGGCGTCCCGTACCCACACTTGAGTGTTGCGGGGCGCCCATCGGCGCTCCCCGTCGCGCCGCGCATCGTGACCGGGCCGGGTGAGGGCACGTCGCCGTGGTACGACAGCCCGTCCGGATGGCGGGTGAACGCGCTGGCCAACGTAAAGGTTCGGCCTCTCGACGCCGATCCAAGCGGCGATGAGCAACGCATCGACGACCCCCGCGCCCGGCGCCTCGGCACCAGGACCACCTGCCGCGCAACGGCCCGCGGCCCCGGCGACCGCGCCGACACAGCGGACGCAGGTGCGTGGCGTGCCGCTCGGCGAGGCGCTGATCCGGCTCGGGTTCGTCAAGCCCGAGGACGTCGAGGCGGCTCTCGCGAAGCAGGTCACCGACCGGCGCAAGCTCGGCGAGATCCTGATGGCCGGCGGCAAGGTCACGCGCGACCAGATCGACCGCGCCATGGCCCTCCAGATGGGCATGGGCGTCTTCAACGCCCAGGACGGCGTGGACGCGTCGGTCGCGACCCTCATCGACGAGAAGGTCGCGCGCCGCTACCAGGCGGTTCCCGTGCGGTTCGACGCCGACGGGATGCTCGTCGTCGCGATGGTCGACCCGACCAACCTCCACGCGGTCGACGACCTCCAGATCGTCACCGGCCACACCATCCGCCCGGCGCGCGCCACCGCGGACGAGGTGCAGCAGCTCCTCGCGAGCACCTCCCGCATCGACGACATCGTCGGGATCATGGAGGAGGACGAGTACCTCGGCAACGCCGACGACATCCGGGACGAGGTCGACAACGCCCCGGTCGTGAAGCTCGTCAACTGGGTCATCTCCCAGGCCGTCGACCACGGCACGTCGGACGTCCACATCGAGCCGCAAGCCAACCAGCTCGCGGTGCGGTTCCGCATCGACGGCGTGCTGCGCGAGATCACGACGGTGCCCCGCCAGCTCGCGAACGGTGTCGCCAGCCGGATCAAGATCATGGCGGACCTCGACATCTCCGAGCGGCGCATGCCGCAGGACGGCCGCGTCGGCATCACCGTCGGGGGCAAGGCGCTCGACCTTCGTGTCGCGACGCTCCCCACCGTGTTCGGCGAGAAGATCGTCATCCGCATCTTGGACAAGTCCAACGTGATGCTGGAGCTCTCCGACGTCGGGTTCGAGCCGGACGTGCTGGCGGCCTACGAGCGGGCATACCGGCGTCCCTACGGCGCCGTCGTCATCACCGGCCCGACCGGCTCCGGTAAGACCACGAGCCTCTACGGCACGCTCAACCAGCTCAACGAGCCGGGCAAGAACATCATCACCGTCGAGGATCCGGTCGAGTACCGCCTCCAGGGCATCAACCAGGTACAGGTCAACATCAAGGCGGGGTTGACGTTCGCGGCCGGCCTGCGCTCGATCCTGCGCTGCGACCCGGACATCGTGATGATCGGTGAGGTCCGCGACAAGGAAACCGCCCAGATCTCGGTCGAGGCCGCGCTGACCGGCCACCTCGTCCTCTGCACGCTGCACACGAACGACGCCGCCGGCGCGCTCCCGCGCCTCACGGAGATGGGCGTCGAGCCGTTCCTCTCCGCCAGCGCGATCGTCGGCATCCTCGCCCAGCGGCTCGCCCGGCGGCTCTGCCCCGAGTGCCGCGTGAAGACGACGGTGTCGCACAAGGTGCTCATGGAGATCGGCGACACGAAGACGCTCCCGCGCGGGCTCCCCGACCCCGCGCCGATCTACGAGGCCGGAGGGTGCACCGCGTGCGCCGGCTCGGGCTACAAGGGCCGCCTCGGGGTCTACGAATTCTTGACGATGAGCGACGAGACCAGGCGTCTCGCGCTCGAGGAGGCATCCGGAGCGGCGATTGCCGCCGCCGCACGCCACGAGGGCATGCGGACGCTCCGGGAGGACGGACTCATCAAGGTGCTCTCCGGGCGGACGACGCTCGAAGAGCTCGCACGGACGGTGGCATAGACACGTAACGCAACCCGGCCGAAGGCCGGTGTTCATCGGGGCGCTCGCCCCATCAGGCAACGAGAAGGGAACCTGGCCTTGGCCGATTTCGCTGACATGATCACAACGGTTCTGGAGCGCGGCGCGAGCGACCTGCACCTGTCGGTCGGCTCTCCGCCGATCATCCGTGTGCACGGAGCGCTCGAGCGCCTCAACCTGCCGGTGCTCCGCCCACCGGACACCCGAGAGCTCGTCTACGGGATCCTGAATCAGTCGCAACGGCAGCGACTCGAGACGGACCTCGAGATCGACTTCTCGTACGCGGTTCCGGGCCGAGCCCGGTTCCGTGTCAACGCCTACTACCAGCGGGCCTCGCTCGGGGCCGCATTCCGCCTGGTCCCCACGGAGATCAAGGGGCTGCAGGAGCTCAACCTGCCGAAGTCCCTGAACGAGTGGGTCAACAAGCCGCGCGGGCTCGTGCTGGTGACCGGCCCGACCGGTTCGGGTAAGTCGACGACGCTCGCGTCGCTCGTCAACGAGATCAACGAGACGCGGGCCTGCCACATCATGACGGTGGAGGACCCGATCGAGTTCCTGCACCGCCACAAGAAGGCGATGATCAACCAGCGCGAGGTGGGTGCGGACACGCACTCCTTCCAGAACGCGCTCCGCTCGGTGCTCCGTCAGGACCCGGACGTGATCCTCGTCGGCGAAATGCGTGACCTGGAGACCATCCAGATCGCGATGACGGCGGCGGAAACCGGTCACCTCGTCTTCGGCACGCTCCACACCTCGGACGCGCCTCAGACGGTGGACCGCGTCATCGACGTCTTCCCGCCCCACCAGCAGGACCAGGTGCGGGTGATGCTCGCGAACTCGCTGCAGGGCGATCTGCTGTCAGCAGCTCCTGCCGACGACCACGAGCGGCCGCACGGTGGTGTGTGAGGTCCTCATGCCCACCCCGGCGGTCCGGAACCTCATCCGGGAGGGCAAGACCCACCAGATCTACTCCGTCATGCAGACCGGCTCCGCGCATGGGATGCAGACGATGGACTACTCGCTCGCGGAGCTCGTCCGCGCCGGGCGGATCTCCATCAGCGTCGCGATGGAGCGCTGCCACAGTCCCGAGGAGCTCAAGCGGATCCTCGGCAACACCGGCACGCCGAACCGTCCGGGCGGAAATGGCAACGCACGTCCCCAGGTCAAGGTGATCCAGTGAGCACGACGTTCGCATACAAGGCCCGGGATCGGGCGGGAAACACGACGCAGGGTGAGATCGAGGGCGACAGCAAGTCGGCCGCGGCCGCAGCCCTGCGGGTTCGCGGCCTCTCCGTCGTCGAGATCGACGCGAAGAAGGGCGCGGGCTTCGAGTTCAACCTCGACAAGCTGCAGCGCCTCCAGTCGCGCGACGTCACGGTCATGGCACGCCAGCTCGCGACGATGATCGCCAGCGGCCTGTCGCTCCTCCGGGCGCTGTACATCCTGGAGGACCAGACGGCGTCCAAGAAGCTGAAGGCCGCGATCATCGCGGTGCGGCAGGACGTCGAGGTCGGTACCTCCCTGTCGGTGGCGATGGGGAAGCACCCGCGTGTGTTCAACGACCTGTTCGTCTCGATGGTTCGCGCCGGCGAGGTCGGCGGCAACATGGAGGAGGTGCTGGAGCGCGTCGCGATCCAGCTCGAGAAGGACGACAACCTCAAGCGCACGGTCAAGTCGGCGATGGTCTACCCGATCATGATCGGTTCGTTCGCGATCCTGATCCTGATCGCGATGATCCTGTTCATCATCCCGATCTTCAAGAAGATGTTCGACGACCTCGGGGGCAAGCTCCCGGCGCTCACCCAGTTCATGATCAACCTGTCGGACGCCGGCCGCAGCCGCTGGTACCTGTTCCTCCTCGCTGGCGCCGGCGTAGTGTACGGCTTCAAGCGGTGGAAGCGCAGCAAGATGGGGCGCCTCCAGTGGGACACCTTCAAGCTCAGGTTCCCGATGCAGATCGGCGACATCGTGCGGAAGATCGCCGTCGCGCGCTTCACCCGCACGCTCGGGACGCTCACGGCATCCGGCGTGCCGATCCTGCAGGCGCTCGACATCACCGCCCGCACTGCGGGCAACCGGGTCATCTCGGACCCGATGGACCGTGTCGTGGAGCGCGTGAAGGAGGGTGAGTCCCTCGCACCTCCGCTGGCAACGCTCGGGGTGTTCCCGATGATGGTCACCCAGATGATCGCGGTGGGCGAGGAGACCGGCGCGCTGGACTCGATGCTCCACAAGATCGCCGACTTCTACGACGACGAGGTCGCCGCGAAGCTCAAGGCGCTCACCTCGATCCTCGAGCCGCTCATGATGATCGTGATCGGCGCGATCGTCGGTCTCGTCGTGATCGCGATGTACCTGCCGCTCTTCTCGATCATCAAGGTGATCGGCTCGCAGACGGGCTGATCAGCGCTCCGAGAACGCTGAATGCATCGCCGAGGGGGCCGTTGCCGGCCCCCTCGGTCGTTGGTAGGAGGCAGCCCCTCCCGGCGACCCGAGTCCCGAAGGGCCGTTACGCATGGCATGCCCGGATACCGCATCGCCACCCGGGTCCCGGCGCGTGGGCCCAACGCAAATCACACCGGAAGCTGCGGTCATACGCGCTAAAGGTCCGTGGCCGAATGCCGATAAGAGGAGCAACTACGCACAAGCGAGCGAGCTCGACTGAGCGTAATCCGACATCCGCCACATCTGCGGACGCAACCCGTACTCATGGAGGAGATTCACATGCTTGCACGGCTTCGTAGCCGCGCCCGGGAGGAGAAGGGTTTCACCCTCATCGAGCTCCTGGTCGTCGTTCTTATCATCGGCATCCTGGCCGCGATCGCCATCCCGGCGTTCCTCGGTCAGAAGAAGGGCGCGCAGGACGCGAACGCGAAGTCGCTGCTTCGCAACGCCGCCATCGCGCTTGAGTCGTACTACTCGGACTACCAGAACTTCGACTTCGCCACGAACGGTGGCGCCGGCGCGACCGCCGCGACGGAAATGGTCAAGATCGAGCCGAACATCAACTGGCTCACCGGCGGCACCGGTGCCGCCAAGTCGAACGAGGTCGTCGTGACCGCGAACGCCGCGTTCACCGCGTACGCGCTGAACACCGTCAGCGCCTCGACGAACGCGTTCTCGTACGTTCGTGACTACCAGGCCAAGACGACGCGTTGTAAGAACGCTTCCACGGCCCCGGTCGGAAACGCTGCGGGCGCTGCCTGCACCGGCGGCACCTGGTAATCCAGGTTCCTTCCCAACACGCTGCACCGTGGGCCCGCTTCGGCGGGCCCACGGCATTTCGGACCTGATGCGCGACGCGCTCAAGCCCGCCGGGCCGAATGCCGATATGTGAGACACCGCTGTTCCGTCTCGGCCCGCAAGGCCGACGAACCATTCTCATGGAGGAGATTCACATGCTTGCACGGCTTCGTAGCCGCGCCCGGGAGGAGAAGGGTTTCACCCTCATCGAGCTCCTGGTCGTCGTTCTGATCATCGGCATCCTGGCCGCGATCGCCATCCCGGCGTTCCTCGGTCAGAAGAAGGGCGCGCAGGACGCGAACGCGAAGTCGCTGCTTCGCAACGCCGCCATCGCGCTTGAGTCGTACTACTCGGACTACCAGAACTTCGACTTCGCCACGAACGGTGGCGCCGGCGCGGACGCCGCGACGGAAATGGTCAAGATCGAGCCGAACATCAACTGGCTCACCGGCGGCACCGGTGCCGCCAAGTCGAACGAGGTCGTCGTGACCGCGAACGCCGCGTTCACCGCGTACGCGCTGAACACCGTCAGCGCCTCGACGAACGCGTTCTCGTACGTTCGTGACTACCAGGCCAAGACGACGCGTTGTAAGAACGCTTCCACGGCCCCGGTCGGAAACGCTGCGGGCGCTGCCTGCACCGGCGGCACCTGGTAATCCAGGTTCCTTCCCAACACGCTGCACCGTGGGCCCGCTTCGGCGGGCCCACGGCATTTCGGACGCCACCGGGCCGCGGGGGTGAGCTCGCTCGTTCCGGCTGGGGCCCCGCGGGGCGGCGCGATTCAAGCAGACACGTGGAATTGCCGATGAATAATTGGAGGTTCGTGAGATCTTCACGGGCTCGTTTCATTCAACTTGTCCTCTTCACAGGGAGTTAGCGACCAATGTCCACACCGACGATTCGTCGACGGACGCAGCAGGGTGGCTTCACGCTCATCGAGCTCTTGGTCGTGGTCCTGATCATCGGTGTCCTCGCCGCGATTGCGATTCCGGCCTTCCTTGGCCAGAAGAAGGGTGCGCAGGATGCCGCCGCCAAGTCGGCTCTCCGCAACGGCGCCATTGCCCTCGAGACGTACTACGAGGAGCAGAACGGCACGTTTACCGGCGCGGATCCGGCTCAGATGGCGGCGATCGAGTCTGCCTACACCTGGCGGGACTCGACGTGGGCCGGCGTTCCGCTCGTGCGGAACAACGAGATCAAGATCGCGAGCGTCAGCGCTCAGGGTCATGTCATCGAGACCCAGAGCAACTCCGGTCGGATGTACCGTTTCGACCGCGACTACACCCGCGTCCCGACCGTCTACAAGACGTGTACGGAGCCGGATGGCGTCACCCCCTGCGCGAGCTGGTAAAGCTCGCCGTCATCATCATGTGCCACTCGGGCC
This sequence comes from uncultured Thermoleophilia bacterium, assembly GCA_963706315.1. GTDB lineage: Bacteria > Actinomycetota > Thermoleophilia > Miltoncostaeales > Miltoncostaeaceae > CALMEC01. The sequence goes on along the minus strand of CAVPMA010000019.1, from coordinate 150,454 downwards.
CGCTTCGGCGGGCCCGATTCATTTGCGGGATGTTAAGTCGCACCGGGTGGATGCCGATCACCATCAGGAATGGCCAACACCTCACATCAGCCCGCATTCGTGCGGTCGGCGGGACGCCCGGTTCGATGAGCGAGACTCCGCTCTGGTTCTGGGCGACGGCCGCTGCCCTGTTCGGCATGGCGATGGGCTCGTTCTTCAGCGTGCTCACCTACCGCTGGCCGCGGGAGCAGTCGCTCGTGACGCCGAGGTCCCACTGCACGGCGTGCGACCACCAGCTCGCCTGGTACGAGAACATTCCGGTCGTCTCGTGGCTCGCCCTCGGCCGCAGGTGCAGCTCCTGCCGCCAGCCGATCTCGTGGCGCTACCCGGCTCTCGAGCTCGCCAGTGGCGCCCTCGCGGCCGCCGCCATCGTCGCCTTCGGCGCGAACTGGCGCGGCCTCGCGGTGCTCGTCATGGCCCTCGCGCTCGTGCCGGTCGTGGTCATCGACCTCGAGCACAAGCTCATCCCGAACATCGTCGTTCTCCCGGCCGCCGCGGTCGCCCTGGTGTTCGCGGTGCTCCACGATCCGAGTCGCTGGTGGGTGCCCGTCATCGGCGCCGCCGGCGCAGCCGCGTTCCTCGGCGTCCTGTGGCTCGTCTACCCCCGCGGAATGGGGTTCGGCGATGTCAAGCTCGCCCTCCTGCTCGGCGCCGTCCTCGGCGCTTCCGTCATCCCGGCGTTGGCAATCGCGTTCTTCGCCGGCTCGGTCATCGGCGTCACGCTGATCGCCCGCAACGGGCGTGGTGCACGCAAGACCGCGGTCCCGTTCGGACCCTTCCTCGCCGCCGGGGCGCTGATCGCGCTCTGGGCCGGCCCGACTCTGATCACCTGGTACACCGACCGGCTCGGATAGCCCGGCGGAGCTTCCTCACCACCCCTGAACCACAAGGACGTCGCCTGATGAGTACCGTCGTAGCACTGGACATCGGATCGAGCGCCATCGCCGGTGCTGAGATCAAGGATGGCCGGAACCTCTCCCGCGCCGCCGTCGAGGACCTCCCCGAGGGCCTCGTGGTCGACGGTGAGGTTGCCGAGCCGGTTGACCTCGCGAACCACATCAAGCGGTTCTGGCGGGACGCCAAGTTTAGCGGCAGAGCCGTGCGTCTCGGCGTCGCGAACCAGCGGGTCGTGGTGCGCACCATCGAGATGCCCGCCCTCAGCGATCCCGAGGAGATGCGGCAGATGGTGGAGCTCGAGGCGGCCGATCACATCCCGATCCCGCCTGAGCAGGCCATCATCGACTTCCAGCCCGTCGGCTGGTTCGAGGACGAGTCGGGCCCGCGTCAGCGGCTCGTCGTCGTCGCCGCGCACCGCGAGATGATCGACACCCTCGTCTCGGCCGTGCGCCGGGCAGGGCTCCGCGTCGAGGGAATCGACCTCGAGGCGTTCGCGCTCATCCGCTCGCTCGTGCCGACCGCGCCGAGCGACCACGAGGGTGCCCACGTGCTGTGCCACATCGGCGCCGGCGCGACGAACATCGTCGTGGCGGTCGACCGCACGAGCCAGTTCACCCGGCTCGTCGGGCTCGGCGGCGTGGACCTCACGAACGCCGTGGCCGACCAGACGGGCCTCGCCGCCCATGAGGCGGAGGCGCTCAAGGCCGCCTGCGGTCTGCTCGGCGACGTCCCGCCCGGCTGGGACCAGGCGACGGTCACCCGGGTCCGCCATGCGCTGGCGCTCGCGGTGCGGCCGCTGGTGCAGGAGATCGGGCGCACAATCGACTTCTACCGCTCGCAGGAGTTCGCCCGGCCGGTTGACCGGCTGGTGCTCTCCGGCGGCACCGCGCTGTGCTCCGGCCTCGATCGCTACGTGCAACAGGCGCTGGGCCTCGAAGTCGAAATCGGCAACCCCCTTCAGAACCTCACCCGAGCTGCCGATCTGTCACTCGACGTCGCGACACGAGCGGCGGTCGCCGTCGGCTTGGCGCTGGATGCGCCGGAGGAGTCATGAGAGCAGTCAACCTACTTCCAGCTGACCGCCGTAAGCGGGAACGCGAGAGCCTCAAGTTCACCCCGCTCCACGCGGCGGGCGTCGGGATCCTCGTCGGCGCCCTCGCGCTCGGCTACTGGGGACACAGCATCCACGGCCAGGTCGACGTCGAGCAGGCGAAGATCACGGACCTGGAGGCCCAGTCCCAGACGCTGACCGCGCAGATCGCGCAGGTGAAGAGCAAGAACACGACCCAGATCAGCACGTACGACACCGACAAGGCGCTCGTGAGCGGCCTCGCGGTCGCACGCGTCAACTGGTCGACGGTGATGGTCCGCCTCGCGCGGGTCGCACCGTCCGGGGTGTGGCTCAGGTCCCTGTCGGTCACGACACCGACATCGGATGTCCAGACCGCGGCAACGGCCTCGCCGGCTGCCAAGCGGCCCGCGGCCATCACGATCGAGGCCAGCGCGACGAGCCGCATCAACGCGGCGCTCTTCGTGTCCCGCCTCAACGGCATCCCCGGCTTCGTCGAGCCTCGCCTCTCGGCCGGCATCACGCCGCACGAGGGAACTGACACGACGGTGACGGCGTACGACTTCACCGTCGAGATTCCGGTCGACGACTCGATCTTCGGCACCGAGGTTCGCCCCGCCACGGCAACGACCCAGTCCACCGCGACCCCGACACCACAGCCATGAGCAAGCTCAGCAAGCGCGACAGCACACTTCTCATCCTGATCGGCGTGATCGCCCTGATCGGCGGGATCTTCTGGTTCTACGTGAAGCCGGCGCGAGCCGACCTCACGGCGAAGAAGCAGGCGACCAAGGAGGCGCAGACCACCGTCGAGGACCTCCAGTCGCAGCTCCAGCGGTTGACCGCCCAGGCGTCGAAGCCGAGGAAGGTCGCCCTGGCGGACGAGCTCCTGCTCGCCAAGGCCTACCCCTACTCCGAGGACATCCCGGTGCTCATCCTCCAGATCGAGGCGATCGCCAAGCAGTCCGGCGTCGAACTCGGCGAGGTGACCTCCGCGGAGTCCACGGACTATGCCGGCGTGACCGGCACGCCCTTCACCGTCGCGGTGACCGGCAAGTACCTGGACGTCCAGGACTTCCTCTACCGGATGCACAACCGCGTCAACGTCGACGGCCGCGGAAGGCTCCACGTCAAGGGCCGGATGCTCGCCGTGACCAAGGCAGACCTCACGCCTGACGCCGACTCGTCCACGACCGGCAGCTCGACGACATCCAACTCGAGCGGCAAGGTGTCCGCCTCGATCACGATCGTGGCCTTCAGCCGCACCGCGGGCGGTGCGGCGGGCGAACAGCAGACGGCCGCGCCAAGCACCAACCCCGGAGGTACATCATGAGCCGCGCACGGATGTTCGGCACGCTCGCATCGGTGCTCGCCTGCGCCGGCTTCGTCGCAGGCTGCGGCGGAAGCGGATACACGGCAGCGGAGTCCTCGCCGAGCTCCGGCTCGGCGGCTCCCGCCGCCGCGGCCCCGGCGCCAGCGACCCCGAGCGCCTCGAGCGCGCTGGGAAGCTACGCGGCGAGCGACCCGGCCAACACCCTGGAGACGCTTCGGGGCTACGACCAGTTCCCCAAGGGGCGGGCGGTGAAGATCTTCGTCGACCCGACCGTCAAGCCGGAACCGGTTGCGACCACGCCGGTCACCTCGACGCCGATCACGTCGGTCCCCGTGACCACGACGACGCCGACCACCACGACCGGTGGCACGTCCTCCGGCTCGGCCGCGGCCACCTCGACGCCGACGCCGGTGGCGACCCAGTACGTCGCCAGCCTCGACGTCTCCGGAGAAGTGGCGAACGCACGGGTTGGCGACCAGGTCCCCGCATCGAGTCCGCAGTTCACCGTCAAGGCGATCAGCGCGACCAAGGCCACCCTCAAGCTCAACTCCGGGAGCCTTCCCGGCGGCGGCACCGAGGTGGAGATCGCGGTCGGGGAGTCGATCACCCTCTCCAACCCCACGACGGGCGCGAGCTACGTCGTGAAGGTCACCGGAATCACGCCGAGCGTCTGACCGACACTCGCCGAGATCGCGGTTCTGGCGGGGCGCTTCGGCGCCCCGTCGTCATTTCGGGCTGCCTGTAGACTTTGGAATGTGCCCCTGACGTACCGAACGGCGGGGGAGTCCCACGGGCCTGCGCTGATCGCCCTCATCGAGGGCCTGCCCGCCGGGCTGCCCCTGACTCCCGATGACCTGGACGGCGACCTCGCGCGCCGGCAGCTCGGCTACGGCCGCGGCGGCCGGATGAAGATCGAGCGCGATCGCGTGCAGGTCAAGTCGGGCATCCGGCACGGGGTGACGCTCGGCAGCCCCCTCGCCCTCGAGATCGCGAACCTCGACTTCCCGAACTGGGAGCGCGACCGCATGGCCATCTGGGAGCCGGCGGAGGACGTCGCGCCGATCACCCTTCCGCGACCCGGCCACGCCGACCTGGCGGGCATGCAGAAGTACGGCACCAAGGACCTCCGCAACATCCTCGAGCGGGCCAGCGCGCGGGAGACCGCGGCCAGGGTCGCCGCCGGCGCGGTCGCCAAGGCCCTGCTGCGGCGGTTCGGCATCGAGCTTCGAAGCCATGTCGTGCGAATCGGGGAAGTGGCCGTCCCCCTGCGCGACGACCTGGTGCTCGAGGACTTCGAAGGGGTCGACGACAGCCCCGTCCGCTGCCTCGACAAGGAGGCCTCCGAGCGCATGAAGGCGGCGATCAAGGCGGCGGGACAGCGCCACGACACGCTCGGGGGCGTCTTCGAGGTCTGGGCGTTCGGGCTCATCCCCGGCCTCGGCTCGCACGTGAGCCAGGACACCCGGCTCGACGGCCGGCTCGGGCACGCGATGCTCTCCATCCAGGCGATCAAGGGCGTCGAGCTGGGCGCTGGGTTCGAGCTGGGGCGGCTGCCCGGCAGCGAGTCTCACGACGAGATCTTCTGGAGCGAGGAGCGCGGCTACTACCGCCGCACCAACCGCTCCGGCGGGCTGGAGGGCGGCATGACCCACGGCGAGCCGCTGCTCGTGCGCGCCGTCATGAAGCCGATCTCCACGCTCACCAGGCCGCTCGCCTCCGTCGACATCGCGACGAAGGAAGCCCGCAAGGCGTTCAAGGAGCGTTCGGACATCTGCGCGGTGCCCGCCGCCGCGGTGGTGGGGGAGGCGGCCGTCGCATTCGTGCTCGCGCAGGCGCTCGTCGAGAAGTTCGGGGGTGACACGCTCGCGCAGCTCGAGGCCGCTGTCGATCGATACCGGGCCGAGCTCACGGCTTGAGGTGGCTCGCGCTCGCCGGCTACATGGGAGCCGGCAAGTCCGTCGTGGGCCGACGAACCGCCCAGCGTCTCGGCTGGAGCTTTGTGGATGCCGACCGGGCGATCGAGGAGCGCGCCGAGCTCTCGATTCCCGACATCTTCACCAAACGTGGCGAGCTGTGGTTTCGGCGCACCGAGGAGGACGTGATCCGCGACATCGTGCAGGGTGAGCCGCCGGGGGTGCTCGCACTCGGCGGCGGAGCCCTGGGGAGCGCTCGGACCCGCGACCTGCTGCGCCGGCGGGCGTGGGTGGTTTGGCTTCGCGTCGACACCGACGTGGCATGGGGGAGGATCGAAGGCTCGGATCGGCCGCTGGCGAACGACCGCGAGCGGTTCGAACGGCGCGCGGCCGAGCGCGAGCCGGTGTACCGCGAGGCGGCCGACTTGGAGGTCTCGTCCGACGACACCCCGGACGACGTTGCGGCCCGGGTGGCGGCCTGGACGCTCGCCCGGGTACAGAGCGAACGGCAGACCTCGTGAGCGCGCGCCGGGCCCAGGCCGAGTTGGACGCGCGGATCGGCTCCAGCCGCTTCCCGGTGCTGGTCGGCTCCGGGGTTCTCGGCCGGATCGGGGACGTCTGGCCGGACGAGGCGACCGGGTCGGCGCTGGTCGTCCACGACGCGGCGGTCGCAGACGTCGCCGGGGCGGTCGCCGGCGCGATCGCGGAGCGGGGCCTCCGGGCGGTTCGGGTAGCGGTGGCCCCGGGCGAGCCCTCCAAGCAGCTCGGGGAGCTCGAACGCCTCGCGCGCTACGCCGCGTCGGAGGGGATTCGCCGCAGCGACACCGTCGTCGCGGTCGGCGGGGGCGTGGTGGGAGACCTCGCCGGCTTCCTCGCCGCCAGCTACCAGCGGGGCGTGCGACTGGTGCACGTGCCCACCACGCTGCTCGCGATGGTCGACTCGGCGATCGGCGGCAAGACCGGCGTCGATCTGCCCGAGGGCAAGAACTACGTCGGCGCCATCTGGCAGCCGGAGCTGGTGGTCATGGACGTCGACGTGCTCGACACCCTGCCGCGGCGGGAGCTCGCCGCCGGATTCGCTGAGGTCGTCAAGTACGGCCTGCTCGAAGGGGGCGCGCTGCTCGAAGACGTCGAGGCGTGGCCGGAACTGCCCGGGCCCCGTGCGGCCCTCGTCGACCTCATCGTACGCTGCGTCAGCCACAAGCTCCGGGTGGTGGCGGAGGACGAACGCGACCTCGGGGTGCGCGCATCGCTCAACCTCGGCCACACCGTCGGCCACGGCATCGAGGCCGCTGCCGGCTACGACCGGTACCTGCACGGCGAGGCGATCTCGCTCGGGATGCTCGCGGCGCTGCGCATCTCGGAGCGCCAGCTCGGCCTCGCGGCCGGATGGCGCGAGCGCACCGCGGCGCTTCTCGCCCGGCACGGGCTCCCGACCGGGCTGGATCCCTCCGTGGAGACGTCTGCGATCCTTGCGGCGATGAGACGTGACAAGAAGGCGGACGCCGCCGCCCTCAACATGGTGCTGATCGACGCGCCCGGCGGGGTGCACCTACGGCAGGACCCCGACCCGGCGGTCGTGATCGAGGCGATCGACGAGCTCCGCCGGCCGGAGCCGGCGAGCTGATGGCGCTGCGCGTCGCCCTCCTGCACGGCCCGAACCTCAACATGCTGGGGCGCCGGCCCGCCGCGCACTACGGAACGATCACGCTCGCGGAGCTCGAGGCGAAAGTGCGGGAGTGGGGCGCGGAGCTCGGCATGAGCGTCGCCACCTTCCAGACGAACCACGAGGGCGCGTTCCTCGAGCACGTTCACGGCCTGCTGGGCGCGGTCGACGGCGTGGTCGTCAACCCCGGCGCGTGGACGCACTACCAGTGGTCGATCCGCGACGCGCTGGAGACCCTCGGGGTGCCGTTCGTCGAGGTCCACCTCTCCAACGTCGAGGAGCGGGAGCCGCACCGGCGGGTGTCCGTCATCCGCGACCTCGCCGCCGCGGCCGTCTGGGGCAAGGGCCCGGACGGCTACCGGGAGGCACTCGAGCTTCTCAAGGCGCGTCTCGCATGAGGTTCGAGGAGCGCCAGGAGCGCATCGTGGCCCGCCTGCGCGACGACGGGGTCGACGCGATGCTCGTGACCAACCTCGTCAACGTGCGCTACGCGTGCGGGTACGTCGGATCGAACGGCGTGGTGCTGCTCGCGCCGGACCGGCGGGTGCTGTTCACCGACTTCCGCTACGTGTCGGTCGCGCGCCGCGACACCCGCGGCGTCGAGGTGGTCGAAGCCGGCCGCGACCTGCTCGCGCGCGCGCTCGAGGTGCTGCTCGCGGTCGCGCCCGGCGGGCGTGTGGGCTTCGAGGCGGAGCACACGAGCGTCGCGCGGCACGAGCGGCTCGTCGACGAGCTCCCCGGAGTCGAACTCGTGCCGACCCGCGGCGTCGTCGAGGACGTGCGGATCCGCAAGGAGCCGGAGGAGGTCGCCGCGATGTCGCGGGCCAGCGACATCGCCGACCTGGCCTTCGCGGCGTGCGCCGACGGGCTGTTCCGCGGCCGCACCGAGCGCGACGTGGCGTGGGAGCTCGAGGCGATCATGCGCCGGGCCGGCGCCGAGTCCGCCAGCTTCGACATCATCGTCGCATCCGGTCCGCGCGGGGCGCAGCCCCACGCGGTACCCGCCGACGAGCCGATCGCGCCCGACACCCTGGTGACCGTCGACATGGGCGCCATCGTCGACGGGTACGCATCGGACTGCACCCGCACGTTCGCCACCGGGCCCCTGCCGGAGGAGCTCGAGCGGGCGTACGCGGTGTGCCTCGCCGCGCAGGAGCTCGCGGTCGCGGCGGTCCGGCCCGGCATCGCGGGGGGCGAGCTCGATGCGGTCGCGCGCGACCACATCATCGCCGAGGGCCTCGGCGACGCGTTTCGCCACGGCCTCGGTCACGGCGTCGGCCTCCAGGTGCACGAGCGCCCGTGGGCGCGCCAGGAGATCCCCGACCTCATCGATGCCGGCATGACCGTGACGATCGAGCCCGGCATCTACCTGGAGGGAATCGGGGGGGTGCGGATCGAGGACCTGCTGTTCGTCACCCCCGACGGTGCCCAGGTGCTGACGCACTTCCCCAAGAGCCTGCTGACGGTAGATTCCTGAGCGGCCTCGACCCGGGATTTTCGGAGGATGAGTGATCTCGACCAATGAGTTGAAGAACGGCTACGTCATCGACGTCGACGGGGTGCTCAGCACCGTCGTCGAGTTCCAGCACGTCAAGCCCGGCAAGGGCGGCGCGTTCGTACGGACGAAGCTCAAGAACCTCGCCACCGGCGCAGTCGTCGACAAGACGTTCCGCGCCGGCGAGAAGCTGCCGCGGGTCACGACCATGACCAGGACCATGCAGTACCTCTACGAGGACGGCGCGGACCTCGTCCTCATGGACAACGAGACCTACGAGCAGATCCACTTCCCGGGCGGCGATGTCGAGAACCGCGACCTGCTCGCGCCGAACGCCGAGGTCCAGGTGCTGTTCGTACGTGACCAGCCGTTTCGGGTGGAGCTGCCGATCGCGGTGGAGCTGGTGGTCGCCCGGACCGACCCGGGCGCGAAGGGGGACACCGTCTCGAACGTCACCAAGCCCGCGGAGCTCGAGACCGGGGCGTCCGTGAACGTGCCGCTGTTCGTCAACGAGGGAGACCGCTTGCGAATCGACACCCGCACCCGCCAGTACGTGAGCCGCGTGTGATCGCCGCCGGAGCCGTCGGGTACGTCGACACCACACTCCGCGACCTCGCCGCCCACCCGTGGGCCGGCGCGATCGGCACGGAGGAGATCGCGGCCGTCGCCGCTCAGCTCGCCGGCTCCGGTGCCGTCGCGCTGGAGGCGCTCGACTCGTTCAGCGCGCGCGGCGCGCTCGAGGGGCGGGCGGAGAGCCCATGGGACCGCCTGCGCGTCGCCGTGCACGCGGCGAAGTCGGTGCCGGTCGGCGTCGTCGTCGCCGCGCGCACCCTGTTCGGCGACCGCCCGGTCGGGCCCGATCTCGCCAAGCGGCTGGTCATGAGCGCATGCGAGAGCGGCGCGCGCCGGGTCCGCGTGATCGACCCGCTCAACGACGCCGACGCAATTCGCCCGGTCGCCGAGGCGGCCGTCGCCGGCGGGGCCGAGCTCGTGCCCACGCTCGTGCTCGGCCCGGCCCCCGGGCCCACCGACCGGCGCTGGCTGGAGGAGGCGAAGGCGATCGCCGACCTGCCTGGCGCCTCGGCGATCTGCCTCGTGGACCGAGCGGGACACCTGCGGCCCGCCGAGCTTGCGGCCTTCGTGCCGCGGGTCGCCGAGATGACCGGCATCCCCGTCGAGCTGTCGCTCGTCGGCCCGGGTGGCCTCGCGCCCGTGGCCGCCGTGGAGGGAATCGAGGCCGGGGCGGCCCGCGTGCAGGCCGCCGTCGGCGCGGCGGCGCTCGCCGCGGCCCGCCCGTCCGTCGAGACGCTGCGCGCGGCGCTGGCCGGCGGTCCCCGGGAGCTCGACTGCGAGCGGGGGCTCATCAACCGCCTCGCGCCGATCATCTGGTCGCTCATCCCCGCCGACCGGCTCCGCAAGGCCCAGGCCACCGAGGCGGGCCCCGCGCTCGGCCTGCCGCTGGATCTCGCCGCGGGCCTCGCGTCGCGGCTGACGCGCCTCGGGATGGCCGACCGGCTGATCGACGCCTCCGAGGAGGTGGTGCGCGTCGCCGAGGAGACCGGCAACCCCACGCTCGCACATCCCCTCGGCCCGGCGGTCGTCGCTCAGGCGGCACGGCACATCATCGAGGGGGCACGCTGGATCGAGGTCGAGCCGGTGCTCGTCGCGGCGATTCGCGGCGGGTACGGACGTCTCCGCGGCGATGTCTCGGACATTGCCCGGGAGGCCGCCGAGGCGGCGCCCATGTCGGATTCGCCCTCGAGCACGGACATCGACGAGCTCATGGCGGAGGCGCCCGAGGGGCTCTCCGAGGAGGACGTGCTGCTGTGGGTGCAGTTCCCGGAGGCGTCGGGCCGTCTCATCGCACGCCGGCGCTCGCTCGTGGGCGAGGCCACCGACGGGCTCACCGCCCAGGGCGTGGATCGCGGGCTCATCGAAACCCTGGTCGACGTCGTCGAGTCGTCGGCCGAGGCGGAGGTGAGCGTGGAGGTCGGTGGCGCGCGCGTCACCGTTCGACGTGCGGCGTCCGCGCCCGGCCCCGCGCCGGCCGTCGGCGGTGATGGGGCGCCGGTACCGGTGGGCGGCGAGCTCACGCGTGTCGAGAGCCCGATCGTCGGGACCTTCTACCAGGCGCCGTCGCCCGAGGCGCCGTCGTTCGTCCAGGTGGGCGACCGGGTGTCGGAGGGGCAGACGCTGTGCATCATCGAGGCGATGAAGATCTTCAACGAGATCGTCGCCGACGAGGCCGGGACCGTGCGCGAGGTCTGCGTGCAGAACGCCGAGGCCGTCGAGTACGGCACCCTGCTCTTCCTGATCGAGCCGTGAAGCTCCTCATCGCCAACCGCGGCGAGATCGCCGTCCGGATCATCCGTACCGCCCGGGAGCTCGACATCCCGACCGTCGCGATCTACTCGACGGCCGACGCCGACAGCCTGGCCGTCGAGCTCGCCGACGAGGCGGTGTGCGTCGGACCGCCGCCGGCGAACGAGTCGTACCTCGTGATCCGCAACGTGATCGGCGCCGCCGAGGTCACCGGCTGCGACGCCGTGCACCCCGGATACGGCTTCCTCGCCGAGAACCCCGAGTTCGCGCGCGCCTGCGCCGCGAACGACATCACCTTCGTCGGGCCGTCACCGGACGTCATGTCGCGGATGGGCGACAAGGTCGATGCCAAGGCCGCAGCCAAGGAAGCCGGGCTGCCGGTGCTCCCCGGCTCCGACGGGCCGGTCGACGACGTGCGCCACGCGATCGCCGCGGCCGAGCAGGCGGGCTTCCCGGTGCTGCTCAAAGCGGCGGCGGGCGGCGGGGGCAGGGGCATGCGGCGGGTGGAGTCCGCGGCTGAGCTGCCCTCGGCGTTCGACGTCGCCCAGCGCGAGGCGCAGGCGGCGTTCTCCGACGGGTCGCTGTACGTCGAGAAGCTCCTCGAGGGCGCGCGCCACGTCGAGGTGCAGATCCTCGCCGATGGGCTCGGCGGGGTGCTCGTCTGCGGTGACCGCGAGTGCTCGATCCAGCGGCGCCACCAGAAGGTCGTCGAGGAGGCGCAGGCCCCGCACCTGCCCGACGCCACGCGTACCGCGATGCACGAGGCGTGCCACCGTGCGGCCCGCGTGTGGGGCTACAAGAGCGCCGGCACGATGGAGTTCCTCGTCGACGCCGACGGCAACTTCTACTTCCTCGAGCTCAACGCGCGGCTGCAGGTCGAGCACCCGGTCACGGAGCTGGTCACCGGCCTCGACCTCGTCGCGGAGCAGCTGCGGGTCGCCCAGGGCGGGCTGCTCAGCCTCACCGGCATCGCCGAGCCGAACGGCGCCGCGATCGAGTGCCGCATCAACGCCGAGGACCCGGCTCGCGACTTCATGCCCTCCGCGGGGACCCTCAAGGAGTTCCGCATCGCCCAGGGCCCCGGCGTGCGGGTCGACACGTACTGCCAGCCGGGCATGCGCGTGCCGCCGTACTACGACTCGCTCATCGCGAAGCTCTGCGTCTGGGCGCCCGACCGTCCTCGCGCGGTTGCTCGCATGGCCAGGGCGCTCGACGAGACCCATATCGAGGGCGTCGCGACCACCCTCGATCTGCTGCGCGACATCGCCGGCGAGCTGTCGTTCCGCGAGGGGCGCTACACGACCTCGTATCTGACCGAGCGGGCCGACGTGCTCCCGTCGCTGCGGGGCGCGGCGACGGTCCACGCCTGATGACGAACTCCCGTGTCGGCGAGAGCCGGATGGCGGCGCGGCGCCAGGCCGTCTTCCTGCTCTACCAGCGTGACGTGACGGGGCTCCCCCTCGACGAGCTCGAGGAGAACGCCGAGCGTGAGCGCGGCCGGGCGATCGATGCGTACACTCGCGAGGTGGTCAACGGGGTCATCGGCGAGATCGCGACGATCGACGCGGCCATCGACCAGGCCGCGAGCGGCTGGAGCGTCGAGCGGATCGCCCCGCTCGAGCGCAACATCATGCGGGTCGCGGTCCACGAGCTCCAGTCCCGCCAAGACATCCCCACCGCGGTTGCGATCGACGAGGCCGTCGAGATGGCAAAGCGCTACTGCCAGGCGGACGCCCCGGGATTCGTCAACGGCGTCCTGGGCGGCGTGGCCCGATCGACCGGGAGCCCGCTGGAGTGAGCTCGGAGCGCGCGAACCTCGCGGCGGCAGTGGAGCGGCTGGAGTCGGTCACCGCGCAGCTCGGTGCCGAGGCAATCGACGCCGACGAGCTCAAGCAGCTCGCAGAGGAGGCGCTGGCGGCCTCGGCTGCGGTCACCGAGCTGCTCCCCCGGGTCATCCGCGAGATCGAGCGGGCCGCCGAGGGCACCGCTCAGGCGCCCGGCGACGCCGCCGAAATGTAAAGAAAGCTCCTGCGGCTGGCGGTGGTCCCGGATTCGGGCTAATCTGGGAAGACCGCAACGGAGTCCCATGAACGCACCGCGACACGGACGTCACGGCGCACGGGGTTCAAGGAGGCGACACGATGCATCGACGGGCATTCGCGGCCCTCGTCCTGGCCGCCGCGGGCGTTGCCGTAGGCGGTGCGGTGCTCACGACGGGCGCCGGGGCGGCGGCGTCTGGCCCGGCCCGCGAGTACGTCGTGCTCGCCGAGCAGACGGCGACCCCGGCAGCGGTCCGCACGGCGGTCGTGCAGTCCGGTGGACGTGTCGTGACCACGAACCGTGACATCGGGCTGTACACGGTGGTGTCGCGCAATCCGAACTTCGTACGCGTAGCGACGGCGACGCGGGCGATCCGAAGCGCCGGGCGCAGCCGGGCGATCGGCAGCTCACGGGTCGGAAGCCGCGACAAGTCCGACCACATCGCCCGCAGCCGCACGGTCGGCACGGCCAAGCGCGACTGGAACGGGCAGCGGCGGCACCGGCGCCAGGCCGAGCCCCTCGCCGACCTGCAGTGGGACATGCGGATGATCCGCGCGACCCGTGACGGCTCCTATGCCGAGCAGCCGGGGCGCCGCAAGGTGCTGGTGGGGATCATCGACACCGGCATCGACGGCACCCACCCCGACATCGCCCCGAACTTCGACGGCGAGCTCAGCCGCAACTTCACGGTCGACATCCCCGAGATCGACGGCCCGTGCGCGGAGGAGCCGGACGCGTCGTGCAGCGACCCGGCGAACGTCGACGAGGACGGCCACGGGACGCACGTGGCGGGGACGATCGGCGCCGCGATCAACGGCCTGGGCATCGCGGGCGTCGCTCCGAACGTCACGCTCGTGAACCTTCGCGCCGGGCAGGACAGCGGGTTCTTCTTCCTGCAGCCCACGCTCGACGCGCTCACGTACGCGGCCGACAACGGCATCGACGTCGTCAACATGAGTTTCTACACGGATCCGTGGCTGTTCAACTGCCGCAACCTCGCCGGTGATTCGCCGGCGGAGCGGGCGGAGCAGGCGCTCGTGATCGACGCGACGCAGCGGGCCGTGAACTACGCGCGGTCGCGCGGCGTGACCCTGGTGTCGGCGCTCGGGAACGAGGGCACCGACCTCGGCAAGCCCTCGGTCGACCCGTTCAGCCCGGACTTCCCGCTGGGAAGCGAACGGACCCGCGCCGTGGACAATTCCTGCCTGAACGTCCCGACGGAGACCGACGGGGTCATCTCGGCGTCGGCGATCGGGCCGAGCGGCGCGAAGAGCGATTATTCGAACTACGGCGTCGAGCAGACCGACGTGTCGGCGCCCGGGGGCTTCACGACCGACTTCCCCGGGACCCCGCAGTTCAACCGGGTGGAGAACGCGGTGCTGTCCGCCTACCCGGAGAGCGTGGGGCGGGCGAACGGCGACATCGCTGCGGACGGGACGCCCACGACCGATTCGGTGGTGCGCGACTGCCGCGACGGGGTGTGCGCGTACTACAAGTACGAGGAGGGCACGTCGATGGCGGCGCCGCACGTCGCGGGTGTGGCCGCGCTCATCGTGAGTGAGTACGGGGTGAAGCGCCATGGGCGGATCACGATGGCTCCGGCGAAGGTGGAGCGGATCCTGAAGGCGTCGGCGACGGAGGTGCCGTGTCCGGATCCGCCGCTGGTGGATTACACCCCGAACGGCAGCGACGGGTTGACGGCGCTGTGCGAGGGCACGCCCGAGTTCAACGGCTTCTACGGCCACGGCATCGTGGATGCGTTGGCCGCCGTGTCGGATCCCCGCGGCCGCTTCCACCGCCGGTGGGGCCGTGACTTCCGCTGGGACCGCGGCATCAGCTGGGACGGCGGCGTCAGCTGGGGCGGCCACGGCAACCGCGGCCGCCGCGACGGCGACCACTAACCCGGCCCGTCCCGGGCGATTAACAATCCGCCTCGGACGTCCGGCCGTCCCGGGCGATTAATAGTCCGCGTTTGACGTCCGGCCGTCCCGGGCGATTAGCAGTTCTCGGGACAGGGCGGGGCCGGGATCAGCCGGCGTCTCCGGCGTCGATGGGTGGGTGCTTGGGAATCACCGTCAGGTCGGGACGCAGCGAGAGGCCCGGTCCGGGGAGCACGGACCGGAAGGTGCCCCACAGGCCGAGGCGGGTGATCGCGGCCGCTGCGATGCAGAAGAACGAGACTGCAATGCCGAGGACCGACCAGAAGAGCCAACCCTGGTTTTGGCGAGGGAGCGGGACGTTCATCCCGTAGAGGCCCGTGAGGAGTGTCGGGATGAAGAACGCGACCGTGATGATGGTGAGCAGCAGCACCACTCGGTTGGTGGCCTCGCTCCGCTCCCCCTGGAGCTGCAGCAGCGCCCCGGCGATCCGGGCGTCCGCCACGCTGAGCGCCGCGGGGACGTCCTGGGTGAGGTCGGCCTCGATGCTCCGGAGCCATAGCTCCGCAGCGGGGCTGATGATCTGCCGCTCGACGAGGCTCCTCAGCTCGGCCAGCTCGCGAATGTCGCCGCGCAGGGGCAAGAGCCCGTCGCGCAAGCGACCGAGATGATGGCTGAGTTCCAGGAGTCCCGAGAGCACCTGGTTGAGCGTGGGGTTCGACGCGAGCATGCGCTCCTCGAGCAGCCCGACCCGACGGCGGATCTCATCGAGCACCTCGGTTGAGGAGTCGACGACCGCGTCGATGATCTGCAGGAACAGGACGGAGGCGTCGCGCTGCTCTGGCGGCGTCTGGTCCCACTGATCCGCGATGCTGTCGGGTGACAGCGCCGCGCAGGCGCCGGTGATCTTCCGGCGCCGCAGCACGACATGCTTGTCTTGCAAGATCACGTCGATCCGCTCGAGAAGCGGCTCCGGATCGTCGGGATCGTAGTTGGCGGCCACCAGCGTTGCGCAGAGCGAACCGTCGATCTCGAGGATCCGCGCTCGGTGAGCGGGCCGTGCGAGGAACGTCCGGATCCGCTCGCTCATGGCGATCTCTTCGGGCGGTTCCGCGCCGTGCCACTCGATCAGTGGAGGCGGGGCGCCGGGCGGGTGCTCGGGCCAGGGCATCCCTCCCGGTTTCGACGCGAAGGCGCCGCCTCCTCGCGAGCCGCCCCGGCGCCAGTGCGAAGCCCCGACACCACCACCGGGGCGTTTCCGGACTGTTAATTGCCCGGGACGACCGGCCGGGCGTTCTCGATTGTTAATCGCCCGGGACCACCAAGTCGGCGAAGCCGGGACCACATGATGGGGACTGCGCGCGACGAGGGCAACCGGAAATGTGCTCAAGGCCCCTTCGGCGCGTTACGGACTTCGAGCTGCTCCACTGCCGTCCAGATCGCAGCGACACTTCTGGAATTGGAGCACTACAATCCCCCGTCATGTCCCGGATCCGCCTCGACGCCGCTCTCGTTGAACGCGGACTCGTCCCGTCGCGCGCCCGCGCCCAGGCGGCGGTGGCGGCCGGGCAGGTCCGCGTCAACGGCGCGCTGGTCGCCCGGCCGGCGGCGCAGGTCGATCCCGACGCCGACCTCATCGTCGACGCCCCGCCGCCGTTCGTCTCGCGGGGCGGGGAGAAGCTCGCCGGCGCGCTCGACGATTTCGCGCTCGACGTGACCGGTGCCCGCGCCCTCGATCTCGGGGCGTCGACGGGCGGCTTCACCGACTGCCTCCTGCAACGCGGCGCCGCGAGCGTGGTTGCGGTGGACGTCGGCTACGGGCAGCTCGCCTGGACACTCCGCAACGACCCCCGCGTCACGGTGCTCGAGCGCACCAACGCCCGCCACCTGACCCCCGACGCCGTGGGCGAGGCGCCCGACCTCGTGACCTGCGACCTGGCGTTCATCAGCGTCGAGACCGTCTGGCCGGCGGTCGCCGCCTGCCTCACCGGCGACCATCGCGCCGTGGTGCTCGTGAAGCCGCAGTTCGAGGTCGGCAAGGGCCAGGTCGGCTCGGGCGGGGTCGTACGCGATCCCGCATTGCACGCCCGGGCGATCGAACGGGTCGCGGGTGCGCTCACGGCGCAGGGTGGCCGGGTGCTCGGCGTCGCCGCGAGCCACCTCACCGGCCCGAAGGGCAACCGCGAGTTCTTCGTCTACGGCTGCGGCCGGGAGGGTGCCGGTGCCGACATCGACCTGCCCCGCGCGATCGACGACGCGGTGGGCGCAACGGCATGAAAGACATCACCATCGAGGAGACCACCTCCCCGGTCAAACGCGTGCTGCTGCTCACGCACAATGCCCCAGAGGTGACCGAGAGCGCCCTGCCGGGCGTGCTGTCGATCCTGGAGGCGGGCGGCGTGGAGCTGCTCGTGTCCGAGCGGGAGGTGCGCAAGCACCCGTCGCTGGAGGGGTGCGGCCGGGCGAACGGCGTCGAGCTTCGCGGCGGCGGCGAGGACCTGATCCTCGTGCTCGGCGGCGACGGCAGCATCCTGCGCGCGCTCGCCCGGGAGGCCGGCACCGGCGCGCCCGTGATCGGGATCAACTACGGCCGCGTCGGGTTCCTGGCGTCGATCGAGCGCAGCCACCTCGAGAGCGGTCTCCGCCGCGCGCTCGCCGGCGAGTACATCACCCTCAGCCTCCCGTCGCTGCGGGCGAGCTGGGCGGAGGGTGAGGCCAGTGCGGTCAACGACCTCGCGCTGCTGCGCGGCGGGGATGCCCGCCTCGCCGACCTGTCGTACGCCGTCAACGGCGAGCCGGTCGCGAACGTCCGCTGCGACGGGATGGTCTGCAGCACCCCCGTCGGCTCGACGGCGTACAACCTCGCGATCGGTGGGCCGACGGTGTCGTGGGGCGTGCGCTGCTATGTCGTGTCGTTCCTCGCCGCCCATCACCTCGACGCCCGCCCGCTGGTCCTCGCGCGCGACGAGACGTTCACCGTGACGAACGCCGCGGTCGTCGGCGACTGCGACATCCACTCAGACGGCCAGCGGGTCGGGGCGCTCGGTCCGGGCCGGTCGATCTCGATGGACCTCATGGGTGCGCCCGTGCACCTCGGGATCTTCCCGGAGTTGTCGTTCTTCCGTCGCTACCGGGAGAAGTTCGGCAGGCCGTGATCCGCAGGCTCGAGATCCGCGGTCTCGTGGTGATCGATCGTGCCGAGCTCGAACCGGCGGCGGGGCTCACCGCCATCACCGGCGAGACGGGGGCGGGGAAGACGGTCGTGGCGCAGGCCCTGGCGCTGCTCGTCGGCGGCCAGGCCGACGCACGCGCGGTCCGACCCGGCGCCCGGCACGCGCTGGTGGAGGCGACGCTCGGGCTCCCCGACGGATTCTGGGACGACCTCGACGCCGACGACCCGGCGGCCGGCCTGCGCGATCTGGCCGACGACGAGTCGGAGGTGGTGGTGGCTCAGCGGGTGCCGGCCGAAGGGCGGGCCCGGGCGCTCCTCGACGGGCAGACCGTCACCCGCGGCGCGGCGGGCTCGGTGGCGGGGCGGCTCATCCGGTTCTCCTCCCAGCACGAGGGGCGGCGCCTCGTGGCGAGCGCGACGCAGCTGGCGGTGCTGGACGCGTTCGCCGGCCCCGAGGCGGTGGACCTCGCCCGCCGGCTCGCCGCGTCGCGACGCCGCCTCGGCGTGCTCTCGCGGACGCTGGCGGCCGCGCGGGAGCGGCGTGAGGCGGCGGAGCGCGAGCGCGCCGCGCTCGAGGATCTGGTGGCCGCGGTGGATGCGGCCGGCATCGACGTGCAGGAGGAGCAGTCGCTGCGGGCCGAGCGCAGCCGGCTCCTTCACGCCGACCGGCTCGCGCAGGCGGTCCTCGGCGCGGCGGAGGCGCTGGCGCCGGATTCGGGTGACGGCGGCGCCGTGCAACTCGCCGGCGAGGCCGTGCGCGCCCTCGCCGGCGCGGTGGAGGTCGACGAGGGGCTGCGCGCGCCGTGGCAGGATCTCGCCGGGGTGGAGGCGGCGATCCAGGACGTCGGCTCGACGCTTCGAAGCTACCTCGCGTCCCTCGAGGCGGAGCCCGCGCGGCTGGCGGAGGTGGAGGAGCGGCTGACGACCTACGATCGGCTGTCGCGCCGCTATGGTCCGGGCACGGCCGAGGTGCTCGACCGGGCGGAGGCGGCCCGAGCCAGCCTGGCGGAGCTGGACGAGGGCGCTGACACCGACGCGGAGATCGCGGCGCAGCACGCCGCCACGCTGGACGACGCCCGGAGGCTGGGGCACGAGCTCCGGGGGATCCGGCGTGAGGCCGCGCCACGCCTCGAGGCCGCGGTGTCGGCGGAGCTCGCCGAGCTCGCCATGCCCGCGGCGGTGGTGCGGGTGGAGCTGATCGAGGACGACGGCGACCCGCCGGCAGACCGGGTGGTGCTGTGGCTGCGGGCCAACCCCGGACTGCCGGAGGCGCCGCTCGCCGACGTGGCGTCGGGCGGTGAGCTTTCCCGCGTGCTGCTCGCGTTGCACGGGGTGGCCGCCGCGGCCGATCCCGACGTGACGTGGGTGTTCGACGAGGTCGACTCCGGGGTGGGCGGCGTGACCGCCACGGCGGTCGCTGCCAAGCTCGAGGCGCTGGCGCGCACGCGTCAGGTGATCGTGATCACCCACCTGCCGCAGGTCGCCGCGCTTGCGGAGCGCCACTACCGGCTGGTGAAGGGTGTCGACGACGACGGCCGCGCGACCACCCGCATCGATGCGGTGGAGGGTGACGAGCTGGTCGACGAGCTCTGCCGGATGCTCGGCGCCGCGCCGACCGACACCGGGGCGCGCACCCACGCCCAGGAGCTCCTGGCGCGCCGAGGTGGGACCTCGCCGAAGCGCCGCGGCAAGCGAGCGGCCCCTCAGTCGACGTAGCGAGCCAGCGCTCGCTCGACGGAGGCCGCGTAGCTCCCCCCGAACAGGGCGACGTGGACGAGCAGGGGCCACAGCTGCCAGAGCGCCACCCGGGTGCGGTGCCCGTCGGCGAGCGGGAACGCCTCGTCGTATGCGGCGAAGACACGTTCCGAGAACCCGCCGAACAGCCGCATCATGGCCAGGTCGACCTCGCGGTGGCCGCCGTACACGGCCGGGTCGATGAGCACTGGAGCGCCGGCCGCGTCGACGATCGCGTTGCCGCCCCACAGATCGCCGTGGAGCCGTGCCGGTGGCTCCGCCGGGCCGCAGAGCTCGGGGAGACGGCCGGCGAGTCGATCGAGACGGGCGACGACGGCGGGGCCGAGGCGACCCTCATCCGCGCAGCGGCGTGCGAGCGGCTCGAGGCGGCGCGTCCAGTAGAAGTCCGCCCAGTTCGCCGCCAGGCCGTTCGGCTGGGGGATCGTCGCGATGTAGTTGTCGTGGTCGAGTCCGAACGCCGCCGGCCGTGTGCGGTGCAGGGCGGCGAGGGCGCGACCGAGGGTCTCGTCGTGGTCGGGCGCCGGGGTGCCGCGATCGATCCATTCCAGCGCGAGGAATCGCGGCTGCTCGTCGTTCACGGCCACCACCGCGGGGATGCGCGGTCCGCCGGGAACGCGCATCCAGTCGAGTCCCCACCCTTCCGCGGCGAACATGTCGGCCGGCGCGTCGGCGCGGTGCTTGACGAACACCCGCCGGCCGTCGGCCAGCTCGACCCGGAACGCCTGGTTGATGTCGCCTCCGGCGATGGCGCGCACCTCGACCGGCTCGGCTCCGAGGCACCCGGCGATCGCCTCGGGGAGCGACGGCGTCATCGGGTGAGCGAGTCGAGCAACCCCGTGCACGCGCGTTCGACGAGGTCGAAGACGTGGGCGAACCCCTCGGGGCCGCCGTAGTACGGATCGGGCACGGCGGCGTCGGGTGGGCTCATGGGGTCGTAGCGAAGGAGCATCTCGATCTTCCCGGCCGCGTGCGCGTCGGGGGCGATCGTCACGAGGTTGCGGAGGTTGTCCTCGTCCATGGCGAGCACCAGGTCGAACCGGGTGAAGTCCCGTGCGGTGAACTGCCGGGCCGTGTGGCGCATCGGCACCCCGCGGCGGCGTGCCTCGGCCGCGGCCCTGCCGTCGGGGCCGTCGCCCTCATGCCATCCGGCTGTGCCGGCGCTCTCGACTGCGATACGGTCGCCGAGCCCGGCCCGGTCGACGAGGTGCGCCATCACCGCCGCGGCGGTGGGGGAGCGGCAGATGTTGCCGAGGCAGACGAAGCAGATCCTGGTCGGGGGGCTGGACATGATCGGAGCGAGGATAGTGTCTCCTATGGCGTATCGCCGTCTGGCGAAGCAAGTTTCGCGTGTAGCGTTCCCGACGGCGGTTCTTCGCAACCCGGGGGTTGGCATTTGAACGGGGGGCGTGCGCGGCTCCGCAGCGTCGCGGGTGCCGTGATCGGCGCTGGGCTGCTTGCAGCGGCCGGGCCGGCCGCGGCGAGCGTCGACTTCGCTCGTGCGGTGAACATCCCGAGCAACGGCGGGGCGGCATGGCTGACCGCCGGCGACCTGAACGGTGACGCGATCGTCGACCTCGTGGTGGCAACCGCAGCGAACACGGTGGTGATCCACCGCGGGCTCGGTGGGGGCCAGTTCTCGGCTGGCAGCGCCGTGCCGGTGGGCTCGCAGCCGTACGGGGCGATCCTCGCGGACTTCAACGGCGACGCCAAACTCGACATCGCCACCGCCAACAACGGCGATCGCACCGTGTCGATCCTGCTCGGCAACGGCGCCGGCGGGATCGTGTCGAGTTCGCAGGTTCCGGTTGGCGTCGGGCCCGTGTCCATCTCCGCGGGCGACGTGAACGGGGACGGCAAGGCCGACCTCGTCGTCATGAACCTCGAGTCGCGCAACGCGTCGCTGCTGCTGGGTAACGGCGACGGCACCTTCGCCGCGTCGTTCCTGGCTGTGGGACCGGCCGGGTTCGATTCAGCGGTGGGCGACGTGACGGGAGACGGGATCGTGGATCTCGTGGTCGCCGCCACCGATGGTGTGCGCGTGTTGCCGGGTCCTCCCAACCCCGCGTTTGCGCCGCCCTTCCAGCTGGCGGGGACAACGGTGCCGTTCCGGCTCGGGCTCGGCGACTTCAACCGCGACGGGCGGCTCGACGTGGCCGCGGCGAACGTCGTCAGCTACGACGTGTCGGTGGCGCTCGGTCTCGGCGGCAACGCGTTCACCCAGCCGCGGTTGCACCCGGTGAGCGCCCTTCCCTCGTCGATGGCGGTGGCCGACGTCAACGGGGACAGCATTCTCGACATCGCGACCACCAACACCCTTTCGAACGACGTGAGCGTGCTCGAGGGCGCCGGCACCGGCGGGTTCCGCCCGGCGAAGCAGTTCCGCGTCGGCCGGGGACCCCAGGGCATCCACGCGGCCGACGTCAACGGCGACGGGCGCGCCGACCTGCTGGTGTCGAACACGCCCGGCACCGTCTCCGTGCTGATCGCCCGCCCGCTGGTCGGCAAGACCGGCACGGCGAAAGTGCGCGAGCGGTGCCTCACGCCGCGACGCGTGGTGGCCGGCACGTCTATCGGGTGCGTCGGGCTGGGGATGAGCCGGGCCCAGGTGGTGGAGCTTCTCGGCAAGCCGGTGCGGATCCGGCGCAACGCCAAGACCGGGGAGTACTTGTACGTCTACCGCAGCAGGTCGGTGAACTTCAGCGCGACCAACAGCGTCAGCTTGGAATGGACGACCCGGCGGGGGGACGGCCTCGCGAACGGCCTCAAGGTCGGCTCTCCGGGAACCCTCGTCAAGAAGCGCTTCCCAAAGGCCACCTGCCGGACGCGCAACGGCGTGAAGTTCTGCACCGCGAATCTCAACGCCGACCAGCTCACGGGGTTCGTGGTGGCCGGCGGGGTGGTGGTGGAGATCGACGTGGGGCTGCGTTAGGCGGGCGCCGGCCCGCCCGACGACGGCCATTCCCGTGCCCGCTCGACGAGGGCGAGCGCCACGTCGACGGTGCGCTCGAGGCTGGCTACGGCGATGCGCTCGTCGGCGGTGTGCACGTCGACCATCTCGTTGCACAGGTTCACCGAGGCAAGCCCGTTCACGAGGAAGGCGTTGGCGTCGGAGCCGCCGCCGGTCTCGACCATCGCCGGCTGGTGGCCGCACGCCTCGAGGGCTGCGCGGGCGAGCTTGACCTGGGGGTCGCGGTCGGTCAACCGGTAGCCGCTGAACTCGTTGACGACGCGCGACTCCAGGTCGACCTCCGCCTCGGTGGCGGCCCAGGTGAGGGCGTCGAGCATGGCCATGACCTGCTGGGAGAGGGCGCGATCGTCGAGGCTGCGGGCCTCGGCGGTGATGGAGCAGCGTTCGGCGACGACGTTGGTGGCGGTGCCCCCCGCGATCGTGCCGACGTTCGCGGTGGTGACCGCGTCGATCCGGCCGAGCGGCATGCGGGAGATGGCGCGGGTGGCCGCCTCGATCGCGGAGCGGCCCTGCTCCGGCACGAGGCCGGCGTGGGCGGTGCGTCCCACGAAGGTGGCGTGGATCTTGCGCAGCGACGGGGCGGCGCAGATGATGCCGCCGAACGGTCCGGTGTGGTCGAACACGAACGCCATGGTCGACGCGAGCGACGCCGGGTCGAGGCGGGCGGCGCCCTGCAGGCCGATCTCCTCGCAGGGTGTGAGCACGACCTCGATGCCGGCGTGGGGGCGCCCGTCCGTCACGATGCGGCGGACCGCCTCGAGCACGGACGCGACAGCGGCCTTGTTGTCGCCGCCGAGGATGTCCGAGCGGTGGTTGGTGAGGAACCCGTCGATGAGCTTCACCTCGATGGGCCCGCCGTTCGGGACGGTGTCGAGGTGGGCGCACAGCGCGATGGGCACCCCGCCCTCCACGGTGGCGGGGAACCGGGCGACGATGTTGCCGCACCCCGCGGGGATGTCCTCCCCGGCACCGTCCTCGGTCACCGTCGCGCCGAGCATGCGCAGCTCCTGCGTTACGACGTCGGCGACGGCCCGCTCGTCGCGGGAGGGGGAGGGGATCTCACACAGCCGGACCATCAGCTGGGCCACGCGGGGAAGCTCGGCCAGCTGCTCCGGAGACACTAGCGCTGCGCTCCGGGGTGGAGCACTAGGCGTGGACGCTTGCCCCGACGGCGGCCCCGACGAAGTCGCGGAACAGCGGGGCGGGGTGGGTCGGCCGGCTCTTGAACTCGGGGTGGAACTGCGAGGCGCGGAACCAGCGCAGGTCGGGCAGCTCGATCATCTCGACGAGGCGGCCGTTGGGCGACTGGCCGCACACCACGAGGCCCTTGTCCTCGAGGCGGGTGCGGAGCATCGGGTTGACCTCGTAGCGGTGGCGGTGGCGCTCGTAGATGACCGGCTGGTCCTCGTAGCACTCGCGCCCGCCGGTGCCCTCCACCAGCGCGACCGGGTCGGCGCCGAGGCGCATGGTGCCGCCGCGGTCCTCGATGCCCTGCTGCTCGGGGAGCAGGTCGATGACCGGGAAGGGCGTCTCCGGGTCGAACTCGGTGGAGTTGGCGCCGTCCATGCCGGCGACGTGGCGTGCGAACTCGATGATCGCGACCTGCATGCCGAGGCACACCCCGAGGAACGGCACGTCGTGCTCGCGGGCGTAGCGCACCGCTTCGATCTTGCCCTCGATGCCGCGGCTGCCGAACCCGCCGGGTACGAGGATGCCGTCGGCCTCGGCGAGTCGGTCGGTGAGGTGCGGGTCCTCGGCGTCGATCCAGTCGATCTCGAGGCCGACGCCGTGGTGGATGGCGCTGTGGCGCAGGGCCTCCGACACCGACAGGTACGCGTCGTGCAGCTGCACGTACTTGCCGACGAGGGCGACGCGGACGGCGCCGGAGCACCGCTCGATGCGGTGCACGAACTCGCGCCACTCGGCGAGGTCGGGCCGCCCGGGGTGCAGGTCGAGCAGGTCGCAGACGGTGCGGTCGAGGCCCTCCCGCTCCATCATGAGCGGCACCATGTAGATGTCGGGGGCGTCGACGGCCGACACGACGGCGTTGCTCGGGATGCCGCCGTAGAGGGCGATCTTCTCCTTGATGCCGCCGGTAAGCTCGCGGTCGGAGCGCAGCACGAGCACGTCCGGCTCGATTCCGATGCGGCGCAGCTCCTGCACCGAGTGCTGGGTGGTCTTGGTCTTGAGCTCCCCGACGGAGTCGAGGAACGGCACGAGGGTGACGTGCACGAAGATCACGCGGCCACGGCCGAGCTCGCTGCGCATCTGGCGGATGGCCTCGAGGAACGGCAGCGACTCGATGTCGCCGACGGTGCCGCCCACCTCGACGATGACCACCTCGGCGTTGGAGGCCGCGGCCGCCTGGCGGATGCGCTCCTTGATGGCGTTGGTGATGTGGGGGATGACCTGCACGGTGGCGCCGAGGAAGTCGCCGCGGCGCTCCTTCTTGATGATCGAGTCGTAGATGGCGCCGGTGGTGACGTTGGACGCCCGGGTGAGGTTCTCGTCGATGAACCGCTCGTAGTGGCCGAGGTCGAGGTCGGTCTCGGCGCCGTCTTCGGTGACGAACACCTCGCCGTGCTGGTAGGGGCTCATGGTGCCGGGATCGACGTTGAGGTAGGGGTCGCATTTCTGCATCGACACCCGCACGCCGCGTGCCTTCAGCAGGGTCCCCAGCGAGGCGGCGGTGATGCCCTTGCCGAGGCCGGACACCACGCCCCCCGTGACGAATACGAACCTCACATCCCGGTCGGACACGGCGTCTCCCTCGATCCACAACAGGCCTCGGAGAGGATAGCGCCGCCCTCGGGTGCTCCGCCGCTTCCGGGCGACCCGTTGTTCGCTCGGTGCGGCAGGTCGTCGGTCGGCACGGTCATTGGTTCGTGAGCCGCCGCAGGCCGCGTTGGGTGACGATGTAGCTCTCCGTGCCGCCCTCGGCGTCGATCACCTCGTCGTTGACGGTCACGGTGACGTTGGGTGCCCATGCGACGCCGAGCCACAGCGGGGTGGACGAGCGGATCCGCTTGGTGGTCGCCCCGCCGACGGTCCCGGCGTAGAGCTGGGGGCCGGAGACCCCGCCGCGGCGCACCTCCACCCACACCGTCTTGCCGGCGCGCGCGCCGAGGCGCAGGTCGATCGCGGGGGTGTCGGCAGGCTCCGGCTTCAAGCACCTGCGGTGCCTGTGCGTCCAACGGGGTGGCGGCCGTGGTGGTGCGGGCGGGGGTCGGCGCGCGTGCGGTCGTGACCGAGGGGGCCGCGGCGGATGTCGGCGTGGACGAGTCGGAGCGAAGCCCCCCGCCCAGCAGCACGAGCGCTCCGACGCCCAGGAGCACCCCCGCGCCCACCCAGATGAGGGCCGAGTCGCGCCTGGCCGGCCGGGCGGCGGGGAGGGGGATGGGTTGCGTGTCGGCGTCGGGGTCGTGGCTCTCCAGCAGCGAGAGCTCCGCGGCGAGCCAGGCGGGGTCGAGCTCCAGGTGCCGGGCGTACCGGTCCACGAGCCCGGCCCGGTCGAGCCCGTCGGGCAGTTCGTCGAGCCGCTCGGCTTCCAGCGCCTCCAGCTGGGCCGCCTCGGCGCCGATCGCATCGGCTGCGGCGGCGATGGTCTCGCCGCGCCGCTCGCGGGCACCGCGGAGAGTGTCGCCGAGGCCGCTCACCGGGCTCCGATGTTGTCACCCGCGGGGCGGGGGGCCAAGGCGCGGTGTACTAACTTCGGGATGTGATCGTGAGCCGCGAACCCGATGGCCTGTGCGTGGTGCTGCAGGTCGACCACCAGACCCAGTGCGCGGCCGCCGCGGCCCAGTGGGGCAACGACGCCTTCGCCCGCCTCGACCATTGGGGCGCATTGGTGACGGCGGTCGCGATCCACGACGCGGGCTGGGCGTCATGGGAGGCCGCCCCCCGGATCGACGCCGACGGCCACCCGATCGACTTCCCCGACCTGGATCGCGCCGAGCACACCGACCTCGCCAGGGCCGGCGTCGCGGGGGCGTTCGCGCTCGGTCCGCGGGTGGGTCTGCTGGTGAGCATGCACTGCGACGGGCTGTACCGAGCTCGCCTGGGCCTCGACGGCTCGCCCCGCCCGACCGCCGAGTTGCCGACCCCGGTGCAGGCGTTCATCGCCGACCAGGCCGACGTGCAGCGGGCGGCGAAGGCCGAGATCGGGGATGGGGAGGAGGTGGAGGCGTGGGCGTGGTCGGCGTACCGCCTCATCCAGGCGTGGGACGCGCTCAGCCTGTTCCTGTGCTGGCGCGGGCTGCCCGACGGGCGCGAGCGACGCCTGCCGGCGGTGCCACGCACCCTTGGCGACGCCGGCGTCGACCTTGACCTCAGCCCGCTCGACGAGCGGACCGGCGCCTGCAGCCCGTTCCCGTTCGCCGGCGACGAGGCGCATCTGGCGGTCACCGCCCGCGTCATCCCGGACCGCGTCTACCACTCGGACGAGGATCTCCAGGCCGCGCTCCGCGACGCCACTCCCGAGGTGCGCGACTACCGCGTCGTCCCGGGCTGATCCGCCCGCCGCTCAGATGGCGACGGTGCCGTCGCCGCGGAGTCGCTCGAGGTTGACCGCGATCCGGGCGGCGAGGTTCCCGTCGACGGGCAGCAGCATCTCGCCCAGGTCCGCCGTGCCGATCCGAAGCACCCGCTCAGGCTGGTGCACCGCCCGCCAGGCCACGTAGGTGCAGGTGATCGCGTCGAGCACGGCGGCGTCGCGGATGGCGGCCCAATCGTCGGGCGACTCCGAGGGAACCCAGCCCTGCAGGTCGACATGCCGGGCCAGCAGCGCGTGGGCGGCGACGATGCCGGCCGGCTTCGCGCGCCCGGGGCCCTTGGGCCGGTAGACGGGCGGCCGCTCGGCGATCCACCGGGTCCGGTACTCCGCCAGGTCGAGCGACCCGGGCGTCCCTTCCTCCCATGCCAGCTCCCGCAGTGCCAGATCCGGTGACGTCTCGATCAGCCCGACCTCCGGTGCGCTGAGTGCCGCCGCCAGCGCCACGCCGCGCAAACCGCCGTGGACCTGCTGCAGGCGCCGACGGGAGACGGGGAAGACGGGGATGTCGCACCAGGCGAGCAGCCGTTCGACGTCGCGCTGCCCGCCCTCGTTGGGGACGGCGAGCGGCGCGTCGACGGCCACGAGCCCCGGCCCGTCGCCGATCGCGGCGAGGATGTCGGCGTCGGTGACGAGGTGCTCGAGACGCACGAGCGTGCCCTGCGCGTTGAGCTCGGCGATCGTCGAGGGCCGCGGGGTGTCGACGAGGTCGAGGGACTGGAGAAGGTGGAGCCCGAGGGTGCGCACCGCCAGATTCTGTCGAACGGCTCCCCCGTCCGAACTTCCCGGGTACGATTAGCGCGATGCTCCGGAATCTTCTCCTGTTCTTCGTGGCGATCGCCGGCCCGTGGGTCATCCACATGGCGCCGAAGCGCCAGCGCCTGATAGCGCTGGTGGGGTTCATCGGCGTGCTTCTCCTGTGGCTGGTGCTGGAGAACTGGATCGGGAAGTGGTGGTTCTGGGTGGGCCTGGCAATCGGCATCGGCACCGTCATCCTGTTCGGCAAAGGTGCTCGCGACCGGAAATTCCGGCCTCCCGAGGCGTCGGCCCCCTGCCGCGCCGAGCGATCTGACCGAAGAGATCTAAGCTTCAGCGCCGCGCCCTCGGGGCCACAGTCGTGACCCACTGTGGGCGGATGAGTGCGGAACCATGACGAGTTCTCCAGAAGTTTCTGGCTCGGGCCTCGTTTCTCCGAGACCGGACATCAGCGCCTCGTCTGCCCGACTTCGACCGGTGCACGTACTCAACGAGGACCCGCATGCCCATCGCGATCATCACCGGCTCTGGAGGTCTGATCGGATCCGAGTCGGTCGCCAGGTTCGTCGAAATGGGCTACGACGTCGTCGGCATCGAAAATGACATGCGGGCGCGGTTCTTCGGAGAGGCGAGCTCGACCTCTTCCACTACCAATCGTTTGCGGCGGATGTATCCCGGTTTCCGGTCGATCGAAGTCGATGTCCGCGATCGCGAGGGGATTGAGGCCGTCTTTTCCCGTTCGCCGGGCCGAATCGAGCTCATCATCCACACTGCCGCGCAACCGTCACATGACTGGGCAGCGACGGACCCACATACCGATTTCGAAGTCAACGCAGTCGGGACGCTCAACCTGCTCGAGGCGACGCGGCGGCATGCACCGGACGCGACGTTCATCTTCACGTCGACGAACAAGGTGTACGGAGATCGACCGAACGACCTCCCGCTTGATCGAGCGCGAGACCCGTCTCGAGCTGCCAGATGCCCATCCATACTTTGGTGGTATCGACACCACCATGTCGGTCGATCGATCTCTCCACTCGCTGTTCGGTGTTTCGAAGGCGTCGGCTGACCTCATGGTGCAGGAGTATGGGCGCTACTTCGACATGCCCGACCGTCTGTTTTCGTGGGGGGTGTCTCACCGGCCCGAATCACGCCGGAGCGCTCCTGCACGGGTTCTTGTCGTACCTCATGCGCTGCACCGTGACTGGAACTCCGTACACGGTCTTTGGCTACGCCGCGAAGCAGGTTCGAGACAACATCCATTCGGCCGACCTCGTCAGTGCGTTCGCGGCCTTTCATGCGGCACCTCGCGCAGGCGCCGTGTACAACATCGGTGGTGGTCGCGAAAGCAACTGTTCGATGCTTGAAGCGATCGATCTCTGCGAGCAGATTGCAGGCCGAGAACTCGTTTGGAGCATCGCGGACGAGGCCCGTGTGGGTGATCACCGATGGTGGATCAGCGACCTGTCCGAGTTCCGGCGTGACTACCCTGAGTGGGGTCTCCGCTACGACCTCGAGGGTATCGTGCAGGAGATCTTCGAGCAGCGAGCGGACTCATGGTTGGTCGAGGCTCTCGTGTGACCGTCTGCAGTCTCCCCGACGCGGAGTCAGCTTCGGCATCGCGAGGCTTCGGCTGGGGATGACTGAGCGTTCGTGGTGTCGGCGAGCACCGAGAATCAGCTAGCTGAACTCCCCGACATGGAAACGAGGGTTGGCCTCGTACGATGCATCCTGCCGGGGCCCCGGGCAGGCGCCCGCCGTGGAATCTGCGAGATCACCGTAGTCGGCGACTGAGGGTTTCTCATATCCAGGACCAGTCCACGAAGCGTCTGCCGTAAGGGCAAGATGGGGCCCAACCTGCTTCGTCACCTTTGGCACTCTAGACCGCATTCCTTGTGAACTTCCCGGGAATTGAGCGTTGATATCCGCTAACTGAACGTGAGTTCCTCGAACGGTGTTTGCGCCGGGAACGCCGCATCGGTGAATCGCCCGGTTGCGTTACTAGCTGTGTTCGCGGTAATCGTTCCGTAGTCGGCGATGACAGGCTTAGCGTACTCGTCCAGGTTGGCCTGGCTGAGTGGCGACATGAGGTCTCCAGTTCATTGGTTGGCGGAGAAACTGGCAGCCAGTCTCAAGCAGATCTGAGATGTCGTCAAGGCTGAAGAAAGTACCAAGCGGCCGGGGGATCGATACAGGCGAGGCCAGCGGTCAGAGGTCGGCCGCGATTGCATGTGCACCATCATGGAGGCCCAGGCGCGCCGATGCCGTGCTGAGGTAGTTCGAATCGCCAAGCGAGCGGAGCCAGACCTCCATCACGGCAAGTCGCCACAGCTCCTGACTCCAGCCGGACCGTGTTCCGTGGCGTCGGTGACGCCGATCCGTGAGAGGGCCAGCGAGCCTCGAGGTGTCTACGAATCGTCGGATCTCCGCCTGCCCATCTAGCAGAACATCGGCGATCGGAGTGCCGTCGGCACCCGTGACCGCGGCGTCGAGTGTCTCGTTCCAGACGGTCTTTTCGCGCCGGACCCGGACCTCGTCAGGAAGAACACCGATGGTGAGGCGACGCAGCGCCGGGCGGTTCATCTCCGGGTGGTGGGCGGTCTCCGGAGGGAGTGATAACACCAATTCGATCAGGTCGACATCGTCGAGAAACGGATGCCGACGCGGAATCTCACCGGCTGCCTGGCGGCGGAAGAAGTCGTGCGCCCCCGCCAGCTCGCGGGAGTCGACTAGGGTCCATGACAGCCATCGCCACCAGAACGGTCCACTCCTACGTGTCCATGCCGATGCCGAGAGGGCTTCGTCAAGAAGCTCCGCCGACCCTGGCAGGAGCCATGTGCGGTCGAGTTCGGCGGCTGACGAGTGTCTGGCCCTCCGGGCGGGGCGGAGGCCGTAGCGCCAGAGAAAGCGGAGCATTTGGCTCGGGTTGAGATAGAGGCCCGTCCCCGATGGACGCCTCGCGACCTGCCACACGAGATCGACCCTGCCACGTCGCAGGTGATTCCCGATCATGTACGGGGAAGCCCCGAAGGTCTCGTCGCCGCCCTCGCCGTCGAGCAGAACGGCCATCCCGTCGTCCGCGCTGCGGGCAACGAGCTCTCGCATGAACCCGTGCGTGGGCGGCCCGACAGGGAGGCGCCAGTCGCGAATGAAGTCCATTGCCCCGGTTAGGAGGCTTCCTCGCGCTACCCGGAGCTGGGTCTTTGCCATTCCAAGCGCGCACGTCGTGGTGTCGATGAAGTGGGACTCATCGACGGTGGGGTGGTCAGGGAACACCGCTGAGTAGGCCTTGATCTCACGCTCAGGGCCTGTCAGCCGTCGAGTGAAGGCGGCCACGGTGCTCGCGTCGATCCCGCCTCCGAGCATGACGCCGATCGGCCCCTCGGGCGGTATCCGCCGCGTGATGGCCCGCTCGATTCCGATTCGAATGAGGTCATCGACATCTTCTCGTGACAGGCGTCTCCGGGGCTGATACACAGGATCCCAGTACCGACGCTCGCGAGTTCCGCGATCGGAGACCTCCATCAGATGTGCCGGTCGCAGCGGGGTGATCCCCTGGTAAAAGGTGGTCTCGGCCGGGAGCAGGCCTGTCTGCAGCCAGTTGGCGACGGCGCGGTCGTCGGGATCGGGGACTCGCCGTAACATCTGCAAGAGATCCCGCACTTCGGATGCGAAAAGCAGCCGTGGTCCCTCGCGGAAGAGGAACAACGGCCTTGCGCCGAAGTGATCGCGAATGAGCACCAGCTCGTCGACGGATCGCCGCCAAAGAATCACGACGAACTCGCCCCGCATCTCTGTGACGAGCGAGTCGAGTCGATGGCGGCGGTCGTACCGCACCACAAGCTGCTCATTGAGGGGCGTCGCAGCCAGGCCTGGGTCACCGTCCCCCGCCCAGGAGATGCCGCCGTCGACAAGACACGTCGCCTGCGGGTCCTGCTCGGGTGGGGAACCCGTGAATCCCACCACCAGCGATCCGAACTCAAGGACAGCCGCTCGTGCAGGACCGACAGCACGCTCGACGCGCCGCCGCTGAGCCGTTCGAGACGTGAGTCCACCCGGCTCAAAGACCCCTACGACGGTGCGGATCATGCGTCGAGGCTGGCCGACGTCATAGCTCGAGCAACCGCTCGAACCGCTTCGAGTGGGGAGGCAAGAGCGGCTCGCCGTCGAGTTCCACCCACGCATGGGCTCCGAAGGCCGAGCCCGGCGTGACGCCGATGACGATGGTCGAGGCAATCCCGCGGCGGCTGAGGAGCGAGGTCAGCACCAGCGAACGCATCAGGCACCGTGACTCACCTGGCATCCTCGCGACGATGCGGTTGACCGCGTACCCGAGGGTCCGGCCTTCGACGAGCGGCTCCCTCTCGGCCCGGACGTTGGGCTTGCGCGGTCCGCGTATGGCAGCCAGGGCCGCAGGTAGATCCCGCTTCCCGAGTTCCCAGTAGCCAAACCGGACCCTCCCATACTCCCGAAGCACCTGGTAGGCGATTCCAGCTCGTCGTGCGGCACGGCTAATCACAAGCCTGCCGGGGGTGCGAGCGTGGACGAATGCTTCGCAAGGCGACCAGCGACCTCCTCGGCCGTGATGCCGCTCGGGATCTTGATGTCGAAGACCGGAACCTCCTTGCTGATCGCGGCGCACACGTCGAGTTGGCGGGTCAGTCGGTCGGTTGTTTGGATGAAGGGCACGAACGAGGCGGCAAGGAGCGCCCTGGGGTTCGGTCGCGGGAGATGTTCGATGCGGATGGAGCGGCCACTTGCCCCCCTTGAAAGGAAATAGATCGCAGACAGTGGGAGTCGACCCGGCACGGTGGTGGGTGCCACGTAGACCTTGTTGCCCCGACCCACGATCGTTCCGAGGCGTGTGCGCTCAGTCGCCGAGAGGAGCCGGAACTGATCGCGTCGTACCGAGACGAGTGCTGCGCCGGGGTGAGCGACGACTCCATGCTCAGCTCGATCGACGGCCAGCACGTCGTCCGTAAGGATTGAGGCGCCCTGAAGGGCGAGTTGAACTGCGACCGATGTCTTGCCGTCACCGCGGTTGCCGACGAGCGCCAGCCCGCGGCCCTCGAGCGATACGCAGCTCGCGTGAAGCGCCTCGTGTCCGTGGAGCACGGTGGCGAACGGAAGCGCCCGGGCGACGACGAAGCGCTCCCAGAACCATGGACGCACGGGCGGGGGTGCGCAGAGGATCTCGGTGCCGTGCGCCGACACAAGGTATGCGCCGTAGCGGCGGAGGGTGAACAAGTAGCCGAGGTCCGGATCGACCGTGAGGCGGAAGACGACCCGCCCTGATCGGTCGCGAATCTCGTCATATACCCGCCCGGAGGCCCCACGCCACGTTGCCATCAGATCCCGACGAGCTCGAAGCTCGACGTTGGTATCGCCGCTCAGGCGGGTGGAGACGTTGGTGGCGATACCCGGTACCGGATCCGTGCTGGTGACCGTGATGCCGAACGCGGTGCCGCGGAAACGGGTGCCGCTGGCGGTTGCGCGCGCCCCACCGAGCTGTTCGGCGATGAGCTTCAATCCGCGTCGACGAGCCCTCGGGAGAGAAGCTCGTCGCAGAACTCCAGGAGGTCTCGCTCGATCAGATCCCTGGGCTGTTGGTAAGTCTTGGCGAGCTCTGTGAGCGCGTCGCGAACGGTTTCACACCGTTGGAGTACGTCGAGCATGGTGCCCCCCGTCGGATTGAGCCCGTGGTAGTTGCCCGTTTGGAGGTTCAGGACGACCGTTTCCTCGACGAAGTTCCGGTAGACGACGTGCTCGGGAACGGTGATTCGGGTGTCGAGCGACAGCGATGCCAGCTTGGGTGTCTGTGACATGTGCCCTTCAGTATTCGATGATCGTGCCGGTGCGGCGGGCGCGTCGGATCGCCCATGAAACCGTCCAGGCAGCAAGCGGCAGCAGGACGATTGCGAAGCCCACCAACTTCAAGACGCTCGTCCACGCCGGCTCCATGAGCGGGAGCCCGACGAGGAGATGGCGAAGCAGGTCGACGGCGGGGGTGAACGGTTGGACGTTGGCGACCCATTGGATCCACTCGGGCAGCAAAACGATGGGGAAGTAGAGCCCGGAAACGAGCGCGATGCCAGCGCTCACGAATCCGATTCCCGACGCCGTCTGCTTGAAATGGATCACGATTGCGACGAAGAAGAGTCCGATCGCGGTGAACGAGAGCGAGCCGAGGATCGCCACCGGGATCGCGGCGGCTGCGGTCTCCCAGGCGATTGCAACGCCGAAGATCAGGCTGCCGGCCGTGATCGTCACGACTCCCAGTACAAGGGCCTGCGCGAGTGGGAACACCGTCATCGCGACGATCGATGCCATGGCTCCGAATGGAGAGATCACGATCCGTTCGAAGGTTCCGGCGAGGAGCTCTCCTCGGATCGACCCGCAGAGCGCCAGCGTCGACTGGAGGACTTGAACGATGACGAGACCGACCATGACGAACGCGAAGTAGGCGTCCGCAGAGTCGAAGTTGTCAATCCGAACAAGGCGAGAGATGTAGTAAAAGAGCGTCAGCGAGAACAGCGCGCCGAAAAGCTGACCGGCCATGGATGATCGGTAGCTGAGGTAGATCAGCGCGTCGCGCTTGAGGATCGCCGCGGCTCCGTCGAGTTGGCCGAAGGAGATCATGCCGACACCAGCACGCCGTCGCGGATCGCAAGCTGCCGGTCGAACTGGATGCTGCCAGGCACCTCGTTGGGTGAGCAGACCACCACCGCGCCTGCGCGAGCCACGGCGCGCCGGACTGCATCCACCAGCCGCATCGCTCCGTCGTCGTCGAGGGAGTTCGATGGCTCGTCAAGCATCACCAGGCGAGGCTCGTGCATGAAGGCCATGGCGATCCGCACGCGCTGGCGCTGCCCCATCGACATGCGATCCACCCGCCTGTCGGCCAGGTCCTCGAGTCCCAAGTCGGTGAGCGCCGCCTCGATCCGACCTTCACGTGCGTCGCGTGGGATGAAGGCGAGCCGACTCCAGAATGCGAGATGCTGACGGACCGTGAGCCTCGCGTAGAGGCCGCTGTTACCCGCAGGCAGGAAGCCGACGTTCATCTGGTATTCACGACGCTGCTTCTCCGGCGACATCCCGAACGCAGACACGGAACCTGAGTCGGGGGTGATCAAGCCGCAGGCGATGCGAAGCAGGGTTGTCTTGCCGGCGCCGTTTCGCCCGGTGATGGCCACCGTCTCACCCGGCTCGATGCGGAGATTGACCTGGTCGAGCACCGCCTGGCCCTCGCGTCGGTATCGCTTGGAGACCGCGCTCAGTTGAAGCGCTGCGACTCCGCTGCCCCCGCCGTGTCGCGCTTCGGCGATCACGGCTCGTTCGAGGTTGGCCAAGGTGTTCATCGTCGGGCCGCTCCGAGCGCACACGGGCCTGCGGAGGCGAAGCCCAAGGCCAGGCGGGGCCCCGGGTCGCGGGTCTGCCGCGACATCGGGAAGGGCGCCCGGCCGATTTGCGTCTGCGTCCCGGTCATAGGTTTCTTGGGGAACGGGCTGGCCGCTGCCGAACTTTCGGTGCGTGCTTTCCCCGTACCAACGCGGGGCGCACCCCCGATTCGCCGTCGGTGGCTACCCTTGCCGGTCGGCTCGCTTGGCACGGCGCCAGGCGACGAATCCTGAGGGCGCTCGCGCCATCAGCCAGGCGAGGCGCCAGATTCGTGCGGCCGCCAGTCCCAGTTCCCCCTGCCGCGCGATGGGCGACCACCAGCACAGGAAATCACGGTTGGGCCAGATCTCGCGGGCGACGAGTGATGTCTTCGCCCGGAGCCCATGCGCCGCAGCGAGAGACTGGAATCCCTCCGCCAGGGGCACTCCGCTCAGACGAAGCTGTGCGTCGAGTGACGGGGCGTTGCGGAGACCCAGCGAATCTGCAAGGCGACCGCCCGACGGGCAAAGCCGCAAGCCGGTTACGAACGCGCCGCGGCCATCGAGCCTTTCTGCGAGATGGGCTGCCTCCAGCCAGTCGGGGTGATCGAGGACCGCGATGGCACGCTCGAGGTCCTCGACGGTCCGGGGCGCCGCGGCGTGCTGTGCCACGTGCAGGCTCAGCTGGAACGCGCGCGCGGGCAACCCGGGCACCTTGACGAGCCGCCCGCCGACCCGCTGTTCGGCCGAGTCCGCGGTGAACGCCTCCCAGACCCGCTCCGGCGCGGCTCCGATGCCCCAAAGCGTCGTATGGAGGTCGATTGCCTCGTTCGGTTCGCGACGCCAGCTCTCGGGGCCGATTCTTGGATGCTCGAAGCTCGCATAGTCGTTCTTGAATCCAAGCTCGACGAGAATGCTCGCGGCGGCAGACTCATCGTTGGGTGCGACGAGGATGTCCACATCCCCGTACGGTCGAAGGTCCCCCGGCTTCGTGTAGAGCCACTCGGCCACCACCGCGCCCTTCATCAGCAACGTCGAGATCCCACGCCGCTCGAAAGCGGTGATGACCTGTGCTGCGAGGGCGTCGAGTGCGAGCGTCCGGGCTCGGACGATGCGGGCGACGCCTCGGAGGTCGTCGTCGATGGGCGCGGTGGTCATCGGCAAGTTCTGCACATGTCCCGTCGCGAAAGCCGACCGTTCGTGAAAGCCATGGTCGAGCGAGTCCGTTCAACCAGCATCGAAGCGACGGAATCGAACGACGTCAGAGGGTCGAACCGAGGAACCGGTTTCGATCGTGTGAAGCCCGCGAAGGTTCTCGCCATCGTCGCCGCGGATCATCGTATTGACCGCGCAGACGGGATTCGCGACCACACCGAGCGACTTGTCGAGGCACTTCGGCATGAGGGGGCATTCCAGATTCGGCTTGCTTTCCGCCGCCCGGGCGGAGGGTGGATCTCCCGCCAGGGGCAGCCAGCGAGGTCGACGGGCGTACCGCCCGATGTTCTCGCCGCCGACCTCGTTCTCGTCCAATACAACCCGTTCTGGTATGGACAACGAGGCTTTGCTCCTTCTCTACCGGCGTTCCTCTGGAACCTGCGGCTCAGGCGTCGCCGTCCGATCATTGGCCTCATGATCCATGAGACGTTTGTGGATGCCAGGAACTTCCGGTGGGCGCTCATGGGGGCCTGGCAACGTGCACAACTTCTGGCCCTTCACGGAGCCACCGATGTTAGCTTCTGCTCGATTGAGCGCTGGGCGGAGCTCCTCGGCGCGATGCCGCCTCACCGCCCCGCGCATCACTTGCCTGTCGGGTCGAACCTCCCAGACATGCGGGACCACCGCGAGGAAACCCGCGTTGAACTCGGCGTCAACGAGGACACAAGCGTCATTGCGTGCTTTGGCCTGCGGCACCCGGAACGTCTCGAAGGCCATACGTTGCAAGCTGCCCAAGCCATCGCTCAGACTGGCCGACGCGTCCTGCTGCTTAACCTCGGCCAGGGACCGCGCGAAGTGCATGCCATGGGCCGAGTCACCATTCAGTCCCCTGGATTCCTCGAGGCGGACGCTCTTGCGCGGCTGGTTGCCGCTTCGGACATATTCATTGCGGCGCATCTCGACGGCGTCTCGACGAGACGAACTACCCTAATGGCGGCGTTGCAGCATGGAATCCCTGTAGTCGGAACGTCGGGACGTCAAACGGATCAGATCCTGTCACTGACTCGTGGTGCGCTTATATTGATTCCAGTCGATCAGCGGGATGCATTTGGCGCGGCGGTGGCTCATCTCGCAGCTGATCCTCTGGCTCGGCGCCGCCTCGGAGAGGCTGGGCGTCGGCTCTACACCACTGAGTTCGATTGGCCCGTGATTGCGACCCGCTTGCTGGCAGGCTTCGGGGAGGCAGCGAGGGGTAGGGACAACTCCTGGGCTCGTAGACGCTCGAGCCGTTCGCGTCCACGAGAGAAGTGCGCTCGCCCGGAAGTTTCGGGCGAGAAGCTGCGTTTTCGCAGTGAATGAGCGAGGTCGCACTCGGTGGCACGGCGCCCCGCGAACATGTAGTCGAAGTCGCCGTTGCTGTCGAAAATCCGGGGATGCGTGCGCGAATCGTGACCGCGCTCGAGCAAACCGAGACCGTCTTCGTCTCGGGCGCCAGCGATCCCGGTTGGATTGTCAAGGAGCGCCTCCCACCGGTCACGGCGGTGGTGATCATCGCCGCGGACATCGCGCGGGCGGGAGGAATCGAAAGCCTCGGTCACCTGCGGGGTTCGCTGCCAAGCGCTCGGCTCGTCGCCGTCGTCCCGTCGGTCAGCTGGGCGAACACGCAGAATGCGCTCCGCGCAGGCGTCGACGGGATCGTCCTTGAAGCCGACGTCGCCGCGGCGCTCTCCGTGGCGGTTCGCGCCGTCAGCGTGGGCCAGGTGAGCATTCCGCGAGAGGCGGCATCGGCGCAACGTCAGGTCCTGACCAACCGCGAGAAGCAACTCCTCGCAATGGTCGTGATGGGCTTCTCAAACCGGGAGATCGCAGATCGGCTCCATCTCACCGAGAGCACCGTGAAGAGCCACCTCGCTTCCGGATTCCGAAAGCTGGGGGTACGTTCCCGCTCGGAGGCCTCGGCCCTCATCCTCGATCCTGCGAACGGCCTCGGAACCGGGATCCTCACCATTACGGGCGGGGAACGCGACCTCGCGGGCAGCCAGCTGCCGTAACGGAACTCCGATCAGGCGTAGCCGGCGGATCTCGCGATCCGAATCGGCCGGGTTCGCGAACCGGCAACCGCGAGGTACAGCTCCGTCACCTTTCGCACGTGCTGTTCGAGGCTGAGCGCCGAGCCCGCAAAGGCCGGCCCGGCGACGCCCATCGCCTCGAGTCGTGAGGGATCGGCGAGAAGCGTGCTGATCGCGGTCGCCCACCTCGAAGGTTGACGCGGGGGCAGAAGCAGTCCGTTGAAACCGTCGCTGATGATCTCCTGAGGCCCTCCCACGCTTGTCGCGACCACCGGCACTCCGGCGGCCAGCGCTTCGCCCACGACCCGGCCGAAGGGCTCGTCCCACGACGGGACGAGCGAGAGGTCGAGTGCCGCGAGGATCTCCGGGATGTCCTCGCGTTCGCCGAGGAATGTTACGTGCGCACTCATCGCGAGCTCGTCGACGAGTCGACGGAGCCCCGCCTCGTATGTGCGGTTGTCGTGCCGTGTCTGGGCGTGCACGAACTTGGCGGATCCGACCAGCAGGAGGCGCAAACGGGGGAACTCCCGGCGAAGCAGGGCGGCGGCTCGGATCGCGTCGTCCTGGCCCTTCCAGGGGGTGAGCTGGCCGATGACGCCGAGTACCGGCCACGCATCCGTGAGGTCCAGTCGTGCCCGGATCGCATCCCGGTCGATTGCTCCACGTCGGAACCGGTCGACATCGACCGGGCTGTGAATGACCTGGCGGATGGCGCCTGACCCAAATCGATCGATGCCACCGAGCGTGTACGCGGAGTTGGCGACGATCCCGGCCGAACCTCGCGCGAGGATCCGCATCGTCACGCTCGACGCGCGACCAACCGGGAGCCGGTCACGCAGGTGGACCACGGTCGGCGGCCCACCGAGACGGGCCGCGAGCGTTGTGAGAAGCCCGGCGCGTATCGAGTTGGCATGGACGAGGTCGGCGCCGGCGTCACGGGCGATCGACCTCAGCCGCACGGCAGTCCGGGTCATTCCCGCCACGGCACGGGTTGTCCAGACCGGATGCAGCCGGAGGCTTGCGTCGACGCCGTCGATCGCGACGACCGTAAATCCCCCCCGACGCAGCCTGTCCGCAAGGTCCCCGACTGGACATGCGACGAGCGGCTCGATCTCAGGCGGGAGACCACGCAGTAGGTCGAGCAGCGAGCGCTCCGCCCCGCTGACGTGGCTGGTGTGGTTGACGTAGAGGACCCTGATCCCCATCAGCGTCCTGCCACCTCATAGAGGACTCCGCTGACGCGTTCGGCAATGAGGGGCCAGGCGAGCTCCTCGGCATGCGCTCGCCCGCCGCGTCCGAGCTCGCGAGCCCGGGCGGGATCCTCCAGGAGCGATGTGATCGCGCCGGCGACGGCAACGTGATCGTCGGGGTCCACGAGCACGCCGGTCTCGCCGTCGACCACCGCGTCGAGCGCACCGGCGACCCT
This sequence comes from uncultured Thermoleophilia bacterium, assembly GCA_963706315.1. Taxonomy (GTDB): domain Bacteria; phylum Actinomycetota; class Thermoleophilia; order Miltoncostaeales; family Miltoncostaeaceae; genus CALMEC01. The sequence continues at coordinate 110,577 of CAVPMA010000019.1, read as the reverse complement.
TCCGGCGACAACCGGGATACCACGCGCCCCCGCCTCCAGGTAGACGATGCCGAACCCCTCACCCGCCGCTCCCCGTGCCGGCAGGCGGCTCGGCATCGCCAGAAGCGCGGCCTGATCGAGCCACCCGTCGCGCTCCTCGTCGGGCACGGCTCCAACGAAGCGCACCTGGCGCGACACGCCATGCATCGCTGCGAGCCGTTCGAGATGGCCACGAAGCGGGCCGTCGCCGACGATGACCCATTCGGCTTCCGGAACCCGGGCGAGGACTAAAGGCATTGCCCGCATGACGACGTCATGCCCCTTGTAGCGATCCTCCAAGCGAGCGACTGACACCAGGCGGGGTCTCCCGTTGGCGCCTGGGATGTCTGATGGGCGGCGCTCGGGGAGGTCTACCCCCGGCGGGATGACCGTGAATCCCTGTCCGCGTGGGCACCATGCGAGGGCACGGTCCCTTGTGTAGCGGCTGATCGCGATGATCGCAGTCGCGTTTCGAATCGCGTGCCGCACGAGGCGCTGCCGTGTCTCGTTTAGCTCGCTGCCGTATAGGTACTGGACAACCGGCACAGATCTCCAAAGCCGCATCGCCGACGCAGCGGGGCTCGTGACGATGTGCCCGCTCAGGACGACGTCCGGCCGAAAGGCGGCTCCTTCCCGAATCGCCACTGCATTCAAGGTGGCGACGGCCGCGTGACGGGAGCAAAGCGGCGTCCGCACTCGGCGCACAGTGAACGGCTGCTCGCGGTCGAATCCAACGGCGCCTGGCGTCGCGAGGGTCACGACGCGCGTATCGAGGCCGCGAGTATGCATGGCGATACGATGAATCAAGGTCTGGATTCCGCCGAGCGCAGGAGGGAAGTCCGGGGTGATGATCAGCGTCTTCAGCACACCGGCCCGCGGTTTCGAAACGCGTCCAACCAGAGGCCGAGCGTCAGAATCGGCCAAAGGACACCCGAGTGATCGGCGCCACCAGCCACGTGCTCGTCCACGATCGTGCTCATCGCAGACTTTGAGAACCAGCCCTCCCGCAGGAGGGATCCCCTGTCGACCTGATCGTGGAGGGCCGGTGCGAGCGGTCCTCGAAGCCACGCCGCGCCCGGCGCGCGAAACGCAACCTTCGACCGTCGATGGTGGACGTCGGGCTCGCGCCTGGCGAGGAGCGTGCGGAGCAGCTCTTTTCCCCGACCGTGTATGTGAATCTTCGCGGGGATCGATGCCGCAAATTCGGCGACCGCCCTGTGGAGGTAGGGCGTCCGGATCTCCAGGGATGCGAGCATCCCGGCGCGATCCGCTTTGACGAGCACGCTGTCGGCGAGCCACGTGCGCTGATCGAGCAGCATCATGTCCCCCGGCCCTGGGGACGTCGCGCGGCCGCTTCTGGGGAGCCACTTCGCGATGAGCTCGTCCTGGGGGGTGTGGGCGAGGGCGGCGAGCCGCGTTCCGTAGACGGACGGCCTGGACTGCTGGCGACGATCGGTGACCCAGTCGACATGGCGCACGACGGTGCTCGTCGGCTCGAGCAAGTCGGTGAGGTGGCGTGTGCGCTGGCCGCGCTCCATGCCGCGGAGGATCCGCGCCCCTCCGCGCGCGAAGCGAGCGGGAACCATGTCCTCGATGCGGGTCGCTCGCCTGAGCCAGCGGTACCTTGGGTATCCACCGAACAGCTCGTCGGCACCCTCTCCGCCGAGCGCCACGGTGACGTGCTTCCGAGCGAGCTCGGACACGGCGTGGAGGGGCACGAGTGCCTGATCAGCGAGCGGTTGGTCGATCTGTGCCATCACGGAGGCAAGCCGTCCCGCCACCTCGCCTTGCGTGAGCGTGAGGGTGTGGTGCTCGGCGCCGATCGCCTCCGCGGTTCGCCGGGCGGCGGAGATCTCGGTGACATCCCCAATGTCGTAGCCCACCGTGAACGTCGGCACCGGGCCCGATGCGCATTCCGCGACGAGGGATGCGACGAGGGACGAGTCGACGCCCCCACTCAAGAGGACGCCAAGGGGAACATCGGACAGCATGCGCCCGCGTACGGACTCTTCGAGGAGCCTGCCGAGCTCGCCAACGAGCTCCGACTCCGATTCGATCGGCCCGTCGTACGGGGAGGCGAGTGGCTCCCAGTACTTGGTGACCTGGGTCTGCCGGGAGGCAGCATCCCATGTGAGCATGTGGCCGGGAGGGAGCTGGGAGATCCCGGTGATGATGGTTCTCGGCCCGGGTACGTATCCGTGGACGAAGTAGGCGTCGACGGCTGCCGCATCGAGTTCGTCGGCCCCTGGCAACGCTCGGGAGAGCGCGGATAGCTCCGAGGCGAAGGCGAGATTCCCTCCACGATGGGTGTAGAAGAGGGGCTTCTCCCCGAAGCGATCCCGCGCAACCAGCAAGCGACCCCGTCGCGCGTCCCAGACGGCGAATGCGAACATGCCTTCCAGCGCGTGTACGAGAGCGTCGCCGTACTCCTCGTAAAGGTGGACGAGCACCTCAGTGTCGGTGCGCGACGCAAATGCGTGCCCGTGGGCGAGGAGCCCTTCCCTCAGCGCAGGGTGGTTGTAGATCTCGCCGTTCAGGGTCGCCCAGACCGATCCGTCCTCATTCGCAAGTGGTTGGCGGCCGCCGTCCACGTCGATAATCGCCAATCGCCTGCATCCGAGCGCTACGCCGGTCTTTGAATCGATGTGGACGTGCTCGTCGTCCGGGCCGCGGTGACGCATCGCCGCGGCCATCGCCCTCGTGTGGGTGCCGTCCGGGTCATTTGTGATGCCGCAGATTCCGCACATCTAGGACAACAACGGGTGGGGTGTAGCGGTTCTCGCGGATGGGTCAGCTTCTCGGCCGACGTAGGCATTCCGAGCCGATTGAGTGCACGTCGGCGACAGCGTTTCTGGGTGATCCGTCGCAGGCCATCCGGGGGTCGTCGATCAGACGCCGGCTTCCACATCCACGGGACCACCAGCGGCCGAGGGCTGCGACAACCCCGGCTCGCGAGGTCGCCAAAACGCAGCGATGGCCACGGGAGCTGGCCGGGTCGGGTCAGCTTGTTAGCCAAAGCAGCCGAATTCCGGCTGGCCGGTCCAGTGCCGCTCCAAGGTCGATGTTCAACTGGCACGCGGGGGCTCGCAGGCCGGCTGCATCGACATATGACTCGGTGGGTATGCAAAGCCTGCTGCTCTACGGCTCACCTGCAAGGCATCCCGGAAAGCGACTGTGATCGCCCAGAAAGATCAGCGCACATGAGCTGTCGTAAGCCTGGGTCAGCATCCAACCGCTGCCGAAATGCGCACATCGCTTCCGACGTTCCCTCACTCGTACCCTTTGTGGCGCGCGAAGCCGTTGACAGCCAGCGATCCGGAGCTCCCGGTACTCCAGCTCCTCAGGGCCGAGCGAAAGAAGCTGCTTCGCCGGTTCGTTTCCCGATCGTTGAAAGAGAGGGTCCGCTTACGCTTGTCCTCGAGGCACGTAAGCTCGTCGCCCTGTCGAGGCGCCGCGCAGGGACCACCATTGGAAACCGAGGTCACGCCCATACCCATGTCGAGCCTTCGTCAGCTAAGCCCGCGAGAGACGGGCTCCCAAGCCGCCCTGAGTGGCGATGCGACGGATTCCCGCCGCAGGGTTGACGACGGTTCGGCTGGGTGCCACATGCGGGTCGCGACGCACTTCTCCGATGTCAAACGTTTTGATGATCCCCGATACCAAGACACGCCGAAGCTCTTCCCCCGACCAGGCGAAGCGCTAAGGGTGCGGCTCGACAGCGCCAACGACCCACCCCGCCTCTGTCGCGGGGTCCGGGGTGCTCTGTCCGTAACGGATCTTCGAGAACGCGCCGTTTCAAACCCTGTCAACTGCGGGATGGGGCTCACGCACGCATGAACGGACAAGCCCGTATCGCGGTCATCACGCCTTGTTACAACTCGGAGAGGTTTGTTGCCAAGACGGTGGAGAGCGTCGCGACGCAGACGGTTTCCACCGAGCACATTGTCGTTGATGACGGGAGCACCGATCGTTCCCTGCTGGTGCTCCAGGCGCTTGAGGGCAGCTATCCCAACCTTCGCCTCATCCAGCAACCGAACGCTGGCGTCACCGCGGCGCGAAAGGCCGGCTACCAAGCGGCTGGCCACACAGAGTATGTCCTCTTCCTTGATGCCGATGATTTGCTCCATCCAGCGATGATCGAAGTGATGATCTCGCACCTCGATGCCCATCCGTCTGCGGGACTTGCGTACTGCCATCCCCAACTCATCGACGAGGACGGGATTCCACTTCTTGAGCCGCAGCGTCTGCCCCGTCGATATGGCCCGGGCCGGCTCCTCGCGCGACGGATTCCCGACGACGATCCCATCACTCCGTTGGGTGCGGTGCTAACCCTGACGGCCATGATCATCCCCTCCCTCGCGGTGATGCGGAGATCGGCGTATGAACTGAGCGGAGGATGGGACGAACACCTCGACCAGTACTGCGAGGACACGGATCTGTTCGCGCGCATCGCGCTCACGTCGGAGATCCATTTCGTGCCTCGTCGACTGGTCGGACACCGTCGTCACGCCAACCAATGCACAGCCCGACTCGAGTACATTCGCGAAAAGGAGGATGAGTTCATCCGTCGCTGGCGGGGGCCGCCACTTCACCTGTCACCGGCTCAGCGTACCGCCGTCCGTGATGCCTGGCGCTTCCGCGATCGTCAACTTGTTCCCGTTCAGGCGATCAAGGCCGCGAGCCGCCGCGTACGCTTGGGTCGATTCCTGACTGCCAGTCGATTCCTTCTCGGCGCGGTCCGAATCATGCTAGCGAGCTACCGACCAGCCGTACGACCCGGCAAACCGGCCGTGAAGGACGATTCGCTCGACATGGGCCAGCAGCGAATCAGCGATCTGCACGCTTTGCAACCGCAGCACGCAAGCGAGGTCGGGACTCTTGACTCGAGACATCCCGCCATTGGTGACGAGCAAGAGATGGACTTATCCAGCGCGGAGAGAGGACGATCCGCGCGATGAGCGACGTGTCGATCGTCGTATGCACAAGGAACAACGCAAGGCTTCTCGAGCGCTGCCTCGCATCACTGCGACAGGATGGCTCCCGCACTCCACGCGAGATACAACCGGCGCGATCTCGCGAGTGAGCCCAGAACCCACCGAAGAGAAGGCTACGCCGTGATCCCCGAGGTCCGCCGCGCCTGGGCGCTCACCGGCCGACTCGAGCGCCGTCGCCTCAAGCTCGTCGCCGCCTACGGTGTCCTGATCGCTGCCCTAGACACGGTTGCGCTTCTCCTCTTGTTCGTGCTGATCAACGTCCTGCTCGACCAGCCGGTCGGTGGCTTTGCCGCGACGCTCCTCCCGAGCGACTACGAGAGCGGTGATACCCGCTACCGAACGGCTCTTGCCCTGCTCGTCGTCACAGGGGTGCTGTTCGTGGTTCGCAGCCTGCTCTCTGTATTCGGTCTCTGGCTGACGATCGGCGCCGGCAACGCCGCCCAGGCCGACCTCGTCTCGCGTTTGCTCGTAGGTCATGCGCGGGCGCCGCACCTCGTTCGCCTCGGGCGTAACTCCTCGGAAACGCTGCGCACTGTGCTCGGCTCCGTCGATCAGGTAATGAACGGCATCGTATCGTCATCGGTCTCGCTCGTGTCCGACTGTGCGATCGTCGCGGCGGTCGTTCTCGGGCTTGCCCTCGCGAGCCCGCTCGTTGCGCTGACGGTTTCCGTGTATTTCCTCGTCATCGCAGTCATCTGGGTGCGCGTGGTGCGGGGAGGCCTTTCTCGCCGTGGCAGGATCATCCAGGAGCTCGCTGCTGAGCGGTTCCGCTTTGTTCTCCAGGGCATAGCGGCCGCAAAGGAATTGCAGTTGCGAGGACGCACCCTCTTTTACGCAGACGAGGCTGCGGCGAGGACACGACGGATGCTCGCCGCCTCTCGGGGTAAAGACGTCGTGAACGGGAGCCTGCGCTACCTCCTCGAGACGGCGCTCGTTGTCGGCGCCGCTCTCGTCGTCGTCGTTGCCGGCACAGCCGGTGGGAGGGATGCTGCCCTGCCGGCGGTCGGTCTCGTGCTTGCAGCGGCATTCCGCCTCCTGCCCGCGCTCAACCGCGTCCTCTTCCTCGTCAATCAGGTGCAGTACAACGGCCCGGCGCTCGACTTCGTCGGGAGGGAGGTCGAGACGTACTGCGTAGCCGATCCGGACGCGCTACCGGAGGACACAAGCCCCATCACTCCAATACAGCTCGAGCGAGAGATGCGCGTCGAGGATGTCACGTTCCGCTACCCGAACCGCACCCAGCCAGCTCTGCGAAAGGTCGGCTTCTCCGTGCTGCGCGGCGAGTCGGTGGGCATCGTCGGCCCGACCGGCTCGGGCAAGAGCACCCTTCTTGACATCGTCCTCGGCCTGCTCGAGCCAGGCGCCGGTCGTGTGACGGTCGACGGCGTGCCGCTCGAGGCGTGCCGAGAGGGCTGGCAACGCTCGATCGGCTACGTACCGCAGGACGTCTATCTGGTCGACGACACCCTGCGGGCCAACATTGCGCTTGGCTGGCGTGGACCCGAGATCGACGAGGAGGCGGTCATGGAGGCTGTTCACCTGGCGCAGCTCGACGACGTAGTCAACGGGTTGCCGGATGGGATCGAGACGGCAGTCGGTGAGCGCGGCGTGCGGCTCTCCGGCGGCCAGCGCCAGCGGGTCGGCCTTGCGCGGGCGCTGTACGTTCGGCCTACCGTACTCGTCCTCGACGAGGCGACCTCGAACCTCGACACGACGACGGAGCAGCGCATCGTCGAGACCCTGGCCAACCTGCACGGCGGGCTGACGACGATCGTCGTCGCGCATAGGCTCTCAACTGTGCAGGACTGTGATTACATCGTGTACCTGGAGAACGCCTCCGTGCGGGCGATCGGGACGTTCGAAGAAGTCAAGGCGTCCGTCCCTGAGTTTGGCGAACCAGCCATACCAGACCCGGTAGTAGAGGAGGCCGAGCACCGATGAGCGCTTTGGGATTGGAGTTGGGTGGGATGCGCACCCACCAGTGGCTCGATCACTGGGTCCCGAATTGCACCGATCGGTGCGCGGTCTCCTGGTTCGGGTGTTTCGCGCGGCGGGCGCGCTGGATCGCGCCGCTGATCGCCCGGTTCGCCAACGGCGCCGCGCGCCTCAGTTGCAGAATCCGGAAACGGGAAGATGCCTAAGACACCTGCGTTGACAGTCGTGGTCCCGTGCTTCAACGATGGTCGCTATCTGCATGAGGCGATCGAGTCGGTCCTGGGGCAGCACGAGGAACTCGAAATTCTCGTCGTTGACGACGGTTCGACGGACGATTCCGTACAGATCGCATCGTCGTACGGAGAGCCGGTCCGAGTCATCAGACACGGTCGAAACCGCGGCGTCGCAGCGGCGCTCAATACCGGGTTTGAAGAGGCTAGTTCCGACCTTGTGATGATCCTCGCCGCGGATGATCTTCTCGCTCCCGGTTCAATCGTAGCCCTCACACGGGCGGCTCATGCAAGCCCTGAGGTCGAGGTGTTCATCCCGAAAGTGGACATTGTCGCAATGGATACAGGTGACCTCATCCACGAGATTCGATACAGCACACTAGACCTCCACCGTATCCTTGCGCACGACATCCCACAAACCTGCGGGATTGTCTTTCGTAGCAGCCTTCTCACAGCCCATCCCTACAGACCAGTCACAGATGGAACATGGGTTGCAGGCTGCTCCGAAGATCTACAGTTCTGGCTCGAGGTCGCCGCCGCCGGCGTTCGGGCGATATCAGTTCCTGGGGCGCGGGGACTCTATAGAGCGAGGGCCGACTCTCTCTCCAAGGACGCGAGCCGCAAGTGGCGAGCAGGAAAGGTACTCCTCGCTGACCCCGCATTCCGCCATCCCGGTTGCGCGGAGTGTGACAGTGCCGCCAAACAGGGCCGAGCCGCGCTGCGGGACTATTGCTTCACCCTTGATCTCGCCCAAGTGTTTGGGCGCGGCCGACGCCGCGGCGTTGTTGCGGTCCGCGCAGTACGCCGCGACCCAGTGGTTGCTCCTCGGCTCGTGTGGGCAGCTGCTTGGCGCACGCGAGACAGACTGCTTTGCCGTTAGTCGATTCGCTTGGCCGCCGCTGGGATGCCGGGGGTGTGCTGTGTCTGCCTGGCATCCCGTGGAGTGCCTTCTGGGAGGTAGAACTGCAAACCGTCATCGTCGAGAATGAGTGTGTCGACTCTGTTGGTGGAGAGACGTGCGTAGCGGTCCTGCACCTCGAGTGCGTCACGGAAGAAGCGAGCGTGGGCGGGGTCAGAAGACTTCGGACAGTCACGAGTACGTTGGTGCCGGAGCCAAGCTGAGGAAGTACTCCCTTGTCGTCCTCCGCTGCTCCAGCACTTCAAGGGCGAAAGCAAAGTCGTATTCGGGCGCTGCCAACGCTTCTATACCGGGAGGTCTCCCCGGATAGTTCGAACTTTGGCCAAGTTCTCTGGCAAATTGACCATCCGTCTCGCTGAAGTCGATTCCGCAGGCTTGAGTGTGGCCGGATGATGTTGCGCACGACGCCGTCACTGCCGAGCCTCCTCGGAGATGCTGTAGCCGACCTCGGACCAGAAGCGCGACCTCTGCTCCTTCAGACGAAATTGGCGCCGAGCGAGATCGAGGGCATTCCGGACGATGCGCTCGCTCCGTTCCATCCCTCTGGCAATGCACTGGGCGATCGCTTGCGGCTGCAGCGACGTCAGCATGATCGCCGAGTTGGTCTTGGCAAGGAGATCGTGTGCGACGCCTTCAGGAGGTCCGTGATAGAGGATTGGGAGTCCGCTTCCCAGGTAGGTGACGAGCTTTGTCGAAAGGCTGTAGCGGATGAAGTCGCGGTACCTGTCGCCGAATGGGAGCGGGAGATAGAGGAGGTCCATGCCGGCCAGATCGTTGGTGACGTCCGACTCGGAGCCGAACGGCAGTATCCTGATCGGGATGGTGCTCGGACGGAGGCGCACCGGGATCGAGCCAGAGCGGGCGGTCACGCTTGGACGTGGCATTTGCTTGCCGCCGAGCGTCTCCAGGCCCTCGAGGAGCGCGTCAAAGCATCGACGGTAGGCGAGATGGAAGAGGCCCGCGAAGTACACCCTGAGGCCGCCTTCAGTGTGGGGGCGGGGCGTGGCCGCGATGAGGCGATCAGCGAGGCCGTCCGTCACGACGAGGAATGGCATCTGGCCGCTGCGTCGACCTTGCTCGTGTCCCAGTGCGTGCGAGATCACGAGACGGTGGTCTGCGCGCCGCCACGCCTCGCCGAGTGAGCGAAGCACGAGCTTCCGGTCCGCGCGCTTTCTGAGGACGTAGCGGAGGTCGTCGTGGATGCTGAGAATGAAGGGAACGTCGAGTACCTGAGCGGCCCGCTCTGCCGCGACGAAGTCACCCGAGTGAGCGACGGCATGGACCGCCGTGCAACCGGTGTCGCGTCCGATGCCGGCGATGCGTCGTGCGAGCCGCCCCGTCAGCGGCCGTTCGAGCGTGTTGGTGAGCCCCGCGAGGCGTGTCGACTCGATCCGTCCGAGATCAGGACGAGCCTGCACCCAGCGCTCCTGAAACTCGCCTGAAGGCGGTGGCGGCCGGTAACTGGTGCACACCGACAGGACTTCGACCGGAGGTTCCGTCAGGAGAGCCCGGAGGATTCGTGGCCCCCCGCCGGGCGCGGTGATCCCGAACGGCTGGACAGAGATGAGCGTCATCGACTCGTGGGCATCCAGTGGGTCAGCTTGGCTTTGCCCGCGAACTCCGAGGGCCGGCAGTTTGAATGAGAACCCACCCGGTCACCAACCGATCGGGATGAGTGCGCGCTGGGCAATTCGCACCCGCACGTTGCTCGCGCGCGGCTGAGTGCGCCGAAGCCACGCATGGAGCGCACGATCCATCCTCGATCGGGGATCAGCCAACGCTCCCGAGGGAACCTCGCGTCCGATCTGAGCGGCCACCTCGTCCCAGTCCATGTCCCAGATGTCGATTCGACGGAACCTCTTTGGCCCCAGGTCGACGAGCCATTCGACGATGTCCCGGTCCCAGTGGAACATCCCGGAGCTGCCGTTCTCGCCGGCTGCGAGGTCGGTGTATCCATCAAGCCACGCCGAATCGACGGGATGGAGTTCCGAGGGGGGGAAAGCATCCATCCGGTGATACTGGCGGTACACCTGGACCGGGCGCTTGTCCGGGTGATGGAGCGCCTCCCAGCATTGGTACCAGCGCTGCTTGCTCTTCATCCGGGCCCACTGCACGTACTGGAAATGGAGGACCTTCACGGCATCGAGCAGGAACTGCGGTCGATGCGGAGGAACGGGCACGCGGGTGTTGTGGATCACCTCACCCTGATGCGGTGTGCCGTCGTCGACGAAGGCGAAGGGGACGCGCGCCGAAGGTATCCAGCATTCCGTGGATCCGTGCAAGAGGTTAACCCACTCAAAGCTCGCGACCGTCCCCTCGGGCGCATGCCGGAGGGCATCCCACTCCTCGGTTTCCCAAGATCTCCATGTGAGCGCTTCGTCGGCGTCCAGCGCGACGATCAGGCGCCGGCCGGGGGTCGCGCGCGCTTCATCGATGAGGAGGCGCTGGCGCGCGACCTCGTCGTACCGGTCGCTGGGATTCTCCAGCAACGTGACCTTCGGGAATCGGAGGGCGATGTCTCGCGAGGCGTCCTCCGAACCTTGATCGGCGACCACGATCCGGTCGGCCCATAAGCTCGCGGAGGTAAGGAAGCGTTCGAGAATCCACGCTTCGTTCCGAACTGGGGTGACGCAGATGACCTGGGCGGCTAACAGCACGGTTCTAGGAAAACGATCGTCCCTGGCGGCTTCTTCCGAGTCGCAGCTCGTAAGTCGCGTGGCGATCACGGGAACCTGAGCTCATGCAGCTCTGATCGCGACGTACTGCTTACTGGACCAACCTGATTTCGGCGCGCTTGGAAGGAAGAGCAGGTCCCCGTTGAAATCCGATGCTGTTGAGTTGGTGAAGGCGATGTCCACGATCTCGAGCCCGGCCGACGTGAGCGTTATGCGGACTGCGGCTTCGTCGAGCGGGTGCATCTCCATCGCGGCCGGCGCTCGCACGAGACGATTGGCAGTTTGCACCGGTCTCCTTGCGATCGCCGCATCGAAGCGCGTGCGGAGGCGAGCACGTTTGCGAACAACGCCTGATGTCGCGGCCGCTGCCCGCCTTAGCCGATCGATGCGTGGGCCCGGAATCCAGGCGTCGGGTACCTGAAATACGAGGACCCCTCCAGGCGCCAAGACTCGGCCAAACTCCTGGAGATATCCCACCATGAGTTCCGGATGCATGTGCTGAAGCACGATGCTGGAGTAAATGAACGCGAAAGTCTTGTCGCCAAAGAGAGATAGGTTGTCTTCGGCGTTGTGATGGAAGCGGCAGTCGGCACCCCCAGCGGCGGCGAGTTTCCTCGCCAACGTCAGCATCTCGCGAGAGACGTCCACCCCGTGCGCAACAGCGAAACGTGACGCGAGCGCCTGCGTGAGTCTGCCTGCACCACAGCCGAAGTCCAGGGCCGCGGCCCCGGCGTCAATCTCGACCGAAAGCGCCTGCACGCGGGCGAGCATCCTCCGGATCTCCTCCTCGCCGGTTGCGAGAAAGTCAGTGGAGTCCCACTGGTCGATCTTCGGATCTGTGCAGACAGCCCAGAGTCCGTGGTCCCGGGCGAGCAGATCCCAGGCATCCTGAAGTCCGTTGATCCCGTCTGAACGGCGCGAGGGGCCAACGCCGCCGGCTGACGACGAAGCGAACGGGGTATTCACCGGCAAGAAGCGACCAGCCAATTGAGGTCGTCGCCTGGCACTGAGTGCTCGTCGGAACGCATCCAAGTGGCGAGTCGCCACAACGTCCCATTGGAACTCACACTGCTGATATCGGTGGCCTTCCGTCCCGAGTCGCTGCCGCAAGGCTGGGTCACCGAGGAGGCGCTTCAACCCGTCGGCAATGCTTGCGGGGTCGTTCTCGACGCAGACTCCGCCGCCCGAAGCGGCCACGATCTCGCGCGCCGCCGGCGCGGGTCCTGCGACGACCGGCTTGCCATACGCCCAAGCCTCTACGTAGGCCATCCCGAACGACTCGCCTTCGGACGGCATGCAGAAGACGTCACATGCGGCAAGCGCGTCGGCCTTCGTCTCGTCGGAGCACTCCCCGAGATCCAGGAATCGCTTAGGTGGCACCGTCGGGAAGAGCGGCTCAGTCTCCGCGCCAACGACGACGAGAAGCGCGTCCGGGAACCGCTCGGCGGTTTCTGCCATCGCGCCGCAGAGGGCGTGGTAGCCCTTGTATCGCTGCCGCCTCCCTACGAACAGGATCATCGGCCTGTCCCCGACGGCGTACGTATGACGGAATCGTTGCCCGTCGCCGCCGATGGGCGAGGACGGACCGAGCCCACTCACCGCAATTCCTTCCGACGGAACGCCGAGCCGACGCAGATGTGCAGCCTCGGCCGAGGTGAGCGCGATCACCCCGTCGGCGGCCTTGTAGAGCGCGGCGTCCAGCACGCTGTCACCCCAAATACCCGGATGGAGGGTTGGAGAAATGGTGAACGCGGCCTCCCGTCGCCGGGCGATCGCCAATGCTGCGAATCCGAGGAGCTCCCATCCAGTTCCGATGACATGGACGATGTCCACGTCTCGTGGAATGGCATCGTCGAGTGGGCGTCGGAACGCCCGACTAAAGGTGCAGGCGGCGAGTTGGCAGCCGCCGCTCCGGCGCATGAGTCGAGGAAGCGCGCGGAGAACCGGCGCCCAGCCTCCCGCCGGAGCGATCACGCTGAGGGCACCGGAGTCGAGCTCGTATCGGCCGGGCCGATCCTTCGCGGCATAGTCGACTCCCCGGGGTGTCTTGCTCGCGAAACGTGCAACGACGTTGACGCGACACGTCGTACTGAATGCCTCCGCCAATCTGCCCAGGTGAACCGCATTACCTCCGCGGGCGAGGGGACTTCCCGTCGACACGAGACACACCCGAAGAATCGGACGTGTCATCGTCGCCCCTCGCGGAAGGCGGCTATTCCTCTCGCTCGAGTCGGGGGCCGGTTGGCCACCTGGTCTCGGGCCCTCCGTGATCGTCCGCTCGATCTCATCGGATCCTCTCGTCGTAGGTTCGTCATCGTCGCGAGTCCGTCCCTCCGGGCCTCTATCGAACGTGGCCGAGCTTGAACTTCTTCTGGCTAGGTCGGCCGACATGTCCTGGAGGCAAGACGGCGGATCTCGCGGACTGCGCTTTCGCCGAAGATTGCGGAAGGGTAGGCATCACCTCAGAGAGCTGCGGCGTCCTCGACGGGAGGGGTGGACTCGTCGTGGGCTCGCTCGTGAACATCTCGCCGGAGGTTTTGCTTCTGAGTGCCGGGCACGATGTTCACGCGCCTGATTTCGAAGGGCGCCCCGCGCGGACGATGATCGCTGATCGAGCCTGGATCGCGTCGCGCGCCATCGTGCGACCGGGCGCAGAGATCGGGGAGGAGCGGCCGTGGCAGCGGGGGCCGTCGTGTGCGGCAAGGTCATGCCCTGGACTGTCGTTGCTGGCAATCCGGCGGAGCAGGTTGCACAGCGAGAGCCCGCGACACAGCAGTACCTTCCGACATATCGGAGATGGTTCGGCTAACCGAGTGGAACATGCGATCCGATCCCGCCAACGCCGAGCTTCTGCTCGACAAGGCGATCGAAGGGTGCCGCACCGACTGGGTAGACGAGATCCGATCACTCGGACGCACGCTCGCCGAGTGGCGCAGCGACATCCCCAACTACCATGCGCGGCGCGTCAAGACGGGCCGACCGGGGAGGTTGAACCTGCTGGCGAAGAGGTCACGCCGGCCACGTCTTCCGGTACCTCGCCAACTACCAGCTACGGATCCAGCTGCACGCCGGCGGCCTCGACTTGCCCTTCGACCCTCCCCTCAGCGCCGCGCATCCGAACCCGCGATCCCTGCTCAGATACGTGACTCGCGAGGTGGTGGGGGGCCTCCAAGTAGCGGTCAGGTGCAGCACTCGGCTAGGCCGGCGTTCACGGCGTGCGACTTACTCGGGAACTCTTCGCCTGGCCATGAGGAAGAAGCGGTCATTGGTCAGCGCATCGCCCGCGGAGAAAGCGCGGAATGTGCTGTCTGCTTCCGCTCGGCCCAGAAGAGAGAACCGTTCCCGGGGGAAGTAGGCGAGAACTCGCTCGACGGACCCGCCGAGCTTCTCCAGGCCGCAACGTGCATGAATCTCAACGAAAAAGTCCGCGTCGGAAGTCAGAACATTGGGGGCCCCTGCTAACGCAAGGAACTCCGCACCCTCTACGTCGATGAATACGACATCCGGCATCCCAAAACGGCGGGCGAGGCCATCGATCGTGACCGACTCCACCTCCAGTCGCCCTCCTGCCCCGGCACCGTCGTCCAGTTGACCATTCAGACCCTGGTTGAATACCACCCTGCCCGGGCTGTCGGAGATGGCGGCTTGGACCACCTCGATCTGGGACATGCCGTTCAGCTCTCTATTCTTTGCGGCAGCTTCACTGTTGTGCGGGCTCGCCTCGACCGCCACCACTTTTCCCGTTACTCCGACCTCGCGGGCAAGCATGAGGGCCACAACGCCTTGATGCGCTCCAATATCAAAAACCCGGGCGCCCGGACGGAGTCGCGTCTCCCGCAGGGCAGTGATCTCTGGTAGTTCTGGCCAGGCATGGTCATACCATCCCTCGGACAGGGGGTCAGCGAGGTAGACCTTCAGACGGCTTCCGCCGAAGGTGTGCTCGACCACTCGGGCAGGAAAGGCGCGGATCAGGCGACGTACACGCCATGTTCTCAGCTGTCCTGCGACGGTGGGAGGCACGAGCCGAAGCAGCGCCCGTCGAACCTCGATACGCTTGTTCACTCGGTCTTGCGCCCGTCGGGTTCTAACACGGTCGGTCGATTCCCGACGAAAAGCGTGACCGCTGATCCACCAGTCGCCGGATGCGGGCCTTGCCGGGCCAGTGGGCGGTCGCGCTCAGCCCAAGGGGCCCTACCCCCAGTTCGAGAACGTCTCGCTCACCGAACAGCGCGTCCAGACGACGCTCGTCGAGGCCGTCAAGAAACTCACTGAACGACGCGAGGATCCCGAAGAGGACCTTCGGCGTGATGCTGCCCCAGTATCCGCGCTCGACGGACTGTGCATGGGACCAGCGAGATGTTGGGTGGCGAACAGCGGCGCCACCGCCAGGAGATCCAATCAGGGGCTCGGTCACGAGAATCGCCTCACTCGGCGACTCCCAGCGCCACCGCGACGGGAGTGTCGGCCGGATAAAGCGTCTGTTGAGAACAAGCGGCACCACTTGTCATGAGTTCGCCTGGAGGTTGGGTTACGAGGATATGGGACCTTGCAGACGCAACCGACCAACGGAGGGGCGAACAGAGAACTTCCGCCTACCGTCGCTGGCTCGGCCATCGTATGGCTGGCTCGTGGAACAGCTGGAACCTCACCTGGCGTTGCCGCCACCCCGCGCTGCGACGGCCTCGTAGGCGGACAGCAATCGACGGCGAAAGCCGTCCGTTCCTAGCGTGTCGACCAGGGTGCGGATCGCGTGTTGTGGGACTCGTGACGCAAGCCGAACGGACTCACTCAGGCGAGACGTCCCATCCCAGACGAGACCGGCGCCGTGCCGGGCGATGGTCGGTGCCCAACCAGTCGCCGGGGTTACCACGACAGGGATTCCACGGGCGAGTGACTCCAGGACCGCCACCGGAGCCGCGTCGAAGAGCGCTGGGGCGACAACAACGTCGCAGGCCTCGAGGAGGTCGTCTGGCTCAACAAAGCCGACCCCTCGGCCGTGCTCGCACGTCAACTTCTCCGTCCCCTGCCCCGCGAAGAGTGGAAAGAAGCCAGCTTCCCGGGAGAGCTCGAACGCGACATCGAAGCCCTTTCGGTGATCGACACCCCCGAGGAATCCGACCACAAGGCCATCCCCGCAGTTCCAGCGATTGCGTGCTCCCTTTCGCTCCTCCGTGGTCACGGGTCGCCAGGCGGGTGCCCGCGGAGGGAGGACCCAGCCGCCCCGAACGCTGCCGTACCGCTCGGCGAACGTGGTCTTGAGGAACTCCGAGACGAACGAGACGTAGGTTCCGGTCGGACGCCGGCGATAGAGGATGTCGTCCAGAACCGTGACGGTTGCGCGTTGGGCCCGGCGGAGGGCCCCGTTCACGCCGATGCCGTGCTCGCGAACGCCGCGATCCTTCGCCGGCTTGGCGAGATGGTGGCAGGTCATGAGATTTCCCCACGACATGAGGAAAGGGGAGTGCACGTGGATCACGTCGGCCTTCGTGTGGCGAAGCACACGTGCAGCTGCCGCGCACCAAGCGAGGTGCTGGGGAAGCGAGGGAACCGCGTCGAAGGACGGCAGCCGGTGGTAGGAACACGCCTCCGTCAGCCGGCGCGGGGCCTTCGACGCGATCAGGGAAACCGACCAGTCGGCATCGAAGGCGACCTCGGCCATGGACTCCACAACCCGTCCCATTCCCGAGGGGCCCTCGATGGCCTCGTGCACCAGTACGAGCGTTGGCACCTAGCGACCTGGCCCCGACGCGGAGATAGCGCTGACCGGCGCCGTCGCCTGGAGTGCCGTCCGATGGGTGGGCGGCGATGGCGCCGGCTGTCGTCCCACCGCTGTGCACAGCCAGAAAGACAGGGCACCGGTCGCGAGCCAGAAGTACGGTGCGGTCGGCGAGGAGGTGGTGTTCGTCCCCACGACCCAGAGCGCGGCGAGTGAGAACAGCGGCGCTGCCAGGCCCCCGATCAGCAGGACCTCCTCGAAGCTGCCGGTGCGACGGATGCGGGCGAGGACGAGGCCGAGGACGATCAAGGTCAGTGCGGCCATGACGACGAGGCCGGGGATACCGAGCTCGACGATGAGGAACGTGATCTGGCTCTCGGCGTTGAGGCCACTCGGTGGCGGCGGGTCGATCACCGTGGCCGCGGGGCCGACCGATCCGATCCCGGCACCGAGGGGGAGTTTCTCAAGATATCGCGGGATCAGGGCAGAATGTCGTGCTTCGCGCGTCGATCGTTGTGGCGAGCGCCTGGTCCGGAGCGATGTTGCCGAGCCGCTGGAAGTCGCCCTCCCGCCCGTCGGTCACAGCGTTGACGGTCATCACCACGACGACCGCGAGGAGGCCGAAGCTGGCGAGAACCATGGCGAGGCGCCGCGGCCGGGCGAAGGCGATGATCGCGAGGAAGGCGACGACACCGACGATGGCGGCGATGATCGCGGCGCGCGACAACGAGGTCGCGACCGCCACGACCGTGCCGGCAAAGAGTGCCACTGCGAGAACACGCTCGACCTTCCGGCGGCGACTCGACATCACGATCAACGCCAGAGCGCCGGGAACCGCGATTGCCCCCAAGATGCCGCCGAAGCCCATGTCCGACCCGAGCGCCGGGGGCCGGACGATCGATTCGCCCTCATCGTCGAAGCTCGTGCGCGGCGAGTTGCCGGTCGTTCCATGAATCAGCCCGTCGTAGCCGGGTCCCCACGATGCGAGTTCCTCCGGTGACAGTCCGAGCTGGAAGCTCGAGACTACCCCGTTGACAGTGGCGAGGAGCGCGAGCAGCAGGAAGAACGTCCGCAGCCGCCGCGTCGATCTCAGGACGGCGTAGCCGATGAAGAACAGCGGGACGAACTCGAGATGCTGTCGCAGGGATGCGACCGAATGCAGGAGCGAGCCGTTGCCCGGGTTCGCGAGCTGTACGAGCACGACCGCGATGAACGCGACGACCCAGGCCGTCAGCGGAGGCGCCGCGAGCGGCCGCCCGGCCCGGACTGCGTGAAGCAGCATGCCCGCGGCGATGGCGTACAGGAGGAGGTCCCGCCCGAGTCCAGGGAGCTCGCTCGAGGACTGGAGCTTGAGTGCGCCATCCGCGAGACCGAGGTAGACGAGTAGGACGGCGAGCGCCACTTCGTGTCTGCGGGTCAGGAGCATCCACACCGGGAACCCGACCAGAACGATGACCAGCACGGGAACGAAGGGGAGTGGCAGGCCCGCGACGAGGCCCGGTCCGCGAATGGCCGCCACCAGCGCGGCGACGACGGCAAGGACGACGATCACGAATGACGCCACCGGGGCGGCGGGGCTCCTTGGCAGATGCGCGGTCATCCCCGCGGTCCTGCGGTCCGTCTACGGGTCGTCGCGACGTCGAGCGCCACTTGGGAACTCACCGACGAGGCCGGGGCGTTCGCATTACGTGCGGGCGAGGAAGCGTTTGCGGGATCGCCCGGACCCGTAGGAGCCGTACTGTTGTAGCCCCTCCGACGTGCGCACGTCGTTGGCGACGACGCCGAGGAGGTTGGTGCCGTGTACCCGGCCGATCACGTCGCAGAGCTGACGGGCGGCGCTCTTGGTCGTCAGGCCGAGCCGTGCCGTCACGAGGACGCCCTCGACCTCTGGCAGGAGCGGCAGCGCGTCGCTCACCGGGAGGAGCGGGCTGGAGTCGATCAGAACCACATCGTGGGTTCGCCGCAGCTCGTCCAGCACGCGGCGCACACGGTCTGAGCTGAGCAAGGCGGACGGGTCGCGCGGGATGCGTCCCGGCCCGAGCACGGCGATCGTGTGACCGTTCGTCGCCGGCCGCCCGTTGGTCGCTCCGTGTCGTGACCGGGTGTCGCCTGTTGAACCACCCCGCGAACGGATCGGGATGGACCTTCGGCCCCTCGACCTTCGTCGCGAAGAGCTCCTCGACCGGCGAGCAGGGAGGCACGCCGTTTCGCGTGACCTCGATGGTGCCCATCGCCGCTTTGAGGTCGACGCTCCCGTCGATCACCTCCGCGAGGCCGGGTGCGGTCGTCGCGTCCGGCACCGCCCCTGGATCGATCAAGTCCGGGTTGCGCAGGTCGGCGTCCACGATTGCGACGCGAGCACCCGCCTCCGAGTAGGCAAGCGCGAGATTCCGCACGACCGTCGACTTGCCCTCGCCCCCGACTGCGCTTGTGACGAGGATCGTCCGGGCGGGATCGTCATTGCCACCGTCCTTCCGGCCGAGCATGTAGAGGTTCGTGCGAAGCGTCCTGAAGCTCTCGACGAGATCGCGGGTGAACTGGAAGCGCCCCTTCTTCCGTGTGGGCAGTCGCGCGTGGGGCACCTGCGCAAGCACGGGCTGCCCGTAGAGCTTCTCGACGTCACCCGACCAGCGGATGCGCCGCTCCAGCGCGCCGAGGGCGAACGCCGCCCCGATGCCGAACAGCAGGCCGAGGACAAAGCCGAACACCGTCTTCGAGATGACGCCGAAGCCGTCGGCGGTCGCCGGAGGTCGCGCCACCTCGAACTGGCGCACATCGGTCGGCGGGATCAGCCGGATCAACTCGAGCCGCTGGATACGCTGGGCGAGCACTGCCCGTGCGCTGCGATTCGCAATCGTCGGCGGCGTCCGCGCGAGCCTGCGGCGAAGCGAACCGATCGACGCTGTTGAGCGCGGCAGTTCGATCCGCGTTGCGCACCCTGCCGTAGGCGCGGGCGAACGCGTTCGCGAGGTCGGCCGCCGCCTGGGGCGTCGACGCCGTTGCGGCGATCTGGAGGAAGTCCGTATCCGTAGCCGGGGAGACCGAGACCGCCCCGAGGAGCGCGTCTGGATCGCCCTTGTACCCGAGCTGTCGCGCCGCCTCTGCCGCGACCTTCCGCGACCGCAGAAGGATCGCCTCGTTACGGGCCGAACGCTCCGGGTCGGTCACCGGAACCTGCTCACCGAGCTCGTTGCGAGCCGATGAGGTCTCGAAGAAGAGCGCGGTCCCGGCCGTGTAGCTGCGCGGCTGCCGGTCGAAGTAGACGTAGCAAAGCGCGCCGACGATCAGGCCGATGGCGAGGACCAACCACCAGCGGCGAAGGACCGGCCGGAGAACCTCCCGGGTGTGATCAGCGTTCTCGAGAGGTGCCATGTCGTTTCGTTCGGTTGATGTTCGGCGGCGTACCGCTGTAAACGCGTCCCCCCGGACGGAACTTCTGCCTCATGCCGTGGAAGTCGGTGCCGGTCGGCGGCGTTGGAGAGGTACGGCGACCTCGGCCCCGAGGCACGACTCGACCGCCACCGTTTGCGAGGGAGACAGTTGCCGGCGCTTGGCAACAGATCGAATCAAGGGACGCAACTCCCACCGGGCCCCCGCGCCGGGTCAGAGCCAGTCCGGCGAACGAGACGAGCCCACAGCAGAGCCGGTTCCGACTCCGGCGGCGGGGTGCGTGTTGCCCTCGTCCACGACTACCTGACCCAGCGGGGAGGGGCGGAGCGGGTCGTACTCTCGATGCTCAGGGCGTTCCCCGGCGCACCGCTCTACACCTCGCTCTACGAGCCGGACGGCACCTTCCCGGAGTTCGCCCGGGCGGACGTGCGGCCGCTTGCCCTGAACCGCCTTGGGGTCCTCAGGCGCGACCACCGCAAAGCGCTGCCGCTCCTCGCGTCGGCCTTCAAGCGGCTGACGGTCGATGCAGACGTCGTCATCTGCAGCTCGAGCGGGTGGGCGCACGCGGCGAACGTCCCCGGCAAGAAGATCGTCTACTGCTACAACCCGGCGCGCTGGCTGTACCAGACATCCCAGTACCAGGCGCGGGCCGGCCTCGTTCGCCGGGCAGCCCTCGCTGCGATGCGACCGTCGCTCGAGATCCACGACAAGTCCGCGGCGGCCAGCGCATCGCAGTACGTCGCGATCTCGAGGGCCGTCCAGCGCCGAATCCGGGACGTGTACGGCAGGGACTCCGTCGTCCTGCACCCGCCGCCGGCGCTCACCCCCGCGGGACCCTCCGCGGCCGTAGATGTCGAGCCCGGATTCCTTCTTTGCGTGTCCCGGCTGATGCCCTACAAGAACGTAAACGTCATCATTGAGGCGCTCCGCCGCCGCCCCTCAGAGCGTCTCGTCGTCGTCGGGGAGGGGCCCGCGGAACGCCAGCTTCGGGCAGGTGCTCCGCCCAACGTTCGATTCGCGGGGCGGGTCGACGATCCGGGGCTGAGGTGGCTCTATGCGAATTGCAAGGCCCTCGTAGCTGCGTCCTTCGAGGACTTCGGACTGACGCCGCTCGAAGCGGCGGCGTTCGGACGCCCGAGCATCGTGCTGCGCTGGGGCGGCTTTCTTGAGACCGTCGTCGACGGCACGACCGGGGTGCTCTTCGACGAGCCGCACCCCTCGTCGCTGGTCGATGCGATCGCTCGCTTCGAGTCGCACACCTGGGATCGCGACGTGCTGCGACGACATGCCGACCGCTACTCGGACGACCGCTTTGTCAGCTCGATGCGCCGGCTCGCAACCGACGATGCATCGCAGCCTGGCGTGCCGGGCCGTGCCCCGCCCAGCCGGCGGCGACGGCTGTTCGACCGGAGTCGGCCGTCCAGCATCGAAAACTCGCCCGACCTACCTCCAATAGTCGGCGGAAGGAGCATTCAAACCTCGTAACACGTCGAGCCGATCAGGTGTCAGACAGGTCCGCAAATTACGAAACAAAGCTGGACGGGTTGGCCCGCAGGCCAGTTGCGAAGCGTCCAGCCCTCTCTAATGTACGGACCCGTCCGCCCGACGAATACCTCCGCAAAGTAGGCACATATGATTTCCCGCGACGCTCGCCCCTCGCGTGATCTTGCACGCCCTAAATATACGCAAAGACCGGCAACCGCGACCCAGGAGCGGTTGCCGAGGACGCCTCAGCCGAAGAGCAATTCCACGGATGGCGGCGTGAGCCTCTCAACGATCAAAATGGCTCAGCAAGGCGATCGCGACGCCATGCGGGAGATTTACGAGCAGCACGTCGCCTCGATCACGAGATACGTGCGAAGCATCGTTCGTGATCCACTTGACGCCGAGGACATCACACATAACATCTTTGTCAAGCTCTTCGACGTTATCTCACAGTATGAACCTCGAGGAGTTCCCTTCTCGGCATGGTTATTGAGAGTCGCCCGCAATGCTTCGATGGATTATGTTCGCTCTAAGCGGTCAATTCCGGTTGCTGATGTGCCCGAGACGATGCACGGCGACCTCGAGTCGTCGATACACCGTTCACATGAATTACATGCGGCGCTCGCGGACCTTCCGCCTGCACAACGCGAGATTCTTATCTTGCGCCACGTGGTCGGGCTCAGCCCTGTCGAGATCGCCGTTCGCCTCGATCGCACGGAGGCGTCGGTCCATGGTCTCCATCACCGCGGGCGAGCCGCGCTCAAGGCACGTCTCGAAGAGCTGACCGCCGGCCCCGTCGTCAGAGGTTCCCGGGTCAAGAGCACCGCCGCGGCCTGATGCGACGGACCCGCGCCAGACCGGAGCGGATCAGGGTACGCATCTCGGACGACTCGCCCCACGCCGGCGGAGAGTTGTCGGTGTCCGGGGGCAGCGGTGAGATCGTGGCTGATTCGCCAGTCCAGTCGCCTGCAGCCGGCAGGGAGAGAGCACGTCCCAAACCGGTTCCCGACGATCTTGCGAGACAGCGGTCGGGAGCGGCGCTCAGTCGGCTCGCGGCGCTTCGAAGCAGGGTCTCCCGAACCGAATTCCTTGCAGATGGAATCCTGCTCGCGGGCTGGTCGTTGCTCCTTTGGAACCAGGCGCCTTCGTACCTCACGCCGACTGTCAGCCTGCTGTCGGCGTTGCTCCTCGCTGCGACCACGCTCTGCGTCTACGGAGCCTCATCGCTGTACGCGACGACGCAGCGACCCAACCCCGCCGCCCTGGATGAACTGAAACGCAGCATCGCCGCAACCGCGGTCGGCATCGTCCTTTGGTTCCTACTCTCGGCGACGTTGCTGGGCCAAGTCGTCGATCGCCGTCTCGCGAACCTGCTGCTCGTTTGGGCTGCGCTGGCAACGTTGAGCTCGATCGCCGTCCAGCGGATCGGGCGCATCGGCATTCGCCACGCCCACCCGGACCGGATACTGATCCTCGGCGCCGGCCAAATCGGGCAGGCGATCGCCCGGCGGATCGCGTCACACCGAGGGCGGGCAGGATTGGTCATCGGATTCGTCGATGACCACCCCTTGCCGCTCGACGAGAGCTTGCGGGACACACCCATCTATGACGCCGTGCAACCCCTCGCCGAGACGATTGAGCGCAGCGGGGCGACCCGTCTTCTGATCGCGTTCTCCGGAGTCCCAGCGGACGACGTGCTGGACACCCTCCGCGGCTCTCGTGTCGGTTGGATTCCCGTTGGCATCGTTCCTCGGTATTTCGAGCTGATTCCCAGGCACGCGAAGATCCAGGACATCGATGGAATCCCCATCGTGGACCTGCACGGAGCGAACCTGTCTCGGGCGGCACAGGTCACCAAGCGAACCCTCGATGTCGTTGTCGGGGGGCTCGGGCTCCTGATCCTCTCCCCGCTGCTCGCGGTTATCGCCGTCGCCATCAAGGTCGATTCGGACGGCCCGGTGCTGTTTGGCCAACGTCGAACGGGGCGAGGCGGCGAGCCCTTCCGCATGTGGAAGTTTCGCACGATGGTCGCCGACGCGGAGCTGATCCGCCCGCAGCTCGAGCATCGGAATGACATGAAAGATCCCGGTCCCCTGTTCAAGATGCGGAACGACCCGCGGGTGACGCGAGTCGGCCGGATCCTCCGCAGATACAGTCTTGATGAGCTTCCTCAGCTCTTGAACGTGCTCGGCGGGACGATGAGCCTTGTCGGCCCGCGCCCGTTGGTCGTCCGCGAGGCGGAGCAGATGCAGGGCTGGAGCCGCCGGAGGCTCGACATCCGGCCCGGGATCACCGGCCTCTGGCAGGTGCGGGGGAGAAACGACGTACCGTACGACGAGATGATCCGGCTCGACTACCTGTACGTCACCACCTGGTCGGTGTGGTGGGACTTTCGGATCATCCTGCAAACCGTGCCGTTGGTCCTCGGAGGGCGCGGCGCGAGCTGACGCGTGTTACCGCGTGTTCGGTTCCAGGCTCGTGTTGATGATCTGCTGGGCGCGGGCGGGATCGGCCATCAGGACCAGGCCCCGTTTCAGTTCTGCGACGCCTTCCGCGGTGCGGGTGAGGCCGAGGAGGGCAAGGCCGCGGGCGATCCGGGCCTCCTCGTAGCGGTGGTCCAGGGTGAGGGCGGTGTCGGCGGCCGTGAGGGCCTCCGCGAAGAGGTCTGAGCGCAGGAGCGCGAACGCGAGGAACGTCTGCGAGACGCCGTCCGTCGGGTCGAGCACCGTCGCCTGGCGGAACGCGTCGATCGCGCGGTCGTTGCGATTCGGGATGGATGTCCACGCCACGCCGCGGCTGAACTGCAGCGACCCGACCGTCGGATCCGCCACCAGCGCCCGGTTGTAGGCGCCCATGGCGCCGAGGTAGTCACCGTCGGCCGCGAAGATCGCGCCCGAGATGAACTCCCCCGGGGCGCTCGTCTTCTCCGCCGCCGGCCACGCCGCGAACAGCGCCTTCGCGGTCGGCGTCTTCTTCGCGTCGAGTCGCTCCCGCGCCTGCGCGTACCGGTACGCCCGCACGCCGGGGGCGGCGGTGAGCGTCGCCGCGAGCACCGGCGCGTAGTCCGGCGCCGCCGTCCAATCCGGCGGCGGGGTGAACTGCAGGCTCGACCGCCCGCCCGCCCGATCGAACTCCACGGTGACCGGGCTGTTGCCCGGAAGCTCCCGCAGCGCGGCGAACCAGGCGCCGCGGTTGTCGACCGCGCGGCCGTTCACCACCCGGATCACGTCGCCCACCTGCAGGCCGGCCTTCGCCAGCGTGCTGTTCGGGGCGACCGCGGCGACGATCTGGCCGCCCGGCGCCGGCGCGACCCCGGCGATCATCGACGGCCACGCCGGCACCGTGTAGGCCTGCAGCGCACCGCGCGGCGGGCGCAGGGTGAGCCCGAACCGCCGCTTGATCACGTTGGACTTGCGCTTCAGCGCGTCGACGGCGTACACCTCCACCTGGTAGCGGCCCGCCACCAGCTGGAACCCGCGGTCGTTCGTCGCCGGAACGAGCAGCCACACCCGGCCCGGGGCGTGCCGGCCGGTGGTCTTGGTGGTCCGCACCACGCGCTTCGTCTTCTCGGAGATGATCCGGACGATCACCCGGGCGTCCGTCGCGTTGCGCACCCCCACCAGGAACCGGGCATGGCCCTGACGCGCCACCACGCTCGACGGCATCAGCACGTTGGCCACATGCGGGGCGGGCGGAGGCGGCGGAGCGACGGTCGTCGTGCCGACCGTGGTCGTCGGCGCGGTGGTCGTGGGCGCGGGTGCCGCCCAGGCGACTGCCGGGACGAGCGCCGCGAGGATCGCGAACGCAGGCACTTTGCGCAGGAACGCCATCGCGGCGGAACGCTAACAGGCGATCCGGCGAGTTCGGTGGCCACCGGTTACGGGTTGCGCCACTAGTATCCGGCGCCCGATGGTCGCCGCGCTCGCACCCCTGGCACTGCTCGAGCGCACCCGGCGCGGGGAGCCCGTCGACGACGCCAGCATCGCCGGCTTCGTCGAATCGTGGCTCGACGGCCAGGTCGGTGATCCCCAGATGGCGGCATGGTGCATGGCCGTCTGCATCAACGGGCTCGACATGGCCGGCACCGACGCCCTCACCCGGGCGATGATCGCCAGCGGCGACCGCCTGGAGCTCGGCAAGTTCGGCGCCACCGGCGACAAGCACTCCACCGGGGGCGTGGGCGACGCGATCACCCTCGTCGTCGCGCCCCTCGCGGCCGCCCTCGGCGTGAAGGTCGCGAAGATGAGCGGCCGCGGCCTGAGCCACACCGGCGGCACGCTCGACAAGCTCGAGTCCATCCCCGGCATGCGCGTCGACCTCAGCCTCGCCGACTTCGTCCGCCAGATCCGCGACGTCGGCGTCGCGGTGATCGGCGCGAGCGAACGGCTCGTGCCCGCCGACAAGCGCCTCTACGCGCTGCGCGACCAGACCGCGACGGTGCACAGCCCTGCACTCATCGCCAGCTCGATCATGAGCAAGAAGATCGCCGGCGGCGCCCAGGCGATCGTGCTCGACGTGAAGGTCGGCTCCGGCGCGTTCTTCGCGGACCTCGCCGAGGCCCGTGAGGCCGCCCGCATCATGGTCGCGCTCGGGAAGCCGTGGGGGAGGCACGTGCGGTACATCATCAGCCGCATGGACGAGCCGCTCGGCACCATGGTCGGCAACGCGCTGGAGGTACGCGGCGCCGCCGAGGTACTGCGGGGCGGCGGGCCCGACGACCTGCGCGAGCTTTCGATCCTCGTCGCGGGCACCCTCGCCGAGGCCGCCGGGGTGGTGCCCGACGGGGAGGGCCTCGCCGCGGCCGCCGACGCGCTGGCGTCCGGGTCCGCGCTCGCCGCCGCCCAGCGGTGGGTGGAGGCGCAGGGCGGCGACCCCGGCGTGTGGAGCGAGCCCGACCGGCTCCCGGCCGCCCCGCACACCCTCGAGGTGCACGCCGCCGCGAGCGGCTACGTCTCCTCGCTCGACGCCCGCCAAGTGGGGGAGGCGGCCCGCTGGCTCGGTGCCGGGCGGCTGCACCACGCGCAGAAGGTCGATCCGGCCGTCGGGGTCGAGCTCACCGTCAAGACCGGCGACCCCGTGACCGCCGGCGAGACCGTCGCGATCGTCCACTGCCGCGACCTCAGCCTCGGCCAGCGCGCCGTCGAGATGATGGGGGAGACGTGCGTGATCGGCGAGGAGCCGGTGGAGCCCCCGGAGCTCGTGCTGGAACAGTCGGGTGCCTGAGCTCCCCGAGGTCGAGACGGTGCGGCGGCAGCTCGCGAAGGTCGCGACGGGCCGCACCATCCACCGCGTGCGGGTGCACGACGCGCTCCTCGTCGCACCCGAGAGCCCCAACCGGTTTCGCCGGGCGGTGGAGGGACGCACCGTCGCCCGGATCGACCGGCGCGGAAAGTACCTGCAAATCCAACTCGACAACGGTGACACGCTCGCGATGCACCTGCGGATGACCGGGCGCCTGCACCACGCCCCCGACGGGCGCGCCCCGGCCGACAAGCACCGCCGGGCCCGGTTCGAGCTCGACAACGGCGCCACCATCGACTTCTCCGACACCCGGCGCTTCGGCCGTGCGTGGATCGTGCCCGCCGACCACCCCGACCCGGCCGGCTACTGGAACGCCAGACTCGGCGTCGAGCCGCTCGACCGGGCGTTCACCGCCGAGCGCCTCGGCGCGCTGCTCGCGGGCCGCACCGCGCCGATCAAGGCGGCGATCCTCGACCAGCGCCTCATCGCAGGGGTGGGGAACATCTACGCCGACGAAGCCCTCTTCCAGGCCGCCGTCCACCCGACTCGGCCCGCCGGCTCGCTCGACCCGGGCGAGGTCGCGGCCCTTCGCGACGCCATCCGCGACCGTCTGCGCGCCGGGATCAAGCACGGGGGTACGTCGATCGACCGCTACCGCGACACCATCGGCAAGCCCGGTGCGATGCAAGACATGCTCCGCGTGCACCGCCACGAGGGCGACCCCTGCCCGGAATGCGGCGCCACCATCGTCAAGACCCGCGTCGCGCAGCGCGGAACCTACTTCTGCCCGGTATGCCAGCCGGTCGACTGACCGACGTCCCGGGCATCCGGGTGGGCCACTGGACCGACGCCGCGGCCGGCACCGGCTGCACCGTCGTCATCCCGCCGCCCGGCAGCATCGGAGCCGTCGACGTGCGGGGCGGCGGGGCGAGCGCCCGCGAGACCGAGCTCCTCGCGCCACTGGCCGGCGACCGCGAGATGACCGCGCTGCTCTTCACCGGCGGGTCCGCCTTCGGGCTCGCCGCCGCGGACGGGGTCATGCGCTGGTGCGAGGAGCAGGGCAGGGGCATGGAGACGCCGGGCGGCCGGGTGCCGATTGTGCCCGCCGCCGTGATCTACGACCTGGGCATCACCGCCAACCGGCGCCGGCCCGGCGCCGACGAGGGGTACGCGGCCTGCGTCGCCGCCGTGGAGAGCGGCCACGAGGTCGGCAGCGTCGGCGCCGGGACCGGCGCGACCGTCGGCAAGCTCAACGGGCGGGCAGGCTGGTGCAAGGGAGGCCTCGGCGCGGCGAGCGCCACGCTGCTCGACGGCGCGGTGGTGGCCGTGCTCGCCGTGGTCAACGCCTTCGGGGACGTGATCGGCGAGGACGGCGAGGTGATCGCCGGTGTGTGGGACCCCGACCGGGGCTTCCTCCACGCGTCGCGCCACGTGCTCGTCGCCCCGCCCGAGCACCCGCGCCTCGCCCAAGGACAGCACACCACGCTGGTGTGCGTCGCCACCGACGCACGGCTCACCAAGACCGAGGCGGGGCAGGTGGCGCGCATGGCCCAAGCCGGAATCGCCCGCGCGGTGTCGCCCGTCAACACGCCGATCGACGGCGACGCGGCCTTCTGCGTCGCGACCGGTGTGCGGGAATCGAGCACCTTCGTGGCGGGGGTCGTGGCCGCAGAACTCGCGGCGACCGCGATCCGCGACGCGGTCGCCGCGGCACGCCCCGTTCGCGGCGTTCCCACGGGCATGGCTCGGACCGCCTCACGGCGGTGAGCGTCCGACCGTTCCCGCTCACGTGCAGGTGCATTACGTTGTATCCGACTGCGTGGGGTAGATTGCGACAAATGGCACTCGGTTCCCGCCAGATTGCCGTCGGGCGATGACCACCCTTGCCGACGCCCAGTTCGTCGCTGAGGACGCGGTCATCGTCCAAGGGCGTACGCCCTGGCAGCTGTTCTGGGCGCGCTTCAAACAGGATCGTCTCGCGCTGCTCGGGCTGGGGCTGATCGGGTTCATCGTGGTGCTCGCGCTGGCCGCGCCGCTCATCGCGTCGATCACCGGGCACGGTCCGAACGAGATCGTCAGTCCGAGCCAGACCAACGAGTTCGGGCTCCCACTGGGACCCAACTCCACGGTGTGGCTCGGAGCCGACCGCTCGGGGCGGGACATTCTCGTCCGCGTCGCCTACGGCGCCCGGGTCTCATTGCTCGTGGGCGTCGTCGCGTCCGGCATCGCCTTGACGATCGGCGTGGTGCTCGGGATCCTCGGCGGCTACTTCGGCCGCTGGGTCGACAGCATCATCTCCAGGGGGACCGATATCGTGCTCGCCCTGCCGCTGATCATCTTTGCGATCGGCATCGTGGCGGCCTGCTCGACGTCGGCGGAGGGGTGCCTCGGCGGGACCCTCAAGCCCGGACTCACGCTCGTGATCGTGATCATCGCGCTGTTCTCGTGGCCGCAACCCGCGCGGCTCGTTCGCGGAGCGACGCTGTCGTTGCGTGAGAAGGAGTTCGTGGAGTCGGCACGCTCGCTCGGGGCGAGCGAGACCCGGATCATGTTCCGGGAGCTCCTGCCGAATCTCGTGGCTCCGATCATCGTGTGGGGATCCCTCCTGGTTCCCTCCGCCATCCTGTTCGAGGCGTACCTGTCGTTCCTGGGGCTCGGCGTCCCAGGAAACGTTCCATCCTGGGGGAAGATGTTGTCCGAAGCGGTCGACATCTTCGGTGTCGCTTGGTGGTTCTGGTTGATCCCCGGTCTCATGCTCATGCTGACCGTCCT
Source organism: uncultured Thermoleophilia bacterium (assembly GCA_963706315.1). GTDB lineage: Bacteria > Actinomycetota > Thermoleophilia > Miltoncostaeales > Miltoncostaeaceae > CALMEC01. The sequence goes on along the minus strand of CAVPMA010000019.1, from coordinate 81,202 downwards.
GGCCTTCAATCTTCTGGGTGATGGCCTGCGGGACGCGCTCGACCCGAGGACCGGTCGTTGAACGAACTGAGGAGTATCTGTGAAATCACGTGGAAAGTGGGTAGTGGGCACCGCCCTCGCGGCGGGCATGGTGCTCGCGGTCGCCGGTTGCGGCGGCGGCGGCAGCAGCAGTAGTGATACCGGCGGGGACGCCGGAGCGGTGACGAAGGGCGGCACGCTCCGAATGGAGACGCAGGACTTCGGGTTCACCGATGCGTTCGACCCGACCGGTGAGTACCTCGGGCTCGCTCAGGGGTATCTCAACCAGCTGCTCCAGCGAAACCTGGTGAGCTACAGGTTCCAACCCGACACCCCCGGTAACGAGCTGGTTCCGGACCTCGCGGAGTCGATCCCCGAGCCCTCGTCCGACGGCCTCACCTACACGTTCAAGCTCAAGAACGGCATCAAGTTCGGGCCTCCCGTGAACCGCGAGATCACGTCCAAGGACATCGCCTTCGCGTTCGAGCGGGTCTTCACGCCGTCGCTCGCCGCCCAGTACCCCGGGTACTACTCGACCATCGAGGGCGTCGACGCGTTCAGCAAGGGCACCGCCAAGACGATCACCGGCATTCAGACGCCTGACGACAAGACGATCACCTTCAAGCTCACCAAGCCGCAGGGCAACTTCCTCTACACGCTCGCGATGCCCGCGGCCGCGGCGATGCCGAAGGAAGTGGCCGGCTGCTTCACGACCGCGGGCGACTACGGCCGGTACGTCATCGCCTCCGGCCCGTACATGATCGCGGGGAGCGACAAGCTCGACGCGACGAGCTGCAAGACGCTCAAGCCGATCTCCGGCTTCGACCCGACGAAGAACCTGACCTTCGTCCGCAACCCGTCGTATGACCCCGCGACCGACAACCCGGAGTACCGCCAGGCGAACGTCGACAAGATCACGATCGACATCAACACCAACGCGAAGGACATCTTCGACAAGATCGAGCGTGGTGAGCTGGACGGATCCCCGGACACCCCGCCCGCGGACGTGATCCAGAAGTACGCCACCGACGAGAACCTGAAGAAGGACCTCAAGGTGTTCTCGGGCGACCGGACGTGGTTCATCACCATGAACTGGGCGACGCCGCCGTTCGACGACATCCACGTCCGCAAGGCCGTGAACTACGTCATGGACAAGACGCAGCTCCAGAAGGCGTGGGGCGGTCCTGTCGCAGGGGCCATCGCGAAGCACCTGATTCCGGACACGCTCTACAACGGCACGTTCCCGGCCGACTACGACCCGTACCCGTTCGACGAGACGAAGGCCGCCGAGGAGATGAAGCTGTCGAAGTACGACACGAACAAGGACGGCGTCTGCGACTCGGCATGCAAGGGCCTGTTCTTCGTGACGCGCAACCTTCCGCAGTGGGAGGCGATGACCCCGATCATCGAGGCTCAGCTCAAGAAGATCGGGATCACCGTCGAAACACGGGCACTTCCCACGGGCAACGCGTACACCACGATCCAGACGGTCTCGCGCAAGGTGCCGATCGCCGCGAACGCCGGCTGGGGCAAGGACTTCGCCGACCCGGCGACGTTCATGGTGCTGTTCGACGGCCGGAACATCCTGGCCACCGGAAACAGCGCGTACCCGCTGGTCGGCCTCACCAAGACCCAGGCCACGAAGTTCGGCCTGGACTACCCGGCAGGTGGCATCCCGAGCGTGGACGCCGACATCGACGCATGCTTCCCGACGTCCGGCCAGAAGCGCACCGACTGCTTCGCGGCCCTCGACAAGAAGCTGATGGAAGAAATGGCGCCGTGGGTCCCGTACCTCTTCGCCAACAGCGTCGAGACCGCCGGCCCTGCGCTCAACTACCGGTTCGACCAGTTCTCGGGTGAGCAGGCACTCGTGAACGAGTCGGTCGACACCTCGAAGCAGAAGTAAGGAAGAGAGAGCATCGGAAGATCGGGAGAGGGTAGGACGAAGAGAGGATGGGGCGCTACATCATCAGGCGGCTCTTGTGGTCGGTGGTGGTTGTCGTGCTGGTCACGCTTCTGGCCTTCGTCATCTTCTACGTCCTGCCCTCGACCGATCCGACGATCGCCTTCGCCGGCAAGCAGCCGACGGAGGAGCTCAAGGCCGAGGTCGCCAAGAACCTCAACCTCGACTCGTCGCTTCCCGTGCAGTACCTCACGTTCGTCAGGCACCTGTTCCTCGGCGACCAGTACGGGTGGCCGGGCTTCGGGAAGTCGTACAACACCCGGGCGCCGATCCGCGACGAGCTGTTCAGCCGCCTGATCGTCACGCTTCAGCTGGCGATCGGCGCCCTGTTCATCTGGCTCGCCATGGGCATCTCCATCGGGGTGCTGTCCGCTCTGAAGCGCCGGACCTTCTGGGACCGGGCGGCGATGGGGTTCGCCCTCATCGCGATCTCGACGCCCGTGTTCTTCCTGGGAATACTCGGGCTCTTCGTCTTCTGGAAGACGCTCGGCATCAATCCCGGCACCGGCTATGTCGGCTTCCGTGAGAATCCGGTGGAGTGGTTCCAACATATGTGGCTGCCCTGGCTCGTCCTCGCGCTGCTCTCGGCGGCGATCTACGCCCGCATCGTGCGGGGCAGCATGCTCGACGTCATGGGCGAGGACTACATCAGGACGGCGAGAGCGAAGGGCGTCCGCGAGCGAGACGTCGTGGTGCGCCACATGCTCCGACCCGCGATCGCGCCCGTCATCACGCTCGCCGGCATCGACTTCGCCATCCTCATCGGCGGCGCGGTCGTGACCGAGAGCATCTTCAACCTGCCCGGCATCGGCGCCTACGTGCTCGATGCGGCCGGAAACAACGACCTGCCGGTCGCGATGGGCGTCACGGTCATCGCCGCGGTCTTCGTCACGATCATGAACCTGATCGTCGACATCCTCTACGGGTTCATCGACCCGCGTGTCAGGTACACGTGAGCGAGCCGCTCCTCGACGTCCGCGACCTGTCGGTCCGCTTCAAGACGCCCGACGGGATCGTGCAGGCCGTTGACGGCCTGTCGTTCACGGTCGACCGCGGCGAGTCGCTCGGCGTGGTCGGGGAGTCCGGGTCGGGCAAGAGCGTCACCTTCATGGCCATCATGGGCCTCCTCAACCGCGACTACGCGGAGATCGGCGGCGAAGTCCGCTTCCGGGGTCACGACCTGCTCCAGATGTCGGATCGTGACCTGCGGCAGATCCGCGGCGACGGCATCGGGATGGTGTTCCAGGACCCGATGACCTCGCTGCACCCGATGTACCGCGTGGGGGCGCAGATCGCCGAGGCCATCCAGGTGCATCGCGACGTCTCCAAGGACGCGGCGTGGGCGGAGGCCGTCGACATGCTCCGGCTGGTGGGGATCCCCTCGCCGGAGGAGCGCGTTCGCGCCTACCCGTATGAGCTCTCCGGCGGCATGCGCCAGCGGGTGATGATCGCGATGGGCCTCGTGCTCAAACCGGATCTGCTGATCGCCGACGAGCCCACGACCGCGCTCGACGTGACCGTCCAGGCGCAGATCCTGGAGCTCATCGAGGACCTCAAGCGCGAGCTGAACATCGGCGTCGTCCTCATCAGCCACAGCCTCGGCGTCATCGCCGACGTGTGTCAGCGCGTGATGGTGATGTACGCCGGGCGGGCGGTGGAGGTCGGCACTCGGGACGAGGTGTTCCTCAACCCGGTGCATCCCTACACGTGGGGACTGCTCGAATCGATCCCGCGCGTCGGGGCGGGTCACACGCGCCTCGTCCCGATCGACGGCGCGCCGCCGTCGCTCATCCACTTGCCGAAGGGCTGCCCGTTCCACCCGCGGTGTCCGCACCGGTTCGAGCCGTGCGACCGCGACAGGCCCGCGCTCGCCGACCGCGGATCGGGTCACCCCGATGCCTGCCACATGACGCCGCAGGAGAAATCCGAGGCCTGGGCCGCGCGGCGTCAGCGGCGGATGGAGGTGGAGGCATGAGCACGAACGCCGTGCCCGAGCTGCCGACCCTCTCCGACGTTGAGCTGGTGAGCGTCGAGCACCTCGTGAAGGAGTTCCCGATCAAGCGCGGGGTCATCTTCCAGAAGCAGATCGGCGCGGTGCACGCGGTCGAGGACATCTCGTTCGCGATCGCCAATGGGGAGACGCTCGGACTGGTCGGCGAGTCGGGGTGCGGCAAGTCGACGACCGCGCGCCTGGTGGCCCGACTCCTCGAGCCGACGTCAGGGACGATCACGTTCGACGGGACCGACATCACTCACCTCTCGTCGCACGACATGCGTCCCCTGCGTCGCGAGGTCCAGATGGTGTTCCAGGACCCGTACGCGTCGCTCAACCCCCGCCACACCGTCGGGCAGATCATCGCGGCGCCGTTTCGCATCCACGGCATCGAGGGCGACCGCAAAGCCAAGGTGCAGGAGCTCATGGAGCGGGTCGGGCTGAACCCCGAGCATTACAACCGCTATCCGCACGAGTTTTCCGGCGGGCAGCGCCAGCGCATCGGGGTGGCCCGGGCCCTCGCGCTTCGCCCGAAGCTGATCATCTGCGACGAGCCGGTCTCGGCGCTGGACGTCTCGATCCAGGCCCAGATCGTGAACCTCCTGCAGGACCTGCAGGCGGACTTCGGGCTCACGTATCTGTTCATCTCGCACGATCTTGGGGTCGTCCGCCACGTGTCGGATCGGGTTGCGGTGATGTACCTGGGCCGCATCGTGGAGCTCGCCGAGTCGAACGCCCTCTACGCCAATCCCCGCCACCCGTACACCGCGGCGTTGCTGTCGGCGGTGCCGAAGGGGCACGAGCACACCGACGGGGGCGAGCGGATCCTGCTGCAGGGCGACGTGCCCTCGCCGGTCAACCCGCCACCCGGCTGCCCGTTTCACCCGCGCTGCCCGAAGGCCCGCCTCGTCACGGGGTCCGACGACACCGTGCCGGAGCAGTGCCGCACCGAGGTACCGGCGCTCCAGCCGATCGGCAACGGCCAGGAGGTCGCCTGCTGGTTCCCGCTGCAGCCGGGTGAGCAGCTCCAGCAGGCCGCCCACGTCTAGCGTCTACGCGGCCAGCAAGTGATCGAGCTCGCCGGCGCGCTCGAGCGCGTAGAGCTCCTCCCAGCCGCCGATGGGGTTCCCGTCGATGATGATCTGCGGGACCGTCATGCGGCCCGGTGATCCCGGCGATGTGCATCCGTGCCTCGAAGTCGCTGAGGGCGATGTGGATCTCCTCATAGTCCACCGCCTTCTGATCGAGGAGGCGCTTCGCCCGGACGCAGTAGGAGCACGGGTCGCTGGTGTACATGAGGATCTCCGCCATTCCCTGGAATCGTAGCGGGTTTCGGAAGTTCTCCGCAGGTCCAGCTTGCGAGGCCATCGCGACCCCGGCGTTTCAAAGGTTGACGCGGAATCTCATGAGCTTTGTGAATGATTCAGGCCAAAGTCCGAAGCCCGAATGGGGGAAACTGCCCACGATTGAGGCGGTGCACCGGACCTAGTGTGCGTGGTGTCGACACCGACCCACCACCGTCTCGGCGATGCGATGCGCCCGGCGGAGTGGTTCGGAGCGAGAAGGACAAGGTTGATCCCTCCCAACGGCTCTTGACACCGGTTAAGCGGCTGACTACCGTCAAAACCGACCAAGAGAAAGGAGTGCCCTCGCGCTGTTGCCGCAGCCGAGGGCGTGGCGCTGGAGTGATCCCTCCCACGCATCGCGAGACTACCCCACAGATTCGCTCCGCGGGACAGGCGTCCCACGCTGTGCAACGGCCCTCGCCCCGCCGTCCGGGTCTGAAACTCCGAAACGTCTCGCCTCGGGACCTCGTCTGATGCCCGTGGTCGTGAATCGCGATCCGTCCGCAGCATGGACCGAGGGCCTCGAGTCGCTCGGGCAGCGGGAACTGCGCGTCGAGGTCGACGACCCGGCACTGGTCGACGCCGCCGCCGACTTCCTGCGCTCGACGGTGAGCGCGCAGCACCTGCACCGCGTCGAGGTGCAGGGCGGCAAGCAGGTGCCGTTCGGTTCGTCGCCCGTCTGCTTCGCCGACATCGATCCGCTCGGCCCGCTGATCGCCCACGAGATGCGGCGCCCGCAGGAGGCACTCGCTCGCGGTGTCTCGGGAGCGGCCCGCATGTGGACGTTGCAAGCCGCGGTGTGCCAGCGGCAGGGTGCGGAGTTCGAGCCGCCGGGCCCGGACACGCTGGTCGCCGTCTCCGACGACGCCCTGGACCCGGGCGCGATGGTTCACGGCTCACGCCACCCGACCCCGTCACCGGAGATGTCGGGCTGGTTCCTCATCGGGCTCGCACACGCCGAGGGCGCGCCGCTGCAGCGCACGACCGTCTCCGAGGTGGTCCGGGCCCGCCCCGACATCGGCGCGTACCTCGCGCTCCCGAGCGGCTACGCGTTCCGGTCGCGGCGCGGCCTCAGTCCCTCCATCGTGTGGGACCCCGAGGTCGCCGCCCTCGTTCGCTGACGGATTCCGGTCGCCCGGCGCGGTCCCCCCGGGCCAGCTGATACCACTCCGGGGGTGTACGAGACCGAGGCGATCGTGCTGCGCGCCATCCGCTACGGAGAGGCCGATACGGTCCTGACGCTCTACACGCGCGAGCGCGGCCGGGTGTCGGCGATGGCGAAGGGCACGCGCAAGGCCGGCTCCAAGCTCGGCGGGCGCCTGCAGCCGGGAGTCCGCGTGCACCTGGGGCTCCACGAGGGCCGGGGCGACATGGCGACCGTCCGCCAGGCGCAGGTGGTGGAGCCGCACGCGGGGCTGTGGGTGGAGGGGTACCGGCTGCGGGCCGCGGGCTCGCTGCTCGAGGCGGTCATGCGGGTGCTGGGCGAGGAGGAGGCGAACGAGGGCGCGTACAACCTCCTGGCCCGCGGGTTGGACCTGCTGGCCGTCGCGCCTCCGCGTGAGACGCCGCCACGCCACGACCCGATCGTGCTCGGCGTCCACGCCAAGCTCCTGGTCGTGTCCGGGCTCCTGCCACGACTCGCGAGCTGCACCGGGTGCGGATCCGAGGGGCCCCTGACGGCGTTCTCGGCGCGTACCGGGGGGTCGCTCTGCGCCGACTGCGCCAGCCTGGGCGAGCCCGTCTCCGCGACCGTGCTGGAGGCGCTCGCAGGCCTCATCGGCCGGCCGCTCAACGAGGCCGGCGAGGCGGTTCCGGCGGGCGCTGCGGTCGGGGTCGAGCGCATCGTCAGCCTCGTGCTGCAGGAGCATCTGGGCGTGGTGCTGCGTTCCGCCGCCCCGCTGTAGCCCGTCGAGCGGCGCCCGGTGACCGCGGTTGCCGCCGGGTAGACTTGCGGTCCTTCGATTCCGGGAGGTCGCTTGGCGGGTCCGAGTTTCCAGGATGTCATCACGAAGCTCAACGGCTATTGGGCCTCCAGGGGATGCGTCCTGATGACGCCGTACCACACCGAGGTCGGGGCGGGCACGTTCAACCCCGCCACGCTGCTTCGCAGCCTCGGCGAGGCGCCGTGGCGATGCGCGTACGTCGAGCCGTCGATCCGGCCGACCGACGGCCGCTATGGCGAGAATCCGTTCCGCTTGCAGCACTACTTCCAGTACCAGGTGCTACTCAAGCCGTCGCCGGACGACGTGCAGGACCTCTACCTCGGCTCGCTGACCGACATCGGGATCATCCCCGCCGAGCACGACATCCGGTTCGTCGAGGACGACTGGGAGGGGCCGACCCTCGGGGCCTGGGGCCTCGGCTGGGAGGTCTGGATGGACGGGATGGAGATCACCCAGTTCACCTACTTCCAGCAGGCCGGCGGCGTCGACCTGCGGCCGATCTCCGCGGAGCTCACGTACGGCCTCGAGCGCATCGCCATGTACCTGCAGGGGGTGAGCTCGGTCTTCGACCTCGAGTGGGCGCACGGGGTGACCTACGGCGACGTCTACCACGAGAACGAGCGCCAGTGGAGCCGCTACAACTTCGAGATCGCCGACACCGCCGCCCTGTTCGGCCGATTCGCCGAGTACGAGGCCGAATGCGCCAGCTGCCTCGATGCGGGCCTTGTCCTGCCGGCCTACGACCAGGTGCTGAAGTGCAGCCACACGTTCAACCTGCTCGACGCGCGCGGCGTGATCAGCCCCACCGAGCGCGGCGCCTACATCTGGCGAGTACGCGCGCTGGCGGCCCGGGTCGTCCAGGCATACCTCGCGGAGGATGCCCCGGCAGACGCGGAGGCCGCCGTTGCCTGAGCTCCTCCTCGAGGTCGGGTGCGAGGAGCTTCCCTCCAGCGCCTGCCGTGAGATCGTCGAGCAGGCGCCGGGAATCGTCGAGGCGGCGCTGCAGGCGCACGGCCTCGGGCATGACGAGCTGCGGGTGTGGGTCGCGCCGCGGCGCTTCGCGGTCAGCGTGACCGGGCTGCCCGAGCGCCAGAGCGGGGAGGGGCGTTCCGTTGCCGGGCCGCCCGCGGACGCGGCGTTCGACGCGGCCGGAAACCCGACGAAGGCCGCGGAGGGCTTCGCCCGCAAGCAGGGCGTCGCCGTTGAGGACCTGGCGGTACGGGAGGGTCGCGACGGCCGCCGCGTCGTCTTCGCCGAGGTCGCGGGCGACTCCCGGCCCGTCGAGGCGCTTGTTCCCGACATCGCAAGGCGGCTCGTGGAGGGTCTCCGCTTCTCGAAGACGATGCGCTGGGGCGACGGCACCGGGCTGCGCTTCTCGCGGCCCGTGCGCTGGGTCGTCGCGAAGCTCGACGAGCGCACCGTGCCGTTCGATCTGCACGGCCTTACCGCCGGCGACGTAAGCCGGGGGCACCGCTTCATCGGCGGCCCCGTCACCGTCGCGTCGGCCGCGAGCTACCGCGACGACGTCCGCTCGGTCGGGGTCGTCGCCGACCACGTGGAGCGCCGCGCGACGATCGTCGCCGCGCTCGATCGCGAGGCCGCCGGCCGTGACTGCTCCTGGCGCGACCCGCTCGGCAAGCTCGAAGAGGTGCTCTTCCTGGTGGAATGGCCGAGCCTCATCGTCGGGGCCATCCGTGACGACCATATGCAGCTTCCGCCCAAGGTGCTCGTGACGGCGATGCAGAGCCACCAGCGCTACTTCCCGCTCGAGGAGCCCGACGGGAGCCTCCACCCGGCGTTCCTCGCGATCTCGAACGGCGACCCCGCCCACTCGGCAACGATCACCCGCGGCAACGAGGAGGTGCTCAGCGCCCGCCTGCAGGATGCCACCTTCAGCTTCGAGAAGGACCTGGCCACCGGCCTTGATGCCCTCGACGCGAAGCTCGACACGATTGTGTTCCATCAGCGGCTGGGGACCCTCGCGGACAAGCGCGACCGCCTGGTGGCGGGGGTCGCTGCGCTTGCACGGCGGACCGGGCTCCCCGACGCAGATGCGGTGGCAGCGGCGCGCCTGGCGAAGGTCGACCAGGGAGCGATCCTCGTGGCCGAGTTCTCCGAGCTCCAGGGATATGCCGGGGCTCACTACGCGCGTCTGGCGGGGCGCCCTGAGAGCGTGTGCCAAGCGATCGAGGAGCAGTACCTCCCCGAGGGGCCCGACTCGCCGACGCCGTCGAGCGAAGCGGGCGCGCTCCTGGCGTGCGCCGAGAAGATCGACAACCTCGTCGGCGCGTTCGCGATCGACGAGGCCCCGACGGGTTCCAAGGATCCCTATGGGCTCCGGCGTGCGGCTGCAGGCCTCGTTCGCATCTGCCTCGAACGCCGATGGGACCTCAAGCTCGGCGAATGCTTCCTCGATTCCTACGCCGTATTCAAAGACCAGGGCGCACAGCTCGTCGTCCTCGACGTCGCGGTGTTCGAGCGGGCGCTGACGTCGTTCGTCAACGACCGGCTCGCGTTCCATCTTTCCCAGGAAGGTGTTGGCGCCGAGGCCGTTGCGGCGGCGATCGGGGCGGAGGTTGGCGGGCTCGCGGCGACGGCTGAATGGGCCCACGCGCTCCATCGCGCACGCGACCTCGACGCCTTCTGGGCGGCATGGGAGGCCTGCAACCGTTGCGTCCGGATCGCGGCGAAGGGACCCGAGGCGAACGGCGAGTGGAGCCCCGCCGGCGACGCCGGCGAGCAGGCCCTCGCCGACGCGCTCGCGGCATCGCGTCCCCGTATCGACGCGGCCCGCGAGGCCCGCGACTTCGACGCCGCGCTCGACGCCGGCGCCGCCATCGCGCCCGCTGTCGACACATTCTTCTCTGACGTGCTCGTGAACGCGGACGACCCGGTCGACCGTGCCCGCCGCTACGCGCTCGTCAGGGATGCCGCGAACGTCCTCGGCCGGATCGCCGATTTCACCGCCATCACCCAGGGAGGCACACGATGAGCACCACGGTTGGCACGAAGCTCGTCTACGACTTCTCCGAGGGATCCCGGGACATGCGGGACATTCTCGGCGGGAAGGGCGCGAACGTCGCCGAGATGACCCGGCTCGGGCTGCCCGTGCCGAAGGGCTTCACGATCTCGACCGAGGCGTGCATGGCGTACCTTCGCGGCGGTCACGCGTTCCCCGACGGTCTCCAGGACGAGGTCACGGAGCACCTCGGCCGGCTCGAAGAGGAGACCGGCAAGCGGCTCGGTGATCCCGACAACCCGCTTCTGGTCTCGGTACGCAGCGGCGCCAAGTTCTCGATGCCGGGGATGATGGACACGGTGCTCAACCTCGGCCTCAACGACCGCAGCGTCGAGGGGCTGGCGGCGCGGACGGGCAACGCCCGCTTCGCGTTCGACTCGTACCGGCGGTTCATCCAGATGTTCGGCGACGTCGTCTCCGAGGTCGAGAAGCGCCACTTCGAGGAGGCGTTCGACGCCCTCAAGCAGCGCCGCGGCGCCCAGGCCGACGTCGACCTCGACGCCGACGACCTGCGCGAGGTGGTCGCCACGTACAAGGCGATCTACCTCGAGCACAAGGGCGAGCCCTTCCCGGAGGACCCGCGCGCCCAGCTCGACGGCGCCATCAGGGCCGTCTTCGAGTCGTGGGACAACCGCCGTGCGCAGGACTACCGTCGCCTCAACAACATCCCATGGAACCTCGGCACCGCCGTCAACGTGCAGCAGATGGTGTTCGGCAACACCGGCGAGCGGTCCGGCACGGGCGTGGCGTTCAGCCGCAACAACGTGACCGGCGAGAAGGGCGAGCCGTTCGGCGACTTCCTGATCAACGCCCAGGGCGAGGACGTGGTCGCCGGAATCCGCACGCCGCGGCCGCTGATCGAGCTTCGCGACGAGCTGCCCGAGGCGTTCGCGCAGCTCATCGAAACGATGGGGCTCCTGGAGCGGACTTACCACAACATGCAGGACGTCGAGTTCACCATCGAGGACGGGCGCCTCTACATGCTGCAGACGCGCAACGGCAAGCGCAGCGCCCCGGCCATGGTCCGCATCGCGGTCGAGATGGCGCACGAGGGGCTCGTGACCTCCGACGAGGCGCTGCGCGATCTCGTCGACCCCGGCCAGATCCGGCAGCTGCTCCTGCCGCAGCTCGACGCCGGGAGCGCCGCAGACCCGGTTGCGACCGGCGTCAACGCCTCGCCCGGCGCGGCCGTCGGGGCCGTGGTGTTCGACGCCGACGAGGCCGAGTGGCGCGGCAAGAGCGGCGAGCGGGTGATCCTGGTGCGCGAGGAGACCACACCGGACGACCTGCACGGGATGATCGAGGCGCAGGGCATCCTCACCGCCCGAGGCGGCAAGACGTCCCACGCCGCCATCGTCGCGGTCGGCATGGGCAAGCCGGCTGTCTGCGGTGTGAGCGAGATCGAGATCGACCGCGACGGCGCTGTGATGTCGATCGCCGGCCACCTGGTGCGCGTCGGCGAGCTCATCACGATCGACGGCAGCACCGGCGGTGTGTACATCGGCGAGGCGCCCCTGATCCCGCCGCAAACCGACAACCCCCACCTCGCCGAGATCCTCGCCTGGAGCGACGCGGCCCGGCGGCTGCGAGTACGCACCAACGCCGACACGCCCGAGGATGCCCGCCGCGCCCGCGAGTTCGGCGCCGAGGGCATCGGCCTCTGCCGCACCGAGCACATGTTCTTCGCCGAGGATCGCCTGCCGATCGTGCAGGAGATGATCCTGTCGGCCGACGTCGACACCCGGGCGTCTGCGCTGGAGCGGCTCCGTCCGTTCCAGGAGCAGGACTTCGTCGGGATCTTCCACGCGATGCGGGGCCTGCCGGTCACCATCCGTCTCCTCGACCCGCCGCTGCACGAGTTCCTGCCGAGCCTGCTCGACCTGTCGCTGCAGGTGGAGCAGAACCGCCTCATCGGCAAGGTCGACCCCGAGCTCGACCGCCGGCTCGCCCGAGTACGCGAGCTGCACGAGCAGAACCCGATGCTCGGCATGCGCGGATGCCGCCTCGGGGTGGAGTGGCCCGAGATCTACCGGATGCAGGTGCAGGCCATCATGTCCGCCGCGGTCGCGGTGAAGGTCGAGACGGGGCAGGCCCCCCTCGTCGAGATCATGATCCCCCTGGTCGCCTTCGAGGAAGAGCTGCGCCTCCTCCGCGAGGAGGTCTTCGAGGCCGCGGAGGAGGTGCTCGAGGCTCGCGGCGAGCGGGTCGAGTACCTGGTTGGCACCATGATCGAGGTGCCGCGCGCGGCCCTCACCGCCGACGAGATCGCCCGGCAGGCCGACTTCTTCTCGTTCGGCACGAACGACCTCACGCAGACGACGCTCGCATTCAGCCGCGATGACGCCGAGGGCAAGTTCCTGACCCGCTACCTCGCGCGAAACATCCTGCACGCCAACCCGTTCGAGACACTCGACCAGGAGGGCGTCGGCAAGCTCATCAAGCTCGCGACGGACCTCGCCCGCGGGGTCAAGCCCACGATCAAGCTGGGGATCTGCGGTGAGCACGGCGGCGACCCCGACTCGGTCAGGTTCTGCCACCGCGCCGGACTCGACTACGTCTCGTGTTCGCCCTACCGCGTGCAGGTCGCGCGCATCGCGGCGGGCCAGGCGGCGCTCGAGGAGGCAGGAGCCGGGCGCAAGGATGTCTGAGTTCGCGGCGGATCTCGCCGAGGGCTATGCCTTCGACGGGCCTGCCATCCATCTCGGCCGCCCGTTCGTCGACCCCGAGAAGCCCGTCGACAGCGTCGACGTGCGGATCCCGCTCGGGCTCGTCAACCGCCACGGGCTGATCGCCGGGGCCACCGGCACCGGCAAGACCAAGACCCTGCAGCTCATCGCGGAGCAGATCTCCGCGGCGGGCAGCCCGGTGTTCGCGGCGGACATGAAGGGCGACCTCGCCGGTATCGGCGCACCAGGCGAGCCGAACGACAAGGTCACCGAACGGGCGACGGGGCTCGGCTACCAGTGGACTCCCGCGGCTGCGCCGGTCGACATCGTGTCGCTGACCGGCCAGGACGGCACGCCGCTTCGCGCGTCGCTCGCGCAGTTCGGGCCGACGCTCCTCGCGAAAGTGCTGTCGCTCAACGAGACCCAGGAGTCCAGCCTCGGCCTGGTCTTCCGCTTCTGCGAGGAGAAGGCCCTCCCGCTGATCGAGCTGGAGGATCTGCGAGCGGCGCTCGCGTACCTCGTGGGGCCCGGCAAGCCGGAGCTCAAGCAGCTCGGTGGCCTGTCGTCGGCCACCGTCGGGGTGCTGCAGCGCAAGGTCTCGGAGCTCGAGTCGGACGGCGGCGACGTGTTCTTCGGCGAACCCGGCTTCGATGTGCGCGACCTGCTGCGGACGACGCCGGACGGCAAGGGCATCGTCACGGTCATGTCCCTGCCGACCGTCGCCACCAAGCCGGCGCTCTTCTCCACCTTCCTCATGTGGGTGCTGGCGGAGCTGTTCGAGGAGCTGCCCGAGGTCGGCGACCCCGACAAGCCCACGCTGGCGTTCTTCTTCGACGAGGCGCACCTGCTGTTTTCCGACGCGAGCAAGGGGTTCCTCGAGTCGGTCACGCAGACGGTGCGGCTGATCCGGTCGAAGGGCGTCGGGGTGTTCTTCATCACCCAGCTCCCGACGGACATCCCCGACGCCGTGCTCTCCCAGCTCGGCCACCGCGTGCAGCATGCCGTCCGCGCATTCACGCCGAAGGACGCGAAGGCGCTCAAGGCGGCCGTCGAGACCTTCCCGATGACCGATCACTACAAGCTCGACGAGACGCTGCAGTCGCTCGGCGTCGGCGAGGCCGTCGTGACCGTCCTCAACCCGCGAGGCGTGCCGACCCCGGTCGCCGCCACCCGGCTCTACCCGCCGGCGTCGCGCATGGCCCCCCTCACCGACGCGGAGCGGGCGGCCATCATCCAGGCCTCCGCGTTGGGCCCGAAGTACGGGCAGCGCGTCGACCGCGAGAGCGCGGAGGAGATGCTCGCCGCCCGTCTCGAAGGCGACCCCGACGCGGTGGATGCGGCTCGCGAGCGCGCCCGGCCGGCACCGGCGGAACGGCCCCCTGCGCGCAGCGACGACTCGCTCGCCGACGAGGTCGGCGAGGTGCTCAACTCGTCGATGGCGCGCCAGCTCGGCCGGGAGGTCGTGAAGGGGATCTTCGGCATGCTCAAACGCCGACGGTAGCGGGGAGCCCTGCCGCCCGGGAGTATCCTGCGCCGCGACCAGACCTCGGGAGGAGTCGTGTCCACACAGGAGCGGTACCGCCTCGGCAGTCTCGGCGACCTCGTCGAGCTCCTGGTCGACGGGTGGGAGATCACGAGCCTGCACTACGCCGACGCCTGCGGGACTCCCGACGCGCCCGACGACCGGGCCGCGGCGTTCATCGACCTGGCCCGTCCCGACCAGGGCCACCGCGGCCTGTTCATCCCGGACGACAACCGCGCCTTCTCGCACCGCGCGCTGCTCGGGGTGTTCCGCGAGTCGCCGCACATCTGGAAGCACCGCAGCGCCGCGTCGGTGCGGGATCGGCTCGAGGAGCTCGTCACGGACGCGCGGCCGGAGCCCGAGTCGTGGGGCGAGGTCGCCGATCCGGCCGACCAGCCGCTCGACGTGAGCCCGGCGAGCCTGCGCGGCGTCGTCGCGCTCGGCCAGATCGAGTCGATCGACGACGTCACGGTCGCGCTGCTGTCGCTCGAGCGCTACCGGGACTTCTCCCGCCTGCGGTACCTCGCTCACACGCTCGACCCGGGCCGCCGCGGGTCGCTCGCCGCCCTCGACGTGGTCGCCGTCGACGAGCTGGGCCGCCGGTACCGCACCGCGTCGCTCGGCGTCGAACGGTCGGGCAACCGGCTGGAGGGCGTCATCGCCCTCGCACCCGGCATCCCGAAGGAGACCACGAGCCTCACCGTGACCATCGGCACCCTCGGCGAACGCGGGCCCGACGGGATCCTCGGCCCGTGGGTCTTCCCGATCCGCCTGCCGGCGCCCACGAACGCATGAGCTCGTCCCGGGCCGCCGGTCCCGAGGCGTCGCGACGCAAGGTCGACGAGGAGCCCGACCCCCTGCGCAACGCGTTCCAGCGCGACCGGGATCGCATCATCCACACCAAGGCGTTCCGGCGTCTGAAGCACAAGACGCAGGTGTTCATCTCGCCTGAGGGCGACCACTACCGCACGCGGCTCACCCATACCCTCGAGGTCTCCGCAATCGCCCGTACCGTCGCCCGCGCCCTCGCGCTCGACGAGGACCTCGTGGAGGCGATCACGATGGGCCACGACCTCGGACACGCCCCGTTCGGGCACGCCGGCGAGGCCGCCCTCGACGAGATCCTGAACGAGCGCCACGGCCGGCGGTTCCTGCACAACGAGCAGAGCCTGCGTATCGTGGAGCGCGTGGAGCGCGACGGACGCGGGCTCAACCTCACCGCCGGAGTGCGCGACGGGATCCTGCGTCACACCGGGGCATCGGCTCCGGCGACGCTCGAGGGCCAGATCGTCCGCCTCGTCGACCGCGTCGCCTACGTCAACCACGACATCGAGGATGCGATCCGCGCCGAGATCATCGACGCCCGGGAGCTGCCGGCGGAGGAGCTCGCGGTCCTCGGCGACACCACCAGCAAGCGCATCTCGCGGCTCGTCGGCGACATCGTGGATTCGAGCCGCGACGGCGACGAGATCCGCCAGAGCGCCGAGGTGGGGGAGGCGTTTCGCAACCTGCGGGCGTTCATGTTCGAGCGGGTGTACCTGGCGCCGCCGAACAGCGACGAGGCCGGCCGGGCTCGTGGCGTCGTGCGGGCGCTGTTCGAGCTGTTCGCGTCGTCGCCCGAGCTCGTGCCGGCGTCGGTCGAGCCCGACCCGGTGACGCGGGTCACGGACTTCGTCTCCGGCATGACCGACCGCTACGCGCTGCGCGCCTACCGCGAGGCGTTCCTGCCGCGGGACGCTCCCATCTGATGGCCAAGCACCTCGACCGGGCGGCCGCGGGGTTCGCCGAGGCCGACCGCTATGAGCGCGCACGGCCGCACTACCCGGACGACGCGGTCGACCACCTCTGCGCCGTGCTGGCCGTCGGGCCTGGACGGCGCGTGCTGGACCTCGCCGCGGGCACCGGCAAGCTCACCCGCGTGCTGCATGCCCGTGGCGCCGAGGTCGTGGCGGTGGAGCCCGTCGACGAGATGCGCGACCGGCTCGTCGATGCCCTCCCCGACATCCCGGTGCTCGCCGGGACCGCCGAGGCGATCCCCCTCGAGGACGCCGCGGTCGACGCGGTGACCGTCGCGCAGGCGTTCCACTGGTTCGACGGGCCGGCGGCGATCCGCGAGATCCACCGGGTGCTGCGTCCCGAAGGCCGGCTCGGGCTGCTGTGGAACGTGATGGACCAGGCGGTGCCGTGGGTGGAGCAGCTGCAGGAGCGGATCCATCGCCATCGCGGCGCGAACCCCTGGTACACCGGCCACGGCTGGCGGAGCGCCTTCGACGGGGCCGCGGAGTTCTCGCCGCTCGAGCACCGGGCATTCCGCAACGTCCAGGCGGTCGACCCTGCCGGCCTGATCGACCGGATCGCCTCGGTCAGCTTCGTCGCGACCCTCCCGTCGGCGCAGCGCGAAGCGGTGTTCGCCGACGCGCTGGACATCCTCGACGACCACGGGGTTCCAGGGCCGGACGGCCGCTTCGAGATCCCGTACGTCACCGACGTGTTCTGGTGCAGCCGGCGTTAGCGGGCGGTCAGGTGCCGGGCCCGGCCTCGGCCGGCTCGGTGTGGACCAGCACGTCGTGCAGCTCGGGTACCTCCTGCCGAAGCCGGGAACGCACCTCCCCGCTGATCTCGTGCGCGCTCACCAGCGAACGACTGCCCTCCAGACCGAGCGTCAGGTAGGCGACCAGGTCGCCGCCGGTCACCATGAACCGAAGCTCCACCGGCTCGGAGCCGGTGAGCTGACGCACCACCCGGCGGACCTCGCGGTCGATGTCCGCGACGTCGGCAGCGGACGGCTGGGCCGCGGTGATCGCCTCGTCGAGGGGCTCGAGGTGCGTCGTGACGTTCGCGACCTCCGGCAGGGCGTCGCCGATCGCCCGCTCTACCTCGTTCGCGAGGGCATGGGCCTCGTCCAGCGTCGCGTCGCCGGGAACCTTGAGGTGAAGCGACACCTCGGTGCGCCCGCCGGCGCGCACGACCCTGACATTGTGGATCTCCCGCACACCCGGCACCGCGAGGGCCGCCGCCAGCACCCGGTCGTTCAGGCTGTCGGCGGCCCGGCCGGGCTCGACATGCACCACCACGTCGCTCCCGGGAAGCGCGGTGAGCACCGCCGCCTCCACCGCGTCGGCCGCCGCGTGACCCTCGGCGAGCGCGGCCGACGGCGACACCGAGATCACGACGTCCGCGAAATGCCGGCCGGCGGCATGGCGCATCCGGAGGCGATCGAGGGTGATGGCCGGTGCCAGCGCCTCGATCGCGTCCCGCGCGTCTCGCTCGGCGCGATCGGGCGTGCGGTCCATCAGCACGTCCGCATTGGCCTTCGCGATCCTGCCGGCGGCGATGAGCACGAGGATCGCCACGAACAGCGCGGCAACGGCATCGGCTTTGGGGTATCCGGCGCGTGCCAGTAAGAGGCCGACGAGGACCGCGAGCGTGCCGGCGATGTCGCCCGCGAAGTGCACCGCGTTGCTGAGCAGCGCGGGGCTCCCGAAGCGCCGCGCGGTGCGCAGTGACACCAGCGTGCGGCTCACGTCGATGATGATGACCAGACCGATCACCGCGAACGCGTACCAGGCGGCGTCGACCTCGACGGGGGAATCGTCGGTGAGCCGCTGGATGGCCTGGACCGCGATGAAGACGCTCACGCCTCCGAGGATCAGGCCCTCGACGAGCGCGGACAGATGCTCGGCCTTGCCATGACCCCACGCGTGGGAGGCGTCAGCGGGCCGTCCGGCGACGCCGACCGCGAAGAACGTCAGGAGCGCCGCGACCAGATCGGTTCCGGAATGGACGGCCTCGGAGACCAGCCCGAGACTGTTGGTGGACAGGCCTGCGGCCAGCTTCAGCGCGATCAGGCAGCCGGCGGCGACCACCGAGACCAACGCGGTGCGTCGTGCGGGCGACATCGCCGGCAATGCTCGCACGTCGTCCGGGGGTACTCGTATTGTCGAGGTTTCAGATGCGATCTTCACATTCTTCAAACATTTTCGGTGCCCAGGACGGGCCCGGACGCGAGAGGGTGAGGACGCCCGCATCGCGGATGCCCGGTGGACGGATCCGTCCGAGTTTCCGATGACGAAAGGAGCACCCAGCCCATGAGACGATGGATCATGACGGCCGCAACTCCCGTGGTCATCGCCTGCGCCGGCAGTGCACCCGCCCTGGCCGCAGACCCGCTGCTCGCGCCGACGTCGGCCTGCCCGGATCAGGGCAGCGACGGCGTCGCCCCGGTACGGCAGGAGGCGGCGATGCGCTGCCTCGTGAACTTCGCGCGGCGCGCCGCCGGGCTCGCGCCGCTCGCGCCGTCCCGCAAGCTCAACCGGTCGGCCCACATGAAGTCTCGGCTGATCGCCCGGTGCGGCACGCTCACCCACTCTCCGTGCGGGCGTGCCTGGTACAGCGTCTTCATGGCCGTCGGGTTCTCCGGGAGCTACCGCGAGAACCTGGCCGCCGGCGACGGCGCCACCCCGCGGGCCACGATGGCGATGTGGCTTCAGTCGCCGGGCCACCGCTCGGCGCTGCTGGCGGCCGACGCCACCGTCGTCGGGTCCGACGTGCGGCTGGGAGCCATGATCAACGGCTCGCGCGGGTCTCTGTGGACCCTCCACATCGGCCGGCCCTCCTAGACCCGCTCGCTAGCCGTCGCCCTCCGCCGCGCCGCGCTCGCGGAGGAACCGCTCGAACTCCGCGGCGATCGCGTCGCCCGACGGAAGCGGCCCGAAGGACTGGTCTTCCTCACGGTCGTAGGCGCGCTCGAGGTCGGCCACAAGGTTCGCGGCCTGCGGGTTGCGCTTGACGGCGTCGTCGACCTGCTCCTCGAAGTGCGTCACCGCCTGCTCGAGGTCCGCCAGGCTCACGCCGATCCCGGTGAGCGTCTGCGTCGCCCGAAGCAGCGCCAGTGCGGCGTTCGGGCTGGGCGCCGCGCCGACGTAGTGCGGCACCGCCGCCCAGAGCGACGCCGACGGGAACCCCCGGTCCACCGCGGCGGCGTGCAGCGTGCCGACGATCCCGGTGGGTCCCTCGTAGTCCGGGCGTCGCAGGTTGAGCGGCTCCAGGAGGGCGGGGGGCGCCGAGAGCCCGCTGATCCGAACGGGGCGGGTGTGGGGGACGTCCGCCAGCAGCGCCCCGAAGGTCATCACGAGCTCAACCTTGAGCTCGGCGGCCAGATCGAGGATCCCGCGGGTGAGCGTGGGCCAGCGCATCGAGGGCTCGATGCCGTTCACGAGGATCAGCTGGCGTTCGTTCTCGGCGGTGGTCTCCAGCAGTTCGATCTGCGGCCAGTCGATCGGGTCCTGCACGTCGCCGTTCGCGATGTGGATCCGGGGCCGGTGGCTCTGGAAGTCGAAGAACTCCTCGGGGTCCACGGTCGCGAACCGCTCGGCCTTCAGCGCCGCCTGGAGGTACCCGACGGCGAACGTCGCCGCCTCGCCGGCGTCGTTCCAACCCTTGAAGGCGGCCACCAAGACCGGCGAGCGCAATTCGGTCGGGCGCCGCTCCCAGCGCAAGGATTCCACCCGATCCACGGTACACGATGCGCGACGAGGGCCGTCTCGGGTGATATCACCACCGCGATGGTCGGCGGCATGGCGCTCATCCTCGTCGGTGTTCCTGATCGCGCGGCCGCCGGCCGGTGGCGCTGCCCGCGGAGGGCGAGTGCGCTGTCCGGGCGGCGCGGAAGCGCCTCGCGGCGTCGACGAATGCGTCGAACAACGCCAGGTCCGCGCCCTCCTCAGGATGCCACTGCACGCCGAGTGCGAACGACAGGGCGGGGTCCTCAATGGCTTCGATCGTGCCGTCGTCGGCCCAGGCGACCGGCGCGAGGCCGTCTCCCACTGCGGCCGCCGCCTGGTGGTGGTGCGACTTGACCGGTGCGCGCGGCCCCAGGATCCGCTCCAGCAGGCTGCCGGGAGCGATCTCCACCGGGTGCTCCGAGAACTCGCCGATGACCTCCCGGTGACCATCGTGCTCCGTCGCCTCCGGGAGGTGCTGCACGAGGCTCCCGCCCCGGGCGACGTTCAGAACCTGCATCCCGCGGCAGATGGCCAGGACGGGCAGATCGCGCGCGAGGGCCGCGGTGAGCAGGGTCAGCTCGGCGCGATCGCGTTCGGGCTGCGGGTCCTGGGTCTCGACATGCGGCGCGGCGCCGTAGGCGGCGGGGTCGATGTCGTTTCCGCCCGCGAGGACGAGGCCGTCGATGGCGTCGAGGGTCTCGTCGACGCCGTGCTCTGTCGGCGGGACCAGGAGCGTCCGCCCGCCCGCCTGGTGGATCGCGTCCACGTACACCCAGCCGACCACGGCGGCCTTGCCCTCCCAGACCGCCCAGCGGGCACGCTCGGCGTAGGAGGTCAGTCCAATGAGGGGGACGCCCATCGGACGGATTCTGCCAGGTGGCCGACGCGGCCCATCGGGCGGTCGTGCATGGTGGCGGTCGTCTCGCGCGGACGGTCTGCGTGGGGTGGCATGGCGGCCCGCATCATGCGGACCGCTTGCCGAACGTCGCTTGGGTCAGCCGACCCAGGTCGCCTCGTATGACCACTGTGGACTTCGCACCAGAGACCTCCCTGTCTCTCACTTGCTGGTCGGAATATCGGCAGTTACTGGAGTTTTCTTGAGCGATTCCCGCGGTTGTGGTTCATCGTGAGGCGGTCCTCGGCGATCTGGATCGCGGCTGGATTGCGATCGACGAGCACGTAGCGCCGTCCGAGCACGGCGGCCACGGCTCCAAGGGTGCCCGACCCGCAGAAGAAGTCCAGGCACCAATCCCCCGGCGCGGTGGAGGCGCTGACCATGCGCCGCACGATGCCCTCTGGCTTCTGGGTGGGATATCCCGTGCGCTCGTGTGAGTTGGTCGGCACGATCGTGTGCCACCACACATCGGTCGGCAGCTTGCCCCGCGTGGCCTTCTCGCGCGTCACCAGCCCCGGCGCCATGTACGGCTCGCGGTCGACGGTCTGCGCGTCGAAGTGGTAGCCGTCCGGGTCGCGCACGTAGACCAGGATCGTGTCGTGCTTCGCCGGCCAGCGCCGGCGTGAGCGGCCACCGTAGTCGTAGGCCCACACGATCTCGTTGAGGAACGCCTCGCGGCCGAAGATCTCGTCCAGGGCGACCTTCACGTAATGGGCCTCCCGCCAGTCCAGATGCACGTACAGCGTGCCGCGATCCGAGAGCAGGCGACGCGACTCGACGAGGTGGGGGCGGAGGAACCCCAGGTAGTCGTCGAAGGTGTCGTCGTACGCCTCGCTGGCGATCGGCTCGGTCCGGTAGGTCCGGCCGCCGAACCCGACGTGCCGGCCGGCGGGATCCGCGCTCGCGCGCACCGATCGCAGCTCCCGCCGGCGCCCGGTGTTGAACGGCGGGTCGATCGCGATGAGGGTGAACGCCCCGTCCGGCAGCCGGGGCAGGACCTCGGCCGCCTCGCCCTGGATCAGCAGGTCGTCGTCGAGGAGGGGGTCGGTGTCGGCGGTCAGGCGCCTCACGTCGGTGCGGCGGGCTCGCCGGGAGGCGGGGGAGGGGTCTCCGCATGCTCCGGGGAGCGTGGCGGTCGGTGCGCCCACCAGTCCTGGACCAAGATCTTGATCATCGATCCGACCGGGATCGCGATCAGGGCGCCGAAGATGCCGAGGAGCTGCGCACCCAGCAGCACGGCGATCAGCACGAGCAGTGGGTTGAGGCTCGTGGTGCGCCGCATGACGAGGGGTTGCACGAAGTGGTTCTCGACCTGCTGGTAGACGAGGAAGAACGCGGCGACGGCGACCCCGGTCGGCCAGCCGCTGAAGAACGCGACGGCGACGGCGGGGATCGCGCCGACAGTTGCTCCGACCAGCGGGACCAGGTCGGCGATCCCCACCCAGAACGCGAGCGCGGCGGCGGCTGGGATGTCGAGGATCGTGAGCGCGATGTAAGCGGCGATGCCGGCGATGATGCTCACCACGAGGTTGCCGGTGACGTAGCCGCCGACGCTCTTGTACATACGGTCGAGCACGTCCATCGCCCTCGCGCGATGCCGGCTCGGGAGGATCTCGACCGTCTGGTCGCGCAGGGTCCGGCCGTAGATCAGGAAGAGGAAGGTGAGAACGAGCACGGTAAGGCCGCCGACCAGGCCCGACAGGAGCGTCTTGGCGACGTCGACGGCGGTACCGGCCCCTCCGAGCCGGTCCGGCAGTTCGTTCACGAACTCCCTGAGGCGGTCGATGAGGTCGAACCGTTCGTCGAGGTCCTGCACGAGGCTCGTCCGGCCGAGACGGTCGACATAGCCGGGGGCGTCGTCGGCGAGTTGCTGGCCGGCGTCGATCAGGGGCGGCACCAGGAGCAGGCCCACGCCGGCCGTGACCAGGAGACCGATCAGGAACGTCAGCGAGATCGCCGGCACCCGCCGCAGGCGCAGCCAACGCTGGAACGCGTCGACCGCCGGGTTGAGCGCGACCGCCAGGAACATCGCGATCAGCACCCACGTGATGATCCGCTTGGAGAGCCACAGGAGCCACAGCGACGCGGCGACCACCACGATGATCCCGACGATCGTCAGCACGGCGCGGGGCCGGATCGACGTGATCGCGATCCGCGCGGACGGGGGGCCGGCGGCGTCGCTCGGACGCTCGCGCGTGGGCGGGGAGCTCACATGGCCATGTTAGGTACGACCTCCGACGTCCCCGCCCGGTCGCGCCGGCCTAACCGCGGGCGGCGTCTCCCAGGAGATCCCGGGCGATCACGAGCCGCTGGATCTCGCTCGTGCCCTCGTAGATCTGGGTGATGCGCGCGTCGCGGTAGAGCCGCTCCGCCGGGAACTCGGCGCTGTAGCCCATCCCGCCGAGCGTCTGCATCGCCACGTTCGCGGCCTCCACCGCGACAGCGCTCGCGAACAGCTTGGCCTTCGCGCCCATCGTGGTGTACGGAACGCCGGCGTCGCGCATCCGGGCGGCCGTCATGGTGAGGGCCCTCGCGGCGTCGATCTTCGCGGCGACTTCCGCGATCGGGAACTGCACCCCCTGGAAGCGCGCGATCGGGCCGCCGAATGCCATGCGCTCCTTGGCATAGGCGACTGCCAGCTCGAGCGCGGCACGTGCGATCCCGACCGCTTGGGCGGCGATCGTGATCCGCCCGCCGTCCAGCGTCCCCAACGCCACGGCCATTCCCTGTCCGGGCGTGCCCAGCATGCCGTTGGCGGGGATGCGGAACCCGTCGAACGCGAGCTCGACGGTCGAGGAGGTGTGGAGCCCCAGTTTCGGGATCTCCCGGCCCACGACCAGGCCCGGGCCCGCCTCGGCGATGAATGCGCTGATCCCGCGGGGACCCGGTCCCTCGGTACGGGCGAAGACGATGAAGACGTTGGCGTAGCCGCCGGCCGAGATCCACATCTTGTTGCCGGTGATCGTGTACGACCCGTCGTCCTCGAGACGGCCCTGGGTCCGCAACCCGGCGACGTCGGACCCGGCGTCCGGCTCCGTGAGCCCGTAGGCGCAGAACCGCTTGCCGGACGCGAGGTCAGGCAGCCACGTCTCCCTCTGCTCGTCGGTGCCGAAGTGCAAGAGCGGCTCGACCGCCAACCCGTTCTGCACGGCGAACCCGACCGAGAGGCCGGCGTCGGCGGCTGCGAACTCCTCCATCACGACCGCCAGGGTCGTTTGATCGAGTCCGGCGCCCCCGTACTCCTCCGGGACCACGAGCCCGAGCAGTCCGAGCTCGCCCAGCTTGAGGAGCGTCTCGACCGGGACGTGGTGCTTCTCGTTCCATTCGGCGGCGTACGGGATGATCTCGTTCTGCGCGAACTCCCGGGCGAGCGCCTGAACCTCGCGTTGCTGGTCGGTCAGGTCGGTGATCATGGGTGCTCCATTAGACGCGCTCGAGGATCGTTGCGTTGGCCATGCCGCCGCCTTCGCACATCGTCTGCAGTCCGAACCGGCCGCCGGAGCGCTGGAGCTCGTGAACGAGGGTGGCCATGATGCGGGCGCCGGAGGCGCCCACGGGATGGCCGAGGGCGATCGCGCCGCCGTTGACGTTGACGCGGCCCATGTCGGCGCCGATCTCGCGCTGCCATGCGATCGGAACCGAGGCGAACGCCTCGTTGACCTCGTACAGGTCGATGTCGTCCACGTCGAGACCCGACCGGGCGAACGCCTTGCGCGTCGCCGGGATCGGCCCGGACAGCATCTCGATCGGGTCGATGCCGACGAGCGCGAACGCGTGGAACCGCGCCAGCGGCTCGAGCCCGAGCTCGCCGGCCTTCCGCTCGCTCATGATGAGCAGGGCGGCAGCGCCGTCGGTGATCTGCGACGAGTTCCCCGCCGTCAGCTTGCCGTCCTCCCTGAACACCGTCTTGAGCTTGCCGAGCGCCTCGACGCTGGTGTTCGCGCGGATCCCCTCGTCGGTGGACATCAGCTCTTCGCCGTCCTCGGTCATCACCCGCAACGGGATGATCTCGCGGTCGAAGCGCCCCTCCTCGGTCGCGCGATGGGCGCGCCGGTGCGACTCGACCGACAGCTCGTCGAGCTCCTCGCGGCTGATCTCCCACTTGTCCGCGACGATCTCACCGGAGATGCCCTGGTCGATGAAGTCGTCGGGGGAGAGGTGGAAGCGCTCCCGGAAGCGGGGCCCGTATGCCTCGCGCGGATCGGGGAGGTTCGACCAGAACGGCACCCTCGTCATCGACTCGACGCCCGCGGCGATCACGACGTCGTACGCCCCGGCCATCACGCCCTGCGCCGCGAAATGCGCGCTCTGCTGCGAGCTACCGCACTGGCGGTCCACCGTCGTGCCGGGAACCGTCTCGGGCAGCCCCGCGGCGAGCGCTGCGATGCGGCCGATGTTGATGCCCTGCTCGCCCACCTGGTCGAGGCATCCCATGATCACGTCGTCGACGAGGGCGGGATCGAGGTCGTTGCGCTCGACGACGGTGCGCAGCACCTCGGCGGCGAGGTCGACCGGATGCCAGTCCTTGAGCTTGCCGCCGCGGCGCCCGAGCGGGGTCCGCACGGCGTCGACGATCACGGCCTCCTCGAGGGTCCGCACGGCTACCACCTCGCGGGGTCGCGGTACCGGCCCCAGACGTCGCGGAACGTGTCGCACATGTCGCCCAATGTGGCTCCCCTTCTGGCCGCCTCGATGAGGTGCGGCATGGTGTTGTCGCGTCCTTCGCAAGCGGCGCGGAGCGCAGCGAGGGCGCGATCGCACGCGGCTTGGTCCCGCGACGCCCGGTGGGCCCGCATGCGCTCCACCTGGCGCCGCTCCGTCTCGGGGTCGGCGCGGTGCAGCTCGACCTCCGCCTCGTCGTCGCTCGTGAACGCGTTGACGCCGACGATCGTCCGCTCCCCGCGCTCCACCGCCCGCTGGAACGCGTAGGCGGCGTCGGCGATCTCGGCCTGAGGGTACCCCTGCTCGACGGCGGCGACCATCCCGCCACGCGCATCGATCTGCTCGATGTAGCGCCGGGCCTCGTCCTCGATCTCGTCGGTGAGCCGCTCGACGAACCACGAGCCTCCCAGCGGGTCGGCCACGCCGGCCACGCCCGTCTCGAACGCCAGCATCTGCTGGGTGCGAAGGGCGATGGTGGCGGCATGCTCGGTCGGGATCGCGAGGGTCTCGTCGTACGAGTTGGTGTGCAGTGACTGCGTCCCCGCCAGCACCGCCGCCAGCGCCTCGACGGCCGTTCTCGCGATATTGACGAGCGGCTGCTGAGCCGTGAGCGACGCGCCCGAGGTCTGGCAGTGGGTGCGGAGCTGCAGCGACTTCGGGTCGGCCACGCCATAGCGCTCCCGGATGAGCGTCGCCCAGAGCCGGCGCGCGGCCCGGATCTTGGCGACCTCCTCGAACAGGTCGATATGGCAGTTGAAGAAGAACGAGAACCGTGGCAGGAACGCGTCGGGATCCATCCCACGGCCCACCAGCTCGTCGACGTATGCCAGTCCGTCGGCCAAGGTGAAGGCGAGCTCCTGCGCGGCCGTGGCGCCGGCCTCGCGGATGTGGTACCCCGAGATCGAGATGGGATGCCAGAGCGGCATCTCCTCGGTGCAGAAGGCGATCAGGTCGCCGACCAGGCGCATGCCCGGCCGCTCCGGGACGATCCACTCCTTCTGGGCGATGAACTCCTTGAGGATGTCGGTCTGCAGCGTTCCCCGAAGGGCCGCGCGGGGTACCCCGGCGTCCTCGGCCGCGGCGATGAAGAACGCCAGCATCACCGGGGCCGGACCGGAGATCGTCATGGACGTCGAGACCGTCCCGAGGTCGATGCCCGCGAACAGCCGGCGCATGTCGTCGATGTGCGCGACGGAGACACCCTCCCGGCCGACCTCCCCGAGCGAAAGCGTATGGTCGGGGTCGTACCCCATCAGGGTCGGCATGTCGAACGCCGTGGAGAGCCCGGTTTGGCCTTGGGCGAGCAGCGACTTGAACCGAGCGTTGGTGTCCTCAGGGGCGCCGAAGCCGGCGAACATCCGCATCGTCCAGAGCCGCGCCCGGTACATCTCCGGGTAGATGCCACGGGTGTAGGGGTACTCGCCGGGAGGGGGAGCCGCAGGGGTGGAGGACATCGCGTACACGGGCTCGAGGGGATGTCCCGAGAGGGTCGTCGTGGCCGCCGGGGGCGGGTCGGGGGCGAGCGTGGCTGAGGCCAGGGATCGGTCGGTCATCGGGAACGTCCTCGTCGATCCGTGGTCGGTCCGCACAAGCGTATTTATTCGGATATCCAACCATCTGTCAAGCTTGGCCGTGAGATGACGCCCGACGACCAGCATCAACGCGCCCGTGATCCCGTTGACGAAGCCACTCGGCAGTGGGCCGAGCGCTATGCGGGCGCCTCGGGCTTCCGCGGCCTTGTGTCCCTGATCCGCACCTACGGGACCGTCATCCGCTCCATCGAAGCGGAGCTTCGTCCGTTCGGACTGAACCTTTCGCGCTACGAGGTGCTGCTGCTCCTGTCATTCACCCGGGCCGGGCGTCTGCCGTCCATGCGGCTGCGCGACCTGCTGATGGTCCACGGGTCCAGCGTCACGTACCTGGTCGATCGGCTGGAGGAAGCCGGCTTCGTCGCCCGCGAGGCAGACCCGGACGACGGCCGCGTTGCGCTCGTCTGCCTAACGGACGCCGGCCGGGCCGTCGTCGAGCAGGCCTCCAACCGCCTGGTGGAGTTCGAGTTCGGCGCCCTCGGGGGGCTCGCGGAGCCGGAGCGGGAGCTCCTGTCCGAGCTGCTCGCAACGCTCAGGAACGGCGACGCGCAGGACGGCTGACGCCGACTCCTCTCAGTCGCACCTGGCGTCGCTCTGGTCGATCCCGAAGTCGCCGAACAGGAAGATCGCCGTGACCAGGTTGAACACGATGTGCATCGCGACGTTGGCGGGATAGCCCAGCCGCCGGTAGACGAGCGCCGCGACGATGCCGAAGACCGAGATGGCGATCAGGAGGGGCCAGATCGTCCAGTACTGCGGGTGCAGGACCGCGAAGGCTACGCCGGAGATCACGGCGGCGGCGGGGAACGTCAGCTCGCGGACGAGGCCCCGCAAGAAGAGGCCGCGGAACACGAGCTCCTCGCCGAGCGGCGCGAGCACGATGAGGGAGATCGCGAGGAGGACCTTGTGCCACATCACCGTGGGGACCGCATCGTCGAGAGTGAGCAGCTGGTGGCACAGGCTCGGGTCGACGGCCTGCCCGATGCTGATCGTGACGCCCGCGACGATCCGCAACACGAACGCGAGCCCGATCCCGGTCAGGATGCAGATGCCGTATGAGCGCTTCGGCGCGAAGACGAGGCGCCTCTCGTGATTGGGCAGGCGTGAGTAGGAGCGGAGTCCCAGGCCGAGGATCGCGAGCCCCCCGACCGCCTGGGCGAGGGCCGCGGCGGAGTCCTCCGACAGGCCCGCGCCGATCAGGATGCCGTAGAGGATGGTCGCCACTGCGAACGAGGCGAGCACGATCAGGACGGGGCCGACGATCCTCTTGGCGGTGCGCTCCGACACGGGTGTGGGGGGCGGCAGGGAGATCGACACCGGCGGGATTGTAGGGGCGCAGCCACCCGCACCTGTCTTTGGCGGGCCCGCGGCGAGACTGTCCGGACGGGTGCATTAGCATCGACCGGCGATGGCAACCGCACGCGAACGTGTCTTCTCGGGCGTCCAGCCCACCGGCGCCGCCCACCTCGGCAACCTGCTCGGCGCATTTCGCCATTGGGTCGCCGACCAGGATTCCCACGAGTGCATGTACTGCGTGGTCGACCTCCACTCGATCACCGTTCCGTACGAGCCGGAGGAGCTGCGGCGCGCGACACTCGCGATGGGGACCCTGCTCATGGCCGTGGGCGTCGACCCCGAGCGCAGCATCCTGTTCGTGCAGAGCCACGTGCGGGAGCACACCGAGCTCGCCTGGTTCCTCAACTCCGTCGCCACCTTCGGCGAGGTGAGCCGGATGACCCAGTTCAAGGAGAAGTCCCGCGGGCAGGAGTCCGTGAGCGTCGGGCTGTTCGACTACCCGGTGCTGCAGGCCGCCGACGTGCTCCTCTACAACGCCCACCGGGTACCGGTCGGCGACGACCAGCGCCAGCACCTCGAGCTCATGCGGGACATCGCGATCCGCTTCAACGGCCGCTTCGGCGAGACGTTCGTCGTCCCGCAGGCGTCGATCCCGCGGGTCGGGGCGCGCATCATGGACCTCCAGGAGCCCACGAAGAAGATGTCGAAGACGGGTGGGACGGAGCTCGGCACGATCTGGCTGGCCGACCCACCGTCGCGCATCAAGAAGAAGATCATGGGCGCGGTCACCGACTCGGGCTCGGAGGTGCGCGCGGCCGACGACAAGCCCGGCGTGACGGCCCTGCTGGAGATCATGGCCGCGGTCACCGACACACAGGTCGGCGACCTCGAGGCGAGGTACGCGGGCAGCCAGTACGGGCCGTTCAAGCGCGACGTGCTCGACGCGGTCGTCGCGTACCTCGAGCCGATCCAGGCACGGCACGCCGAGCTCGCGGCCGATCCCGGCGAGGTCGAGCGGGCCTTCAGGTGGTCGGCCGATCGCGCTCGGGAGCTCGCCGAGCGGACGATGTCACGGGTGCGAGAGGCCCTGGGGCTGTTGGGCACGCACTAGCTTCCGGCTACCGGACCCAGAGCTGGTCGAGCAGTGTCCACCAGACCGGGTGGAACTGGAAGTTGCCCACCCGGCTCCCGACGAAGTTGACCTTGCGGGGAGTCGCGTACCCGATCCAGGGGGCCTGGTCGGTGATGTCCCGGTCGATCTTCGCCCACAGCTTGTCAGCGGCGGCCGGGTCGGTCGCCTGGAGCTCGAGCGCCTCGTCCATCTGCGGTCGATCGCCGGGTCGCAGAAGCGCGCCGGATCGGCGACCCCGCACCGGAGCTGGTCGAAGAACGTCGATGGCGCCGGGTAGTCGATGGCCCGGACCGACAGGCCCGCCTGGATCGGTGTGCCCTCCTTGGGCTCGTAGGCCGTCGCCTGCCATTCCTCGGCGCGGCTACCCGCGCGGTTGCCCGATACCCGAGCTGTCGCAAGCGCCCGGTGCGTAGCGCGCCAGACCTTCTGCAGGATCGCGTTCGTTTGGCGTCCATTTGGCGCTGGTTTGGGGATTGTTTGGCCTGGTTGGGGAGCGTGGGCGCGAAGGTCAACCCCGAAGGAGGAGAGCTGAACCACACAGGCCACCGGATCGTCATCGGCCTCGCCGTCGCCGCGCTCGCACCAGTCGCGGCGCAGGCCAACATCCCGCCGAGCCCGGCGCAGAGTCCCCGGCACCCAAGGTCCCCCCATCGTGCTGCCATCGCGACCGATCGTCATCGAAGGAGCAGACCGGTTTCGACTGGACGGACGCCGGTGTCGGCTTCGCCGCGGCGGCGGGCGTGGCATTGCTCGGGGCCGGCTCGATCCTCACCGTCCACTGGCGCCGGCACATCGGTACGCCCGCCCACTGATCGGTGGGCCGCGCGAGGGGGAGCGGGCGTTTCCGGCTCGCTCCCGTCGCGCGAGTCGGACGCCGCCGGACGACGAACGCTCGCCGGGGCCGACGGTATGCTCGCCCCGATGCCGGTCGCGGATCCACTCCAGCAGGACGTCGAACTCGACCTGTTCCAGGGGCCGTTCGACCTCCTCCTGACCCTCGTAATCCGCGAGGAGGTCGACCTCTTCGAGCTTCCGCTCGCCGAGCTCATCCACGCCGCCCTCGGCGAGCATGCGGGCGAACGGTGGGACGCGGCGACGACCAGCGAGTTGGTGGTCGTGCTCGCAGCCGTGGCCGAGCTCAAGGCGCGGCGGCTCCTCGGCGAGCCCGAGGAGGACGAGCCCGATCCGGACGCCGCGGAGGCGCGCGAGCGCCTGGTCGCCCGGCTCATCGCGTACGCACCGTTCCAGGCCGCCGCCGCGTGGCTCGCGCGGCAGGCCGAGGCGAGCGCGGGCTATCGCTACCGGCGCGTCCCGCTCGAGCTTGGACCGGCGCCACCGCCGCCCCCGGGTGACCCGCACGAGCTGCTCGTGGCGCTCCAGCGGATGCTCAACGCGCGGCCCGAGCCGTCCCTCTCCCATATGGGTGCCGCGCGGGTCAGCATGCCCGAGCTCCTCGGGCGGCTCAATCAGGCGCTCGCCGCCGGGCGCGAGGTGAGCTTCGACGCCATGGTCGAAGGGCGTGGCCCGCTGGAGGAGGCCCTCACGCTCGTCGCGGCGCTCGAGCTCGCTCGTCGTGGCGAGGTGCGCCTCGCGCAGGCCGTGCCGTTCGGCGACATCACCATCGCGCGCCGATGACGTCGACGGCCCGGAAGGTCGAGGCGTTGCTGTTCCTGAGCCCGGAACCGCTCGCGGTGGAAGTGCTCGCCGAGCTCCTGGAAGTCGAGGTGGGAGAGGTCCACGAGGCCCTCGCCGAGCTCGACGCACGCCACGACGAGGACAGCGGCCTTCAGATCGCCGAGGTGGCCGGGGGCTACGCGCTCCGCACCCGGGCCGATCTCGAAGACGTCTGTGATCGGCTCCGCCAGCGTCCTCCCGAGGATCGACTCTCGCCGGCGGCCCTCGAGACGCTCGCGGTGGTCGCCTATCTCGAGCCGGTCAGCCGGCCCGACATCGGCCGCCTGCGCGGAGTGTCGGTCGACTCCACCGTCGCGAACCTCGTCGAGCGAGGGCTGCTCGAGGAGGCCGGGCGAGCCGCGTCGACCGGGGCGATGCGCTATCGCACCACCCGGGCGTTCCAGGAGCGCTTCGGCCTTGCGAGCACCGACGACCTCCCGCCGATCGACCGCTTCGAGCTCGCCGGTCCGCAGGCGGAGGAGCTCCGCCGCCGCCTCGTCGACGCGGGACACCTCGGGCCGACGGGACCGGTGCCGCTACAGGAAGTTCCGGCACCCGCGCCAGACGACGCATGAGGGTGCAGCGTGCTCTCGCCCTCGCCGGGGTCGCGAGCCGCCGGGCCGCCGAGCGGCTCGTCGAAGAGGGCCGTGTGAGGGTCAACGGCGAGCTCGCACACATCGGCCAGGACGTCGGCGAGACCGACGAGATCACCGTGGACGGCCGCCGCATCGCGGCGGAGACCACCTCGACCTACCTGCTCAACAAGCGCATGGGCACCGTCTCGACCGTGAGCGACCCCGAGGGCCGGCCCACCGTGCTCGACGGGCTGCCGTCGGATGTGCGCCTCTACCCGGTCGGCCGGCTCGACATCAACACCACCGGGGCGCTGCTCATCACGAACGACGGCGATCTCGCCCACCGGCTGATGCACCCGCGCTACCGCGTCCCGAAGGTGTACGACACCCTGGTGGAGGGTCGCGTGTCCGCCGAGGCGATCCGGCGGCTTCGCCGGGGTGTCGAGCTTGAGGACGGCGTCACGAGCCCGGCCACGGTGGAGCGCATGGAGCGCCTCCATCCCGGTGGCAGCTGGCTGCAGATCGAGATCGCGGAGGGGCGCAACCGCCAGGTGCGCCGGATGTGCGAGGCGGTCGGGCATCCGGTCATCAAGCTCCACCGCTCCCGCTACGCGGGGATCAGCCTGGGCCGGCTGCGCCCCGGCGAGTGGCGTCCCCTCAGCACCGATGAGCTACGGCGGCTCGGCCGCCTGGCGGAGCTCGACCGATGAGCGACGTTCGGCTGCGTGCGATCCGCGGGGCGATCAGCGTCCCGCAGGACACCAGCGAGGAGATCCGCCGGTGCACCACCGAGCTGCTCGAGGCGATCCTCGAACGCAACGGCCTCACGAGCGACGACATCGTGTCGATCATCTTCACCACCACCCACGACCTCGTGTCGGACTTCCCGGCGGTCGCGGCCCGGGAGATCGGACTTTCGAACGTCCCGCTGCTGTGTACCCAGGAGATCCCGGTGGTCGGTTCGATGCCGCGATGCGTGCGCGTCCTGGTTCACTGCTACCCGCCGGACGGCCGGGCGATCCGCCATGTGTACCTGCGCGAGGCCCGGCAGCTTCGGATGGACCTGCCCGAGTAGCGGCCGCGCCTTCACCGCTCGACCGGCTCGAGCCGGAGGGCTACGCTGGATCATGTGAACCCCCATCCGGCACGGGCACGCGCCCTCATCCTCGTTGCGCTTGCGCTCGCATCGGCGTTCTGCGTGGCGATGATCCTGGCTCGCCCGGTGCTCTCCGGCGAGGTGTATCACCGGTACCTGGTGTGGAATCTGTTCCTGGCGTGGATCCCGTTCGTGCTGGCGCTCGTGATCTACGACCGGGCGAAGCGCGTCCGGCTCGACGGGTGGCAGGTGGCGCTGTTCGGTGCGTGGCTGGTGTTCCTCCCGAATGCGCCGTACATCGTGACCGACCTGGTCCACTTCCGCGAACGGGCGGTGGCGCCGGTCTGGTTCGATGCGGTGACGTACCTGTCGTTCGCCTGGACGGGGATGCTGCTCGGGCTGGTGGCCCTGTATCTCGTGCATTGCGCGGTGCGGGCACGGTTCGGAGCCGGGGTGGGTTGGGGCGTCGTGGTCCCGACGACCGTGCTGTCGGGCCTCGGGATCTACCTCGGCAGGTTCCTCCGCTGGAACAGCTGGGACGTGCTCACGAACCCGTCGGCGCTCCTGGGCGACGTCGCCGCGATCGCCCGGGACCCGATCGGGAAGCCCCTCGCCGTGACGGTGCTGTTCACGGCCTTCATCGGCGTGGCGTACCTCGCGATGTACGCGCTCGCGGAGCTGCGCGCCGACTCCAGCCGCTGCGCCTGACGCGCCGACCGCGTCGTACGGTCCCGGGCGCTTAACACTGTTAATCGCCCGGGACGGCGCTGAATCGATCGGCCGACCAGGCCTGTGCGAGGCGGCCCGAGGACGGCTACTTCGGCTGCGGCACGATCCGAATGTAGGGCCGCGGCGACTCCCAGCCCTCGGGGTACTTCTCCCGGGCCTCGTCGTCCGAGACGGAGCCGGCGATGATGACGTCGTCGCCCTCCTGCCAGTTCACCGGCGTGGAGACCTTGTGCTCGGCGGTGAGCTGCAGCGAGTCGACGACCCGGATTACCTCGTCGAAGTTCCGGCCCGTCGTCATGGGGTAGACCAGTACGAGCTTGACCTTCTTGTCCGGGCCGATCACGAAGACGTTGCGCACCGTCTGGTTGTCCGCAGGAGTCCGCGAGTACACGTCTCCCTCGGTGTTCTCCGGCAGCATCCCGTAGAGCTTCGAGACATTGAAGTCGGCGTCGCCGATCATCGGGTAGTTCGGCGCGTAGCCCTGGGTCTCCTCGATGTCCTTCGCCCATTTCGCGTGGTTCTCGACCGGGTCGACCGAGAGGCCGATGATCTTCACGTTCCTGCGGTCGAACTCCGGCTTGATCCTCGCCATGTAACCGAGCTCTGTGGTGCACACCGGGGTGAAGTCCTTCGGGTGGGAGAACAGCACCGCCCACGAATCGCCGATCCAGTCGTGGAAGCGGATCGTTCCCTCAGTCGTCACGGCCTCGAAGTCAGGTGCCGTCTCGCCGAGCTGCAAAGCCATCTTGCTGTCCCCTTTCGGAAGTGGGGTCCGGTCGCGCCGGCGGCCGCAAGCGCGACGAGGCCCCGTGAACTACATAAAGTCGGAGGTAATTCGGATAATAGACACAGCGCTCCCGCTGCGCCCAGTGGTCGAGGGCTCGGAGCGCCGGCCCAAGTCGACGCATGGCCGGCGTCGGGCGACAGCGCCTAGACTTGGCATGCGATGTCGCTCCGAGTCTCACCACGCCTCACGGCGATCCCGACGTACGAGCCCGGCCTCACCACGGCCGAGGTGCTGGCGCGCTACGGGCTGGAGTCCGCGGTCGGGCTCGCGTCGAACGAGAGCCCGTTCCCGCCGCTCCCGCAGGTCGAGGCGGTCGTGCAGGCGGGACTCGCCGGACTCAATCGCTACCCGGACGCCTACGCCCGATCGCTTCGGGAGGCCCTCGCCGAGCGTCACGGCGTTGACGTGGACCAGGTCGTTGTCGGGAACGGCTCGTGCGAGCTGATCCTCCTCGCCGGTCAGGCGTTCCTCGACCCGGGCACGACCGTCGTCCACGCCGACCCGTCCTTCGCGATCTACCCGCACCTTGCGGCGACGAGCGGCGCGGTGGCCGTCGCCGTGCCGCTGGCGCCCGACGCCGGTCACGACCTGGACGCCATGGCCGCCGCGGTCGACGAACGCACCCGCCTCATGATCGTGTGCAACCCCAACAACCCCACCGGGGTGTATCGGAGCGCCGATGCGATCGAGCGGTTCCTCGACCTGGTGCCTGACGACCTCGCCGTGCTCGTCGACGAGGCGTACTACGACTTCGTCGACGAGTCCGACGCCGGCCGGGTCATGTCGCTCGCCCGGTGGCGTCCCAACCTTCTCGTGACGAGGACGTTCAGCAAGGCGTACGGCCTCTGCGGCCTGCGCATCGGCTACGGGGTGGGTTCCATCGGATGGATCACGGCCCTCGAGAAGGTGCGCCAGCCGTTCAATACGAACGCCCTCGCACAGGCGGCGGCCCTGGAGAGCCTGCGCCATCCCGCGGCGATCGCCCGGCGCGTCACCGAGACCCTCGGCGAGCGGCGACGGGTGGAGGCGGCGCTCACGGAACTGGGCGTGCCCTTTACCCGGAGCCAAACCAACTTTATCCTGCTGCATGCGGACTCCGACACGCCGGATGAGGGATCGCTCCACGAGGATCTCCTCCGGCGCGGCGTCATCGCTCGTGACGGAGCGGCGTTGGGTGTGCCGGGCACCATCCGGCTCACGATCGGCGCCGCGCAGGAGAACGACGCGTTCTTGGCCGCGCTGAGCCAGGTCTCCACCCACTCCATGTCGAAAAGCTGAACCGAAGGATGGCCGTCGGGATGATGATCGTGATGCAGGAGGAGGCGACCGAGGAGCAAATCCGCCACGTCGTCGAACGGATCGAGGCCGCCGGCGCGCGCGCGCACGTCTCCCGGGGCGAGTTCGTCACGGTCATCGGGGCGATCGGCGACGACCGCGAGCTCGTCGCGTCGATGTCGCTCGAGGGCGAGCCCGGCGTGGAGAAGGTCGTCCCGATCCTCAAGCCGTTCAAGCTCGTGTCGCGCGACTTCCAGCGCGAGGACCGGGTGCTCGAGATCGGCGGCCGGAAGATCGGCGGTACCAACTTCGGACTGATCGCCGGCCCCTGCACGGTGGAGACCCGCGAGCAGACGCTGGAGACCGCACGCGTCTGCCAGGCCGCCGGCGCGACCTTCCTGCGCGGCGGCGCGTACAAGCCGCGTACGTCCCCCTACACCTTCCAGGGGCTCGGCAAGCCCGCCCTGGCGATCCTCGCCGAGGCGCGCGAGGAGACCGGCCTTCCGATCGTGACCGAGTGCATGGACATCCGGCAGCTCGAGGACGTCCTCGAGGTGGCGGACGTCATCCAGCTCGGGGCACGCAACATGCAGAACTTCGACCTCCTCCAGGAGGTCGGGAAGTGCGGCCGGCCGGTGCTGCTGAAACGCGGCCTGTCGAACACGATCGAGGAGTGGCTGCTCTCCGCCGAGTACATCGCGAAGGAGGGCAACGACCAGATCATCCTCTGCGAGCGCGGCATCCGGACGTTCGAGACGGCAACCCGCTCCACCCTCGACATCTCCGCGGTGCCCGTGGCCAAGAGCCTCACGAGCCTGCCGGTGATCGTCGACCCGTCCCACGCGGCCGGGAAGCGCGACCTGATCCTGCCCATGGCGCGCGCCGCGGTCGTCGCGGGTGCGGACGGCCTCATCGTCGAGGTGCACCCGTCGCCGGAGCACGCCCTGTGCGACGGCCCGCAGGCGCTTCACGCGGACCGGTTCGGCGCATGGGTGGAGGACGTTCGCCGCTGCGTCGACCTGATGGGCAAGGTCATCGCCGGCGGCGAGTCGGTGCCGGTCGGCGTCGCTGGTTAGCGCACCGCACCCGGTGGGCCCGGTCGCGATCATCGGCGTCGGGCTGATCGGTGGCTCACTCGGGCTCGCGCTGCGCGCGCGGGCCGGGGTGGGGGAGGTGCGAGGGTTCGATCCCGACCCGCAGGCGGTCGCCGCCGGGCTGGAACGCGGCGCGATCACCCGGCGCGCCGCGACGATCCGCGATGCCGTGGTCGATGCCGGTGCGGTGTTCGTGGCGGCTCCGGTCGGCCAGATCGCCGACCTCGCGCGTCAGGTGCTCTCCAGCGCCGGCGACGATTGCGTCGTGAGCGACGTCGGATCGTCCAAGGTGTCGGTGCTGGGCGCGCTCGACGCCGGCGAGCGTGAGCGATTCATCGGCGGGCATCCGATCTGCGGCTCCGAGCGCGGCGGGGTGGGCCACGCACGCGGCGACCTGTTCGCGGGGGCCACCTACTTCCTCACCCCGGCGCCGGAAGCCCGCCCCGAGCTCTACGAGCGTCTCCACGCGATCGTCGCGGCCATCGGCGCACGGCCGTCCGCGATCGAGGCCGACGTGCACGACCGCCTGATGGCGCTCGTCTCGCACCTGCCGCATGTCATCGCCTCGGCGCTCATCCACCAGGCGGCGGCGACGGCGCCGCAGGGCCGGGAGGCCCTCCGCAGCTCGGGGCCGTCGTTCGTGGATCTGACGAGGGTGGCGGGGGCGAATCCTCCGCTGTGGGCCGACATCCTCCTGGCGAACCGGGCGGCGGTGATCGGCGCGATCCAGGACCACGCGGAGCGGCTGGGAGAGGTCGTGCAGGCGCTGGAGTCGGGCGATCATGAGTGGCTGCAGGCGTTCATGGAGGGAGCTGCCGCCGGGCGCGCGCGGCTGCGCGAGGCCGAGCCGGAGGTGATGCACGAGCCGTGGCGGATCGTCGTGGCGATGCCGAACAGGCCCGGGGTCATCTCGGATGTCGCCACGGTCCTCGGGCACGCGCACATCAACATCGAGGATCTGTCGCTTCGAAGCGGAGCCGGGGAAGAGGCCGGTGAGCTCAGCCTCGTGGTGACGGGACGTGAGATCGCGGATCGCGCCGCCGACCTGCTCACCGAGCGTCGGTACGCCGTGCGCATCGAGTCGGTGCGACGCCGCCGCCGACGGCTAGAACAGCCCGGGGACCAGGCTCAGCTCGATCCACGTGACGCGGCCGTTCACGACGTGGTACTCGATGGCGGTGAAGAAGGCGGCGACCGTGCAGGTCTGGATCGCGGCGTTGGTGGTGCAGATCGCGGCGTCCTGGTCGAGCCGCCGCGAGAGGTCGCCCACGAACTCGCCCACGGCGACGCCCTCGGCGGTCCGGGCGCCGCGCTGCAGCGTTCGCAGCGAGGTCACGAAGTTGTTCCTGCGGTCGAACGTCACGAGCAGGTCGCGGAAGTGCCAGCGCACCGCGGCGCCCCCGGCCAGACGCCGCGCGCGCTTCGGCCGGCCGAGGATCTCCGTGACCTGCGCCTGGCTCATCGTGAGCGTGACGCACCGCGTCTCGATCTCCGACACGGCGAAGCGCCGTTGCGGCGGGCAGCGCACACGCAGCTTCGCGGTGCCACGTCCGACCAGCGGCCGGGGGGACAGGATCGTCAGTGTCTCGCCGCCTCCGTTGGCCGTCACGAGGTCCGGCCGCCCGTCACCGGTGGCGTCCGCCGACACGATCGCCCCGGGAGTCTTGCCGACCTGGAATTGGCGAGCCGGGCCGAGGTGGCCGCGGCCGTCGCCGGCCAGCACCGAAACGTCGTCCGACCCGCCGTTCGAGGTCGCGACGTCGAGCAGGCCATCGCCGGTCCAGTCGCCGACGGCGAGGTCCGACGGCAGGCTGCTCGTCAGGGATGGGCGCCCCGTGACGAAGCGGCCTCCGCCGACGCCCAGCTGGATGGTCACCTCGTACGACAGCTGGTTCGCCGCAAGGATGTCCAGGTGGCCGTCACGGTTGAGGTCCGCGACCGCCACCGCCGTCGGCGATTGCCCCGCGGGCAGCCGGACCGGCCGGGCGAACGTGCCGTCGCCGGCTCCCGCGACGATCGACACGCCAGGCGGCGTCTGGACGGCCGCGACGATGTCCGGTCGCCCGTCCTCGGTGACGTCGGCCAGGAGCGCGTCGACGGGAAAGTCGCCGATGTTGGTGAAGCGGCCGCGGTCGAAGCCCGCTGGACCGTGACCGAGCAGCACCGACGCGTTCCGCGACTCGCCGTTGACCACGACGAGGTCGAGATGCCCGTCGCCGTTGACGTCGCCGGCCGTGATGTCGGTCGGCCCGCCCCCGACGAGGAGCGTGGTCGACGCGGCCACCCGCCCGACGCCGTCGAGCGTCAGCACGCTCACCGTGCGATCCCGGTTCGCGGTCGCGAGGTCGACCTTGCCGTCCTCATTGAAATCGCCGGCCGCCACCGCGAGCGCCGTATCGCTGATCACGATGCCGGTCCCGGTGGCGAACCGACCGCCACCGAGCCCGGCGTGCACGACAAGCTGCGACGACGAGCTCGATGCGGTCACGATGTCCGGTACGTGATCACCGGTCACGTCGAGAACGAGCACCGCCGTCGGCTGGGGCTCCGTTCGGACCGTCAGCCGCGGCGCGAACTCGATCGCCCCCGCGGCATTCGACGTCGCGATCCCCGCGACCACGACCCCGAGGGTGCAGAGCGCGCGTCCGCGGGAACGTCGGATCTTTGTCAGCAGCGCGCTCGTCGAGCTGAGGCTACCGGGGCGGCGACCGGCCGTGGGGTGAAACGACCTCGACCCCAGGGCCTCGGCGCCGCGGCCGTTAACGAGCCAGGGGCTCCCTTGCAGGAGCCCCTGGTCCTTGTCGAACGGACCGTTCCCATTCCTCGTGACCCGAAAGCCACTCCGTCTGGGGCGGGTGTCAAAACCGTCGCCTCCCGAGGGAGAAGTCGACTCCAACTCCGTCCGACGCGCGGAACACTCGCACCCGCCGATGCGCTTCGCAAGGAATGCCACAACCTTGATTCTCGCATCGAGCGACAATGAGAAATCTTCGTGGATTCGCTCGGAGCGAAGTTCGAGCTGCGACGCTCCCCGGGGGTCCCGGCGCTCGGCCCGCCGGCGACGCCGGAAGACCTCGCCGGTCACGGCCACACCGCCTCCCGGAACGACGAAGGCCCGGACCGCCTGTCGGCGTGTCCGGGCCCCCGGTGGCAGCAGAGGTTTGGCTAACGGGCGCGTGCCCTGCCTCCATCGCTGCGGCTGCGCGTGGTAGGCGCGCCCCTAGCTACTGCCACCTCCACATGGTTCTAGCAATCGGACCACCTCCTTTCCGTGGTAGCGAAACGGTAGCCGCAATCGCGGTCTCGCGCCAGGTCAGCCGATGCCGTGTGCGTCGAGGAAATCCAGGACGCACCGCGAGAGGGCCCCACCGCGCCACGTGAGGGGAGCGTCGCCCGGTTCCTCCACCAGGAGCTCGGCACCCGGGATCCGCCGGGCGTACTCCTGGGCGACCGCGAGGGGATGGTCCGGGTCGATCTCGTCGCGGCTGCCGACGACCAGGGTTGGGGCGGCGACTCCGCCGAGCGCACCGAGCCCGTCGAACGCGGCGGAGCGGGGCGTCGCGCGCAACGCATCCGCCACCGCCTGCGGGTGGCGATGGCGCGACAGGCGCTGGAGGATCACGGTGCGGAGCGAGTCGGCCCACTCGTCGGGCACCGTGAGCGGCTCTAGGGCGGCGAGCATCCCCGCCGGTCCACCCACTTCGAGGCCGTGGGCGAGCGCGTCCCACCGCGCGAGATTGTGTGAAGGCCGTCCGAGGTGCGCCGGGGCGCCGAGCACCAGCGCCGCGACCCGATCGGGGTGGAGCAGGGCGACGCGCACCGCGGTCGCGGTTCCCATCGAATGGCCCACGAGCACCGCGCGATCGGTGCCCGCCGCGTCGAGCACGGCAACGACGTCGTCGGCGTAGTCGGCATACCGGTAGTCGCCCGGGTCGGGCGCCGGATCGGATTCGCCGTGACCGCGGGCGTCGTAGGCGATGACGCGGTAGCCGGAGCGCTCCAGCGTCCGTGAGCCGTGGAACACGTACCGCCGCGTCGCGGTGAGTCCGTGGAGTGCCAGAAGGAGGGGCCCGTCTCCTGAGTCCGAGCCCTCGAGGGTGAGCGCGCCCCGGTCGACCCGTATCGGCTCCGGCGCAGACGCGGGGGCCGTCACTCCTCGTCCCGCGGCGCTGTCGCGGCGTCCCGGGTCTTGAGCTCCTCGCGAAGGCGCGCCTCGGTGCGCTTGCCCCGTCGCCGCGTGTAGACGATATAGAGCAGCACCGCGAACACGACTGCCGCGCCGATCGCGCCGATCAAGCTGCTCGCACGGAAGTAGGGGCCCTCGACGTCAAGCGTCCGCTCCCCGGCGTGCGCGGCGTTGCCGGTGCCGAGGACGATGCCCAGCGTCAGCAGGTTCGGGGCGGCGAGCACGATCACGCCCGCGAGCATCAGAAGCCAGACCTTCCACGGGCGGCGCTTGCGGAACGCGAACCAGAGGGCAAGGAGCGGGATGAACGTGAACACCGACCCGTAGAAGAGCCCGAGTCCGATTCCGGAGGCGGTGCTGCCGCCGACCTGGTCGCCGATCCGGTGGGACCACCACCTGGGCAGGTACGCGGCGCCGATGAAGAACAGCGCCACCGCCACCAGCAGCAGGATCCCCCCGATCACGAGCCGGCGCCCCCAGTTGACCTCACGGCCGCCCGCGCTCGAGGGCGCGGGCGTGCCGCCGGCGGCCGGGGAGGTGTCGCTCATTGGCGCATTCTCGCAGGAGCGCGTACCGTGTGCGCATGGCCGACCTCGCCGGGGCCGAGCGACTCCTGCGCCACCCGGTGGCGGCGCTGTTGACAGCGCCGGAAGGGGCGGTGACCGTCGCTGCGTCCATCGCGGGGGACCCGCCCTGCACCCGCCTGGCGTGGATCGACTGGCGTGCGGGAGCCATCGTGGCGCGGATCGCATGCCCGCCGGCCCGCCCCAGCCGCCTGCGGCCGTTGGTGGCCACCGACGTCGGGGTGGAGCAGGCAGGCGTCGACGACCGGGTGCTCGCGATCAGGGTGGCGCCTGGCGTCGCCGGCGTACAGGTGACCGTCGCGGACCCGGAGCAGCCGCCCCCTGCCGCAATCGGTCCGGAGCATGTCGCCCTGGTGCGGCTCCCGCGCGACCTGGCCGTGGTCATGGTCGACGCGCTCGACGCCGGTGGCGAGCCGCTCGGCCGGCTCGACGCCGCGGGCATCGGCGTGCTGCACCTGTCATCCGGGCGCCTGGCGGGACGGCTTGGCGCCCGTCACGGCATGGCCGCCGGGTTCGGCGCCGGGCGCTGGACCGACGACCTGGAGGACGCCGCGTTCGAGGCCGGGTTCCGGCCGCGGCTCCCGGCGTGGCTGCCCGAGGGCCTCGAGCGCGGGCCCTTTCACCTCGAGCCGGACGTCGCATACCCGGCGGGGCCCCCGGCGGTCGCGGTGGCATGGGGAAGGGAGCCGAGGCGCGTGTTGGTGCGTCAGACGCCCGGCCCGCTGCCGAACCCGGACACGCCGGGAGGTCGCACCGAGCCGGTCACGATCGGGTCGTCACGGGGACTCGCCATGACGCGCGGACGCTTCGCGACGCTCGTCTGGGAGGCCGACGACCGGGCGTTCGGGGTGCAGGTCGTCGGATTCGACGAGCCGTTGCAGACGGCGCTTCGCGTTGCGGCCTCCCTGTAGCCTGTCGCGCCGTGACGACCGTCCGAGTGGCACCAGCAACCGCGCTTCGCGGCGCGATCGGCGTCCCGCCCGACAAGTCGATCACGCATCGCGCCCTGATGCTCGGCGCGATCTCCGACCGCACCGTCGCGATCGATCGGCCGCTGGACTCGGCAGACACGGGCGCCACCCTCGGAGCCATGGAGGCCTGCGGGGTCACCGCACGCGGGCACCTCGGTGACCGTGTGGAGCTCGACGGGGTCGGCCTTCGGGGATTGCGTCCGGCGGCCGTCATCGACTGCCTGAACGCCGGCACCCTCATCCGCCTGCTGGCGGGCATCCTCGTGGGCCAGCGCTGCGACGGGACGGTCCTCGACGGCGACGAGTCGCTGCGCCGGCGGCCGATGACCCGGATCGCCCGGCCGCTCGCCGCGATGGGCGCGGACATCCACACCATGACGGGCGGCACCCCCCCGATCGTGGTGTCCGGGCCGCGGCCGCTCCGCGGCATCGTCCACGACCTCCCCGTCGCGAGCGGACAGGTCAAGAGCTGCCTGCTGCTGGCGGGGCTGTTCGCGGACGGCGAGACATGGGTACGGGAGCCCCACCCGTCTCGCGACCACACCGAACGGATGCTCGCCGCCGCGGGCGTCGCGGTCCTGCGCGACGGCGACGCCGTCGGCGTGCGCGGCCCGGTGGAATCCCTCGAGCTGCCGGATCTGACCGTGCCCGGCGACTTCTCGTCGGCCGCCTTCCACATCGTCGCGGCCGCCCTTCGGGCCGACCCGGAGGTGCGGCTGGTCGGCGTGAACGTCAACCCGACCCGCACCGGGCTCCTCGACGTGCTCGGGCGTATGGGGGTCACCGTCCAGGTCGAGCAGGGCGAGCCGATGGCCGGCGAGCCCTGCGCCGACCTGGTCGTGCGGCGCGCCGACGGCCTCCGCGCGACCGAGGTCGCCCCCGAGGAGGTCCCGGGGCTCATCGACGAGCTCCCGCTGGTGGGGCTGCTCGGCGCGTTCGCCCCGGGCGTTACCGTCGTCCGTGGGGCCAAGGAGCTCCGGGTCAAGGAGAGCGACCGAATCTCGGCGGTGTGCAACGCGCTGCGCGCCCTCGGGGTGCGGGCCGACGAGCACGAGGACGGCTTCAGCGTCCACGGAACCGGGCACGTGGTCGGAGGAGCGGTCGACTCCGTCGGCGATCACCGCCTCGCGATGCTCGGCGCGATCGCCGGCCTCGCCAGCGACGAGGGCGTCTCCGTCAGCGGATTCGAGGTGGCCAAGGTCTCATACCCGGGGTTCGCACGCGACCTCGCCGCCCTCGGCGGGGTGAGGTGATCGTCGCGATCGACGGCCCCGCGGGTGCCGGCAAGAGCACCGTCGCGCGCCAGCTGGCCGCGCGCCTCGGCGTCGGCTACCTGAACACCGGGGCGATGTACCGCGCGCTGTCGCTGCTGGCGCTCGACGAGGGCGTCCCCGCCGACGACGGCGCCGCGCTCGCCGAGCTCGCCCGCACCCACCGGATCGGGCTCCAGCCGGGCGCGACCGGTGAGCGGGTGATGCTCGACGGCCGCGATGTGAGCGACGCCGTCCGGGAGCCGCGCGTGACGAGCGTGGTCTCGGAGGTCGCCGCGCACGGCGCGGTGCGCCGCGAGATCGTGGCGCTGCAGCGTGCGGTGCTCGCGAACGGCGAATGGGTCGCCGACGGCCGCGACATCGGCAGCGTCGTGTGCCCGGACGCGGACGTGAAGGTCTACCTCACCGCCGAC
This sequence comes from uncultured Thermoleophilia bacterium, assembly GCA_963706315.1. GTDB lineage: Bacteria > Actinomycetota > Thermoleophilia > Miltoncostaeales > Miltoncostaeaceae > CALMEC01. Next base: position 36,999 of record CAVPMA010000019.1, on the reverse strand, counting down.
CCCCAGGTACGTGCTCGCCGCCGCCACGAGGAGCTCGTCCTGGCGGGTGCCGACGTGGCGATGGACGAGGTGCTGCGCCAGGTCGTGGAACGCGACCGGGCCGACTCCACCCGGGCCGAGAGCCCGCTCGTGGTGCCCGCCGACGCGGTCGTGGTCGATACGTCCGGCCTCACGGTGCCCGCGGTCGTGGACCGCCTGATGGAGATCGTGGGGACCGCGGCATGATGAGCCCGTTCCTGTGGGACGCCGGGCGGGCGGTGCTCCACCCGATCCTTCGATTCGGCTTCCGGTTCTCCCGTGCCGGCGCCGAGCGGATTCCTCGCACCGGGCCGGTGCTCATCGTCTGCAACCACCTGTCGCTGTGGGATCCCCCGTTCGTCGGCTCGGCGGCCAAGCCGCGCCGCCTGTACTTCATGGCGAAGTCGGAGCTCTTCCGCTTCAAGCCGTTCGCCTGGCTGATCGAGCGGGTCGGCGCATTTCCCGTCGCGCGGGGTGGGGTCGACCGCGACGCGATCCGCAGGGCACGCGAGATCCTCAGCCGCGGCGACGCGATGGTGATGTTCCCCGAGGGCACGAGGAGCCTGTCGGGGCAGCTCCGTCCGTTCTTCCCCGGTGCGGGGTTGATGGCGCTCGAGGACGGGGTCACCGTGATCCCCGCAGCCGTCTGGGGAAGCCAGCACCGCTTCGGCCCCGTGCGGGTGGTGTTCGGCGATCCCGTCGACTTCGCCGACCTGTCGGACGGCGCGAAGAGCGAGCGCGTGAGGCTCGCCACGACGCGCATCGCGCAGGCCGTCGCCGACCTCGTCCCGTTGGCCGGGGGGCCGTCCCAGCAGGTCGCCGACGGCGAGCCCAGCCTCGAGCGGTACTGATCGCCGGACGGGCGCGCGGCGCGGGCGGGCCGTGGAACCTGCTTCACTTCGGGTGATGCCAGCACGAGCCGGACGACAGACCGCGTCGGAGCGACGCGCCGCCGCACGCGAACGACGCACCGCGTCGATCGCCTCGATGGGCGACGGCCTGCCGGTCGTGGCGATCGTCGGGTATCCCAACGTCGGCAAGTCCACGCTGTTCAACCGGCTCACCGGGAGGCGCGAGGCGGTCGTCGACGAGCAACCCGGGGTCACGCGGGACCGGCGCGAGGCCGCCGCCGACTGGCGGGGACGGGCCTTCCAGCTGGTCGACACGGGAGGCATCGACGATTCGGACCCCACGCCCATCGGGCGGCAAGTCGCGGCGCAGGCTGTGCGGGCGATCGACGAGGCCGACCTCATCCTGTTCGTCGTCGACGCGCAGGCCGGCGCCGCCGCGGGCGACCTCGAGGTCGCGGAGCGGCTCCGCCGCACACAGAAGCCGGTCTTCGTGATCGCGAACAAGTGCGACGACCAGCGACACGAGGTCGACGCGCAGGCGCTGTGGGGCCTCGGTCTCGGCGAGGTGATCCCGATCTCGGCGCAGCACGGCCGCGGCGCCGGCGACCTGCTCGACGCGATCGTGGCCCGGCTCCCGGACGCGCCCGACATCGACCTCGACGCGACAGCTCCGCCCGCCATCGCGATCCTCGGCCGGCCGAACGTCGGCAAGAGCAGCATCCTGAACGCGCTCCTGGGCGAGGAGCGCGTGATCGTGCACGACGCGCCGGGGACCACCAGGGACCCGGTCGACACGATCATCGAGATCGACGGGCGCAGGGTCGTACTCACCGACACCGCCGGCCTGCGGCGCCGGGGACGCACCAGCGAGGTCGTTGAGCGCTACAGCCACCTGAGGGCCATCCAGTCGGCCGACCGGAGCGATGTCGCGATGGTGATCTGCGACGCGTCCGAAGGCGTGACCGACGCCGACCTCTCGGCCGCGGACCAGGCCGCCAAGGCCCACTGCGCGACAATGCTGGTCCTCAACAAGTGGGACCTCGCCCAGCCGGACCTCGATCATTTCACCGGCCTGGTGCGGGCCAAGGTCCGCCAGCGGCCACCGATCGAGGTGAGTTCGGCGGTGACCCGCGAGGGCATCGACCGCCTGATCCCCGCGGCGCTGCGGCTCCACGCCAAGCTCGGCGAGCGCATCTCGACGAAGCGCCTGAACACGGAGCTGCGGCGTCTCGCCGAGGAGCGGCCGGGCCCGCGCGGTCGCGACGGGCGGCGCCTGTCGCTGCGCTACATCGTGCAGACCGGTGTCAACCCGCCGACGTTCCGCCTCGACGTGAACGACAAGGGGCTCCTGACCCGCGACTACATCTTCTGGCTCGAGAACCGGCTGCGGCGGGCGTTCGACCTTGACGGCGTACCGCTCATCATCGAGGTACGCGAGCGGCTCAGAACGTAGCCACGCGGGCAGCCGGCGCCACCGCGTCGCTTCACCAAGGCTTTACCGAAGGGCGCGCCGGATCGGGCGGGCACGGTGCTACCGTCGAACACGTTCGGTCACCCGATGGAGGTAGGAATGGATCTCGCGATCACCCGGACGCCGAACCGGCGCCGCGCCGCTGCCGGCGCGCTCGCCGCAGTCGCGGCGGCATCGCTCGCGGTCGCAGGATGCGGCGGCAGCTCGACCTCGGCTGGCGCCGGGCCGGCCGGAGTCGCCGCGTTCGTCCCAGCGGGCTCGCCCGTGTACTTCGAGTTCTCGACGGCAGCGGACGGCGCCCAGTGGCAGCAGGCGATCGCCCTGGCGAAGCGATTCCCGGGCTACGAGAAGGCGATCTCGAAGGTCACGGGGAACCTGGCGAGCGAAGGCGTCGACTTCGTCACCGAGGTCAAGCCGCTCCTCGGCTCCGGGGCGGCCGTCGGCGTCTTCGACATCAAGGGGCTCAAGTCGAAGAGCAAGGCCTCCGCCGTCATGGCACTCGACCTGGCCGACGGCAAGGACGCCGACGTCGTCAAGCTGATCCAGAGCGGCACGAACCCCGCCAAGAAGATCGGCGAGCACGACGGGGTCGACCTGTACGGCGACCGGAACGCCGTCATCGCGGTCCTCGACGGCACCGCCGTCGTCAGCGACTCCACCGCCAACGTGAACCGCGCGATCGACGCGCACCGCGGCGGCGACTCCCAGACCATGGCCGGGTCGGCCCGGCTCGACCAGGCGTTCGCCGACCTGCCCGACGAGTCGCTCGCACAGGGATTCGTCGACATCGGCGCGCTGCTCAAGATCGCCGAGAGCGAGGGCGGCGCCGACGTCACGAAGCAGCTCGCGAGCTCCGGGATCGGCACCGACGCGTCACTGGGCGTGTCCGTCTCGGCCGAGAGCGACGGCATCCGGGTGAAGGCCGTCGGCCATTCCCTCGGGTCCGCATACGGTGCCGGTGAGCCATTCACCCCGACGCTGGTCGACCACGTCCCGGCCGACGCGCTCGCCTACATCGGCGTCAAGAACCTCTACTCGGCCGGCGAGAGTCTCGTCAAGCAGCTCAGAGCGCAGAACCCGGAGGTCAAGAAGGGGCTCTCCCAGGCGTCGCTCGTGCTCCCGATGCTGGGGATCAACCTCGACGACATCAAGGGGCTCACGAGCCTCGAACACGCGATCGTGGTCACGAAGGGCAGTCCAACGCCCGGTGTCGTCGCCGCCCTCCAGGTCGCCGAGCCGGCGAAGGCGACGGCGACGCTCGACCAGCTGCGCAAGACGGCGCCCGCGCTGCTCGCGTCGAGCGGCCGGAAGATCCCGCCGTTCAAGGCGGTCCAGCTGGCGAACGGGGTGTCGGGCTGGCAATCGGCGATCGATCCCCGCGCGGGCGTGGTGTACGGCGTCGACGGCGATCTCGCCCTCATCGGGACCCGTCCCGACGCGGTCAAGTCGGTGCAAGCGCCGGCCGCCAAGCTCAGCGACGACCCGGCGTTCGAAGCGGCCACCCGGCAGATGCCGTCGAAGGTCGACACCTTCGTATGGGTCAACGGCGAGGAGCTCCTCCCGAGCCTCGAGGCGCTCGGGGCGCTCAACGACGCCCCCAAGGAGGTCGTCCCGAACCTCCGGCCGGTGAAGAACCTGGCGGCCTGGAGCACCGGGGGCGAGACACCCACGTTCGAGGCGTTCCTGACAATCAAGTAGCGACCGTGACCGGGCCCCGTCTCACCGACTCCCGGGACCCGGGCCCCGGGAGTCGCGGCCGCGGCGATTGCTATGCTCGCCGCCGTTTTCATTGGAAAGGCGGCGGTAACGCATGCGGGAGTTTCTCTTCACGTCGGAGTCGGTCACCGAGGGCCACCCCGACAAGATCGCGGACCAGATCTCGGACGGTGTCCTCGACGCCGTGCTGGCCTCCGACCCGATGGGCCGCGTGGCATGTGAGACGCTGGTCACCACCGGTCAGGTGGTGATCGCGGGAGAGATCTCCACCAGCACCTACGTCGACATCCCCAGGATCGCGCGCGAGACGATCCGGAAGATCGGCTACACCCGGGCGAAGTACGGCTTCGACGCGGACACCTGCGGCGTATCCGTCGCGCTCGACGAGCAGAGCCCCGACATCGCCCAGGGCGTCGACACCGCCCTCGAAGCGCGCGGCGTCGGCAACGAGGACGAATACGACCTCCAGGGCGCCGGCGACCAGGGCCTGATGTTCGGGTACGCCAGCGACGAGACGCCCGAGCTCATGCCGCTGCCGATCACGCTCGCCCACCGGCTCTGCCAGCGCCTGTCGACCGTCCGGCGCGACGGCATGGGATACCTCCGGCCCGACGGCAAGTCGCAGGTCACCGTCCGCTACGTGGACGGGCGCCCCACCGAGGTCGCCGCCGTGGTCATCTCGTCGCAGCACTCGCCGGACGTCACGAACGACCAGTTGCGCGAGGAGATCACGGGCAACGTCATCCAACCCGTCCTCGCCGAGTTCGACATGTGGCGGGACGCGATCACCGTCTACATCAACCCGACCGGGCTGTTCGTCGTCGGCGGGCCGATGGGCGACTGCGGCCTGACCGGGCGCAAGATCATCGTCGACACGTACGGCGGGATGGCCCGCCACGGCGGCGGCGCCTTCAGCGGCAAGGACCCGTCCAAGGTCGACCGGTCCGCCTGCTATGCGGCGCGATGGGTCGCGAAGAACGTCGTGGCCGCAGGGCTCGCCTCGCGGTGCGAAGTACAGGTGGCCTACGCGATCGGCGTCGCTCGGCCGGTGTCGATCATGGTCGAGTGCTTCGGCACCGAGACCCGCAGCCCGATCGAGATCGAGAAGTGGGTCGACGAGAACTTCGACCTGCGCCCGGCGGCCATCATCGAGCGCCTGGACCTTCGCCGGCCGATTTACCAGAAGACCGCGGCGTATGGTCACTTCGGCAGGAACGATCCGGACTTCACATGGGAACACACCACCATCGGCGACGCGTTCGCCGGAACGTCCCGGGAGGGATGACATGAAGCGCTCCTTTCTCTTCGCAGTCCTCTTCGGTTTCGTGATCGGCGCCGCCCTCGTGCTGCGCCGCCGCTCCGAGGCCTGACGCCCAACCGGCTCCCCACCGTCTGGTGGGTCGCGCGCCTGCGGTGACGCAGCGCGCCGGCGGCGGAGACGCCGTCCAGGTCGTCCTGCTCGTCACGACACGGGCCCTGGACCGGACGCTCGACTACGCCGTCCCGCCGACGCTCGCGGGGTGGGTGGCGGTCGGGTCCCTCGTCGCGTGTCCGCTGGGACCCCGCACCGTGCTCGGCGTCGTGGTCGGCGCGGAACCCCCGTCGTGGGAGGGCGATCTGGCGCCGCTGGCCGGCGTGGTCGAGACGCCCCCCGTCGCGCCGAGCCTCATGGAGCTCGCCTCCTGGGCCGCGCGCTACTACGCGGCGCCGCTCGCCGCGTGCCTGAGGCTGGTCCTCCCCCCGGGCGTGGACACGTCGCTTCGGCCGGCGCCCGGCGGCGGGTTCACCCTCGGAACGCCCAAGGGCCCCCCGACGCGACTCGTCGCGAGCGACCCGGGCGAGGGGGGCAACGCCCGTCAACGCGAGATCCTCGACGTGCTCAGGCGGGCCGGGGGCCGCATCGCGGCCGCTGCCCTGTGCCGGGCCGCCGCGACGACGATGCCCACGCTGCGCCGCATGGCCGAAGCGGGGCTCCTGCACCTCGAGGAAGCCGAGCTGGCCGAAGGGCCCGTCGGGGGCGTGTTCCCGATCGAGGGCCCGCCACAGCTCAACGCCGAGCAGGCCGACGCCGTTGCGGAGATCGACGCGGCGATGCAGGCGGGGGACGAGGCGCTTCTGCTGCACGGAGTCACCGGCTCCGGGAAGACCGAGGTCTACATGCGCAGCATCGAGGCGGCGCGCGGCCGGGGGCGAACGAGCCTGGTGCTCGTCCCGGAGATCGCGCTGACGCCCCAAACCCTCGGGCGCCTGCGCGGGCGGCTCGGCGACGGCGTCGCGGTCTGGCACTCCGGGCTCTCCGACTCGGAGCGGGCGATCGAGGACCGGCGCATCCGCACGGGGGAGGCCGACGTGGTGCTCGGCGCCCGCAGCGCGGTGTTCGCGCCACTCGCCAACCTGGGGTTGATCGTCGTCGACGAGGAGCACGAGTCGTCGTACAAGCAGGATTCGACGCCCCGGTACGACGCGCGGCAGGTGGCGTACCGGCGCGGCCGCCTCGAGCAGGCGCTCGTCGTGTACGGCAGCGCGACGCCGCGACCCGAGTCGTGGGGCACCCTCCGCCGCATCAGCCTCCGCACGCGGGCGGACGGGGCCGCCCTACCGCGCGTCGAGGTCGTCGACATGCGGATGCAGGCGCCGGGCCCGATCTCGCGGCCGCTCGCCCGCGCCCTCCAGGAGGCCGCCGAGCGAGGTGAGAAGGCGATCCTGCTGCTCAACCGCCGCGGTCTGTCCCGCATGGCCATCTGCCGGGCGTGCGGTTGGATCGCCCGCTGCCCGGACTGCGACGTGCCCCTCGTCGTCCACGACCGCCCCGAGCACCTGGTGTGCCACCACTGCGGGTACGACACACCCGTGCCGGACCTGTGCCCCGCGTGCCGTGCCGCCGAGGTGGCGCGTCAAGGAGCGGGTACGCAGGGCCTGGAGGAGGCGCTCGGCGCGCTCATACCCGACGTACCGCTCGTGCGCCTCGATGCGGACGCGGTCGCCCGCCGCGGGGAGCTGGAGGCACGTCTCACCAGGTTCGCCCGGCCGGGGGCCGCGGTGCTCCTCGGAACCCAGATGGTCGCGAAGGGGCATGACCTCCCCTCGGTCACCGTCGCCGGCGTCCTCGACGCCGACGGAGCCCTGCAACAGGCGGACTTCCGGTCCGAGGAGCGGGCGTTCTCGCTCATCGTGCAGCTCGCCGGCCGGGCGGGGCGACGCGGCGAGCCCTCCACGGTGATCGTCCAGGCCTGGGAGCCGGCGGGCCGCGCGGTGCAGCTGGGCGCGCGCCACGCGGTCGAGGAGTTCCTCGACGGCGAGCTCCTGCGCCGGGCGGAGCACGAGTTCCCGCCGTTCGGCCACCTCGTGCGGGTCGTGATCGACGGGCCGAACGCCTCCGCCGTCCACGCCGTCGCCAGGCGGCTCGCGGGGGCGGTCCAGGCGGCGGGGTCCGAGCTGCGGATCAGGGGGCCGGCCCTGCTGCACCGGCTGCGCGGCCGGTCTCGCCGCGCGATCATCGTCCGCGCGGAGCACGCGACCGACGCGACGGCAGTGCTGACCCGGCTCATCGCAGCAGGCTCCGCGCAGTGGCGCACCGCCGGGGTCCGGGTCATGCTCGACGTCGATCCCCAGGAGACCTGACGACGTGCTCACGCGGACATCGCTACGATTCCGCGGTCCTGACTTTGCCGTTCCAAGGAGCGCGTCGTCCCATGCCGGTACCCCGTCTCTTCGAGGCCCCCTCGGACCAGCGTGAGCGCTGGATCCACGTGCTGGCCTGCCTGATCGGGCTGTCCGGCCCCGAGACTCGTCCTGCGCTCCTCGCGGAGCTCACGGGCGAGGACCTGCCGGGTGCCGACGACGCGCAGACACGTGAGTCGCACCCGCTCGGGGGCGCCGGGGTCGACATCCTCGTGCGCGACCGCGACCGTCGCTGGGCGGTCGCCGTTCAGGCGACGCTCGGATTCGAGGCGGACGCCCACGCCGGCATCATGGCTGCCCACGCGGCGCTCGCCGACCAGGCCGAGCGTGTCATCGGCGTGGTGATCACCCCCGACCGCAAGGCCTCCGCCGCGATCGCGTCCGCTCAGGCCGACGGGGCCGACGCGCGGCACAAGAGCTGGTTGCGGGTGCGCGACTGGGTGCAGGAACGGCCGGAGCGCGGCGGTTCCACGGGGGTCGACCTGGCGCTGCTCCGAGAAGCGGAGTACTTCCTCACGCCGCGAGTCGCCGAGCTCTACCGGCTCGAGGAGCTCATGCCCGGCCTCCCGGCGGCGCTCCGTCCCGCGCTCGCGGCCGTGTTCTTCGATCTCAACGACGTCTCGCCGGCGCCGCTCATCGCGACCGGGCCGTCGGGCGCTTCGGAGGCGCGCATCGCGTTTCCGCGGACCGGCGACCCCGCTGCCGAGATCCTCATCCAGGGCGGCGGCCTCGCCCTGCGTCTCGCCGACGGCGACGTCGGCGGCGAGTCCGTGGCCAACGGGGTGGCGTCCACGCTCGCGATCAACACGCCGCTCGACTGGGTGCGTGGCCGGTCGGCCGCCCTCGCCGCCGCGCGCCGACTCCTTCCCGTTCCGCGCTGACGAGACGACGCACTCGTGGCTGACCGGGCATTCGACGATCCAGAGCGCGAGGAGCGGCGTCAGGTCGCCCTCGGCCACGTGCGGCAGTTCGGCGATCCCGTCCTCCGCACCCCGGCGTCGCCCATCGAGGTCTTCGACGACGCGCTCCGTGAGGAGGCGGACCGGATGGCCGAGCTCATGGTCGAGGCCCGCGGTGTCGGCCTCGCCGCCCCGCAGATCGGACGCCTCCGGCGGCTCATCGTCATCGAGCCGGATCCCGAGCAGCCGGCGGTCGCGCTGATCAACCCGAACATCACGTGGCGGTCGGAGGAGGAGGAGGTCGGTCAGGAGGGCTGCCTCTCGATCGGCGAGATCGTCGTCCCCGTCTCTCGCGCCGTCTCGATCCACGTCCATGCTCAGGACGTCTCCGGAGAGCCCGTTGAGATCGACGCCGAGGGGTTCGTCGCACGGGTCATCCAGCACGAGGTGGACCACCTCGACGGCATCCTCATCGTCGACCGCACCGGGCCCGAGGAGCGCAAGGAGGCCCTCCGCCAGCTCCGCGAACAGGCCTCCGGCTAAGTGCTCCCGCTCGCACGTACGCCGGAGTTTCCCGGCTGCAAACCGTCGTCAGGCGGCGTCCTCGGTCCCACCCCTCGTTTCAACCGCCGGGGACGGGGGGAGGCGCCCGTCCACCTGACGCGGTCTTCGCTCGGGAAACGTTGGCGTACGTACGAGCGGGAGCAGTAGGCCGGCCCATCGATGCGGATCGCGTTCGCAGGCAGCCCGGCCCCGGCGGCGATCGTGCTTCGAGCCCTGGTCGACGCCGGCCAGGACGTCGCGGTCGTGCTCTCCCAGCCCGACCGCCCGCGCGGCCGCGGCGGCAAGACGGTCCCGACGCCGGTCGGTGTCGAAGCGGAGCGTCTCGGGCTCCCGCTCCGCCGGCCCGCGTCGATCAACGACCCGGAATGCCTCGACGAACTCGTCGACCTCGGCGTTCGCGCGGTCTGCGTCGTGGGCTTCGGCCAGATCCTCCGCGACCGGCTGCTGGAGACGTGGCCGTGCCTCAACGTTCACTTCTCGATCCTGCCCGCCTACCGCGGGGCGGCCCCGGTCGAGCGCGCCCTCATGGACGGCTGCACGGAGACCGGGGTCACGATCATGCAGATGGACGCCGGACTGGACACCGGCCCGATCATCTCGATCGGCCGGACCCCGGTCGCGCCTGAGGACGATGCCGGGTCACTGCTCGAGCGTCTGGCGGTCATGGGCGGGGAGCTGCTCGGCCCGGCCCTCGACGAGCTCGACGCCGGGCGGCTCGTGACGACCCCGCAGCCCGACGAGGGCGTGTCGCTCGCGCCCAAGATCGGCGGCGACGACATCGTCCTCGATCCTACGCACACGACCGTCGAGGTCGTCAACCGGATACGCGCGCTCTCGCCGCACATTGGCGCCGCCTGCCTCGTCGACGGTGAGCGGTTCAAGATCTGGAAGGCCCGGGTGGCGACCGGCACGCCGACGCCGCCGGCGCAGCTGCGAGTCGAGGCTGGCCGGCTCGTGCTCGGGTGCGCCGACGGCGCGATCGAGATCCTCGAGCTGCAGCCCCCGAACCGCAGCCGGATGGAGGCGTCGGCGTTCCTCCGCGGGTGGCGGGGCGGACTCGACTTCGCGACGGTGCGCGACACCGCGTGACGCAGCCCGGCGCGACGCCGGAGCGCCGCGTGGCCTTTCGGGTGCTGCGGCGGGTCTCGCAGGGGGCGTATGCCGACCGCGCCCTGGCCGGGGAGGCCAGACGTGACCGGCTCGATTCGTCGCTCAGGGCACAGGCCCACCGGCTGGCGTTCGGCGCAGTGCAGCGGCGGCGCACACTGGACTGGCTCGTCGACGCGGCGCTCGACCGCCCCGAGGGCGTCGAGGAGGCCGTGCGCGACGTGCTGCGGCTCGGCGCATTCGAATTGGCGTACAGCGACGCCGTGCCCCCCTCGGCGGCGGTCGACCAGGCGGTACGGCTCGCGCGGGAGATCCCCGGTGCGCCGCGCCGGGTCGCCGCGCGGGCGGGGCTCGTCAACGCGGTGCTCCGGGCTCTGGCGCCGTACGCTCGCGGCCGCGTCGACTCGCTCCCCGACGGAACGGCCGTGGAGGCCGCTCTCGCGCATAGCGTCCCGGATTGGATCGCCGAGCGGCTCTTCGCGGCGCTCGGTCCGGACGACGCGCGCGCCACGTTGCGCGCCGCCAACCACCCGTCGGAGTCGGCCGTCCGGTGGAACCCCCTCAGAGGCCCCCGTGCCACGCTCGAGCGGCTGCTCCCGCCGGGCACGCTGCGCGACGAGACCGTCGCCGAGGCATACCGCCTCTCGGAGCCGTTCGCCCTCGAGGAATCGGCCGTGTGGGGCCGCGGGCTCGCCATCGGCCAGAGCCGCGCCTCGATGCTCCCGGCGCTGGTGCTCGACCCCAAGCCCGGGGAGCGGATCCTCGACCTCTGCGCGGCACCCGGCGCGAAGGCCACGCACCTCGCGGCCCTCACCCTCAACCGGGCGGAGCTCGTGTGCGTCGAGGTGCGGCCGGCGCGGGCCGCCGCCCTCAGGGGGCTCGCACGACGGCTCGGCGCGCGGCTCACCGTGATCGAAGGCGACGGGCGGACCGTCAGGCTCCCGGGGATGTTCGACGCCGCGCTCGTCGACCCGCCGTGCACGGGGCTCGGCGTGCTGTCGGCCCGCCCCGACGCGCGCTGGCGCCGGTCCGAGGACGACATCCCGGGGCTCGTCGACCTCCAGCGGGGGCTCTTGGACCGGGCGATGCGCGCCGTTCTTCCCGGAGGCCGGGTCGTCTACTCCACCTGCACCCTGCTGCCCGACGAGAACGAGCGCATCGTCACCGACAGGGGTGCGCAGCTCGACGATCTCGGCGAACGGTTCCCCGCATTCCGCCATCCCGAGCTCGCCGGAGCGCTCCGCACGCTGCCCGGACGCGACGGCACCGACGGGTTCTTCGTCGCGAGGATCCACGTGGCGAACGGCTACTCTTCGTCGTTGTGAGCCTCTTTTCGACCCCCCGCGTGCTGCCGTCGATCATGTCCGCCGACTTCCTGAGGGTCGGCGACCAGGTCGCATCGCTGCTCGACGCCGGGGCGCGCGTCTTCCACGTCGACGTGATGGACGGCCACTTCGTGCCCAACCTCACCGTCGGCCCCGGATTCGCCGCGGGGCTGGCGGGTCCGGTGGTGGCGGCCGGAGGCTTCCTGGACGTGCACCTGATGGTCGAGCGCCCCGGCCAGCTGGTCGAGCTCTTCGCTTCCCACGCCGGAGCGATCAGCGTCCACGCCGAGGCCGACCCCCACGTGCATCGCGTGCTCGGGAGGATCCGCGAGCTCGGGCTCCTGGCGGGCCTCGCGATCAACCCCGGAACGCCGATCGACGCGGTCGAGCCCGTGGTCGACCTCATCGACTACGTCAACGTCATGAGCGTGAATCCGGGCTTCGCCGGGCAGTCGTTCATCCCCACGACGCCGCACCGGGTCGCCGACCTTCGCTCGCTGTTGCCGGACCACGTCGCGATCGAGGTGGACGGCGGAATCGGTCGAGACAGCCTCCCCGTCGCGCGGGATGCCGGCGCCGGGCTGTTCGTGTCGGCCTCGTCGATCTTCGGCAGCCCGGACCCACCGTCCGCATACGCCGAGCTCGCCGACCTCGCCGGGAGGCCGTGACGACCACCGCGGCCCCCGCTCCGACGCTCGAGGAGCTCGGACATCTCGCCCGCGCGCGCGAGCTGGCCATGAACGGCCGCGGCCGGGTCAGCCCCAATCCGCTCGTCGGCGCGATCGTCCTGAGCGGCGGGCGCGTTGTCGGCACCGGATGGCACGAGGGCCCTGGGACGCCACATGCCGAGGTTGGGGCGCTCGTCGAGGCCGGCGCCGCCGCGCGTGGATCCACGCTCGTCTGCACGCTGGAGCCGTGCTCCCATCACGGGCGCACCCCGCCGTGTACCGATGCCATCATCGCCGCCGGCGTCGCGCGGGTCGTCATCGGCTGCCCCGATCCCCTCGAGCGGGGTCGGGCGGGCGGCGCGACCGTACTCGCCGAAGCCGGGGTGGACGTCGCCGTCGCGCCGGTCGAGGACGCCGACGCGTGTCGTGAGCTCAACGCGGCGTTCGTCACCCACGCGCTGACGGGTCGTCCGCTGGTCACGCTCAAGCTCGCCACGAGCCTCGACGGGAAGGTCGCGACCGCGACGGGGGAGACCCGGTGGATCAGCGGGCCCGAGTCGCGCGCCCTCGTGCACCGCTGGCGTGCCGACATGGACGGTGTCGCCGTGGGGATCGGGACGGCCCTGGCGGACGATCCGCTGCTCAACGTCCGCGACGTGGGCGGCGCCTACCGCCCGCCGGCGCGAATCGTCTTCGACCGTCACGCCCGGCTGCCGCTCGACAGCAGGCTGGTCGCCGGCGCCCGCGAGGTCCCGGTCATCGTCGTGGCCGGCCCCGATGCGCCGCAGGAGCGGGTCGCGCGACTCGAGAAGGCGGGCGTCGACGTCATCAGTCTCTCACTCCCGGCCGGCGCCGATCCGGTCGGCGTCGCGCTGGAGGCCCTTGGCGAGCGCGACATCCAGTCGCTGCTGCTGGAGGGGGGCCCGATCCTGGCCGAGGCGTTCCTCGCCCGCGATGCCGTCGACCGCGTCGCGTGGTTCGTCGCGCCGCTCCTGATCGGTGGCGCCCGGTCGCCCGGAGCGCTCGGTGGGCGCGGCCTCGGCCCGCTGGCGGAGGTGCCGCGCCTGCAGGACATCAGGGTCGAACGGGTCGGCGACGACGTCCTCATCGCCGGGCGGCTACGGCAACTGCCGGAGCACGCGGGCTGATGTTCACCGGGCTCGTCGAGGAGGTCGGGACCGTGGACGCCGTCGCGCCGAGCTCCGGCGGCGCCCGCGTCCGGATCCGCGCCGACCGGGTGCTCGACGGGCTCGCGATCGGCGACTCCATCGCGGTGGACGGTGCCTGCCTGACCGCCGTCGCGCTTCATGACGACGGCTTCGAGCTCGACGTCGTCGCCGAGACGCTGCGCCGCACCGTGCTCGGCTCGCGCGTCGCGGGCGACCGCGTCAACCTCGAACGCGCGCTCCGCGCCGGGGACCGGCTGGGCGGGCATCTCGTGCAGGGCCACGTCGACGGCACCGCCACCATCGCCGCCATCGTCGACGAGGCGCAGGGCCGGCGTCTGTCGTTCACCACCGCGCCGGAGCTCCTGCGGTACGTCGTCGCGAAGGGGAGCGTCGCGATCGACGGGGTGAGCCTCACGGTCGCGGCCCGGGACGACGCCGGCTTCGAGGTGGCGCTCATCCCCCATACGCTGGGGGAGACGACCCTCGGCGCGGCCCGAGAAGGCCAGACGGTCAATCTCGAAGTCGACTTGGTGGCAAAGTACGTGGAGGCGCTCGTCGCGCCGTACCGGTCAGCCGAGAGGGACAGATGAGCACCACCTCGCCATTCACCACCGTCGAGCATGCGATCGAGGAGATCCGCGCAGGGCGGATGGTGGTGGTCTGCGACTCCGAGGACCGCGAGAACGAGGGCGACCTCGTCATGGCCGCACAGTTCGCCACCCCGGACGCAGTCAACTTCATGGCCATGAACGCGCGCGGGCTCATCTGCCTCGCGCTCACCGAGGAGCGGTGCGAGCAGCTCGGGCTCACCCTCGCGGCGCGACGCAACGAGACCCCGCACGGCACGGCCTTCACCGACTCCATCGAGGCGCGCGAGGGCGTCACGACCGGGATCTCGGCCTCCGACCGCTCACGCACGATCATGGTTGCGATCGACCCGAACGCCGGGCCTGACGACCTCGCGAAGCCCGGCCACGTCTTCCCGCTGCGAGCCCAGGCCGGCGGTGTGCTCAAGCGCGCCGGCCACACCGAGGCCGCGGTGGACCTGGCACGGATGGCCGGGCTCATACCGGCGGGAGTGATCTGCGAGGTCATGAAGGACGACGGCACGATGGCGCGGGTGGCGGACCTGTCGCGGTATGCGGAAGAGCACGGCCTGCAGATGATCACGGTCGCGCAGCTCATCGAGCACCGCCGCCGCACCGAGAAGCTCATCGAACGCGGAACGCCGGCGCGTCTACCCACGCCGGTCGGCGAGTTCACCGCGATCGGCTACCGCAGCGTCGTCGACGGCAAGGAGCACCTCGCCCTCGTGATGGGTGACGTGGACGGCAAGGAGGACGTCCTCGTGCGCGTCCACTCGGAATGCCTGACGGGCGACGTGTTCGGGTCACTGCGATGCGACTGCGGCGAGCAACTCCACGCCGCGATGCAGATAGTGGCCGGCGAAGGTCGTGGCGTGGTGCTCTACATCGCGCAGGAGGGACGTGGGATCGGACTGCTCAACAAGCTGCGCGCGTACGAGCTGCAGGACAACGGCCGCGACACCGTCGAGGCCAACCTGGAGCTGGGGTTCCCACCGGACCTGCGCGACTACGGCATCGGTGCTCAGATCCTCGTGGACCTCGGTCTCACGACCATCCGCCAGCTCACGAACAACCCGAAGAAGATCGCGGGTCTGGAGGGCTACGGCCTGCGGGTCGTGGAACAGGTTCCGATCGAGGTCCCGCCCGGCACCGAGAACCTGCGGTACCTCCAGACCAAGCGGGTCAAGATGGGCCACAAGCTGCATCACCAGGACCTGCGGTTCGAGCTCGCGAGCGACGAGGACCTCCTCGGCGGCGAGGCCGATGGCACGTAGCGAGCAGGCGCCGCCTGCGACCCCGCTCACGGATCCGGATGTGCGCATGGCGCTGCTCGTCGCCGGGTTCCACCGCGGTATCGCCGAGCGCCTCGTGTCCGGGGCGCGCTCGCGGCTGGCGGAGTCCGGCCTGCCCGACGCGAACCTCGACGAGATCTGGGTGCCCGGGGCGTACGAGCTCCCGCTCGCGGCGCAGACGGTGGCCGAGACCGGCCACTACGCGGCGATCCTCGCGGTCGGCGCGGTGGTGCGCGGGGAGACCCCGCATTTCGACTTCGTGTGCGACGCGGCCGCTTCGGGACTTCTGAGGGTGTCGCTCGACAGCGGGGTGCCATGCGCGTTCGGCGTGCTGACCTGCGACACGTTCGCGCAGGCCGAGGCGCGGGCAGGCGGCGCGGTGGGAAACAAGGGCGAGGAGGCCGCCGACGCGGCCGTCGCGATGGTGAACCTCATCGCCTCGCAGCTGGGCTGATCGCTCCCGGGGAACCCCCACAACCTGCATATCGACCGGTCGTGGCGTAAGCTTTCGGGGAACCAGACCCCCGAACGAACGGACGGCCCGTCATCTCGCCCGACCAGCCCCCCGCTCACACGCCGCGCCCGCCGCGATCACGCCGCGCGCGCCTCGTCGTCCTCGCCGCATTCGGTCTCGCGGTACCGGCTGCCGCCGTGGCGGCGCCACCGCCGGGTCCGCCCGGTCCACCGCCCGGCAACGGCGGCGACCTCCCGGTCTCGCCGGGCACCCAGCCGGTGTTCGTGCCGCCGGGAACCGCCTCCGCGATCTCGGGCGGCGCCCCTGGTCCGGGGCTGCTCAACAACGCGGGCGCCACCTTCAACCGCGGGTCGCGCACGTTCACCCTGACGTTCGCGTGCCAGGCCGGCGGGAGCGTCTCCGTGACCGCCCGCAAGGTGAGCACCCGCGCGATCGCCTCGTCGAGCTACCGCTGCGTCGGCGGCCGCGCGGCGCCCAAGTTCAGGGTGTCACCCAAGAACGCCGCGGCCATCGGGCGCATCCGGCTCGTCGCGGCCACCGCGACCGTCCGCCAGAGCGGCCGGCGCGCCAACCTGTACTTCCCGCTGCGGTCCGGAGTGGGGGCGGGCTCGCGGGGATTCTGGACGGACGGGCACCTCGCGTGCACGCCGGACGGGTCGAACGACCCGCTCGCGTTCCTCGCCGAGCCCGACTTCACGGCGAAGACCACGACACCGATCTCCACACGTGGGTGGGTCGCCTGGTACACGACCGCTGGCGGATGGCACTGGCTCGGCCAGAGCGGACCCGACGCGAGCGTCTGGCAGACGTGGACCGCCACCCCGGGCGGCGTGCCCCAGTTCCATCCGGGCGGCGCGACGAACACCGTTCCGTGGACGCTCGGACCGATTTCGATCCCGAGCGGTCAGGAGATCTATGCCGTCGGCGTCTACGAGATCGTCTACTGGGTCGGCGGCACGCCGCAGTACCGCTGGCAGTACGTCAACGCCGGCAGCACGGGAGCCGTGGCGGCAGGGTCGCCGTCCCAGTACTGCGTCTACCCCTGAGCCCGATCGATGGCCATGCCCTCGCGCACATGCGCGGGGGCGGGCGTCGCGCGGCGTGACGAGCTGCCGCGGCCGGTGTGCTACCCGGCCTTCTGGACCTTCCCGGACTTGAGGCACCGCGTGCAGACGTAGACGCTCACCGGCGTCACGCCCTTGAGGATCCGGACCTTCTGGATGTTCGGGTTGAAGCGCCGGGACGTCGCCCGCATCGAGTGGCTGCGGTTGTTCCCGAACATGGGCTTCTTGTCGCAGATGCTGCAGACCTTCGCCACGGCGTGCTCCGTCCTCGGTTGATGTCACGATGCGGACCCGACCGGGCCCCGCAAGCGGCCTCGCATTATGCCGACTCACCGTCCGAACGTGCAACCGAGCCCGCCGAAACCCGACAGCCCGCCCTTCGGCGATCCACGGGGCGCCCCGTGGCCGGCCGCGCTCCCGCCCCGCAGACCCGACCCGAAATGGTGGGACGCCCCCCTGACCGAGCTCGCCGGGGTCGGTCGCGCGACCGCGGAGCGCGCCGCGGCGATGGGCCTCGAGCGAATCGGCGACCTGCTCTCGCACCTGCCCGTCCGGTACCTCGCCTACGACGAGGCGCGACCGCTCGGTGAGCTCGCGATCGACGAGGAGGCGACCGTCCGCGTCCGCATCGGGCGGGTCGCCGTGCGCCCGACCCGCCGCCGGCGCCTCCGGATCGTCGAGGCCGCCGTGTCGGACGCGACCGGCGCCGCCGTCGCCGTGTGGTTCAACCAGGACTACCTGCTGCGCGTGCTGGAGCCGGGCCAGGAGATCCTCCTCCGCGGGCGCCTCGAACCCGGACGGCCGCCGAAGCTCATGGTCAAGGCCCACGAGCTCGTGGGAGGGACCGGCTCGGAGGGACGCCACACGCAGGGCCTCGTACCGGTCTATCCCGCGAGCGAGTCGCTGACCGCCCGGCGGATCCGCGAGCTCGTCGACGCCGCGCGGCCGTACGCGGGGGCCGCCGTCGAGGCGCTGCCCGCCTGGATGCGCCGCCGCCTCGACCTGCCGCACGTCGGCGACGCGCTCGCGGCGATCCACTTCCCGCGGACGGCGCGCGAGGGCCGGCTCGGCCGGCGCCGGCTGGTGCTCGAGGAGCTCGTCGTGCTTCAGCTCGGCCTCGGCGCGATCCGCCGCAACGAGGAGATCGGCCGCCGCGCGCCGGCGCTCCCCGGCGACGGGACGCTGCGGGCGGCGCTGCTCGCCGCCCTCCCGTTCACGCTGACGGCCGAGCAGGAGCGCGTCACGCGCGAGATCTCCCGTGACCTGCGGCGCGAGCGGCCGATGCGCCGGCTGCTGCAGGGCGAGGTCGGCGCCGGCAAGACCGTGGTCGCCGCGCTCGCCATCTGCCAGGTGGTCGAAGCCGGCCGCCAGGCCGCGCTCCTCGTGCCGACCGAAACGCTCGCCGACCAGCACCTCCGGACCCTGGACGTGCTGCTCGCGCCGGCCGGGATCGCGCCGGTGCTCGTCACCGGCCGGATCTCCGGCGCCGAGCGCGAACGGCGGCGGCTGGCGCTTCGGTCGGGAACGGCCATGGTCGCGATCGGAACCCAGGCGCTGCTGTTCGAACGGGAGGCGTTCGCCCGTCTCGGGCTCGTCGTCGTCGACGAGCAGCACCGCTTCGGCGTGGAGCAGCGCCAGCTGCTCGCCGACCGCGCCACGGACCGGGGCGACGCCGCCGCCGCGCACCTGCTCTACATGACCGCGACGCCGATCCCCCGGACGCTCGCCCTCACCGCCTACGGCGACCTCCAGGTCTCGACGATCCGCGGCCGCCCACCCGGCCGCCAGCCGGTGGAGACGCGCTGGTTCCGTTCCTCCGATCGCGACGAGGCCGACGAGCTCGTGCGCGCCGAGCTGCGCGCTGGACGCCAGGCCTACGTGATCTGCCCCCGGGTCGAGGGCGGGGAGGAGGCGCAGGCCCGCGCCGCCGTCGAGGAGGCGGAGCGGCTCCAGCGCGGACCGTTCGCCGCGTTTCGCGTCGGGCTCGCCCACGGCGCCCAGCACGGCGACGAGAAGCGCGCGGCGATGAACGCGTTCGCCTCCGGGGAGACGCACGTGCTCGTGGCGACCACCGTCGTGGAGGTCGGCATCGACGTCCCGAACGCCACCGTGATGGTCATCGAAGACGCCGATCGCTTCGGGCTCGCCCAGCTCCATCAGCTGCGGGGCCGGATCGGCCGTGGCCGGCACGCCGGCCTGTGCATCCTCTTCGCCGAGCCGACCACCGACGACGGCCAGCGGCGGCTCGAGGCGATCACCCAGACGACCGACGGGTTTCGCCTCGCCGAGCTCGACCTGGAGCTGCGCGGGGAGGGCGCCGTGCTCGGCGTCCGCCAGTCAGGCCCGACCGACCTGCGCTTTGCCCGACTCGCGCGCGACCGCCGGGAGCTCGCGCAGGCGCGCCAGGTGGCGCGGCGGACGCTTCGCGACGACCCCCGCCTGACACGGCCCGAGCACGCGCTCCTGCGGCGGGCCGTCCTCGACCGGTTCGCCGAGCTGCCGAGGCTGCTCGACGCATGAGGGTCGTCGCCGGCGAGCACCGCGGACGGACCCTCGTCGCGCCGAAGGGGGCGCACACGCGGCCGACCAGCGACCGGGTTCGCGAGGCGCTGTTCGCGATCGTCGGCCCGGTCGAGGGCCTCGACGTGCTCGACCTCTTCGCCGGGTCGGGCGCGCTCGGCATCGAGGCGCTGTCACGCGGGGCGGCGTCCGCCACGTTCGTGGAGCGGTCGGCGCCCGCGATCGCCGCGATCCGAGCCAATGCGGCCATGATCGACGACCCCGCGCGGGTGCGGATCGTCGCCGCCGACTGGCGGTCCGCGCTGCGATCCGAGCGGGCCGCAGGACGGGTCTACGGCTTGTGCCTCATCGACCCGCCTTATAGCCTCCTGCCCCGCATTGCGGGCCGGCTCGGCCCGGCCCTCCAACCGGTCCTCGCGTCCGGGGCTACAGTGGTCGTCGAACACGCGGCCGAAGCCGGGCAGGTCGAGCTCCAGGGCCTTCCGGTCACGGCCCGCACCGACCGGACATACGGGGGCACGGGGATCGCCATCATGCGTATCGGGGAATCAGCGTGAGCGACGGCGACGCGCGGAGGCTGGCCGTGTGCCCGGGCTCGTACGACCCGGTGACCTACGGCCATCTCGACATCATCCAGCGCGTCAGCGCCATCTTCGACGAGGTCGTGGTGGGGGTCGTCATCGGCTCCACCCGCAAGCGGTACATGTTCAGCGCCGACGATCGGATCGCGTTCGTCCGCGAAAGCGTGGCCCATCTGGACAACGTCCGGGTGGAAGGCTTCAATATGTTGGTCACCGAATTCGCGCGCCAGGTTGGCGCGTGTGCGCTGGTGAAGGGCCTTCGGGCCATCTCGGACTTCGACTACGAGTTCCAGATGGCGCAGATCAACAAGGGATTGGCCCCCGAAATCGACACCGTGTACCTCCCCGCGTCGGCCAAATACAGCTTCCTGAGCTCGAGCGGCGTCCGGGAGATCGCGGTCTGGGGAGGATCGGTGGAGGATTGGGTTCCGCCGAACGTGGTCGCCGCCTTCCGGCGCGGAGCCGGCACACACACCGAACAGGAGTAAGGACTGTTGGACGTACTGGCGCTCATCGACAAGCTCGACGACCTCATCCACAACGCACGCACCATGCCGTTCTCGGACAAGGTCGCCATCGAGCGCGAAGAGATCTACGAACTGCTCGACCAGATGCGCTCCACCATCCCGGAGGAGATCAAGCAGTCTCGCTGGATCGTGAAGGAGCGCCAGGAGATGCTCGCCGAGGCGAAGCGCGAGGCCGACCGGCTGGTGGCCGACGCCCGCGACAAGGCGGCTCAGGCGGCCTCCCAGGAGGAGATCGTCAAGCGGGCCGAGCGGGAGGCCGCCGACATCCTGGAGGAGGCGCGGGTTCGCGAGCGGGAGGTGCGGCTCGGGGCGGAGGACTACGCCGACGAGGTGCTGTCCACGCTCGAGGTCAACCTCGGCAAGTTCCTCTCCGCGGTACAGCGCGGACGCGAGCGGCTGCAGCGCGGCACCGGGTCGACCGACGCGACCGGCCAAGCCATCCCGGAGCCGATCGCGCCCCGCAACGACTGAGTCTCGGAGCGGCGTGGGGCGTCACGACGACAGGTCACGCCCGCTTGACCTGCGCAGCCTGGAGCTTGCGCCCGGCGAGGCGCGGGAGCTCGAGCTCGACGTTCCCGTCGACGATGTCGTCATCGCCGGCCAGCGCTATCGCAGCGAGCCGGCGGCCCCGCGTGCGCGGCTCGAGATCACGCAAGCCTCGTCCGGCTGGCACTTCCGCCTGCGGGTCGCCGCTTCGATCATCGGGCCGTGCTGGCGCTGCCTCAATGAGGCGACGATCTCGCTTGACGCCGACGCCCGCGAGTACGCGGCGTTCGATCGCCCGCAGGGCGCGGCATTCGACGAGGACCTCGACAGCGAATACCTCGACGGGGAAGCGCTCGACGTGGTCGCGATGACCCGCGACACCTTGGTGGATCTTCTGCCGGCGACCATCCTGTGCCGTGCCGACTGCGCGGGTCTGTGCCCGACGTGCGGTGCCGACCTGAACCTCGGGCCGTGCGATTGCCCGCCCGCGCGCCCCGACAGCCGCTGGGCCGGTCTCGCCGAGATCGCACGCCGGCTCGAATCGGGCGAGTAGGCGAGCCGGCGGGAGCGCGGTACGGCCCGCCGGGTGGCGCGATCCGCGCCGAGTCGCTACCCTTCCGCGGTCCGAACCGACGACGAAGGACCGAGCAGACGATGGCCGTCCCGAAGCGAAAGACCTCCCGCCAGCGCCGCGACACCCGGCGGGCGACCCACTCCATCGACGCCGCGCGCCTCGGTCGCTGCCCCCGCTGCACGAGCCCGGTCCGCCCGCATCACGTCTGCGTGGTCTGCGGCTACTACCGGGGTCGCCCGGTCATCGAGATCGAAGACTAGAACTCGACAGCGGGTTCGGGCCGGCCGATGAACGGTCAGGTCACCGTCGCGCTCGACGGGATGGGAGGGGATCGCGCGCCCGCCGAGCCGGTTCGCGGCGCGATCCTCGCGGCTGCCGACGGCGTCCGCGTGCTGATCGTCGGCGACCGCGCCACGATGGACGCGGAGATCACGCGGCAGGGCGGTGCGCCGCCGGGAGTGGAGGTGGTTCACGCTCCCGACAAGGTCGGCTCCGACGAGGACGGCGCCAAGGCGGTGCGGGCCAAACCCGAGTCGTCGCTGGTGGTCGCCTGCAAGCTCGTGGCGGCGGGGGAGGCCCAGGCGGTCATGTCCGCCGGCAACACCGGCGCCATGCTGGCCGCCGCGACGCTGCACATCCGCCGCCTGCCCGGGGTGATCCGCCCGGGCATCGCCGTCGTGATGCCCAGCGCCGCGCGGGCCCGTCGTGCTGATCGACGCCGGTGCGAACGCGGAGAGCCGGCCCGAGTACCTCGAGCAGTTCGCCGTGATGGGACGCCTCCTCGCACGCGATGTCCTGCTCGTGCAGTCGCCCCGCGTCGGCCTCCTCTCGATCGGCGAGGAGGAGGGCAAGGGCAACGAGATGGTCCAGGAGACCTACGACCTGCTCACCGGCACCGAGGGGTTCGTCGGCAACTGCGAAGGGCGCGACATCCCGCAGGGCAACGTCGACGTCGTCGTGACGGACGGCTTCACGGGCAACGTCGCCCTGAAGCTCTACGAGGCGGCGGGGGCCGTCATGTTCCGGGAGGTCCGCGATGCCCTGCGCTCGTCGGTCCGCGGCCGGATGGGCGGGATGCTCGCGAAGCCGGCGCTCAAGCGGCTCCGGGTGAAGTTCGACGCCGACGAGTACGGCGGCGCCTACCTGCTCGGCGTCCGAGGGCTCGTCGTGATCGGGCACGGCAACGCAAGTGGGTACGCGATCGCCAACGCCATCCGAATGGGCGCCCGCGGCATCAGGCAGGACCTCGCCGGCCGAGTCGAAGCGGGGTTGTCACCGGGATCCTGACCGGCGACGGTCGCCGCGTCCGCGTCCGTTGGTAGCGTCCTGCGCGTCGGTCAGCGATTTGGCCCCGAAGGGAGACGAGTGGACCGAGAGACAGCGTTGGATCAGGTGAAGGGGATCATCGTCGAGCAGCTCGGCGTGAGCCCCGACGAGGTGCGCGAGGAGGCGTCCTTCCAGGAGGACCTGAACGCCGACTCCCTCGACCTCGTCGAGCTCATCATGAGCATGGAGGACAAGTTCGGCGTCAAGATCCCTGACGAGGACGCGGAGACGATCCTCACCGTCAGCGACGCCGTCGACTACGTCGTCGCAAACACCGGGGGCTGAGCACCGACGACCCCTCCACCGGCCAACTCGCCCCTTGGTCTTCCGGATCTGGCACTGCTCCTCGCCCCATCGCGCCGTGCGGAGACCCTCGCGCACCGTTCATGGGCGCCGACGCGCGCACGGTCGTACGAACGGCTGGAGCTCCTCGGCGACGTCGTGCTCGAGCTCGTCGTGACCACCGAGCTCCTCACCCGGCATCCGGAGGCGTCCGAGGGGGACCTGGTCTGGATGCGCCAGCAGATCGTCGGCCGGGAGGCCTGCGCCCTCGTCGCGAGCGAGCTCGGACTGCCCGACCAGTTCGTGAAGTCCGCGCCGTCACGCCACCGCGTGGCCGCGCGTGACATGGCGAAGCAGGTGAGCGTTCAGGCGGCCCTCGTCGAGGCTCTGATCGGCGCCTGCTGGACCGATCTCGGTCACGAGCGCACCGCGCCCGCGGTGCTTGGCGCGTTCGCCGGGGTCATCGACAGCGCCACCCTCGGCCGGCGCGACGCGAAGACCGCGCTGCAGGAGCTCGCCGCCCGCGACCGCCTCGACGTTCGCTACGAGCTCGTCAATCGCGAAGGTCCGCCCCACGCACGCGTGTTCACCACGCGCGTGTTCGTCGGCGGCGACGAACAAGGGCAGGGCTCCGGCAGCTCCAAGCAGGCGTCCGAACAGGCCGCAGCCCAGGTCGCGCTCGAGTCGCATGCCAAGGAGGCCACATGCTGAAGCGCGTGCGCATCAAGGGCTTCAAGTCGTTCGCAGGTGAGGTGACCCTCGAGCTCGGGCCCGGCCTCAACGTCGTCGTCGGCCCCAACGGCTCCGGCAAGAGCAACTTCGCCGAGGCGATCACGTGGGCGCTGGGTGAGCAGCGGGCCGGACGGCTCAGGGCGCCCGGCATGGCCGACGTGCTCTACCAGGGCGCGGGCGCCCGGCCGCCGGCGGGACTCGCGGAGGTCGCGTTGCAGTTCGACGGAGGTCCCGACGGGCCGGGGCCGGCGGAGCTCGAGGTCGGGCGGCGCCTGACGCGCGCGGGCGACTCGGACTACCGCGTCAACGGCGCCTCGTGCCGCCTGCTCGACGTCCAGGAGACCCTGTCCACTCGCGGTCTCGGCGCCGAGTCGCTCGCCGTGATCCGTCAGGGGCAGGTCGAGGCGCTCGCGACCAGCCGCCCGACCGAGCGGCGGGCCATGCTCGACGAGGCCGCCGGGGTGGGCGTTGCCAAGCGCCGGCGGCGACGGGCGGAGCAGAAGCTCGCACGGGTTGCCGAGAAGCTCGACCGGGCACGCGATCTCGCAAGCGAGCTGTCCTCCCGTGCCCGCGCGCTGGACCGCCAGGCGCGCGCGGCGGAGCGTGCGGCGGCGCTCGAAGCCGAGATCGTCGAGTTGCGCGAGTCGGAACGCGCGGCCCGGGCGATCGCCGCGGCTGCCGCCAGGGACGCCGCGCAGGCTGCACACGATGTCGAGCGCGAGGCCGACACGGCGGCGCAGAGCGTGCTCGAACGCGGCGCGTGAGCACCGTGCCGCCGAAAGCGAGGCACGTTCAGCCGCCGTCGTGACGCTCGAACGCGCGGAGGTGATCGCCGCCACCCTGCGAGCCGCAGCCGACCGCGTCGGAGGGCGCGCCGAGCTTGCCGAGGAGCGGCTCGCGGAGCTCGAATCACGTCAGGAGCGGCTGGGCCAGGCTCGGGCCGACGCGGCCCGCAGGCTCCACGAGCTCGAACAGCAGGAGACCGCGCTCGGCGACGAGCTCGAAGCCGCCTCGGCGGGGCTCGCCGCCGCCCAGTCCGCCGCACGAACGGCGGAGGAGACCGAGATCGCGCTTCGCGCCGCCGAGATCGCGGCATCGGAGACGGTCCGTCGCGCCGGCGCCGAGCTCGCCGCCTGCGAGGGGGCGGTCGCGGATGCCGACCGGCGTGCGGCCGCGGCGCAGGACGCCGTCGATCGCTCCACCGCGGCGTTGGCCCACGCCCGTCGGGAGGCGCCGGAACCGCTCGAGCGCATGGAGTTCCGTCTCGAGATCGCCGAACGGAGAGTGGATCGGGATCGTGCCCGGCTCGACGAGGCCGCCGCGGCGGTCGAGGATCGCACGGTGGAGTTGCGAGCCGCCGAGCAGCGCCAGCGCGAAGCCGCAGCCGACGCACGCCGGCTCGGCGCCGACATCGGCGACACGATGCGCGGGGCGCTCGGTGAGGGACTCGAGGTGGAGCCTGGGCTGGAACGGGCGGTCGCGGGCGCGATCGGCGCATTCGTCGACGCCCAGGTCGCGGCGAACGTCCGCGAGGCGCAGGCGAGCATCGAGGCCGGTGCGAGCGCCGTGGTCGTCCCCGCGCCGGCACGCGCGCTCTCGACGATCCCTCGAGGTGCCCGTCCCCTGCGTGAGGCCATCGTCGCGTGTCCGGCGACGATGCGGGACCATGTCGAGCGTCTCCTCGCCGACGCATGGCTCGTCGACGACCTCGAGCAGGTGGCACCCGGGCAGAGCGGTGTCTTCGTCAACGCGGAGGGCGTGGTCTTCCGGCCCGCCGACGGCACGGTGTCGTCCACCCAGGCGGCATGGGCGCGTAAGGCGCTCCACCGCCGCGCGCTGAAGCTGCAGGATGAGGCCTCCGGTGAGGTCGCCATCCTCGAGCCCCTGGTGGCCGACGCCATCGCGACGCGTGAGGCCCGCCGGAGGCGTCTCCTGGCCAGCGAGCGGGCGGAGGCGCGCGTCGGCGAGCGACTCGCCGCCGAACGCGCCGTCTCGGCCGTTCGCGCCGAGCGGCTGGAGCGCATCACCGCGGACCTCGGAGAGGCCGAGCGGCTGAAGGCCGACGCGCTCGACGCCCGTGAGCTCGCCCGCCGCCGGGTGGACGAGCTCGCCACCCAGCTCGACGCCGCGCAACAGGCGGTCGGATCCGCCCGCGATGCGGCGCATACCGGTGCGGCCGAGCTCGAGCGTCTCCGGACCGCGCTGCGCGAGGCTCGCAGCACGTCCGCGGCTGTCGACGCGCGTGCCGCGGGGATCCAAGCGCAGGCCGCCGCCGCGCGGGCGCTGATCGGTGCGGCCGAGAGCCTCCCTCAGGACCTCGCGCTCGTGGCGCGGGCCGCCGCGGGCCTCGGTGATGCGGCCGCGCGCCTCGCGCCGCATGCCGAGGCCAGCACCGGCGCGGTCGCGACCGCGCGCGCGGCGTTCGCGAACGCCGAGGAGCGCCTCTCCGACGCGATGCGGGCGGTCGAGGCGGCCGAGGCCGGAGCAGCCGCCTGTCGCGAGCGCCTCCACCGAGCCGAGGTCGAGCTTCGCATCGCGGAGGAGCGGGCGGCCGAGGCCGGACCGCCTCCCGACGAGGCGCCCGAAGAGCCCATGGATCCCGACGAGCTCGCCGCGAAGCTGGCCGACCTCGAGCGTCGCCGCATCGGTATCGGGGCGGTCAACGAGCTCGCCGCCGAGGAGCGCGCGGAGCTCGCCGAGCGTGAGGCCCACATCGCCGAGCAGGTCAAGGACCTCGAGGAGAGCGGCGCCGCGCTGCACACGCATCTCGGTGAGCTGGACGCCGCCGTGGGCGAGGGCTTCGAGGCGATCTTCCAGGCCGTGTCGACGCGCTTCTCGGAGGTCGTCGAGCTGCTGTTCCCGGGCGGCGTCGGCCGCCTTCGGCTTGTGGAGCCCGACGAGGAGGGGGGCGACGAGGGCGTCGAGGTCGAGGTGATCCCGGCGGGCAAGCGGCCGCGGGCGCTCTCCCTGATGTCGGGTGGGGAGCGGTCGCTGATCGCGATGGCCTTCTGCCTCGCGCTCGCAATGGCACGCCCGGCGCCGTTCTACCTCCTCGACGAGGTCGAGGCGGCCCTCGACGACGCGAACCTGCGGCGCTTCCTCGCGGTCGTGCAGCGGCTCGCCGACGAGACCCAGTTCCTGGTCATCACCCACCAGCAGCCCACCGTCGAGGTCGCCGATACGCTGTTCGGCGTCACGATGGGACAGGACGGCGTCAGCCAGGTGCTCTCACGCCGCCTCGCCCAGTCGGTCGAAGGCCCGGCCCGCCCCTACGTGCGGCGCCAGCTTCGCCTCGTCAACTCGTGAGCGCACCGCCGAGCGACCCTGAATTGATCCCCTGGGCGGAGCTCTTCGAGCTTCCCGTCCCGGTGGAGGAGGACGTCGCGCAGGACGAGCCCCGCCGGGGCATGTTCCGCCGCCTCCGCGACAAGCTCAGCACGCCCCAGCAGGCGATCTCGCCGCAGCTCGCGGCGATCTACGCGCCCAAGCTGGTCACCGAAGAGACCTGGGACGATCTGGAGGAGGCGCTCATCCTCGCCGACTGCGGGATGGAAGCCGCCGACGCCCTCGTCACGCACCTCCGCAGCGAGGCGCGGGAGGGACGCGTGACCAGTGGCGAGACCCTGGCGCAGGCGCTGTGGCGAGAGGTCGCCCGGCAGATGGCCCCCGAGCCGGCTCGGATCCCGCTCGGCGGCGACCCGACGGTCATCCTCGTCATCGGCGTCAACGGCAGTGGCAAGACGACGACGATCGGCAAGCTCGCCCACCGGCTCACGTCGCTCGGGCAGAGCGTGGTGATCGGCGCGGGCGACACCTTCCGGGCGGCGGCGATCGACCAGCTCGCGGTCTGGGCCGAGCGTGCCGGCGCGCAACTCGTGCGGCAGGGCCCGGGTGCCGACCCCGGGGCCGTCACGTACGACGCCATCGCCGCTGGGAAGGCCCGCGGGGCGGACGTCGTCCTCATCGACACGGCCGGCCGGCTTCAGACGCAGAAGAACCTCATGGAGGAGCTCCGCAAGGTCGCGTCGGTCGCCGGCAAGCTTGATCCGAACGCCCCCCACGAGACACTGCTCGTGCTCGACGCGACCACCGGGCAGAACGGCATCAGCCAGGCGCAGCTGTTCAACGAGGCGGCGCCCCTCACCGGCGTCGTGCTCACGAAGCTCGACGGCATCGCGAAGGGGGGGATCGTCCTCGCGATCCGCCATCAGCTCGGCGTGCCGGTGAAGCTGGTGGGGGTGGGGGAGTCCCTCGAGGATCTCCAGCCGTTCGACGCCGAGGGGTTTGCCAGGGCGATCTTCGCGCCCCCGGGCGAGTAAGCAGCCGTTACCGGTCGACTCGGATCCTGGGCGGATTTGCGCCGGGTACAGCTACGATTTCCCACATGAGTGACACGGACGTCGTGGCGGAGGCGGTCAGGGACGCGCTGGACTCCCTCCCGCCGGAGATCGCCGGGAAGGTCGACAACGTCGCGGTGGAGATCGCCGACGAGGTGCCGGGCCACCCGGGGATCCTCGGTCTCTACCAGGGCATTCCTCAGCCGCACCGGGGCGGCGGGTACGTGGCCGTCCTGCCCGACCGCATCACGATCTTCCGCCGCCCGCTGGAGCGGTTCTACGGCCACGATCCGGAGTTGCTTCGCGCGCAGACCATCCACACGGTGCATCACGAGTTCGCGCACCACTTCGGCATCTCCGACGACCGCCTGCGCGAGATCGACCGCTACTAGCGGCCGGTCGAGCGACTTGGAACGTCGAACAGATTGATCCTGGGAGCCAGTGCGCTACGCCGCGGTGGGTGATCCGAACCAGGTGGTTAGCGCGTCAGTGAGTCCGAGGTGTGTTCGCTCTCCAACCCAGGCGACGTATCCGTCGGGCCGGATCAACACGGCGGTGGGAGCGCTGACCGAGCCGAATACCGGAAGCTCCCACTCGCCGGCATGCCCCGCGTCGATCAGCCGGACGCGATCCGACCACGGCGCGATGTCGAGGCCGCCGGGCGCGCCGAGGTTGAGCAGCACCGGCCGGGCATCGTGGCTTCCCCGTGCTTGCTCGGCAAGTGCTCGAAGCAGATCACGCGTACGGGCAGTGGGTCGTCCGGCGGCTGCGGACAAGCAGATCGAGGCACCTTCATTCTGTTCGGCGCTCTTCGAGCGGCCCGAACTCCCCGATCCACACGGCGGTGGCAGAGCGCAGCTCGAATTCGTACCGCAACTCGTGTGGCTCCGGACGATCGGCGGCCGCCCACCTGAGGTGACGGTCGCGGACGAAGATCTCGCCGTGCGCGGCCCCGCTCGTGCCGTCGAGCGCCACGCGATCCACTGTCGGGTTGTAGCCCAGCGGGAGCGTGACGAGGAGCCGCCCACCGCCGGGGCGCAGCAACGACCGGAGATGATGAATCGCTCGCAGCGGCTTGTCGAGATCCCGCTCCGCCTCGTCCCAGCCGGCATGCTCGAGCGTCGAGATCGACACGATGAAGTCGAAGGGTCGCTCGGTCGTGATGTCGATGACGTCGATGTTCTCAACCCCCGGCGCCCGCTCGTACTTGTCGACGACCCGATGATGGACGGGTCGGTACCGGAAGAGCACGTTCCCGACCTCGAGTCCGAACCCCGACGGCCCGAAACCGTCCACGAACCGCATGGCGACAGGCAGCTCGATGGCGCGCTCCGTCAACCATGTCCGGCCGCTCCGGTGATGCACGACCGTGTACCGCTCGCCACGGTACTCGAAGGTCTCGGGGGTCTCGGTGAGCCGTCGGGCCGCGTAGCGGGCGTGCCGGCACCCGCGTCGCGTGACGCTCAGCAGCAGGCCGCCGACCCCGAACTCGCCGATGTAGCCCCGCAGGCGTGGCAGGTTGATCAACGCGGCGACGGTACACGAGCGCGTGATGCCCTGCGGTTGGGCGATCACGGTGGGCACCAGGGGTCTCGGAGTCGGGGTTGTACACTCCCCGGCTGATGTTCGAGAACCTCTCCGACAAGCTGCAGGGCGTCTTCTCCGGCCTCCGTGGCCGCGGCAAGCTCAGCGAGGCCGACATCGACCGGGCGATGCGGGCGATCAGGCTGTCGCTGCTCGAGGCCGATGTGAGCCTGCCGGTCGTCCGGCAGCTCACCGACGCGATCAAGGCGCGCGCCACCGGCAGCGAGGTCATGTCGTCGCTCACGCCGGACCAGCAGGTCATCAAGATCGTCGACGAGGAGCTCGCGGCCCTCATGGGCGGCACCGCCGCCCGGCTGCCGTTCGCGTCCAAGCCCCCGACGATCATCCTGATGGCCGGCCTGCAGGGGTCCGGCAAGACCACCTTCTGCGCGAAGCTCGCCCGGCACCTGCGCACCGAAGGGCGCGCGCCGCTCCTCGTCGCATGCGACCTGCAGCGCCCGGCAGCGATCGACCAGCTCGAGGTGCTCGGCGAGCAGATCGACGTGCCCGTCTACCGCGAGGACTCGACGGACCCGGTCGCGGTCGCACGCAACGGCGTCCGTGAGGCGAAGCGCCTCGCCCGGGACGTGGTGATCATCGACACGGCCGGCCGGCTGACGGTCGACGAGGAGATGATGGGGCAGCTGATCGCCGTCAGGGCGGAAGTGGAGCCCACGGCCGTCGTCCTCGTGCTCGACGCGATGACCGGGCAGACGGCCGTCGAGGTGGCGCAGGCGTTCCAGACCGCCGTCCAGTTCGACGGCGTCGTGCTCACGAAGCTCGACGGCGACGCCCGCGGCGGCGCGGCCCTCTCGGTGCGCGCGGTTACCGGCAAGCCGATCCTCTACGTCGGGACGGGGGAGAAGGTCGACGCCCTCGAGCCGTTCCACCCGGAGCGGATGGCGCAGCGCATCCTCGGGATGGGTGACGTGCTCAGCCTCATCGAGCGGGCCGAGCAGACCATCGACCAGGACACCGCCGAGAAACTCGAAAAACGCCTGCGTGGCGGCGAGTTCACCCTGGACGACATGCTCGATCAGCTCCACCAGATACGCAAGATGGGGCCGATAGCGGGTATCCTTGGGATGATCCCCGGGTTCCGGCAAGCCGCCAAGCTCAAGGACGCCGACATCGACGAGCGGCAGCTCGACCGCGTGGAGGCGATCATCCTGGGCATGACACCGGCCGAGCGTCGCAAGCCGGACATCATTGATGGAAGCCGCAGGAAGCGAATCGCCGCAGGCAGCGGCACCAGGGTCCAGGACGTCAACCAGCTCCTGGCACAGTTCAAGCAGATGAAGAAGATGATGCGGCAGATCAGCAAGGGTGGCCGGCCGCAGCTGTTCGGTACCTGAACCCTCCAAGGAGCAACGTGGTCAAGATTCGCCTCGCCCGCGTGGGCAGCAAGAAGAATGCGATCTACCGAGTCGTCGTCGCCGATGCCCGCTCGCCGCGGGACGGACGCAACATCGAGACGGTCGGGCGCTACAACCCGCAGACTGAGCCGTCGCTCGTGGAGCTCGACCTCCCGAAGGTCAGGGAGTGGATTGGCAAGGGCGCACAGCCCAGTCCCGCCGTCGCGAAGCTCATCAAGATCGTCGAGGCGCAGGGCGCGGCGACCTGACGTGGCCGACACCGCCGCACTTGAGGAGATGATCGCGGTGCTGGCGCGGGGGCTCATCGAGACCCCCGACGAGGTGCGGGTGCAGACACGCGAGGATCGCGACCGCACCGTGTTCGAGCTGATTGTCCCCGACGGGCAGCGCGGCCAGGTCATCGGCCGGGGCGGGCGCATCGCGCACGCCCTGCGCACCGTCACCCAGGCAGCCGGGCGCTCGCAGGGCATCCGCGCCGCGCTCGACATCGTCGATTAGACCCAGCGCCCCATGGCTTCGGACCACCTGGTCGTCATCGGGCGTCTCGGACGGCCCCACGGCGTCGGCGGAGAGATACGCGCGCATCCAACGGGCCCCACCCTCGCGTCGCTCGCCGTCGGCGACCGGGTCGAGGTGATTCCCCCCGGCGACGCCTCCCCCCGGGAGGTTGAGATCCTCGAGATCCGCCACACCCCGGGCTCGCTGCTCATCCGATTCGCCGGCGCCGACACGCGCGCGGCGGCGGCGGCGCTGACCGGGTCGACGATCGGGGTCCCCGTCGAACGCCGAGCGAGTCTCACCGAGCCCGACGAGTTCTACGTCACGGAGCTCATCGGCTGCGCCGTCGCAACCGGCTCCGAGGAACTGGGCGAGGTCGTCGACGTCTACGAGGGGGCGGCCAACGACGCACTGGTGGTACGGCGCCCGGACGGCGAGAACGTGCTGGTGCCGTTCACGCACGATGCGGTCGAGGAGCTCGACCTCGCCGCTCGCCGCATCCGGATCAGGGACGACCTGCTCCCGGGACGCGATGACCGATGAGGATCGACGTCTTCACGCTCTTCCCGGAGTGGTTCGACTGGATGCGCCGGCCGCGCCATCTCACCCAGGCCGGTCTCGACGGCGGGCTCGAGATCCGCTGCTTCTCGTTCCGGGACACCTCGCCGCTGCCCAACGGCCAGGTGGACGACGCCCCGTACGGCGGGGGCCCGGGCATGGTGATCCGCGTGGACGTCGTCGCGGCGGCGTTCGAGGCGGTCTACGGCGAGCCCGCCGAGGCGGTGCGTGACAACCGCCACGTGGCCGTCCTCACCCCTCGGGGCCGCCAGTTCTCGGACTCCGTCGCCCGCGAGCTCGGAGGCGTCGAGGAGCTCGTCCTGCTCTGCGGTCGCTACGAGGGATTCGACGAGCGCGTCCACACCCGGCTGGCGGGGGACGCGATCTGCCTCGGCCCGTTCGTGCTCGCCGGCGGCGAGGTCGCCGCGATGGCGGTGATCGACGCAGTCGCCCGCCGCCTGCCCGGCGCCCTCGGGAACCCGGAGAGCCTCGAACGCGAGTCGTTCTCCGAGGCGCTCGGAGGTCGCGTGGAGCACCCCCACTTCACGCGCCCACCGGAGTTCCGCGGCTGGAGCGTCCCCGAGATCCTCCGCTCGGGGAACCACGGTGCGATCGAGCGGTGGCGCGAGGAGCAGCTCGGCACGCCCCCGTCGTAGGGCGTGCAGCTCGGTGTCGCGGCCAGGTGGTACGATGCCCGCTGCTTTCGTCGTCGGATGTCCGGAGGAAACCGCGTGAGCGTGATCGAAACCCTTGAGCGGATGCAGCTCAGAGACGATGTCCCGGAGTTCAAGTCCGGCGACACCGTCAAGGTGCACTTCCGCGTGATCGAGGGGCAGCGCCAGCGGATCCAGGTGTTCGAGGGCATCGTGATCAAGCGGCAGGGCTCCACGTCGCGGGAGACGTTCACCGTCCGCAAGCAGAGCTTTGGCGTGGGCGTCGAGCGGACGTTCCCCGTGCACTCTCCGAAGATCGAGCGAATCGAGCGCGTGACCGAGGGCGATGTCCGCCGGGCGAAGCTGTACTACCTCCGCGGCAAGGTCGGCAAGAAGGCCCGCGTCCGCGAGAAGCAGCGCTAGAACCCCCGCAGTGCCTCGTCCCGGGAGTCCGTGCGGACGACGAGTGCGGATGACGGACCAGGGATGACGTCGACACGGGCCACCGCCGCGCGGCGGCGGCGATCGCGCACCTCGGCCCTGTTTCGCTTCGACCGCTCCCTCGGGGTCCGGGTGGTCGCGGGTGCCGACGAGGCCGGTCGCGGGTGTCTCGCAGGACCGCTCGTCGCGGCGGCCGTGGCCTGGGATCTCGAGGTGATCGGCCGTCGAGCCAGGCGCGACCTGGAGGGACTCGACGACTCGAAGCGGGTCACGCCGGCCCGGCGGGAGGAGCTGGCGGCCGCGATCCTGCTCCACGCGCGGCAGGTGGTCGTGGTGTCGGCCTGCGCCCCGTCGCTGGACCGCGACGGCCTTCACCGCTCCAATCTCCGCCTGCTTGCCCAGTGCCTCGCAGCGATCGACCCCGGCGCGGATGCCTGCATCGTCGACGGCTTCGAACTGCCCGATCCGGCACCCGAGCATCGCGCCGTGATCGACGGCGACGCCACGTCGGCCGCGGTCGCCGCCGCGTCCGTCATCGCAAAGACCACCCGTGACCGGCTCATGGCGGGGCCGGCCCATGCCAGCTGGCCGGTGTTCGGCTTCGAGCGCCACGTGGGGTACGCGACACGTGAGCACCAGGAGGCCCTTCGCGCCACGGGGCTCTGCCCGCTTCACCGCCGCTCCTTCCGATCGGAGGCGTACCCGGAGCTGCGGCTCTTCGACGTCGGGCCGCCGGCCCCGGCCGAAGCGTCGAACGCACCTGCCACGTGACGCACCCGCCGGCCCCGCCGCGCGCCCGTGTCGACGGCGATGAGGTCGAACCGCGCCCAAGCGTGGTCAAGGTCTGAGCGTCCGGCGAGAAACGCGCTCGCCGAGCGGATGAGGCGCATCCGTTGAGCTGAGGTCACGGGATCGTCGAGGGCGGCGGGATCGCCGCGTGCCTTGACCTCCACGAACGCGACGACGCCGCAACGCATCGCCACGAGATCGATCTCGCCGCCCCCGCCGTGCCAGTTGCGGGCGAGGATCCGCCAGCCCCGCCGGAGGAGGTAGCGGGCTGCGAGGCGCTCTCCGAGCTGTCCGCCGCTCACCATCGAGCGGACGTTGGTGGACGAGCGTGCCACCGAACAAGACGGAGGCGTGCCAATCCACGCCCGCCGGCGTGCCGTTTCGATTCACATTTCGCGAGGTGTCGACGATTGGCACGAATCGGCCGCTGAGTTGGCACGAAAGGCGCGAGCGCCGTTTCGTCGCGGCTGCGACGGTCCGGTGTGTGGTCGCTCACCTCGTCAGTCCGGCGCTCCTCGGGCTCGCCGCGGCAACGGTTCAAGTCGAAGCCGATCTGCGTCCCGGCCTGCCGGCCTTCGCCGTCGTGGGCCTGCCGGATGCGGCGGTGCAGGAGGCGCGTGAACGGGTTCGCTCAGGCATCGCCAATCAGGGCTTCGGCATCCCGCGGGGGCGCATCGTCGTCAATCTCGCGCCCGCGGACCTCCGTAAGGCCGGACCCCAGTACGACCTCCCCATCGCGCTGTCGCTGCTCGCGGCCACCCAGCAGCTCGACGGTCGGGCGCTCTCCGGCGTCGGCGCGGTCGGCGAGCTCGCGCTGGACGGGTCGGTGCGGCCGGTGGCGGGGATGCTCGCGATGGCCGAGCACGCGGCGAGCTGCGGCTGGCGGCGGCTCCTGGTGCCGGCGGGCAACGCCGACGAGGCCGCCTTGGTGCCGCGCATCGACATCGTCTCGGTGACCGGGCTGCGTCATGCCGTCGACACCCTCGAGGGGCGCTCGGCCGCGACTGCGCCGACGGTCGACCCTGCCGCGCTCCTGGCCGTGGGGGCGCAGGCAGGCACACCCGATCTGGCGGAGGTTCGCGGTCAGCTCATGGCGCGGCGGGCGCTCGAGGTGGCTGCCGCCGGCGGGCACAGCCTGCTCATGATCGGACCCCCCGGCGCCGGCAAGACGATGCTCGCGCGCCGCCTGCCTGGGATCCTGCCGCCGCTCGATGTGGAGGACGCCATCACGCTCACGCGGATCCATTCCGTCGCCGGGCTCCTGCCGAGCGGGCAGGCGATGGTCACGACGCGGCCGTTTCGCGCTCCGCACCATACGATCTCCGCCGTCGGCCTCGTCGGCGGCGGACGCCTCCCGCAACCCGGGGAGGTCACGCTCGCGCATCTCGGCGTGCTGTTCCTCGACGAGGTGCCGGCGTTCGCGCCGGCCGCGCTCGACGCGCTGCGCCAGCCCCTCGAGGAGGGTTGCATCGACGTCACGCGCGGCATGGTCACGGCCCGGTTCCCGGCTCGTCCGCTCCTCATCTGCGCGGGAAACCCGTGCCCGTGCGGATTCGACGGGGATCCGCGGCGTCGGTGCTCCTGCCCGCCGGGGCGTCAGGAGGCGTACCGCGGCCGGCTGTCCGGTCCGGTGGCCGACCGCCTCGACCTTCAGATCGACGTCCCCCGGCTCGATGCGGATGACATCGTCGGGACCGCCCGGTCAGCGGGCGAGGCCACGACCGCGGTCCGCGCACGGGTCGAGGCCGCAAGGCGATTCGCGCTGGATCGCGGGCAGAGCGTCATCAACGCCGACCTCGCGCCCGCCGCCGTGCGCGCGGCGTGCGAGCTCCAGGCCGACGGGCAAGCGCTCCTGGCCCGCGCGATCGACCGGCACGGGCTCTCCGCTCGGGCCCATGACCGGCTGCTCAGGGTCGCCCGCACCATCGCCGACCTCGCGGGGGCCGAGCGCGTCGAGGCCGAGCACGTCGCCGAAGGACTGCAGTACCGCACGTCGGGCATGACGAGGTCCGGATGAGCTGGCAGCTGGGACTCGCCGGGATGGCTGCGCTCACCGGCCGCGACCTGCAACGCGCGGCCCGCCAGGCCGGCGGCGGTGAGCGGCTCTGGCAGGCGGGTGCCACGACCCTCGGCCGGCTGCTCAAGCTCGACGCCGACCAACTCGAGGCCGTGCGTGACTGGCGCCGGGCATTCGATCCAGGCCGGGAGGTTGCAGCGCTCGCGGCGGCGGGCGTGCGATGGACGCCCATCGGCAGCGACGACTACCCCGCCAGGCTCGCCGAGATCCACGACCCCCCGTTCGGGCTCTTCACCGTCGGCGTCCCCCTCCAGCAGGCGGGACGCGACGTCCCGGTCGTCGCCATCGTCGGCAGCCGCCGCGCGACGGCCCCCGGCCTTCGGTTCGCCCGGACGCTCGCAACGGATCTCGCGACGCGCGGCGGGCTCGTGCTGAGCGGGCTCGCGCTCGGGATCGACGCGGAGGTCCACGAGGGAGCCCTCGCAGCCGGTGCGCCGACCCTCGCGGTGCTGGGATGCGGCGTCGACGTTGTCCATCCGCGCCGAAACGCGCACCTGCGGGACCGGATCGCCGCGACCGGCACGCTCATCGCTGAGTACTGGCCGGGAACCACCCCGGCGCCGTGGCGCTTCCCGGCGCGCAACCGCAGGGGGTTTCCCCGGAACCGCGTCGCTACGGGAATCCCGTGCAAACGAACGGTTTCGTGATCGGGCAAGAAACGCGTCGGATGCGCCGAATGTCGCCGCGGTGGTGCCCCCGGTGGTGCCCCCGTGGCCGATCTCGGACACCCCGGCCCATGCTCCCGGCCTCGGGAGGGGAGACGGTGCGGGA
>CAVPMA010000018.1:0-6807 GCA_963706315.1 uncultured Thermoleophilia bacterium | reverse complement strand
TGCCCCTTCACTCGTAATGATGGGGTCCGGGGTTCGAGTCCCCGCGTCGGCTTCGGTTGCGAGCCCTGCAATTGTGGGCCAGGTTTCGACACGGAAGGGCGTGCGAACGGCGTTTGCCCGGCCGTCAATCCGGGTACCACGATCGGAAGGACGCGCGCCCGGGCAACCCGGCGAGTCGATCCCAGGGAGCAACGCAGAAGTCTGGAGGTCGGAGCAATGAGTGAGCTTCAAGGTGTCGCTCGGTTCACGTTTCACGAGGGCAAGCTCGAGGAGTTCAAGCGCCTGTCCGCTCAGTGCATGGAGATCGTGCGGACCAAGGACACCGGAACGCTGCAATACGACATCTACTTCAACGACGACCAGTCCGAGTGCATCGTCCTTGAGCGGTACAGGGACTCAGAGGCGCTCATCGAGCACGCTGCACACATTGGCGACCTGATGGACGCAATCGTCGCGACGGGCTCCGTTTCCGGCGAACTTCTCGGTGAGCCGAGCATAGAGCTCCGAGCGAAGGTGGCCGACGGCCCGGTCCGTCTCTTCACGCCCTACCAGTCGATGTAGACACCCGCTCGCCGGCTTGGGTGAACCGGGTCGTGATCCGTCCTCATTCCTCCCATGGCTCGGACGCGAAGAGGGCGTGTATGCCCTGAGCTGGGCATATGCGCCTCACAAGCGTGTCTGCCGTGAGCTGGCCGCCACGAGGAGAGGCGAGCTGGTCGCCCCCCGACAGCCTGGGGCCAGGTAGGGCGGTCACGGAGGGGAGCGGCGTCCAGGAAGAGGAAGAGGAAGAGGAAGAGGAAGGCATGTACGCCAACCAGGAACTCGGTTACCCGTATGCGTTCTTCCTTCACCCTGAAGCGAATGACCGAGGCGTTTGCTCTCCTCGACGCCGCGAACGGGTGAGCTGGGCATCTGAGGTCCGCGTCGTGGGCGGGGCGGCCCCGTAGACCGTCTTCTCGCGCAAAGACGCCTGTCCGTTTCTGCTCACTTCACCCTGGGGCGCCATTGCAATCCGCAGACCCCCTCATGAGCCCATCGGGCCGATGCCCCGGTCCCGCTCAGCGGCTTGTTCGTAGCCGGTAGGAGTCACAGCTGAGGCTCGCCCGCAGCTGGGGGCCGGTGGATCACGGATGCGTGTGCGTATCGCGTGGGCGACTGTTGTGAGAGTGCACTTCGGAGTGAAGAGGGTCTTGCGATGAGCCTCCCACCGATCATTACCACACCATCTGGTGGTGCGGGAGCCGCCGTCGATGTGCGGAGCGTTCGGCGGGCACGTCGGTTTGGGGTGGCAGCCATGAGCGTGGCAGGGCTGGTCGCAGGGGTGCTCGCACAGTCCGCGTCGGGCGCGGCGAGCGATGTCCGCGGGAGTTGGCGGTAGCTGCCGGCTGCTCCGATTGACCTTTCGGGTGTGTCGACCGGTGTGTGGACGGGACGCCAGGTCCTGCTGGGCGTGCCCAACGTCGGCGTGCGGCTGGCGGCCGCGTACAACCCCGCGACCAACACGTGGCGTCGGCTTCCGGGCGGTCCGGGGCCGTCGACGGGCCTTGAGGGCCGGGACCACAGCGTCTGGACCGGCAAGGAGTGGATCCTCACTGGTTGGGGCCCGAGAATCGCCTACAAGCCCGCGACCAACACGTGGCGCAAGCTGCCGACCGCGCCGTTTGCGATGCCGGGCCCGGTGGTGGTTTGGAGCGGATCCCAGATGATCGAATGGGGCGGCGGGTGCTGCGGCGACTTCATTGGCGTCGGGGACGCCTACCGACCGTCCACCAACACCTGGCGCAAACTTCCCGCGTCCCCGCTCGCCGGCAGACAAGCGGCAGCTGGCGTATGGACCGGTAAGGAGATGGTGATCGTCGGCGGGACCGCGGATCGGACCTTTCCCGACGGGGTCACCCGCAGCGTGACGTTCCATGACGCTGCGGCCTACAACCCCGTGACCCGAACCTGGCGCCGCTTGCCGCCCATGCCGGCGGCGCGTCGTGACGCGGTCGCTGTATGGGACGGGCGGGATGTGCTCGTCGTGGGCGGACGAAGGCCCACCGACCCTGTGGGGAGCGTCCCCGCCGTCGTCGGCGAGAACGCCGCTGGCGCCCCGAACGACGTCCTCCCGACGGGGGTGTTTGCGTACCGGCCGTCGACCAACCGCTGGCGGCTGCTGCGTCCGATGCCGCGTGGGCGTGTCGGGCACGCGGCAGTGTGGACGGGAACGCGCGTGATCGTGTGGGGCGGCACCGTCGAGCGTGCCGGGACATCGCTCATGCCACAGACCACCCTCTCCTTCGACCCGTTCCGTAACGTCTGGTCCACGCTCGCCCCGTCACCCGTGCCGGGCAGGAACGGCCCGACCGCCGTCTGGACGCGGCGCGAGATGATCGTGGCCGGAGGCCTGGCACCGGGCAGCGACGCGACGGCCGCGGCCCTCAGCCCGTAGGCAGTCCTGAAGGGCCGGGATTGAACCAGCGCATCCCGGCCCTGATCGCACCTCCGGGCGGCCGAGATCAGGGCCCAGCAGCCGGACGTTTGCCGGATCGCCCGGCTGGGGTAGGACGGTCTGGGTCTAAGCCTTCATCCCATGCCCGCGGGTCGGCGTCTGTGATGAGGCCAACGGTCGTCAGACAGGCGAGTGATTGTGGTGACGAATCTTTAGTGGACATTCCTCCAGGCATCCGCTTGCGCCTTGGGGCCGATCGTCTCGTACGCGACCGGGTCCCAACCGTGGTACGCGTCCGCCTGCATCCAGGCGCTCACGCGCCGGGCGTCACGGTCCGGATACGGGCCTCCCATGTAGCGGCGAGCGAGACGATCGATGTCGACGAGGTCGGCGTCGTCGTAGATGTCCACGATACGGCCGAGCAGGCTGATGTGGCGGTAGAAGTTCTCTGGGTCGATGGCCGAGAGCGCGACGCGCCCGTCGTGGGCCATCCAGGCCAGGCGCATGCGGGTCGCCTCCATGTTGAGAAGCACCCGCCCGTCCTCCCAGTCGTACCAGGTCACCGCGGTATGCGGCGAGCCGTCGGGACGGAGGGTGGCAACGACGGCGTGGTTGGGCTGGCGCAGGAACTCGTCAATCTCAGCGGGAACGGGCGTCGGCGGCATTGCGAGTCTCCTCTGACGTTGGGCGTTCGGCGACCCACCAACTCTGCCACGCCTGCCCTCTCAACGACGGGGGGGACGCTGCCCGACCGGCGAAACTGGCGCGACAAGCGAGCGCGCTCGGCTGGCGACACCGGCCGCCCGGCCTGCTCGATACCCCCTCACTCCGGCGAAAGACCGTTTGGGGGTTGGGGTGCGCGGCCCTGCCCCTGCTTGTCCCACAGGCCTGCGGCAAAGGTATCGCGCAGGGCTCGATCAACTTCCTCTACCGTGTGCCCGAGATCGTCTGCGACGGTTTGCCGGTATCCACCAGGGGGTTTCGCCTCGCAAAGCGCAAGGTGGCGGCCTGCGCCGCCAGTCGAGGTGGTTCGTGCGCTCATCACGCCAGCCGACTCGGTCTCCGACCCCGACGGCAGGAGCCACTACTCGCGGCGTCGAGGTGCGGCGTGGCCACCGGCGAGCGGTCGGGAGAGCTTGCGTCAGTGACTCGCCGAGGCGTCAACCCTCCGGGCCGACGGGTGAGAGGGGCTCGCGCCAGACCAGCGCGCTCCCGTCGAGCACGACGACGCCGTTCTGGTTGGTGATCGTCGTGGCGAGCTCGTAGATCGGCTTGTCCTCTCGCATCGAGACGACCTCGACCTCCGCAGTGATCTCATCCCCGGGACCAACTGGGGCCTTGAAGCCCCAGTTCACCTGCAGGAAGACGGAGCCGGGGCCGGGCAAGTCCTCCGCCACGACTGCGTTGAGCAGAGCGGACGTGACCCCACCCTGGACGATGATGCGGCCGAAGCGGGAGCCTCTCGCCAGCTCTTCATCGTAATGGAGAGGGTTGCGGTCACCGCTCATGTCAGTGAAGCGTCCGATGTCGGCCCATTCCACACGGCGGGTGCGCTTCGCTCGGTCTCCGACGCCGACCATCTCCCCTCCCTCCTTGTCGTCAACTCGGCCTAGCGACCCTCCCACACCGTGGGTGTTCACACAACGCGGCGTGGGGCCCGTTCGCTTGATAGTCCCAACGTGGGGCCTGAACGGTGAAACTCGTCGAGGGAGTCGACGGCTGCCACCTGGCTGCCGCGGCATCGGGACCTGCATCGGCAAGTCGATCGTCATAGGACGAGGCTGGTCGGGATGCCTCGTGTGTCCGCTGGACATTCCCGGGGTAGGCCGGTCACTGCGGAGCGCACGACGATCCGATCCGCAGCGACCGGGTAGGCTCGGCTCGGGGCGCACTGGTGCGATCGACGACGCAGGAGGCAGCCGTGACGAGGGACGAGGCAACACAGGCCGTCATTGCGGCCAAGCAAACGCGCGGGCTCACTTGGGCTGGGCTCGCTACGGCCGTTGGACGGAGTCCGGTCTGGACCACGGCGGCCCTTCTCGGGCAGGCGGCGATGGGGCCGGAGGAGGCTCGCGGCGCGGCCGAAGCGCTCGGTCTTGATGCCGAGGCTGAGCAAGCGCTGATGCGCTCTCCGATGAAGGGCTCGCTCGACGCGAGCATCCCCGTCGATCCTTTGATCTATCGCTTCCACGAGATCGTGCAGGTGTACGGCACGACCATCAAGGAGCTCATCCACGAGGAGTTCGGCGACGGGATCATGAGCGCGATCGACTTCGAGATGACGATCGCCCGCAAGCCCGACCCGAAGGGCGACCGGGTGACGATTGTTCTGGACGGCAAGTTCCTGCCCTATCGCGTCTGGTAAAGGGCCGATGGCCGGTGATTCGCCGGGGTCGGTAGCACGCGGGCGCCAGGGACGGTGCCGTCGTCCATCAGGGCAAGGGGCACGTGCCTCGCTCTGAGGGCGCGCAAGGTCCGCCGAGGCCGCAAACCCAGGCCATGCGACGCATTCCGCGCTTGCGATCGGCGGATCGCCGGCGGTGCTACGGGCCGGGCGTGGTCGCCGGAGTGGCTGCCGGCTCGGGCTCGGGCGTCGGTGCCTCGTCCTTGCCGAAGAGATCCGCGACGGTCGTGTCGATCTCCTCGGTGACGATCTCGTTCGCGCCGAGCGTCCGAAGGAGCTCCTCCGCCGTCGGGACCACGTCGGCCGCGATCTCGATCACGGCCGCCGAGCCGTTCGTGCCCAGCGACTTGCCGAGCTGCTCGAGCTGGTCGTTCTTGAAGCCCGAGTCCCGGAGCTTGGATGCGAGCGCCCCGATGCCGCCGCCGGCGAGCATCCCGATCGGACCGCCGATGATCCCGATCACCCCGCCGAGCAGGGCGCCCCGGCCCGCGCCCCAGTCCTTCGATTCGACGAACTTCACCGTCCCGTCCGGCTTCACGTGCAGGACGGCGGCGTTGCCGACCTTGTCCGGGAACGCACCCCCCACGGCCCCGGCGCCCCGCGACCCCCCGTCGGGTGTCTCGAAACTCGCAGCCAGGATCTTGCGGTCGACATCGGCCATGGTGCCCTCCCTCGTCTCGCGAGCCTGCTCGAGCGGCAGCCTATACCGGCCGGCCGCGCGAGGGCGCCACTGTCTGCCGACCCGCCGGCGCCAGTTTCGGTCGTCCTCATCGCTCCACACGTTCCCCATCGGCCCGCGGAAAGATCGGTGCATCGTGCGCGACATCCCCCGAGGGAGCTTCGATGCCTCCGCTCCTTGCCTCAACGTTCACCCCGGTCTGGAAGAGAACCCCGATCTCAAGGAGGAGCATCGCTCGACTTGCCCAGACGAGGACCTTCGGAAGGGACGGTGGCGGCCGCTCGCTCCGAGACAGTCGATCGCCCGGGTGGAAACGATTCGGGCTCGGTCAGGGGATTAAGCCGCTATGCCCCCGCGCACCGAGGTGGGGGCCCGGATCACGCTCAGCCGATCATCTCGTAGGTGAGGCCGGCCTCCTCTGCCGCTCGGACGCCGCTGCCGTCCACGAAGACGAGTTCGATCGAACGGACCTGGAGCGCGTCGCCGAGCCGCTCGAGCAGCGGCGCGATGTTCTCCACGTCGTTTCGCGTCGGCAGGATTATCGTGAGCTTCGGTCGCGGCCGACCGATCACAGTCGAAGGGGCCGCGCCTACGAGTTGCTCGAACTCGACCAGGGATGGGGCGGAAACCACTTCCCGCTCCTGCTCGGCTGCGACCGCGAGAATGTCCTGAATGTGCGTGTGAATCCGGGCGGCCTGGACGGTGGTGAGTCCGGCCTCGACGAGGATCATCCGGCACGCCCTCCGGATAGTTTCTAGCGGCTTCTGATCGGCCGGGATGCTGCCGGCGGCGGTCATTTCTCCCCCCATTCGGTGGTGGGCGCTTCGGCGTCTTGCCGGTGGGCGGCGCGGGCGATCATGAGGGGGACATATCCCGGGACTCGGCGTCGCGTCGCTGGTTCGGGGCTCTTCCAATCTTATTCTCGCCGGCCTCGGGGCCCTGTGGGCGCCGCCCCCTTGGCAAGAAGGAGAATCCTTTCACGAGCGGGGCGTGCCCGAACAATGTCGCCCTCCGGAAGTTGGATGGGCACCCCCGCGTTCGCAGATGGGAGGACGGGGGTGCCTTTCAACTTTGCCCCTCGCAGACATCGGATGGACACCCCCCGAAGGGGGGTTCTTGCCTATACTTTTGGTGAGTTTGAACCAGGGCTCTTCTGGGGGATGCGCTTCGACCGCCGAGGCGCACCGAGAACCCGAATGGGTCCAAGCGCTGAGCGATGAGGTCCGGGGTTCGCGTCCCCGCGACGGCGTCGGTTGGGATGGCCACGGATGCGGGGATTGCTCTTGGGTT
>CAVPMA010000017.1:0-125884 GCA_963706315.1 uncultured Thermoleophilia bacterium | reverse complement strand
GCGACGCCGGTGGTCGCCGCCGCATGGGCGGCGCCTACCTGGCGGCCGACCCGGAGCTCGCCCGCTGCTACACGCCGGCGCCGCGGGTGGGGGAGATCACTCGCAATCCGGCGCTCGCCGCGACGCTCCGGCGCATCGCCGACGACGGCGCCGATGCGATCGCACGCGGCCCCATCGCCCACGCCATCTGCGCTGCCTCCTGGCTCGACGAGGACGACCTCGCGGCGAACGCGCCCGAGTGGGTCGAGCCGCTGTGCCTTCGCTACCGCGACGTCGAGGTCTGCGAGCTGCCGCCGAACGGTCAGGGCGCCGCGGCGCTGCAGGCGATCGGCATCGCCGCCGGGTTCGACCTCGCCGCCGCGTCGGACGCCGATCGCGTGCACCTGCTGGCCGAGGCGATGAAGCTGGCGTTCG
The DNA here is from genome assembly GCA_963706315.1 of uncultured Thermoleophilia bacterium. Lineage (GTDB taxonomy): Bacteria > Actinomycetota > Thermoleophilia > Miltoncostaeales > Miltoncostaeaceae > CALMEC01. The sequence goes on along the minus strand of CAVPMA010000017.1, from coordinate 125,470 downwards.
CCGATGCGGGGCGCCACATCGGCGACGCGCCCCTCCCCGGCGGATACCTCGATCCCGCGTACCTCGCCGCCCGAGGGCGTTCGATCGATCGCGCGCATGCGGGCCAGCCGGTTCCGCGGCCCGCTGCCGACCGGCGGCACCGTCTATCTGTGCGTGGTCGACGCGGACCGAACCGCCTGCTCGTTCATCCAGAGCCTCTACCACGGCTTCGGCGCCCTCGTCGGCGCCCCCGGGAACCGGGGCATTGCGCTGCAGAACCGCGCCGCCGGCTTCACCCTCGAGCCCGGCCACCCCAACCGGATGGGGTCCCGGCAAACGACCGTTCCACACGATCATCCCCGCAATGCTGCTTCGCGACGGCGGCCTGCTCGGCCCGTTCGGGGTGATGGTAGCGGCCACATGCAAGCCCAGGGGCACCTGCAGTTCGTCACGGGGGTTGTCGACCTCGGGCTCGACCCCCAGGCAGTCGCTCGACCGGGCCCGCTTCCGGAGCGACCCGTACCCGGACGGCTGGGGGCTCGCGCTCGAGCCGGGGCTCTGGGACGCCGCCGACGACCTGCGACGGCGGGGCCATCGCGTTGCCTGCGAGTCCGACCCGGCGAGGTTCGGCGGCGGTCAGGCGATTCTCCTGCGCGGCGACGCGCTGGCCGGCGGCTCCGACCCCCGCAAGGACGGTCACGCCGCCGGCAGGGAGGAACGCGCCATCTCACGCATCATGCGGGATGCGCCCGCCAGGTCGACGGGGCTACGCTACCTGCGACGCGAACGGATGCGTGTCGACCATGGACGGGACTGCCGTACGCCACTGACCGGCTCCGGGATGAGCGCGGGGCGTCTCGGTCGTCGTTCGGCCGGGCCCGCATCGACGCGGGACAACGGCGTCGTCGGGGCGTGGCCCCGCTGTCCGCGCCTCCCGCGGACATCAGGGTCACGTCCCGGCGATGCCCGACACCGTCAGGCCTGCTTGCGTCCGTGCGCGATCAGGTCAGCGCCTCGCGTCGGCCTCCACGAGCTCCGCCGCGCTGCGTGGGGGCAGCGCGTCGCCTCGTAGTCGCCGGCGCACCACATCGCGGTGGCCCTGCTTGAGCTGATCAACCTCGCCTATCGGCGGCCTCCAGTCCGGGTGATGCGATCTACATAACCCAGGAGCCAGGGCGGTCCGTCCGGACGGCCGGGCACGATGCCTGGCCGTGGAGCAGCTGGGTCTCAGCCCGTTCGCACCCGGCCAGGCCGTGATCTGGTGGGACGAGCGCGGCCGCCGCACCGGGCGCTTCGTCGGGGTGATCACTCGGGGTCGGCATCGAGGTGATGCCGAGGTCGCGCTGGGCGGAGCGATCACCGCGGAGCGCGTCGTGCGCGTTCCGCTCGGCCGGCTCAGTCCAGTGGAATCTCAGGCCCCGGGTCGAGCTCCAGGGTCGTCTTGAGCGGCTCGCCGCCCCAGCGCGTACGGTAGTTCGTGATGATCGCGCGGAGGTGCGGAGGCAGGTAGTCCATGCGCTCGAGCCGCGCGAGGAGCTGCAGGTGATAGGTCTGGTACTTGAGCGGCGCCGGTCCCGGCCGGACGAGGCTGTACTTGCTCACGCCGATGCCGAGGTCGTAGCGCGGCAGGTACCGCACGAGCTCCAGCGTGCCGCGGTACACGTAGTCGCGGGCACGGTCGCGGAGCGCCAGCCAGCTGGGGTCGATCGCCGCGAGCTCCTCGGCCTGCCGCGAGAACCGGTCGAGGCTCGCGAGCGACTGCATGAAGCCGTTGAGGACGCGCGCGGCCGCGCCGTTGCGGTACGCGTATTCGAGGTACCAACGGCCCGGCCCGGTTCCCTTGGCCACGAGCCCGCCCGCGCTCCAGTGGACGGCGAACGCGTTGAGGAACTCCTTCGCCTGACGCTGGGCGACGGCCAGGTCGGCGGCCGTCGCCTCGTCGGGAAGCGACGGGATGACCAGGGTCAGCACCAGGCCGTTGCTCATCGCGTCGCGCCATGGAGCTTGCTCGCCATCCGGCGCGCGGTAGGCGGATTCGATGACCCGGAACCGCAGGCCGTTCGGCAGTTTCTTGACCGTCGCGTAGGCCAGGATCTCCCGGGCCCCGTTGCGCAGGCCTTCGATGTCGCCACGGGCCTGACGGCGCAGCACGTCCCGGGCGGCGCGGACCCAGTTGGGGAAGAAGCCCTGCCGCTTGTAGTACGTCCACAGGATGTTCGACTGCGGCGGTCGGACCATGCAGCTGGTGCATGGCACGAAGTCGTGCGTCGCGACCCACCAGCGGTTGATCGTGAGGATCTGGGCGCGGGCGGTCGCGGTCGCGGCTTGCGCGGACACGAGTACGTCGGGGTATTTCGGCGCCGCCCCGGCGGTGGCAGGCAACGACATGGCGACGGCGATCAAGGGGACGAGCACACGCCGAGGCCGCATCGGGCGTGAGGATATGCCGGGCGCCGGGTCGGGCGAAGGCGGCTGGGTGAGTCGGTAGGCTGCGCTGGACACTTCCGAAGGAGATTCCCGATGCCGACGCTTCCTCCTCCCGCCGACCCGAACGTCACGTACAGGGCGGTGTTCGACACCAGCGAGGGCGAGATCCGGTGCGAGCTGTTCGCGTCGGACTCCCCCCAGACGGTGGGGAACTTCGTCGGTCTCGCGAAGGCGGGCTTCTACGACGGCGGCATCTTCCACCGTGTGATCAAGGACTTCATGATCCAGGGCGGATGCCCGAACGGGATCGGCACCGGCGGCCCCGGCTACCAGTTCGCCGACGAGTTCAACGCCCACAAGATCGTGAAGGGGTCGCTCGCGATGGCGAACGCCGGCCCGGGCACGAACGGCAGCCAGTTCTTCATCGTCACCGCCGAGGCCACGCCGTGGCTCGACGGCGCCCACACGAACTTCGGCAAGGTCGTCGCCGGCCAGGATGTGGTGGATTCCATCGGGTCGACTGCGACCGACGGGCGTGACCGTCCCCGCACCCCGATCACCATCAACAGCATCCGCATCGAGGAAGCCACGGCCTGAGGCCCGGGCCGTCGCTCGATGGCGGGCGCTTCACGCCGGTACCGGTCCGAGGCGACGGCTAAGTCGGCGGCCAGTCCGGATGGACCGGGGTGAATCCCCCCGGCCAGTCCGCGTATGCCTCTGCCGCCGACGAGGTCGCCGTGGTGACTGAGGCGCCGTAGCGGGCGGCGGTCTCGTTGACGGGGTAGTGGATCGCCCGATCCCCGCCGCGCGCGCCGACCATGAGGATCGCGCAGGGGCCGTCGCCGGCGCCGACGAAGATGTGCTCCGTCCCGGCGGGGCAGTGCACGAAGTCCCAAGCGCGCAGCGGCCGCTCCTCGCCGTCGATGATCACCAGGCACTCGCCGGAGAGCACCAGGAAGTCCTCCTGAGCCTCCTCGGAGTGGTACTTCCCGTTCGGCTCGCCCGGCTGAAGCACATGGATGTTGATGCCGATCTCGGGGAACCTCGCCTCGGGCGACTCGAACCGCACGTAGGTGCCCGCCCGGTCATGGCGCAGGGCGGGTGCGTCCGCGACGTTCACGATGAACCAGCCCGCCATGCGGTGACACTACGTGGGCCAATGACCCGGTGGTAGCGTCGCCCGCGTGGAGCGTGTGGCGGATGGAATCTGGCGGTGGGCCGCCCGTCACCCGGAGTGGCATCCGCGCACGCCGTTCGGCGCCGAGGTCGCGAGCTACGCGATCGGCGACGGCGTCGGCACGCTGCTCGTCGATCCGCTGGTCCCGCCCGATCCCGGGTTCCTCGAGGCCCTCGACGCGGTCCTCGCGGGACGGGTGCGGATCATGGTGACCATCCCGTACCACGTGCGGAGCGCCGAGGCGCTCTGGCGGCGCTACCGCGTCGCACATGGTGCGACGATCCACGGGCATCCGGCGGTCGCGAAGCGTCTGAGCGACGCCTCCGGCTTCCATGCGATCGAGGCCGGAGTGCCGCTCGACGGCGACATCCTCCCGATCGGCATCGGCAAGCCGCGCCGGTATGAGACGCCGCTGTTCGTCCCCGAGAAGCGCGCATTGCTCTTCGGCGACGCCGTCGTCGAGGCCGACGGCGCCCTGCGCGTCTGGATGCAGCGCGAGATCACACCGGAGCGCCTGGCGTGGTACGCCGAGCGGCTCCGGCCGACGCTCGAGCCGCTGCTCGACCTCGACGTGGACCGGGTGCTCGTCACGCACGGCACCCCGGTCCTCACCGACGGGCGGGCGGCGCTGCGCGAAGCGCTCGACGCCGGCCCCTGGTACCACCGCGCGAGCTGATCACTCCCGCCGCGCCCGCCGCCGTGGGGAGGCGAGGCGGACCGGCTCGGCGACGCCGTCGGCGCCGGTGACCATCGTGAAGATGGCGCTGCAGATCGCCCGGGTCGCCTTCCGGGTGGGGTCCTCCGCGGTTGCCGCCAGCTCGACGGTGAGCGACGTGCGTCCCACCCCGGCGAGGGTCGCCGTGACGTTGCACACCTCGCCGTCCTTGATCGGTCCCGTCCAGACGATGTCGGTCGCGGCCTTGAAGAACACCGCCTGGTCGGGCTCCACCGCCCGCGCCGCCACGACCCATGCGGCCATGTCCATCCACGACATCATCCAGCCGCCGTGCATCACCCCCAGCGAGTTCGTGTTTGCCGGCATCACGAGCATCGACAGCGTGTAGCTGATCTTCGGCACCGGCGTCGCGGCGGGCGTGTTGTCCTTGGCGGCGGCGATGCCGATAGTGAATCAGACGGCCGGTCGGGCCGGCTCCGCAAGGAGGCAGGTCGGATGATGGAACGGATCAGGAACGGGTTGGGGCTCGTGCGGGCGTCGTGGGACGTCGTCCGGGCCGACCGCGAGCTCCTGCTCCTGCCCGTCATGTCGGGCCTCGCGAGCATCGGCGTGTTCGGGCTGATCTTCTTCGGGGTGTTCGGCGATCAGCTCGACGTGGTCCGCGACGGCGGGCCGCTCACGTCGCCGACGGGGTTCGAGTGGGTGCTGATCGCCGTCGGCGCATACGCCCTCTCGTACATTGCGATCTTCTTCAACGTCGCCATCGTGTGCGCCGCCGATGTGCGCATGAGCGGGGGCGACCCGACGTTGCGAAGCGCGCTCGCCGACGCGCGGCGGCACGCCCGGGCGATCGCGCCGTGGGCGCTGATCTCGGTGGTGGTCTCGACGGTGCTCAAGGCGATCGAGGAGCGAGGCGGGATCGCCGGCAAGATCGTCGCCGGCCTGCTCGGCCTGGCATGGGCGCTCATCACATACCTGGTGCTGCCGGTGCTGGTGCTTGAGGGCGTCGGCGTGCGCGAGGCGATCACCAGGTCGAAGGAGCTGTTCGTTCGCACCTGGGGCGAGTCGGTCTCGGGTGAGATCGGGCTGTCGCTGGTCGGGTTCCTCGCGGTGCTGCCGGTGATCCCGCTGCTGTTCCTCGTCGCGGGGGGCGGGCAGCCGGAGATGATCATCGCCGCGATCGTGATCGGCGTGGCGTGGTGCCTGCTCGTCGCCGTGGTGATGTCGGCGCTCACGAACGTGTTCCGCGTCGCGCTCTACCGCTTCGCGGTCGACGGCGAGGCGCCCGAGGGCTTCGAGAACGTCGACTTCGAGGGCGTGTTCCCGCCCAAGCGCCGCCGCCGGCTCTTCGGCTAGCTGACGCCTCGTCGACGGCGCCGGCCGACGCCGACGATGGTCGGCAGGAGCGGGCCGCGCAACGCGACCCGCAGCCACGGCGCGGCCGCCAGGGCGCGTCCCGCGGCCCCCGCGCGCTGCTCCGCGGTGACGTCCACCAGATCCCCGGTGGCGTCTCGGGCGTCGAACCCGGCGTCGGTGAGGAGGGTGAGGAGCTCCCGGCGACCGAGTGGCCTGCAGTCGTAGCGCTCCCCTCGTCGCGCCCCGCGCATGTAGGCGTCCGCCGCTCGTCGAGGCAGCCAGCCGAGCAGCGGGAGGCGGTAGTGGTTCTCGACGAGCTGCCAGCGGTGCGGTACCGCCACGTACGCGGTGCCGCCATCCACGAGCACCCGGGCGATCTCGCGCAGGTGGCGCCGCTGGGCCTCGCGGTCGCCGACGTGCTCGATCACGTGGTTCGAGACGACGACGTCGAAGCCGGCGTCGTCGAACGGGAGCCGCTCGCCGTCGAACCGCACGAACTCGTAGCCGTCGCGCGTGACGCGCACGTCCGTGACGTCGACGCTGGTGACCGAGCCATCCGGCCCGGCGGCTGCGGCGAGGTCGGCCGCGATGGTGCCGCTGCCGGTCCCGATGTCGAGCAGCCTGGCGCCGCGCAGGGGGCAGGTCCGCTCGATCACCGCGATGAGCTTGGCCGCCTTCGCGCGGCGGGACGGGACGTCGAGCACCGCATGGGTCGTCGCATCGCGCCGGGGGGTTGCCGCGACCTCGGCTGCCTGGTCGATCAGGTCGAGGTAGCGGGCCCACGAGCGCCGTGCGCGGACGTCGGCGATCGCGGCGCCCCAGTCGCGCCTGTCGGCGAGCACCCGGTCGATCGCGGCGGCCAGCGCCTCGGGATCGGACGGCGGGACGAGCGCGCCGGTCACGCCGTCCTCGACGAGCTCCGCCAGTCCGCCGGCGCGGGTCGCGACCACCGGCCGGTCGAACGCGAAGGCCAGGGCGGCGACGGCCGACTGCGTCGCGGTGCGGTAAGGCAGCACCACCGCATCGGCGGCGGTGAACATCGCCGGGATCTCGTCGTTCGGGACGTAGCGGAAGTCGAGCACGACGCGGTCGGTGACCCCGGCGGCCTCGGCAGCTTCGCGGTGCCGGTTGGGCGATTCCCAGCACTCGCCGGCGACGAGCAGCACCGCGCGGGTCCGGACGTGCGCCATGGCTGCGATCGCATCCTCGACGCCCTTGTATGGGCGGACGTAGCCGAAGGTGAGGAGCAGCGGACAGGTCTCCGCGCCGAGGCGTCTGCGCAGCGCGACGACCTCGTCCGGGCCGGCCGGCCCGGTGGCGGCGGCGACGTTCGCGAAGACCGGCAGGAACCCGTCGACCACCGGCACCCCGGGAGCCGCCCGCTCCGCCTGTGGACGCAGCGCCGCCGCGTGGACGATGAGCGCCCCGGCGCCGCCGAGGGCGCGGCGTGTGAGCGCCCGCCAGAGCCGGTTGGTCTCATGGGGCTCGATGTTGTGGCACACCACGACGACCGGGATCCCGGCCCGCCGCAGCGAGCGCCGTAGGGAGATGACGACGGGCGCGTGGAGTGCGTGCCACCACTGGAGTACGGCCACGTCGGGCTGGAAGTCGGTGATGCGCCGTGCCGCCCGTCGCCAGGTGCGCGGGTCGAGGAGATCGAGAATCGGCTCCCCGGGCGCGGTGACGGCGGTCTCCGAGACCTCGTCGGCGATGGTGCCCGGATAGAGCCGGGCGGGGAACCTCCGGCTCCAGCCGACCACCAGCGTGTCGCCCCGCTCGGCGAGCGCCGCGGCGAGGCCCTCGGTGAAGTGGACGATGCCGCCGGGGGCGGGGTGGGTCGGGCCGACCAGGGCGGCGCGCCGCTTCCCCGCGTCGTTCGTGCCGTCCGTGCTCACGCCGCCGGCGCTGCCGCGGCGAGACGTTGGGCGGCGCGCCGCCGGGCGACGGACAGCGCGCTGCGGCCCTCGTTCCGCGCCTGCCCGACGATGGTCCGTACGACATCGCCGATCCGGTCGGCCAGCGCCATGGCGCGCGCCCGGTCGAACCCGTTGCGCTCCTCGGCGATGGCGATGATCCCGCCGGCGTTGGCGATGAAGTCAGGGACGTAGTCGATGCCTCGAGCCTGCAGCAGCACGCTCGCGTCGTCGTTCTCGAGCTGGTTGTTCGCAGCCCCGCAGATCATCCGGCAGCGCAAGCTCGGCACGGTCTCGTCGTTGATCACCCCGCCGAGGGCGCAGGGGGAGAGGATGTCGCACTCGGTGGCGAGGGCGAGCTCAGCCGGGACGGCGATCCCGCCGATCTCGGCCGCCACGCGCACGGCCCGGTCGGCGGCGATGTCCGCGACCGCCACCTCGGCGCCATCGGCCGCGGCGAGCCGGGCGACGTCGGCCCCGACCTTGCCGGCCCCCAGCACCACCACCCGCGCCCCCGACAGGGACGCCGCCCCGCCCGAGGCCTCCCAGCCGGCCCGCATCGCCGCAAACACCCCGCGGCTCGTGTACGGCGACGGGTCGCCGGATCCACCGCGGTCGGTGCTCACCCCGAGCGCGTAGGGGGTCAGCGACCGCAGCGCGTCCATGTCGGCGGTGGACGTCCCCACGTCCTCGGCCGTGTAGTACTGGCCCTCGAGCAGGTCGAGCACCTGGGCGAACGCGGCGAGAAGCTCCGGCGTCTTCGCGGTGGACGGGTCGCCGATGATCACGGCCTTCCCCCCGCCCAGGTCGAGGCCGGCGGCCGCCGACTTGAGCGTCATGCCCTCGGCGAGCCGAAGCGCGTCGAGCGTGGCGGTGGCCTGATCGGGGTAGGGGAAAAACCGGCACCCGCCGACGGCGGGGCCGAGCGCCGTCGAGTGCACTGCCACGATCGCCTGCAGCCCGCTAGCGGGGTCATGCGCCCAGACGACACGTTCGTACGGCCCGACGGCCGTGTCGACGATCCTCACCTTCCGGCTCCGGGCGAGGTGACGTCAGCGACCGGCGCCGGGGGCGATGTTGCGACAGGCAAACGGATGCCGCCAGACTAGCGGCGGAACTCAGGTGAGCGACGTGGATCCGCCGGCGTGGCCGACGCGCTCCGGACCGGTCAGGGGAGCGGCAGCTCGCCGATGTTGCGGAGCACCGTGACGTCGGGGGCCATGGTGCGGAACGCCTCGTCCTTCTGGAGCACGCCGACGGTGAAGACCGGCACGCCGTCGCCCATGCGGGCGAGCATCGAGGCCGCGTCGCGGGACCGGGGAACGCGCTTGTAGCAGGACACGAGGGCCGCGTCGGGCTTGAGCTCCGTAGCGACGTGAAGCGGCTCGGGCCAGTCCGGCGAGCAGACGGTGACGTCCCACCCGGCGGCGGTCAGTTCCTCGACGGCGGCGTCGCTTCCGGGGAAGCGGACGGCGCCCTCCTTGTTGAGGACGACCTCGGTGGGGAATGTGATGAAGAGCAGTTTGGGCATGGGGCGGGACAATAGCCATCGGGGGGCACGGCGCAAACCCCCGTTCGACCCCGACGGCGCGGCCCTGGCGTCACCAGGTGCAGCGGGACTCGCAAATCATCCATCGTCGATCCCGCCCGCCACACCGCGCCGGGACCCTTCGCCATGCGAAACGCCGCGCGGATTCTTGTGCTGGCCCTATCGCCAAGCCGCCGCCGGTCCAGTAGATTGCCCGCGGCGGGCGCTCGCCGCGCCCAGGCCAGATTCACGTTTCGTGACCGCGACTGACGCCGACCAGGGGGCCCAATGTCCGTATCTGCAGCCGAAATTCCTGACGTTTCCGTTCTCCAGGCGATCGGAGATCGTCGGACCATCCGGTACTACGACCCCGACCGGAAGGTCGAGGAGTGGAAGATCCAGACGATCCTGCAGGCCGCTCGCATGGCGTCGTGTCAGGGCAACATCAATGCAACCGAAGCGATCGTTATCCAGAAGGAGACGTGTGACCTCTGGGACGAGATCGAGGAGTGCGTCTCCGGCTTCAACGTCCAGATGATCAACCAGGCCTCGCACCTGATCTTCTGGCTCACCAACCTCCACGCTTGGTACGGCCGTGCCAACGACGGTCTTTCGAGCCTCGCCCTCTCCGGCGCGCTCACCAAGTACCACGGCTGGAACTACGAGTTCACGATGACGCAGACCGTGCCGCGGCTGATGAGCTTCCCGGTCGAGCGCACCGACACGCTGCTGCGCTTCGAGTCCGGCCAGGCCGTCGGCCAGGCGACCGTCGCGGCTTCCGCGCTCGGCGTCGGCACCTGCCTCCTCGCGTTCGGCCGCAAGCCGGGCGGTGTCGAGAAGGCGTTCGGCCTCGGTCCGAACCTCAAGATGACGTGGGGCATGGTGCTCGGCTACCCGCTCGAGGACGAGAAGGCCGGCGGCCAGCGCCCGCGCATCAAGTTCGAGAAGCTCTTCTCGCAGGGCAGCTACGGCAACCCATACCCGATGGAAGCGTCGCTCAAGTCCGCGCTCGAGTCCAAGGGCATGATCCAGGAGCAGGCGCCGACGGCTGGCCGTATCGAGGAGATCGACAAGCTCGCGGCGCAGTTCAGCCGTGACCCGGGCGTCGTGTCGTGGCCGGAGAAGGAAGTCCGCCGCCTCATGAACGACCAGGACTGGGACTTCGGTCCGAACATCAAGGCTCGCGCCGAGCAGGTCCTCGCGGAGGGTGGCCTCCCGGACTACCCGGAGGAGATGCGCGAGACGTTCGAGAAGCTCATGGCCGAGCACGGCATCGACACGAGCAAGTACCTGTCGTAGTTCGTTCCCGGATCCGAGCGGTTCCGCGGCCCCGTCCCCATCGTGGGGGCGGGGCCGCCTTCGTTGCGGCCGCCTCCGATCCAGGAGAAACCAGCCCGATGGTGTAGGTGACGAACGACAGGTCCGGCATTCTTCTCGTGCCCCGTCCAGCGTCGCAAGGAGGCGCAGTGAGCGTTCGTCGTCGCATCCCCCTCATGCTGGTCGCGGCCGCAGCGGCAGCGGCCCTCGCGGGTTCCGCGCAGGCTGCGGTGGCGCCGCCAGTCGGCGTCGTCTACGCCGGGGACACGACACCGCAGCGAAACGCCGTGACGATCGAGGTCAACGCGGCGCGCAACCGGGTGACGAGGCTGGTGTGGGTGTGGGATGCGCCGTGCGCACCCGGTCCGGCGGCGACCGTGCCGACCGAGTCGCGCACGAACAAGACCGAGTACACCGGCGGGTACGCGATCAACCGCCTCGGGGCGTGGAACCGCACGTACACGGTCGGGCCGACCGTCGTGAACGGGGTCACGCGAACATTGCAGCATCAGGTCCTGGGCCGGCGTTCCGGTGGGCGCATGATCGGGACGCTGCGTTCGGTCCTCACCGATCGCGACGAGAACGGTGCGGTCATCCACACCTGCGACTCCGGCCCGATGAAGTTCAACGTCGTAGAGCGGCACGTCTTCGCCGGTCTCACCGTGCAGCGCAATCCGATCGTCCTGACGATGAACCCGGTGCGCACGCGGGTGCTTCGCCTGCGGTGGGACTGGGACGCCAAGTGCACCCTCGGTCTCGCGGCCCGGCCGGACACGTTGGCGACGGCGTACGTCCCGGACGAGATCCGGGCGTTCCCGGTCGACAGGCTCGGCAGGTGGGGCGGCACGTTCAGCTACGCCCCTCAGCCCGACCCGGCCGGGACGGGCATCTCAACGGCCTACGCGTACAAGATCGTCGCGCGTCGATCGGGGCAGATCATCCGAGGCACGATCACCGCGTCGTTCACCGAGACCGACACAACCGGCGGCGTGATCCGCGACTGCGCGTCCGGGGCGGTGACCTTCCAGGCGAAGGACTGACTCAGGGGCGCGGCGGCAGTCCGCGCACGAGCACACGGCATCCGGCGGCGATCGGGTCGCGGACGTCGAACGCCGCGAGGTACGCGTCCGGCTCGGCCGCGTCCAGCAGCCCGAGCGTGAGCCCCCGATGCAGCGCGCACACGAGATGACCCCCCTCGGCGAGGACGGCCTCGGCGAACGGGCAGCGCCGGAGCCGCAGATCGAGCTCACCACGCTTCCGGGCGGCGTCCTCGGTGACGTCGTCGGGCGCGAAGCCGAGCCCGGCGAGGATGGCGGCGAGGCCGGCGTCGGCCGGCCGCCCATGCCCGAGCAGCCGCCCTTCGTCCCGGCCGAACGCCTCCACATCCTGCTCGCTCGCGCCGGTCCGCCGGATCAACTCGACGAGGAGGCGAACGAGCTCGCGGTGGCCCGCCTCGGCGAGTCCCTCGGTGGCGACGAGACGGTAGCGACGGCTCGGACGGCCCGGACGGCCCGCGGCGGCCTCGCGCTCCGAGCGCACCACGCCGGCACGCGCCAGCACGTCGAGATGTCGCCGCACCGCGTTGTGATGAAGGCCCACCTCCTCGGCGACCTCGAAGGGCGTGAGCCCATGCGGCGCACCTGACAGGGCCTCCGCGATCCTTCGCCGCGACGGCTGGGCGAGTGCCTCCGCAGGTGACGTCGCGGGGCGCGCGGGACGTTCGTCAGGAGGATCGGGGCCGGACATCATTTTCCACACGCTTCCAGTAAAAAACATGCCGTGGTGTTATTACCTATAGAAGTGGAGAAATATACCACGAGGGTTGGACTGGAGGGGATCGAGATGAGCGCGAATCACAAAGGAACCGGTTGGGGGATCGCGCTGGGTGCGCTCGGCTTCGCCGCCACCGCGATGGCGCTGGCGGTCACCGTGCCGGCGTTCAGCGGAGGCCGAGTGGCAGCGGAGGCGCCGGTTGCGGTCGCGCAAGCCCCGCCGGCCGGTGCGGCACACGACCATTCGATCGCGGCCCCGTCGGCAAGCACCGCTGCCCCGGTCGAGACGTCTACGCCGGTTGTGAAGAACACGAGCTCGGCGGATGCGCCGGCGTACCGTCCCGCCGCGGTTCAGCGGGTGGTGCTCGACATGACGGAGAAGATGGCGGAGATCGCGCCGGGCAAGGTCGTCACCCTCTGGACGTTCGGCGACCGCGTGCCGGGGCCGGTGCTCCGGGTCCGCGTGGGCGACACCGTGAAGGTCACGGTCCGAAACAAGACGAAGATGCCGCACTCGATCGACTTCCACGCCGCACGCGTCGCCCCGTCGCGGGCGTTCCGCGACGTGCCGCCGGGGGAGAGCTTCACGTTCGACTTCCGCGCGACGTCGCCGGGCGTGTTCATGTACCACTGCGGCACCGCCCCGGTCGTGCACCACATCGCGAACGGGATGTACGGGATGATCATTGTCGAGCCGCGCGGAGGGCTTCCGCCGGTCGACCGCGAGCTCGCGTTCGTGCAGAGCGACTTCTACGTCGGTGGCACGCCGGGCTCCACCGCGGACAACGCGAAGTTGATGGCGAACGCCCCGGACGTCGTCGCCTTCAACGGGTACGCGGCGCAGTACAAGGACAACCCCATCATCGTGCGCCGCGGGGAGCGGATCCGGGCGTTCGTGCTCGCGGCCGGGCCGAACACCTGGTCGGCGTTCCACGTCGTCGGGACGATCTTCGATCGGGCTTGGATCGACGGGATCTACCCCGAGAACCTCTCGCGCGGCAATCAGACGCTGAACCTCAGCGCGTCGCAGGGTGCCGTCGCGGAGTTCCGCCTCGACGAGGAGGGGACGTACCCGTTCGTGTCGCACGACTTCACGAGCGTCGCGAAGGGCGCGGTCGGGCTCTTCCGCACCGAGCACGCTCCAAAGGCCGGGATGAGCCACTGAGGCGTGCGGGCGGTGCGGGCCGGCCTCCGTCCGGGGGCCGGCCCGTCGGCGTGGCCGGATCGTGGGGTGCGGACTCCGGCCGAGCGGCCGATACAGTGCGCATCAGGCGCCCGTAGCTCAGTGGACAGAGCAGCGGCCTTCTAAGCCGACGGTCGCAGGTTCGAATCCTGCCGGGCGCGTTGGCGAAAGTCCTGTAAAGAAGACAGGTTTCAGCCCTCGGGGCGAGGTCCGTCCACTGTGGGGAAATGCGTCTCGGGACCCCGGAGCACGCCCGTGTACGCCCGGGACCCCCGGAGGTTCGCTGAGGCCGCGCCCGTGTTCCCGCCCCACGTGCAACAGTGGAACGTCGTGCTACCGGTCGCGGTGGCCTCTCCCGCTGACGAGAAGCTGCTCCTGTCGAACACACCGAGAACCCGAAGAGCCAGCGGTGCATCGTCCAGCCGAGGGGAGAGCTGCACGCCCCCGGAGTTGACGGCCGAGCTGCCCCGCCAGGCAATCCCGGGCGCGGCGGCCGAGCAGGAGGCCGCCAGCCTGAATCTGCGGGCCGGCCGGCTCCGGGCGCGTGCGACGATGGCCACGTGACACGAGGCGTCGAGGCTCAGGAGTTCGGCCAGCGACAGCTCGACCTTGCGGCGGCTGCGATGCTGCCGGCTGAGGAGGTGCTGCACGCGCTGGCCTCGCGCAGCGAGGGGCTCTCCGGCAGAGAGGCCAAACGGCGGTTGGCCCAAGTGGGTCCCAACGCGCTACGCAGCCATGGCGCGCGGCCATTGGCCGTGCTGGCCAGGCAGCTTCGTAATCCACTCCTGCTCCTGCTGCTCGCGGCCGCGCTCACATCCGTATTTGTCGGTGAGGGGACGGATGCGCTGATCATCTTCTTCATCAGCGGGCTCAGCATCGGGCTTGGTTTCGTCAATGAGTACCGCTCCGAACAGGCGGTCGAAGCGCTGCATTCACAGCTCCGCCATACCACCCTGGTGCTGCGCGACGGCGAGGATCTCACCGTCGACGTCACCGAACTCGCCCCGGGCGACGTCGTGCGGATGGGCGTGGGTGACATCGTGCCCGCCGACCTGCGCCTGCTCGAGGCGGACCAGCTCGAGTGCGGCGAAGCGGTCCTGACCGGCGAGTCCCTGCCGGCCGCGAAGCAGACTGAGCCCGTTGCGCGACCGGAGTCGCCGCTCGATCTGCCCTCCTGCGCATTCATGGGCACGGTTGTGCGATCCGGAGTCGGGGCCGGTGTCGTGGTCCAGACCGGCGGCCGGACGGCGTTCGGGGAGATTGCGCTGCGTCTCGGCGAGCGGCAGCCGCAGACGGCTTTCCAGCTCGGGCTGCGCGACTTTTCGCTCCTGCTGGTGCGCGTGACGGCCCTGCTCGCGGGGACGATCCTCGTCGTCAACGTGGTACTCGGCCGCTCGCTGCTGGTCTCAGCGCTGTTCGCGCTCGCGATCGCCGTTGGGCTGACGCCGCAGCTGCTGCCGGCGATCGTCACCGTCAGTCTCTCTACCGGTGCGAAGCGGCTTGCTGAGCGGTCGGTGATCGTCAAGCGCCTCGTGGCGATCGAGGATCTCGGCAACATCGAGGTGTTCTTCACCGACAAGACCGGCACCCTGACCGATGGTCGGATCAGCCTCTCCGCCACCCTCGACACAGCCGGTAAGCAGTCTGGCGACCTCATGCGGCTCGGGTTGCTGTGCAACGAGGCGGTCGTGACCGACGGCCAGGTCGTCGGCGGTAACCCCCTCGATCAGGCGCTCTGGGAAGCGCCTGCTGCGCGCCAGTTGGATCTCACCGCGTTTCGGCGTCTCGCGGCCAGGCCGTTCGACTACGAGCGCCGCCTCGCGTCCGTCTTGGTCGACGCCGCCGACGGCAGTCGGATCGTGATCGTCAAGGGAGCGCCGGAGATCGTGCTCGCCCGCTGCCACGGAGTCCCGAACCAGGCGCAGGAGGTGCTGGATGCGCAGTTCGCAAGCGGCAGTCGTGTCGTGGCCGTTGCCACGCGCGATGCCGACCAGCAGACGAGCCTGTCGGCAGACGACGAGCGGGGCCTCGACCTGGCGGGCTTCCTTACGTTTCTCGACCCGCCGAAGCCGGATGCGGCGGATGCACTCGCGCGGCTGCGCGCGCTCAAGGTCGAGGTGAAGGTGATCACCGGCGACAACGACCGTGTTGCAGCCAAAGTCTGCTCCGACCTCGGCCTTCAGGTGCGTGGCACGCTCACCGGCACGCAACTGGACCAGCTCGGCGACCCGGCGCTCGCCGCCGCACTTCCCGGGACGACGATC
Source organism: uncultured Thermoleophilia bacterium (assembly GCA_963706315.1). GTDB lineage: Bacteria > Actinomycetota > Thermoleophilia > Miltoncostaeales > Miltoncostaeaceae > CALMEC01. Next base: position 109,878 of record CAVPMA010000017.1, on the reverse strand, counting down.
TTTGCGCGCGTCACCCCCGAACAGAAGTCGCGGGTGATCAAGGTGCAGCGCGCGCTCGGCTCGACGGTGGGGTTCCTCGGCGACGGCGTCAACGACGCCGTCGCCTTGCACGACGCGGACGTCGGCATCTCGGTCGACAGCGCCACGGACGTCGCGAAGGACGCCGCGGACATCGTTCTGCTCGCGAAAGATCTCAACATCCTGGCCACCGGCGTCGTTGAAGGCAGGCGCATCTTCGCCAACACGATCAAGTATGTGCTGATGGGCACCTCCTCGAACTTCGGGAACATGTTCAGCGCCGGTGCCGCTTCGCTGTTCCTGAGCTTCCTCCCGATGCTGCCGACTCAGATCCTGCTCAACAATCTGCTCTACGACATCAGCGAGATGACCATCCCGACCGACCGCGTCGACGAGGAGCAGTTGCGGCGACCTTCCCACTGGGACACGCGGCTGATCCGCCGCTTCATGCTCTTCTTCGGCCCGATCAGCTCACTTTTCGACTTCGCGACCTTCGCGATCCTGCTCTTGGCCTTCAACGCAGACGCGACGCTGTTTCGGTCCGGCTGGTTCGTCGAGTCCCTCGCAACGCAGTGCCTTGCCATCTTCGCGATCCGCACCCACCGCGTTCCGTTCTTCCGCAGCCGAGCAAGCACGCCGCTGATCGTCTCAACCCTCGCCTGCGTGGCGGTCGGCATGCTCCTCCCCTTCTCGCCGGTGGCCGATACGCTCGGCTTCACCCCCCTCCCGGCTGGCCTCGTCGCTGCGTTGGCGGTGATGATCCCCATCTACCTGCTTCTGCTCGAACTTGGCAAGCGCCGCTTCTACCGTCTCGAGGTGGCCGGTCCGCCGGTGGCCCGGCCCCGTCCACCACGCCAACGCCGGATCCATCGCCGCGCCTCGCGGTGGAGCACTCGCAGCCGTCCGCAGAGATCTCTTGGCTAGCCACCGGTCATCGAGGCCGAGTCGGGTCGAAGTCACCCGCAGCGATCACGACCGCCGGTCGATCTTCGCCGCACGAGGTCGATGATGTCGGCGATAGACGTCTGGGAGGAGGATCCGCGCCGCGCCACGATCGGCACGAAGCTGATGATGGTGGAGGCCGCGTTGGCCGACGCCCGGCGAGGATGGGCGGTGGTCCTGTAATACCCTGATGTCGAGGTTCTGCGCTCTTCCGGTGCGCCAGGGTGTAGCGTCCCGCGCCGATCCGCTCGCCGAGCCGGCGCCGGACACTCCTGATGCCCCATGACCCGTCCAACATCGCCGGTCGCACCGCGACGACCGGACTGACGATTGCTGCGCTCGGCGTCGTCTTCGGCGACATCGGTACCAGTCCGCTGTACGCGATGAAGGAGGCGTTCGGCGGGGCTTATGACCTGACGCCGAACGCGGATCGCGTCTACGGCATCGTCTCGCTCATCTTCTGGTCACTGATGATCGTCGTGACCCTGAAGTTCGTCGCGCTGGTGATGCGGGCCACCAACCGCGGCGAGGGCGGCATCATGGCCCTCGTCGCGCTGGTGAGGCGAGCCCCGACGCCGGCACGCTTCACCGGCACTCTCGTGCTGCTTGGCATCTTCGGAGCAGCGCTCTTCTACGGCGACGGAATGATCACGCCCGCGATATCGGTGCTGTCCGCGGTCGAGGGTCTGCAAGTGGCGGCACCGGGCGTGGAGCAGCTGGTGGTGCCCATCGCCCTGGCGCTGCTCACGGGGGTGTTCGTGGTGCAGCGGTTCGGCACCGGAGCGGTGGGGAGGATGTTCGGACCGGTCATGCTGGTGTGGTTCGGCGTGCTGGCGGCGCTCGGGGTGGCGGAGATCATCCGCCATCCGAGCATCCTGCGTGCGCTGTCGCCGACGTATGCGGTGGCGTTCTTCGTGGAGAGCCCGGGCATCGCGTTCCTCGCGCTTGGCTCGGTTGTGCTGGTGGTGACGGGCGCCGAGGCCCTGTATGCGGACCTGGGCCATTTTGGCCGGTCGGCAATCTCGCGGGCGTGGCTCATCGTTGCGTTTCCGGCCCTGCTGCTGAACTACATGGGCCAGGGGGCGCTCCTGGTGAGCGACTCCTCGGCGGTCGACAATCCCTTCTTCCGGCTCGCGCCGGACTGGGCCCAGCTTCCCCTCGTCTTCCTCGCCACCGTCGCCACGATCATCGCATCGCAGGCGGTGATCTCCGGGGCCTTCTCAATGACGGCTCAGGCCATCCAGCTCGGGTTCCTGCCCCGGATGTCCATCAAGCACACGTCGCGCTTTACGGAGGGGCAGATCTACGTGCCCGTGATCAACTGGCTGATCTTCGGAGCCGTCGCAGCCCTGATCCTGGGTTTCCGGTCGTCGTCCAACCTCGCCTCCGCCTACGGCATCGCGGTCACCGCGACCCTGGCCATCGACACCCTGCTCGCCTTCGTCGTGTTCCGGACCCTGTGGCGCAAGCCGCTGTGGATGGTGGTCGCAGGGGCGGCGGCCTTCCTCATCGTGGACCTCGCCTTCTTCGCGGCCAACACCACCAAGATCCTGCACGGGGGGTGGTTCCCGATCATCATGGGCATCGTCATCTTCACGCTTCTCTCGACCTGGTTGCGCGGCCGGGAATTGGCGTTGCGGCGGCTGGCCGACCGCGAAATGCCCCTTGACCGGTTCCTGAAGCTCCTCCGCGCGCAGCAGGCGCGCGGGGGGCCGGGAATGCCGGTCGAGCGCACCCCCGGCACGGCCGTGTACCTCACGGCGCTCGACGGCGGCACCCCCCTGCCGCTCAACCGGAACATCGAGCACCACCACGTGCTGCACGAACACGTCGTCCTGTTCACGTCCGCCGTCAAGAACGTGCCCAGCGTGCCCGACGCCGACCGGCTCGAGATCAGCGAGCTGGGACAGGGCATCGTCCGGGTGGTGGCCTCCTACGGGTTCCAGGAACAGCCCGACGTTCCCGCCGCCCTGCGCCTCGCGGCCGCCGATGGGGTGAACATCGACCCCGAGCGAGCCTCGTACTTCCTGGGGCACATCACGCTCAACCCGGTGGACTCCGAGGGGATGGCCCTCTGGCGCAAGCGACTCTTCGCGAACATGAGCAAGAACTCGTTCAGGGCATCGACCTATCTGGGCGTACCCTCGGATCGGGTGGTTGAGGTGGGTACGCAGGTGGATATCTGACCGGTCGGGCGGCGCGGCGCCATCGCTGGACCGGCGCTACCTGCGCCGCACGAGCAGGACGAGGCTGACGAGGAGCAGCCCGATGGCGACGACGCGTTCCCCGCTCAGCGGGATGCGGGGCTGGCCGAACCAGCCGTAGCGGTCGATCAGGGTGGCTGCGACCACCTCCCCGGCGATGACGGCAACGAACGTCGCTGTCACACCCACGCGCGGGGCGGCGAGGAGGGTGGCCACCACGAAGACCACCCCGCAGGCGCCGCCGAGGTAGGCCCACCAGGGGCCGGTCCCGAGTCCGTCGAGGACCGTGCCGCCCTCGCCCGCGATCACGACGGCGCCGAGCAGCAGGGCCGTGCCGATCGCGAACGACACGAGCCCGCTGCCGAGCGGCGACGCAAGGGCCACCCGCAGCCGCGCGTTGATGGGCGCCTGCGCGGCGATGAACGCGCCGCCGGCGAGGGGGAGAAGGGCGTACAGCGAGCGTGACATGGGCACCTTCCGAGTTGGTCGAGGCCGAGGTGGGGACATCATCGACGCCCGATGCCGCGACGCGCCACACGCCAGCCGCCGCGGCGGGTCGAAGGCGGTGATCAAGATGGTCATGGACGCCGCTCGGCGTGCGGTTCCGATCTCGGCGTGGAATCGCGTACCAGGCCGATCGGCCCGGAGAGGCTCGCAGGCAGCCGCCCACCCGACATCCGGGGGGAAACCGCGTCGCCTGGTGCGGTCCATCGGGATCCCGGCCGATGCACGGCGAACGGCGGTGCGAGCCGGCGGCGGCCAATTGTCTCGGCCGGCCGCGCGGCGACGCGGAAATGACAAGCTTCGGGCGGTAAGCTCATCCTTGACGCCGGCAACGGCGAGGTGATCGCATCATGAACGACGAACAGATCCTCGAGACCATCGAGCGCCTGGTGGACGAGGAGCACCGCCTGCTCCGTCTGGGCGAGCAGGGCGGCCTCGGACCCGAGGATCACCGCCGCCTCGAGGCGGTCAAGGTCGTGCTCGACCGGTTCTGGGACCTGCTGCGCCAGCGACGGGCCCGCGAGGAGTTCGGCCTCGATCCCGACCGGGTCAGTTCCCGCGACGAGCCGACCGTCGAGGGCTACCTGCAGTAAGCCACCGCCCGTGACCTCAGCCGGGCGGGGGCCAGCGCTCGTGGGGCGGGCGGGGCCGGTCGCCGACCCGCACCCCGGCGGCGCCGATGGCCTCGTACGGGCGCACCATCGGGCCATGCCAGTGCTCGTAGTCGGCGCACGCGGCGTCGGGGTCATCCCGGTTGCGGCCCACGGCGGTCGCCAGGGCGAGCGCGTCGGCGAGTCCCAGACCGGCGCCCAGCCCCGCCTCCGGACCGAGAAAATGTGCCGCGTCGCCGATCACGACGACCCCGGGCACCCACCACTGCGGGCAACGCACCTCCGTGATCTCCCGGTAGACGAGTTGGTCGATCGAGGTGAGCCCCGCGAGGGCGGGGCGGGCCGGCGGCAGCAGCTCGCCGAAGGCGGCCTTGAAGGCGTCGAGCCCCGGCGCGAGCGCCGTGTCCCGGCCGACGCGGTCGACGTCCCACCAGCCCGCGGACCCCTCCGGCCAGCCGACCAGTCCGATCTGCCTGCCGTCGGAGAGGTACTCCATCGCGAATGACCGGTCGATCACCGTGTCGGTCATGAACGACATGTGGGCCCCCTCCGACAGGTGCAGGTCGGCCGGGATGCCCGCCATGTCGCGGACCGCGGACCGGATCCCGTCGCAGGCCACGACGAGATCCGCGGGGAGGTCGTGCTCGCCGGACGGATCGCGCACGCGCACCCCGACCACCCGCTCGCCGTCGCGCAGGAGCGCGACCACCTCCGTCTGCGCCCGCACCGGAATCCCCTCCGCGACGATTCCGACCGCCGTCGTGAAGGCGACCGCGATCGCAACCGGGTCGCCGTCGCCTCGGGGCGCCACCTCCCATCCAGCCGCGTGCACCCGCCCGAACACCCCGGCTTCGCGCAGGCACGCGAAGCCATGAAAGGGGAGCAGGAACGGACGCGGCGGCCACGACCCGGCGGCGCCACGCTCGAGCGCGACCGGCTCGATGCCGCTCCCTCGCAGGAGCCGGGCCAGTGCGAGGCCGGTGAGCCCTCCACCCACGATCACGACGCGCATCGCCCGAGGGTACCCGGCAGCCGCGGACGAATTCGCCCACAGGGTAGGTTGGCGCGGCATGGGCGCGCTCTTCGACCGCATCGCGCACCTCGACGTCGAGATCGACGAGGTCTCGTTCGAGCGGCTCGAGTTCGAGACCCCGCGCTGGGTGCGCGTGTCGACGGTCGTCAAGATGGCGGGCGGTGGTCAGGTCGGGCGCGGCGAGGACGTCTCGTACGCGCCGCCGGACCAGGACGCCCACCAGCGGATGGACCCGCCCGCACTGTCCGGCCGGCGGACCCTCGCCGATTGGAGCGCCGCCCTCGACGCGATCAACCTCTTCCCGGTGCCGCCCTCGGTGCCCGAGGCCCGTGACTACCGTCGCTGGGCATACGACAGCGCCCTGCTCGACCTCGCGCTGCGCCAGGCCGGCGTTGGTTTCGCGACGGCGCTGGGCCGGGAGTCCCGGCCGGTGCGCTTCTGCGCCTCGCCCGCCGGCGATCCCGCGCCCCTGCTCGCGCAGTACCCGGACCTCGAGGTCAAGATCGACGCCCAGGCCGACTGGACCCCCGCGGACATGGCGCGCATCGCCGCGACCGACCGCGTGCGGGTCGTCGACCTGAAGGGGCACTACTCCGGCGACTGGAACCGTCACCCGGACGACCCGGTCGCCTTCTCGGCCGCGGTCGCCGAGGCATTCCCCGACGTCGTCATCGAGGACCCACCGCTTGGCGGCCCGATGGCGCCGTTCGTCCGGGAGCACGCCGGCAGGATCTCGTTCGACGCCCCGGTGCACTCCCTCGACGACCTGCTCCGACTCCCGGTGACCGGCTGGTGCAACATCAAGCCGTCGCGCTTCGCCACGGTCGAGGGCCTGCTGGAATGCGTCGAGCACTGCGAGCGCAACGGCGTCCGCATGTACGGCGGGGGACAGTTCGAAATCGGGCCGGGGCGGCCGCAGATCCAGACGGTCGCCGCGGCGTTCTACCCAGACGGGCCGAACGACGTGGCACCCGCCGGGTTCAACGCCGCAATCCCCGCCGACGGCCTCCCGGGGAGCCCGCTCCCCGCGCCGTCCGCCATCGGGTTCGGCTGACGCCTTTCGCCAATCCCGCGCCGCGATTCGCGACATTTGGACCGGGGTTGGCGGCGAAGTGTCGCAACAGACGGCACGAAGCGTTGACCGCCGGTTAGCGGTCATGTAGGAAACCCCCCTCACGTGACGCCGGGAAGCTCTGCCGGGGCCCGGCGCAGCGCCACTGGAGGGGGACCGCAAGAGATGGAGCAGTCGAGCACGCTCACAATTGGCGCGCCCAAAGAGGCGTACCCGGGCGAGCGTCGTGTCGCGATCACCCCCACGGTGGTCACGGGATACGTGAAGGCCGGGTTCCGCGTGCTCGTCGAGGCCGGAGCGGGAGCATCCGCAGGTTTCGCTGACCAGGCATATGTCGACAAGGGCGCGACGATCGTCTCGCGTGACGAGGCGCTGTCGGCCGACGTGCTCGCCACCGTCCGAGTACTCGGGGGGGACCCCGAGAGCCCCGACCGGGAGCGCCTCCGGCCCGGCCAGGTCGTCATCGGGATGGCCGCCCCCCTCGCAGCCCCGGAGGTCGCCGCCGCCGTCGCCGACCGCGGCGCCGTGCTGTACGCGCTGGAGCTCCTTCCCCGCACCACCCGTGCCCAGGCCATGGACGTGCTCTCGTCGCAGGCCAACATCGCCGGCTACAAGGCGGTGCTCCTGGCTGCCGCGGAGCTGCCGAAGATCGCCCCGATGCTCACCACGGCCGCCGGCACCATCGCGCCGGCGAAGGTCTTCGTGATCGGAGCGGGCGTCGCCGGGCTGTCCGCCATCGCGACCGCCCGTCGCCTCGGCGCGGTCGTCGAGGCGTACGACGTCCGCCCCGCCGTCCGCGAGGAGGTCGAGAGCCTCGGCGCCCGATTCGTCGAGCTTCCCCTCGAGACGGGGCAGGAAGGCGGCGGATCAGGCGCCTACGCCAGCCAGCTCAGCGACGAGCAGATCGCCAGGCAGCGCGAGCTGATGGCGAAGACGATCGCCGGCAGCGACGTGGTCATCACCACGGCCCAGGTTCAGGGCACGAAGGCCCCCGTCCTCGTGACCAAGGAGATGGTGGCGGGCATGTCGCCCGGCTCGGTCATCGTCGACCTCGCCGCCGAGCAGGGCGGCAACGTCGAGGGCTCCGTCGCGGGCGAAACGGTCGAGGTCGACGCCGTGCGCATCATCGGCACCGCCAACGTGCCGGCCACCGTCCCCCACGACGCGAGCCTCACCTACGCGAAGAACGTTGCGAACTTCCTCGCGCTGATCGTCGCCGACAAGGCCCTCCACCTGGACGTCGACGACAAGATCGTCCAGGAGACGGTCACCACCCACGACGGGCAGGTCGTGCATCCCCGCGTCCGCGACGCGCTGGGTCTCGATCCCCTGCCCGCCAAGCCTGCGGCCGTTCCGGCCACTCCCACCGACGCGCCCAGCCAGGAGGCCGCGGTCTAGATGCTCACCAACGAAGTCATCATCACCAGCCTGTTCATCTTCGCGCTGGCTGGGTTTCTCGGGTTGGAACTGATCCGCCGGGTGCCGAAGCTCCTTCACACGCCGCTCATGGCGCTCACCAACGCCCTGTCGGCGATCAGCCTCGTCGGGTCGCTCCTGATCCTCGGTGAGACCCAGACGACCTACGCCGAGATCATGGGCTTCGTCGCGGTCGTGGCGTCCACGATCAACGCCGTCGGCGGCTTCCTGATCACCGACAAGATGCTCAGGATGTTCAAGAAGCGTGAACCCGCCAAGCCCGCCGACGAGAGGGAGACGGGTCGGTGAGGGACAACATCGTTCAGCTGATCTACCTCGTCTCGGCGATCGGCTTCGCACTCTCGTTGAAGTGGATGACGTCTGCGGCGACGGCGCGGCGCGGCATATTCGCCGGCGAGGCCGCGTTCGTGCTGGCGATCGGCGCGACGCTCGCCAACCCGGACATCACCGCCCGGGGTTACACGCTGATCGCGGTCGCGCTGCTGATCGGCGCGGCGATCGGCGTGCCGCTCGGGCTGAAGGTGCCGATGACCGCGATGCCACAACGGATCGCGCTGTCCCACGCGTTCGGCGCCCTCGCGGCCGCCCTCGTCGGGACCGCCCACTACTACCTCGAGCGCATGAACCTCGGGGAGTTCGAGATGGCGGTCCTCGGCGTCGAGATCATCCTCGGTTGCCTCGTCTTTACCGGCAGCCTCATGGCTGCGGGAAAGCTCCAGGAGTGGCTGCCGCAGCGGCCGATCGTCTTCAACGGCCAGAACTACGTGAACTTTGCGGTACTCGGCGCGGCGATCGTGCTCGTGGTGCTGCTCGTGATCGACCCCAGCCGCACCGCGCTGATCCCGCCGATCATCGCGCTGTCGCTCGCGTTCGGCGTGTTCCTGATCATTCCGATCGGCGGCGCCGACATGCCGACCGTCATCGCCCTCTTGAACAGCTACGCGGGCATCTCGGCGGCAGCGCTCGGCATCGTGCTCGACAACAAGCTGCTGATCGTGGCCGGCGCCCTCGACGGCATGTCGGGACTGATCCTCGCGATCATCATGTGCCGCGCCATGAACCGCTCGTTCCGCAACGTCATGTTCGGCGCCTTCGGGCAGATCCAGGAGGCCACGGGCGAGGAGGGCGAGGTCGGCACGATCCGCTCCGCGTCCTTCGACGAGGCCGCCGAGATCCTCAAGATGTCGCGCTCGGTCGTGATCGTCCCCGGCTACGGGATGGCGGTCGCGCAGGCACAGCACAAGGTGCGGGAACTCAGCGACGCCCTCGAGAAGGAGGGGGTCGACGTGCGGTTCGCGATCCACCCGGTCGCGGGACGCATGCCCGGGCACATGAACGTGCTGCTCGCCGAGGCGAACATCCCGTACGACAAGCTGCTCGACATGGACGAGATCAACTCGGAGTTCCCCCAGGTCGATGCCGTGCTCGTGCTCGGCGCGAACGACGTGGTGAACCCCGCCGCCCGCCACAACAAGAACAGCCCGATCTACGGCATGCCGATCCTCAACGTCGACCAGGCGGCCTGCGTGATGGTCATCAAGCGCAGCATGCGCCCCGGGTTCGCCGGCATCGAGAACGAGCTCTTCTTCGACCCGAAGACGCTCATGGTCTTCGGCGACGCCAAGCACGTCGTCAACGAGCTCACGACCGAGGTCACCGGGCAGCGCGACGCCATCTCCATCTAGCGCTCAACCCCTCACCGGTGGGGGACCGGCGAGTCGGTTCCCCACCCACGGCGGGGCGACCCCTGGCACGACTCGCCGTCGTCTACGCCGAGCCGCTTGTGTTCATGAAGGCCCTCACGATGGTTCCCGGCCCGGTCCCCCGCTGGTACGTCGCCCGCATCGCGCGCAGGCGCGAGCGGGGTCGTTCGCGCTAGCGGTCGGTCACCGGATCCACCGCGGCTGGCGCGGGGTCACGCTCAACCACGGCTGCGGCGATGCGGCCCAGCATCCTCGGGAACATGAGCTGGTGGAAGGGGGCCAGCACCCACCAGTAGAGCCGCCCCCTGAACCCGGCCGGGTCGAAGAACGCCGTCTGGCGGATGATCGACCCCGCGCCCTCGCCCTCGACCCGGAACTGCAGCCACGCGCGCCCCGGCAGGCGCATCTCGGCGACGAGCCGGAGAAGGTGCGGCGGCTCGATCGCCTCGACGCGCCAGAAGTCCACGGTGTCACCGGGGGCGAGCTCCACCGGGTCGCGCCGGCCGCGGCGCATCCCCACCCCGCCGACGACGAGGTCGAGGAGCCCGCGGATCCGCCACAGCCCGTCCCCGTAGTACCAGCCCGTGCGCCCCCCGATCCGGCGGATCGGCTCGAACGCCGCGCCGGGGGAGGCCTCCACGCGCACCCACCGGGAGTCGACGATCTGCTTGCGAAACGGCCTGGCCCCGGCGCCGAGTGGGCTTCGAGAGCGGATGGCGTCCTGCCAGCGGGTGGGGGAGTACTCCTCCTCGGCGAGCGCCTCGGAGATCGCCTGGCGTACCCCCCGCGGGCGGACGCCGAGCTCCCGCACGGCGCGGTCGTCGCGCACGATCGTCTCGTTGCGGACGCCCTCGATCAGGTGCCGGCCAACGCGGGCGTAGAGCGGGGTGATCAGCCCGAGCCACAGGCTCGAGATCATGGGGCTCAGCATCGGCACCGGGATGATGAGCCGGCGCAGGCCGCGGAGGCTCGCGTACTCGCGCATCAGGTCGCCGTAGGACACCCGGTCGGGCCCCCCGATCTCGTAGATGCGGCTCTCGTCGCCCGCCAGGTCGCCGGCGGCGACGAGGTACGCGACGACGTCCGCGATGGCGATGGGCTGGGTCATCGTCCGCACCCAGCGCGGGGTGATCATCACCGGCAGCCGCGAGACCAGCGAACTGATCATGTCGTAGGACAAGCTGCCGGAGCCGATGATGATCGACGAGCGAAGCTCGACGGTCTGGACGCCGGAGGCTGCGAGGATGCGGCCGACCTCCTGCCGGCTCTCCAGGTGGCTCGACAGGTTGTCGCCGCTGCCGAGCCCGCCCAGGTAGACGATGCGCCGCACGCCGGCCTCGCGGGCCGCGGTCGCGAAGACCTCCGCGACGGCGCGGTCGGCCTCGGCGAAGCCCTCGTGCGAGCCCATCGAATGAGCCAGGTAGTACGCGGTGTCGACACCTGCGAGGGCTTGGGCCACGTCGTCGCGATTGCGCAGGTCGCCCTCGACGACCTCCGTGCCGGGGCCCACCCGCCCCGTGAGCGAGGCGGGCCTGCGCGTCAGGCACCTGATCCTGTGGCCGGTCGCCTCGAGCTTCGGCAGCAGCCGGCCGCCGACGTAGCCCGTTGCGCCGGTGAGCAGGATCAGCCGGTCGGAGCCGTCCACGCGTGAGCCCGACATGCCTATGTCGAGCCAAACGTCGCGCCGGCGACGCTCTTGCCCGAGTGGCTCGCCGGTCCGCCGTTCTCCTCCACGGAGACGTCGAGCGCGCCGTAGTTCCCGCTGCCGGGCAGCGGAAGCTCGAGGTGCACCGACGGGCGATCCGGCGAGAACGACCCGACGGCCTCCATCTGCGTCGCGCCGGAGCGCAGGACCCAAACCTCGTAGTGATGGCCGGCGGGGGCCGGGGGCAGCGCGGTGAGGTTCACGACGACCATCCCGTCCGGGCGGCTCGGGTCGTAGAGCGCCGCGGTCCCGCCGACGTTCATGCTCGGGTCGTGCGGGACGACCGCCGCCTCGACCGCGGGCGTGCCCAGGCCCGGTTCGCGGGTCGCGACGAGGGTGATGGCGACCGCTGCCGCGGCGGCGACGAACACGGCGGCGAGCGCGGGCACGAGCGGCCGGCGGCGCAGTGCGCTGCTCCACCGGCGCGCCGCCACCGGCTGCGGGCTGACCGGCGCCTCTGCTCGGGTGAGGGCCACGAGGCGGTCGCCAAGGTCCGCCGGCGGCGCGACCCGCGCCACCGCCGCCTGGAGCGCGGCGACCACGGCCTCGTCGGCCTCGCGCTGCGCGGCGAGGTCGGCGTCCGCATTCGCCGCCTCGGCGAGCCGCTGCGCCTCGTCGGGGCTCAGCGCACCCAGCGCATCGAGCGCCGCGAGCTCGCGCAGATCGTCGCTCATCGCGCGCCTCCCGGGCTGAGGGGCTGCCGATCCAGGCTCCGGCGAAGCCGGTCGAGCGCGAGCCGGGCCCGACCCTTCACCGTTCCCAACGGAACGTCGAGCCGGTCGGCGATGGCGTCCTGGGTGAGGCCTTCGAAGTACGCGAGCTTCACGACCTCGAGCTGCTCGCCCGGGAGCTCCGCGAGCGCGGCCACGAGACGCTCCTGCTCGTCGGCCCTCAGCACGAGGTCCGCCGGGTCGGGCGCCGCGTCGACCATCGGCACGTCCGCCACCGGCATCGCGGGACGCGCCCGGCGGCGTCGGTCGAGCGTGATCGCGCGGTTGCGCGCGACCGCGTAGAGCCAAGTCGAGAGTCGCGTGCCGCGACTCGCGTCGAACTTCCCGGCCTCGCGCCACAGGGTCATGAAGACGTCCTGCGTGCACTCCTCGGCGAGCTGGTGATCCCCGAGCAGCTGCACCGCCGCGCCGAAGACGATCGCGCCGTGGCGCTCGTAGGCGTCGCGCAGGGCCTCGGCATCGCCCGACGCGAGACGGGCCACGAGCTCGGCGTCCCGGTTCACGGGTGCATCCGGGGCGGGACTGGCACGGTGGGGGCGCATCGAGACGCCATTGCGGAAGGACACAGGACGACGGATCGTAGCCCTGCTCATGCTGTTCCGTGCCTCGCCGTGTGCCGGAGAACCGCGGTGCATGCCATTCGTCAGCCTGCCAGCAGGCCGTGCGGCGTCGAGGACTCCATGTGCCGGTGCGACGGGCAATAGCGCAATCCGGGAATCGGTTCGCGCATGCAGGGCGCGTGCCGGCGCGTCGTCGCCGCGCAGCGCAGCAGCCCGCCGGTGCGACCCCCGGACCGTTCGATCAACCGGCGGTGGACGTTCTCGATCTCGAGCTCGATCCGGTCGAGGAGATCGAGCTGCACGCCGGGTGGGAAGAGGGCGCGGGCCTGGCCGAACAGCCGCGACGCGTGCAGGCGCCGCGCCGACGGCGTGCGAGCCACCTGCGCGACCGACTCCTCGCACAGGGCCAGCAGCACGCGGGCCGGCCGGGACGGGTGGCGGCCGTCGGACATGATTCCCGGGCGGAGCGCTCGAAAGAGCTCCCTACTGAGCTCGTACATGCATCCCCTCGACGTTTCGCCTGCGCCCGTGATACGCGCCGCGCGGCCGTTTGGATCAATCGCGGTCCACGCCGTCTGCGCGCTCGTCCCGGGCACGGCCAGTTGACTGGCCGCGCCGGCACTGGCACGGTCGGTGGCGTGAGCGCCGACGCCGACCGAGGGATCGTCGTCGACGGCGCGCGGGACCTCGCGGGCGTCCCGCGCCGGGTGACGGCCGTGGCCGGGCGGATCGTCGCGGGTGAGCCGACTCGTGCCGAGACCCGAATCGACGCCGCGGGGCTCAGCGTTGCTCCCGGCTACGTCGATCTCCAGGTCAACGGCGCCGCCGGCATCGATCTCACGTCGCAGCCGGAACGGCTGTGGGAGGTCGCGTCGGCCCTGCCGCGATACGGGGTCACGAGCTTCCTGCCCACCATCGTCACCTCGCCGCCCGAGGTGGTCGATCGCGCGCTCGGGGCGCTCTCGGCCGGCGCGCCGCCGGGATGGGTCGGGGCCCGGCCGCTCGGCCTGCACCTCGAGGGCCCCATGATCGCGGCGAACCGCCGCGGGGCGCATGCGGCGGCGCATATCGCCGTACCGGCCCCGGCGGTCATCGCCGGGTGGTCGGCCCCGTTGGTCGCGATGGTGACCCTCGCGCCGGAGCTCCCCGGTGCCGCCGCGATCGCCCGCGAGCTCACCGACCGGGGCGTCGTGGTCTCGGCCGGGCACACCGACGCCGACGCGCGGGCCGCGCGCGATGCGGTCGCCGCGGGCGTGCGGGCCGTGACACACCTCTTCAACGCCATGCGGCGGCCCGACCCGCACGAGCCGGGGCTGGCGGGCGCCGTGCTCGCCGGGCTGCCCGTGTTCGCCGGTCTGATCGCCGACGGCGCCCACCTCGACCCGGACCTGCTCCGCGCGGCGTGGGCGGCACTGGGATCCGAGCGGCGAATGCTCGTCTCCGACGCCACCGCGGCGCTCGGCGCGCCACCCGGTCGCTACCGGCTGGGCGATCTCACGATCGTCGGCGACGGGGTCCGGTCGCTGGATCCCGCCACCGGCCGGCCGGCCGGTTCGGCCTGCGGGCTCGACGCGGACGTGCGGAACGTCATGCGAATCACCGGGTGCGGAGCCCCGGCGGCGACCGCCGCCGCGAGCGCGACGCCGGCGCGGCTACTGGGACGGGCCGAGCTCGGATCGCTCGAGGCCGGGACGCCCGCCGACCTCGTGCTGCTCGACGCCGACCTGCACGTGTCCGTCACCGTCGTCGGCGGAGTCGTCGCCCACCGTCGCGACGCGGGCTGATTCGAGCAGCTCGCCGAGGGCGACGACCGGACCGATGACCACCACGGCGGGCGAGCCCACGCCGGCCGTTGCGCAGGCGTCGGCGATGGTGGCGAGCGTCGCTCCGACCCGGCGCTCGTCCGCGGTGGTCGACCACTGGATCGCCGCGGCGGGCTCGTCGGCTGCGCGCCCGCCCGCGACCAGGGCCGCCGCGATCTCCGTGAGGTTCGTCATCGCCATGAGCAGCACGAGCGTGCCGGGCACCTGCGCGAGCGCCTCCCACCGTGCCCGGGCCGCGGGGCTCGCCGGATCGTCGTGGCCGCTCGCGATGGTGACCGTGCGGGCGATGCCCCGGTGGGTCACCGGGATGCCGGCCATGGCGGGCCCCGCGATCGCACTGCTCACGCCCGGAACCACCTCGAATCGAAGGCCCGCCTCCGCCACTGCGAGGGCCTCCTCGCCGCCGCGGCCGAAGACGAACGGGTCGCCGCCTTTCAGGCGCACCACGCGCCGGCCGGCGCGGGCGTGCTCCACCAGCACCGCGCAGATCTCCTCCTGCGTCATCCCGTGGCGCCCGGGCGCCTTGCCGGCGTCGATCAGGACGGCGTCCGCCGGAGCGAGGTGCAGCAGCCCCTCGGCTCCCAGGCGATCATGCACGACGACCTCGGCGGACTGCAGGAGACGGAGTCCACGCACGGTCAGCAGATCGGGATCGCCCGGGCCGGCGCCGACGAGATGAACGACGCCGCTCATGCCGGGACGACGGTCCCCAGATACTGCTCGATGAGGTCACGAGCGCCGTCGCGGTCCCCGGCGGCGAGCCGGTCGACGATGTCGGTCGCGAGGAGCCGCTCGACGGCGGCGGCCCGCTCGGGCATCGTGAGGAAGCGCTGCTTGAGCTCCTCGCGTGTCGCGCGCAGCAACTCGACGAGCTCGCCCCACTCGGGACCGATCTCGCCTTCGATGCGTTGACGCACGGCCCGCGCGACGACGGGGCTCGCCCCGCCCGTCGACACGGCCACCGCGAGCTCCCCGTGGCGCATGATCGACGGCACGATGAAGTTGCACAGCGGGGGGACGTCGACGACGTTGACAAGCATGCGGCGCGCCTCGCAGTCCTCCCAGACCTGACGGTTGATCCCCGCCTCGTTGGTGGCCGCGATCACCAGGATGCAGTCGTCGAGATCCGCGGTGCGGTACTCGCGACTGTGGAACTCCGCGATTGCGCCCGTGGCCACGAGCTCCGCGAGCCTGTCCGTGATCGCGGGGCTCACGAGGCGAATGTCGGCCCCGGCGTCGACCAGCTTCTCGGCCTTCTCGGTGCCGACCGGGCCGCCGCCGACGACGAGGCAGCGCCGTCCGCGCAGGTCGATGAAGGCCGGGTAGAGCACGGACGCCGGGTGAGCCGGGTCGCGGCGGTCATGTCGCAATTCGGCGTCTGCCCTTGCCATGGCGCCACTGTACAGGTAAAACACAGCAAACACCATCGTGATTACAGATATTCGGAGTCACAGGGTGTCCGCGTCACGCAACGCCGAAGGGTGCAGGCCAGCCGAGGTTGGACGGTCCGCAGGGCAACTGGTATAAACATCGCTTATTGGATGAATCAATCATGAGAATGGTTCGGCGACAGCGAGCGGCGCGGTGACGGAGTTTCTCCTCCTCATCCTGTTCGGGTTCGGCGTCGGCGTGTTGGTCGGCACGACGGGCATGGGCGGCGGGTCGCTCATGACCCCGTTGCTGATCCTCGTCTTCAGCATCAAGCCGGTCATCGCGATCGGCACCGACCTCGCCTACGCGGCGGTCACCAAGACCGTCGGTGGCTGGCGCCACTTCCGGCAGGGCACGGTCGACCTCGGAATCTCGATGTGGCTCGGTGTCGGCAGCATCCCCGCCGCGATCGCCGGTGTCTGGGTGCTGGACATCATCGAGCGACGAACCGGAGCGTCGTTCGACTCGGTCGTGCTCGGCATGGTCGCAGGCGCGCTCCTCATCACCGGCGTCGCCGTCCTGTGGCGGGCGCTGTTCTCGACGGCGGCGCATGGGCGCGAGCGCGCCACGATCGACCTGCAGGCCAGGCACAAGGTCGCCGCGGTCGGTGTCGGTCTCGCCGTCGGCTTCGTCCTCGGCGTGACCTCGGCCGGTTCGGGCGCGCTGATCGCGATCGCGCTCATCATGCTGTTCCGGCTCACCCCGCACCGGGTAGTGGGAACCGACGTCTTCCATGCGGCGGTGTTGCTGTGGGCGGCGAGCGCTGCGCACTTCGTCTCCGGCAACATCGACTTCGCGCTCGCCGGATCCATTCTCATCGGGTCGATCCCCGGAGTCTGGGTCGGCGCCCACGTCGCGGTGCGGATGCCCGAGCGTGGTCTGCGTCCGGCGCTCGGCATCGTCCTGCTCGCGTCGGGTCTCGGCTTGGTGACAAAGGCCGGCGTGTCGATCCCGGCCTATGTCCTGGTCGGCTTTCCTGTCGTTCTCGCGATCTGGGCATGGCGGTTGGACCGTCGCCGGGTCGCGGCGCAGCAAACGAATACGTCGATCGCGACGGCCATGCCGGTTCCGGCGGTCGCCCAAGCAGGGGTTGAGACGAATTGAGCACGCATGAGCACCTGAACCTTCTCGAGGCCGAGGCGATCTACATCATGCGCGAGGTCGCCGCGCAGCTCGAACGGCCGGTCCTGCTCTTCTCCGGTGGCAAGGACTCGGCCGTGCTCCTGCGGCTGGCCGAGAAGGCGTTTCGCCCGGGCGGCTTCCCGTTCCCGCTCATGCACGTCGACACCGGCCACAACTTCCCCGAGGTGATCGAGTACCGCGACGCGCGGGTTGCCGAGCTGGGGGAGCGCCTCATCGTCGCGTCGGTGCAGGAGTCGATCGACGCCGGTCGGGTCGCCGAGCAGACCGGGCCCCGGGCATCGCGCAACCAGCTGCAGACGACGACGCTGCTTGACGCGATCGCCGAGCACCGCTTCGACGCGGCCATCGGCGGTGCGCGGCGAGACGAGGAGCGGGCGCGCGCCAAGGAGCGCGTGTTCAGCTTCCGCGACGACTTCGGCCAGTGGGACCCCCGCGCCCAGCGGCCCGAGGTGTGGAACATCTACAACGGCCGGGTCCGGCAGGGCGAGCACGTGCGCGTGTTCCCGATGTCCAACTGGACAGAGCTCGACGTGTGGGAGTACATCGCCCAGGAGGGCATCGAGCTTCCGTCCATCTACTTCGCCCATGAGCGCGAGGTGTTCGCCCGCGACGGCATGCTCTACGCCGCCAGCGAGATCGTCGAGCGCATGCCGTCCGAGGAGCCGTTTCGGACCTCGGTCCGCTTCCGCACGGTGGGCGACATGAGCTGCACCGGCGCGGTGGCCTCGCAGGCGGCCACGCTCGAGGACGTCGTCGCGGAGATCGCCGCCACGCGTATCACCGAGCGAGGGGAGACCCGCGCCGACGATCGCGCCAGCGAGGCCGCCATGGAGGATCGCAAGCGCGTGGGCTATTTCTAACGGTGAAGAATCTCTCGCAGTGCGGAAGCGCAGCCTCGAGCAGTCGTCGATTCTTCCCCGACGTTGCTGTCGGCCTTCGGCCTGCTCGCCAGCAGGGCAGGCACCTGGATCGTGACGCGCATCGCTGCTCGCGACGCGCGTCCCTGAAGCCTGAGTACCAAGTCAGGTTGTGATGGTGGGTACCGTGGACCGTGTCGACCTCTGCCGCCTCGTGACCTGCGGCTCGGTCGACGACGGCAAGAGCACCCTGATCGGCCGCCTGCTGTTCGACGCCAAGCAGGTGATGGCGGACCAACTCGAGCACATCGAGGAGGTCAGCGAGCGGCGCGGCGACGGCTACGTGAACCTGGCGCTCCTCACCGACGGCTTGCGAGCCGAGCGGGAGCAGGGCATCACGATCGACGTCGCGTACCGCCCGTTCGCGACTCCTCGCCGCCGGTTCATCATCGCCGACTCGCCCGGGCACGTTCAGTACACGCGGAACATGGCGACCGGGGCGTCGACCGCGGACGTGGCGGTGATCCTCGTCGACGCGCGGCACGGGGTGGTGGAGCAGACCCGCCGGCACACCTACGTCTGCGCGCTGCTGCGGATCCCGCGGGTGGTCGTAGCCGTCAACAAGATGGATCTCGTCGATTTCGACCAGGACGTCTTCGACGACATCGAGGCCCACTTCCGCGACTTCGCCCGCGATCTCGACCTCGAGATCGACCTGATCCCAATCTCGGCGCTCGACGGCGACAACGTCGTCGACGACAGCGAGCGCATGCCCTGGTACGAGGGCACGTCGCTCCTTCACCACCTCGAGCGGATCCCGCTCGACCGCGACGACATCGCGCTCCCGGCCCGGTACCCGGTGCAGTGGGTCATCCGTCCGCAGGCGGTTGACCACCACGACTACCGCGGGTACGCCGGCCAGATCGCCGCGGGGGATTTCCACCCGGGCATGGAGGTCGTGGTCCTGCCGGGTGGGCAGCGCACCACGGTCGAGACCGTCGAGACGCTCGACGGCCCACTCGATCTCGCCGAGGCCCCGCAGTCGGTCACCATCCGCCTGTCGGACAACCTGGACGTCGCGCGGGGCGACATGATCGTCGCCGCCGACGACGAGCTGCCGGTCGTCACGCGGGAGATCGTCGCCGACGTGTGCTGGATGTCCGACCGATCGCTCGCGCGGGGCAGCCGCTACGTCATCCGCCACACCACGCGAGAAGCCCTCGCCGTCGTCGACGCGATCGTCTACCGGGTCGACATCCGCACGTTCGACACCGGCCCGGCGGAGGCGGTCGGGCTCAACGACATCGCCCGGATCCGGCTGCGCACCAGCCAGCCGCTCGTGGTCGACCCGTACGGAAGCAATCGCACCACCGGCAGCTTCATCCTGATCGACGAGGCGACGAACGACACGCTCGCCGCCGGAATGATCGTCCAGGCGGCAGCAACGACGTAATCCACGACGCGATTCGCGACTCGGGAGTAACATCGCGTCATGGCGGATGACGCGCGCGTCGGTCGAACAGGCTGGACGTTCCTGACGAACCATGCGCACGTGCTCGTGTGCATCGCGCGCGACCCCGGCATCCGCCTTCGCGACGTGGCCGACCGCGTGGGAATCACCGAGCGAGCGACGCAGGGAATCGTGAGCGACCTCGTCGAGGCCGGGTACGTGTCGCGCACCCGGGTCGGGCGGCGCAACCACTACGCCGTCCGCGACGACCTCCCGCTGCGCCACCCGCTCGAACACGATCAGGCCGTCGGCAACCTGCTGCAGGTCGTCACGCCGACGTCCGCACGGCGGGTACGCCGCCGAGCGTGACGCCGGCACCCGGGCCCGAGCGCACCACCGGTGGCGTCTGAGACGGGTCGGCTCGTCCGCGTGATCGGCGCGGGGGGCACGATCGCGATGCGCGGCGATCGGGCGGCCCCTGCGATGGATGCTGCGGAGCTCGTCGCCGCGGTGCCCGAGCTTGCGGGGTTCACGCTGGACGTCGAGGGCGTACGTAACGTCCCTGGCGCGGCGTTGGGGCTCGACGGGGCGCTGGCCGTGGCACGCGCCGCGCGCGCCGCCGCGCGGGACGGCCGCGGCGTCGTCGTGACCAGCGGCACCGACACGATCGAGGAGCTTGCGGCGCTCGTCGACCTGATGCACGACGCCGACGCGCCCGTGGTGGTCACCGGCGCGATCCGGCCGGCGTCCGCGACGGGGGCCGACGGTCCCGCCAACCTGCGCGACGCGGTCGGCGTGGCCGCCTCACCGAGCGCATCCGGCTTGGGATGCGTGGTGGTGTTCGGCGGCCAGATCCACGCCGCACGGTGGGTACGGAAGGTCGACTCAACGGGGCCCACCGCGTTCGGCTCGTACCAATCGGGACCCCTCGGCTGGGTGGAGGAGGGCGTCCCCGTCGTGCTGACGCGTCCGGTGCGCACCGTGGCGATCGACCCCGCGGCCCTCGCCGCTCGTGTCCACGTCGTCGCCGCGGGGCTCGGCGACGACGGGGGCCTCCTCCGCGCCGCCCTCGCGAGCGGCGCCGACGGGCTCGTGGTGGTCGCGCTCGGCGCCGGCCACCTGCCACCCGAGACGCTCGACGCGGTCGAGGAGGCCGCCGCCCGGGTGCCGGTGGTCGCGACCGTGCGCCCCGAGCGCGGCACCGTGCTCCATGGAACGTACGGCTTTCGCGGGAGCGAGCGCGATCTGCGCGCATCCGGGGTGATCGTCGCCGGCCGCCGCTCGCCCGCCGCCGCGCGGATCGCGCTCATCGCCGGACTGGGCGCCGGGTTGAGCGGCCCGGAGCTCCGGCGGCTGTTCGACGGCGACGACTCTCCGCCGCCCACGAAATCGCGGGGAATGACGCTATCCTGAGCGCCATGAACGACGAAACGACACGACGACGACGTATCCCCGCGACCTCGCCCCCGCTGCCGAACGTTCCGTCACGACGGTGTTCGGCTGGGTCATGGGCCTGGTCGCGATCGCCATCGGGTTCCTCGCGCTCGGCGCGTACCTGGGGCAGGACCTGTCGCACGGCGCGGCGGTCACGTGCTCCCTCATCGGGCTCGGCATGCTGCTCGTCACGTCCTTTGCGAGTGAGCGGTTCCGGGTTGGCTCCTTCGCCATGGGCTGGCTGTTCGCCACCGCCACGTTTATCGGGCTCGGGTTGGGACCGGTCATCGCCCAGTTCGCGACCGTGCAGCCCGACGTGCTCTATCAGGCCATCGCCGGGACGGCCGGAACCGTGCTCGCCATGGGTGCCCTCGGGCTGTTCCTCTCGAAGGACCTCGCCCCGTGGATGCGGCCGCTGTCCCTGATCGTGTTCGTCGGCGTCGGCGTCGCCATCGTCTGGACGCTCGTGGCCGGATCGCTCAACCCGATCGTCAGCCTGTTCATCTACGCGGTGTCGGCGTTGCTGCTCGTCGTCGACTTCAACTACCTGCGCAAGCACGCCACCGAGCGCGACGCGGTGTGGCTCGCGACCGGCATCTTCGTGTCGATCGTCAACATCTTCACCTCGCTGCTCGGCATCCTGTCCGACTAGACGGAGAACGCACGCTACGCGCGTTCGACGCGGGTCACCTCGCCCGACCCGACCACGATCTCCGCTCCGCCGGTGATGAGCCGGAGCCGTCCGAGCTCGTCAACGCCGTTGGCGGTGCCGGAGGCATCTCGCTCCCCGGTGCGCACGGTCAGGCCCGAGCCGCGCAGCAGGTCGCGTTCGGCGAACGCCGCGAGGACCGCGCTCGGCCCCTCCGCGAGCCACCCCCGGTAGCGCTGGGCGAGCCCGCGCAGGATGTCGACGAGCAGGTCCGCCCGGCGGATCGACGGGGTGCGGTCGGCGACGGCGCCTGCCTCCCACCGGCCGTCCTCGACGTGCGGTGCCGATCGGACGTTGACGCCGATGCCCACGACGACCCAAGCGACGCCCGTCTCGTCGGCCGAGAGCTCGCACAAGATCCCGCACACCTTGCGATCGTCCACCAGGATGTCGTTTGGCCACACGATCCCCGCCCGTTCGCCGATGGCCTCGGCCACGGCGACGGCTGCGACGATCGGCAGCACACCGACGTCGGCGGTGGGCAGCCGGGGCCGCAGCAGCACCGAGAAGAGCAGCGCCGCTCCCGGGTCGGCGTGCCACTCGCGTCCCCGCCGGCCGCGTCCGGACTCCTGGAAGTCGGTCCCGACGACGAGCCCCTCTGCCGCGCCTGCCCGGGCCGCCGCGACCGCGTCGTCGTTCGTCGAGCCTGTGCGCGGGATCCAGGTCACCGGCCCGAGGATCGGGGCGACGAGCTGCGCCTGGACGAGCCGCGGGGCGACCGGGTCGGCGCCCGGCGCGAGCCGGTACCCGTCGTGGACGCCGTCGATCGCAATCCCGCTTCGTCGCAGGGCATCGACGTGGCGGTGGACCGCGGCGCGCGAGCAACCGAGCTCGTCGGCCAGCGCCTGGCCGGAGATGCCGCGCCGACCCGCCCCGGCAAGCGCCTCGAGCACACGCTCACGCCGTTCGTCGATCTCCGTGCCCACTGGCCTGCGAGGGTACAGGGGCGCGACTCCGACGCTCGACCCGGTCGAACGGCTCGACCGGAAACCGGGCAAGGAATACCTGCATATGAGATCGTGCGCCTGTCGACGGACGGCGGGCACTACGACCTGCGGGATCTGTTCCGTGGGATCGCCGGCGCGGGCCCGGCCGCACGCGCCTGATCTCGACGTCGCTTGGTCGACTCATTCGAGGGACGCGACGCCTTCGTGGCGAGCGGCAGGGAGGAGGGAATCCGGGAGAGCTACGAGCGCCTGGACGACCTGCTGGCCGCCTGACCACCGTCCCGGGCGATTAACACTCGGGGAATCGGCGAGAGGCGTCCCGGGCGATTAACCGTCGAAGGCGGGGCGTCGCCAACCCGTGCAGCTCACGCAGACCGCCAATCACAAGGATTCCGACGCATCACCCCGGGTTGTGCACCGACACGGCTATCGTGAACGGATGGCCCTGCCCGGCGTATTACGCGTTCCCGAGTTCCGGCGTTTCTGGCTCGCAAGCCTCGCGTCGAACGCCGGCTCCTGGCTGCAGGTGGTCGGCGCCGGCTGGCTGATCTACGACCTGACGCACAGCCCCGCCGCGGTGGGCGCCCTCGCGCTCGTCGCGCGTGGCCCCGCGTTCGTGCTGTCGGCGTACGCCGGTCAGCTCGCCGACCGCCTCGACCGGCGCCGCATCGGAATCGCCACCTTCTCGCTGCAGGCCGTCGGCGCGGTGCTCCTCGCGGTCCTGACCGCGCTCGACCTGGCGACTCCCGCCGTGATCTATGTCGCGACGTTCCTCGTGGGAGTCGGGTTCGCCCTCGGGCTGCCCGCCATGCTCGCGCTCGTCGGCGTGCTCGCAGGCCGGGAACGGCTGCCCGAGGCCATCGCCCTCAACGCCGCCGGCATCAACGTCGCACGCCTGATCGGGCCGACCCTCGGCGGCCTGATGCTCGTTATCGCCGGCCCCACCGCGTGCTTTGCCGTAAACGCCGCTTCGTTCCTCGTGCTCATCGTCGTGCTCATGGGCCTCCCCTCGTTCCCGCCGGCCGCGCCGGGCTCACGGGCGCGGTTCGCCGAGGCGTTCGGGTACGCCAAGCGCGAGCCGGCGCCGCGTCGCCTGCTGCTCGGCATGGCGATCTTCGCGGCGCTCGCCGCGCCCGCGCAGGAGCTCGCCCCGGTCGTCGCGGCGAACCTCGGCCATCCCGACGCCGGGCTCGGCCTGCTCCTGGGCTTCATGGGCGCGGGCGCCCTGGTGGGCGCATGGCTCCTCGAGTCCCTCGGCCGCGGTGGATACCCGCGCCATCACGCACTGCCGACCGCGACGGTCGCGTTTGCGGCCGGCATGGGGGTGCTCGCCGCCTCACCCTGGTTCTGGCTGGCGCTGGTCGCCATGTTCGCCGCCGGCGTCTTCTGGATCTGGATGTTCATCGCCACCAACGCTGCGATCCAGCTCCGCTCGCCGCCGGAGCTCCTCGGCCGGATGCTCGGCCTCTACCAGCTGGCCGTCCTCGGTCCGATCGCGATCGGCGCGCAGGCCGCCGGCGGGCTCGCCGAGGTCGTGGGGATCCGGTGGAGCCTCGCCGTGTGCGCCGCGCTGCTCGGCGCGTGGGGGCTCTGGAGTCTCGTGCACCGCGTGCCGCAGATCGACGGGATCGAGGGCGCCCCTCACGGCGGTCTTCGGGAGGGGCTGCTCGCGAGCCGCCACCGGGCGTCGCTCGCAACCGTGTCCTCAGCCGAGCGGTCGACCTCGCAGCTCGGTCGTGACCTCCCGCCCAACCGCGGTGCCTGACGGACGGGTGTTCCCGGAGGTGCCGGACGTAAGACCCTTCATGATCCGGACCTCGCGGGCCTCGGCTAGGATGCCCGGCGTTGGACGAAGTGCAGCTCACCGAGCGTCTGATCGCGTTCGACACCTCGACGCCCGAGGGGCTCCGACCCGCACTCGACTTCGTCGAGGGCTGGCTCGAGGGATGCGGCGCCGCCGTCGAACGGCGGACCCTGCGCGACCGCGACTGCATCCTCGCCCGTGTCGGCACCGGGTCGACCCGCATCATCTTCAACGGGCACATCGACGTGGTGCCGGGGCACGCCGACCAGTTCCGCGCGCGGATCGAAGACGGCCGCGTGTACGGGCGTGGCGCATACGACATGAAGGGTGCTCTCGCCGCGATGATGCTCGCGTGCTCCGACCTGGCGAAGGCGTGTGACGGGGCGGTCGTGGAACTGATCGTCGTGCCCGACGAGGAACGGTCGGAACCCGGATCGAACTGCACCGAGATGCTCGTCGCCGACGGCCTTCGCGCGGACTTCGTGATCTGCGGGGAGCCCACCGACATGCAGGTGGGAGTGCAGGCGAAGGGCGTCCTGATGATGCGCGCCGAGGTCGAGGGCGTGGCCGCCCACGGGTCGACGCCCTGGCTTGGCAGGTCCGCGATCCTCGACGGCGTCGAGATGTACCGCGCGATCTCCGAGCTCCCGTTCGCGACGGAGTCCACCGACCTCTTCACGCAGCCGTCGATCAACCTCGGCCGGATTGTCGGCGGCGACGCGATCAACAAGGTGCCGGACGACTGCCGGCTCGACATCGACGTGCGGTACCTGCCGGGCCAGGATCCCGACGAGGTGCTCGCGCAGATCCGCTCCGTCGGCGACTGGCGGGTCGAGGTGCTGGTCGAGCGCCCGCCGGCGTACGTCGACCCCGAGCACCGCTTCGTGGCGTTGCTCCTGGAGGCCGTCGGCGCCTACGAGCCCACCGCCACGTCGGTCGGGCGTGACGGGGCCTCCGACGTTGTCGCGTTCCTCGAGGTCGGAGTGCCGGCCGTCGAGTTCGGCCCGCGCGGCGCCGGCCACCACGGCCCCGCCGAGTACGTGGAGGCCGGCTGCCTCGCGTCGTACCGGCGCGCCCTCACCGACTTCGCCCGCCTCGTCGGCCACCGGGGCGTGGACACGGCCGCGGAGGTGTCCGCCGCGTGAGCGTCGTCGAGCCGCCGGCCGGTCCACCGCAGCGTCCGCTCGACCACCGGGACGCGACGTACTACCAGATCCCCCGCCGTCGCCGGCCCGTGCTCTCCGTGCTCATGTGGAGCGTCATCGGCCTGCTCGGCATCGTGGGCGCGGCCGTGCTGTTCGCCCAGCGGTACGGTGACTACGCGCTGTCCAACCCTGAGAACAACAGCCCCGAGGTGAAGGAAGCGATCCAGGTGCTCGCGCAGGAGCCGAAGAACCTGCCCGACCGCCCGTGGAACATCCTGGTCATCGGCTCCGACAAGCGAGCGACGGAGAACGGGGACAGTGGCCGCAGCGACACGCTCATCCTCGTGCGGCTGGACTTCAATCGCGGGTTCATCTCGATGCTGTCGTTCCCGCGCGACCTGTACGTGAGCATCCCGGGCTACGGGCAGAACAAGATCAACGCCGCGTACTCGTTCGGCAGCAACAAGCTCGCCATCGAGACCGTCGAGCAGCTCACCGGCGAGAGCATCGACCACTTCTTCAACGTCGACTTCAACGCGTTCGTGCGGCTCGTCAACGACGCCGGCGGCGTCTACCTCGACGTCGACCGCTGGTACTTCAACGACAACTCCGGCCCGGGAGACAACTTCGAGCAGCTCGACATCAAGCCGGGCTACCAGAAGCTCAAGGGGGCGGAGGCGCTCGACTACGTGCGCTACCGCCACGGCGACTCCGACTTCGCGCGGATCGCCCGCCAGCAGGCGTTCCTCTCCGAGCTCAAGCGTCAGAGCCGGAGCGCCCGCGGCCTCGACAACATCGTCGACGCGATCCACGACGAGGTCACCACCAGCCTGCGCTCCACCTCACGCCTCAAGGACTTCCTGCTGTTCGCGCTCGAGACCGAGAAGGAGCGCATCGCCCGCGTGCAGGTCAAGGCCACGGGTTCGGAACTCATCAACGGCCAGTCCGTCGTGCTCACCAGCCAGAAGCAGATTCGCGACGCCGTCGACCAGTGGAAGAACCCGGACTTCATCAGCCAGGCGCCCGCGAAGCCGGTCGACCCGTCGAAGGTCATCGTCAACGTCTACAACGGCAGCAAGCGGCTCCGCCTCGGGGCCAAGGCCGGAGAGGCCCTCGCCAAGCGCGGCTACAAGGTGTACGTCGGCGGCAACGCGCCCGACGGCACCTTCTACCAGTCGACGTCGATCTTCTACGCGCCCGACAAGCGAAACGAGGCCAAGGCCCTGCAGCAGCTCTTCGGCGACCGGGCGAGCATCGTCGCGCGACGCAAGGGCCAGCCCACCGACGCAGACGTGCTCGTGGTGATCGGATCCGACTACGAGGGCCTGGTGACGCCCACGGCGTCCACCGCCAAGCAGGTCAAGAAGAAGCCGGACATCGTCGCCACCACCAGCCTCAAGCGGCGGATCCAGAACGCGCGCGCGATCACGGGCCTGGACATGCTGGTGCCGCTTCACCTGCCGCGCGGGTACGACGTGGCGTACATGCGGATGTACAACGTCGAGCGCGGCGACCAGGGCAAGCCGAATGCCCTCACGATCGTGCTGCGGGCGCGGTTCGGATCGACGCTGGCGGGCAACCGGTACGTCACGATCACCCAGACCAGCATGAAGAACCCGCCGATCATCAAGACCCGCACCGGCGTCGACGCCAAGGGCTGCCGTTGCTCGACCTTCTACAACGGTCGCCAGATGCATCGATTGCTGTGGCAGCGTGGCAACATGACCTACTGGATCTCGAACTCCCTCGACGAGGGCCTCACCGACGTGACCATCCGTGACATGCAGCAGTTCATGGTGCGGCCCGCCAAGGCCAAGCTGAAGGCCGGGCAGAAGGACACCGCGGTCTCGATCGACGAGAAGAGTCGGACGCCATAGCCCGCGTCGGGGTCATCGGGGCCGGCTACGTCGGCCTGGTCACGGGCGTATGCCTTTCGTCGCTCGGTCACCAAGTCACGCTGCGCGACATCGACCCCCGCAAGGTCGCCGCGCTTCACGACGGCAAGATCCCGATCTACGAGCCCGGGCTTGAGGCGTTGATCAAGAAGCACCGCCGTCGCCTGGACTTCACGCTCGACCTCGACCGGCTCCTCGCGAACGCCGACCTGATCTTCATCGCGGTCGACACCCCGCCGACCTACTCCGGCGACGCGGATCTCTCCGCGGTGATGGGTTTCATCGAGGAGCTCGCCGCCGCCGGTGCGGACACCCGCCACCTGCTGATCATGAAGAGCACCGTCCCGGTGGGGACGGGCGAGCGTGTGCGGGGCGACCTCGATGCGCGGGGGCTGACCGGCGTGGGCTACTGCTCCAACCCCGAGTTCTTGAAGGAGGGCGCGGCGATCGCCGACTTCCTGAGTCCGGACCGGGTCGTGATCGGCGAGTTCGCGCCGGAGCAGGGCGACCGGGTCGCGGAGCTCTACGCCCCGCTCGGCGCGCCGATCGTCCGCACGAGCGTCCCCACCGCGGAGATGGTCAAGTACGCGTCGAACGCGTTCCTCGCGACCAAGATCAGCTTCATCAACGAGATCGCGAACGTCTGCGAGGAGGTCGGCGCCGACGTCGTGACCGTCGCCGAGGGGATGGGACTCGACCAGCGCATCGGCTCCGCGTTCCTCAAGGCAGGGATTGGCTTCGGTGGAAGTTGTTTCCCGAAGGATGTTTCCGCGCTCAAGCAACTCGCCGGCAACTCGGGGTATCACTTCCAGCTGCTGAACTCGGTGATCGAGGTCAACGAGCTGCAGAAGCGGCGGGTCATCGGCAAGCTCCGCAAGCACCTCGGCCAGCTGGAGGGCAGGACCGTCGCGCTGCTCGGCCTCGCGTTCAAGCCCGAGACTGACGACATGCGGGAAGCGTCGAGCCTCGTGCTGGCGGCGCGCCTCCTGGCCGAGGGCGCGAAGGTGCGCGCCTACGACCCCGTCGCGAGCGAGGCCGCGCGCGAGCGGCTTCGGGGCGTCAAACTCTACGACACGGCGGCGGCGGCGCTCGCCGGCGCCGACGCAGCAGTGCTTGTGACCGAATGGCGGCAGATCGTGGAGCTCGACTGGGCGGAGATCGCCCCGACCATGAAGCGGCCGGTGCTGATCGACGGCCGCAACGCCGTGGACCCGGCCGTCCTGCGGGCGGCTGGCTTCGTGTATGAAGGCATCGGGCGGGCGTGATCGAGGCCGTCATCCTCGTCGGCGGGGAGGGGCGCCGGCTCCGCCCGCTGACCGACACGCGGCCCAAGCCGATGATGACGCTCGTCGACCGGCCGTTCGTGACGCACCAGCTCGATCAGCTTCGACGGTTCGGCGTGACGGACGTGATCTTCTCCTGCGGCTACCGGCCGGAGGCGCTCGAGGAGCACTTCGGTGACGGCCGAGGCATCGGCATGCGCCTGCGGTACGTCGTCGACCCGGTGCCGCTCGGCACCGCCGGAGCCGTGAAGAACGCGGAGTCCCTGCTCCGCGGGGAGCGCACCCTCGTGCTCAACGGCGACGTCCTCACCGACCTCGACCTCTCGGCGCTGGTCGCTCGACACGAGGCCTCGGACGTGTCCGGGACGCTTGCGCTCACGCCTGTCGACGACCCGTCCCGCTACGGCCTGGTGCGGCTCCACCCCGACCATCGCGTCGAGGCGTTCGTCGAGAAGCCGTCGGCCGACGAGCTCCGCCCGGGCGAGCCGTTCCTGATCAACGCCGGCACCTACCTGCTCGAGCGCGACGTGCTCGACCTCATCCCGCCAGGCGAGGCGTGCTCGATCGAGCGCGACACCTTTCCGCACCTCGCGTCGGGCGGGCGCCTGGCGGGATTCCCGAGTGCGAGCTACTGGCGCGACATCGGAACGCCCGAGTCGTACTTGCAGGCGCACCTCGACGTGCTCGCGGGGACGGTGCGGACCGCGTCCCCCGTCGGTGAGCGATACCTCGGTCCCGGCGCCACCGTCGCGCCGGGAGCGGTCGTGACCGGCGGCAGCACTGTCGGGGCGTCAGGGGTGGTGGGTGAGGGCTCCTCGGTCGAGGGCAGCGTCATCGGTGCGGGCACCGACGTGGGGTGCGGCACGCGCGTCCGGGGCGCCATCGTGGGCGCCGGCGTGCGCGTGGGCGACGGCTGCGAGCTTCTCGAGGGCGTCGTGATCGGCGACGGGGCGACGCTCGCCGCCGGCGTGCGGCTCGAGGGCATCACCATCGACACCGGCGCCACCATCGAGATCTCGCCGGCGAACGAGGAGGTGCAGAGTGGGCGTGCTTGACCACCCGCAGATCCTGGACATCGACTCCCTCGGTCTGGTCGCGCAGACGGGACGGGCCGTCGAGGTCTTCGACCAGGCCATCGAGCGTGCCCGCGCCGTAGAGATCCCCTTCCCGGCCGACGCAGTCGCGAATGTCGCGATCTGCGGGATGGGCGGCTCGGCGATCGCGGGCGACCTCATCATCGGCGCGTTCTGGGAGCGCCTGCGCCGGCCGGTGCAGGTGGTTCGCGACTACTACCTGCCGGGCTGGGTGGGCGAGGACACCCTCGTGATCGGATCCTCGTTCTCGGGGACCACCGAGGAGACGCTCACCTGCATGATGGAGGCACTCGACCGCACCTGCCCGGCGATTGCCATCTCGACAGGCGGGAAGCTCGCATCGTTCTACGGGGAGCGCGGCGTGCCGATCATCGAGCCGCCGCCGGCGCCGATGCCCCGAGCCGCGCTCGTGCAGATGCTGGCGGCAATGCTCGTGGTGCTCGAGCGCCTCGAGGTGCTTCCGTCGCTCGACGCCGACCTCGCCGAGGCGCGCGAGACCCTCGCGACCGCGGTGCGCGACTACGGTCCGTCCTCGCCCGAGGACGCGAACCCCGCGAAGCAGGTCGCGGGGCTGCTGCTCGAGCGCGCGCCGCTGATCTGGGGAGCGGAGATCACCGGGCCGATCGCCTACCGGTGGAAGTGCCAGCTCAACGAGAACGCGAAGATCCCGGCGTCGTGGTCGACGCTGCCGGAGCACAACCACAACGAGATCGTCGGGATCGAGGGGACCGGCGCGGCCGGGGCCCGCACGCGCGTGATCATGCTGCTCGACCCGCGCAATCACCGGCAGGTGGAGCGGCGGTTCGGGATCACCGAGGAGCTCGTGAGCCCATTCGTGGAGGGCGTCACACGGATCGAGGCCGAGGGACGCACTGCGCTCGCCCGGATGCTCGACCTGGTGCTCCTCGGCGACTACGCATCCCTGTACCTGGCGTGCCTCCTGCAGGTCGATCCCGGCCCGATCACGATGATCGACCGCCTCAAGGACCGACTCGCGAACACCGGCTACGGCCGGTCCGCCGGCCCGTCCGCGGGATGAGCACCGCGCCGCCCGGGCTCGCCCCGCACGACATCCTCGCGCTCGGCGACGGCGAAGTGCGGATGCTCGACCAGACGCGGCTTCCGGGAGAGCTGGTGACGGTGACGTTGCGGGAGTGGCCCGAGGTCGTCGATGCCATCAAGACCATGGTCGTGCGCGGCGCGCCGGCAATCGGCGTCGCCGGGGCCATGGGGATGGCACTGGCGGCCCAGCGCGGCCCGCGCGATCTCGCGGGTCTCACCGACGAGCTCACCCGGGCGGCGCAGGCGCTGCGCTCGGCCCGCCCGACCGCCGTGAACCTCGCCTGGGCCGTCGACGCGCAGCTCGCACTCGCCGCGGCGCACACTGGAAGCGCGGCGGAGCTCGCCGACCGGCTGGCCGCGGCCGCCCGCAAGGTGCACGACGACGAAGTCGAGCGGTGCGAGCGAATCGGGGCGCACGCGCTGGCCCTCATCCATCGCGGCGCCCGGATACTCACCCACTGCAACGCGGGCGCCCTCGCGACGGGGGGCTACGGCACGGCGCTCGGCGTCGTCCGGGCGGCCCACGCGGCCGACCCCACCGTGCGGGTGATCGTCGACGAGACCCGCCCGCTGCTTCAGGGTGCCCGGCTCACCGCCTGGGAGCTGCAGCAGGAGGGAATCCCGTACACGCTGATCGCCGACAACATGGCGGCCACGTTGATGGCGGAGGGTCGGGTGAGCCACGTGGTCGTCGGCGCCGACCGCATCGCCGCCAACGGCGACGTCGTGAACAAGATCGGCACCTACGGCGTCGCTGTGCTCGCCCGCGAGCACGACATCCCGTTCATCGTCGCGGCGCCCACCTCGACGCTCGACCTGTCACTCCCATCGGCGGCGGAGATCCCGATCGAGGAGCGCGCGAGCGACGAGGTGCTCGCGATCGGGCTGTTCGGCCGCGGCGCCACGCCGGAGGGCGCGAACGTGGCGAACCCCGCGTTCGACCGCACACCGAGCCGGCTCGTCTCGGCGATCGTCACGGAGCAGGGCGTCCACCGCCCGCCCTTCGACCGCACGTTGCGCGCGGCGTGGGATGCGGCGGCCGCGGTCAGCTGAAGGACAGCTCCAGCGTCTCTCCGTCGGCGGGCGTCAGCACCCGGCCGTCGAGGCCGGCGGACGCGACCCCGGCTCGGAGGCCCTCACGGGTGAGCAGGCAGTGGTTGACGGCCTCCATGTGCACGGCGACCACGACGGCGTCGGGTGCCGCGTTGCAGGTCGCGACGACGTCCGGGACATCCATGGTGATCGGGTCGCCCTGCACGAACTGCGCCGCACCGGCGTTCACCACGATGACATCGGGGGAGTGCGCCGCGATGGCCGCCGCGACCTCCTCGCACCAGATCGTGTCCCCGGCGATGTAGAGCGTCGGCTCCCCGTCGGCGGCGAGGACGAATCCGCTGACGTCGCCCATCTCCGCGCCGATGGCGCCGGTGCCGTGCCGGCCGCCCGTACGGGTGATGCGAACCCCGTCGAGGTCGAGCGAATCGCCGACGACCTGGGCCGAGAGTCCGGCGCGGATGAACATCTCGTGATCTCGCGGCTGGCACAGCACGGGCCGGTCGCGCGGTACCACGCCGAGCGCGGTCTGATCGAAGTGATCGGGGTGGAGGTGCGTCACCAGCGTCGCCGAGATGCCCGCGACGGTGTCGAGGGGCTCCATCGGCAGGCCGACCAAGGGGTTGGGCCGCGGGTTCGGCGTCTCTGATATCGGCGGCTGGGATCCCGCCGGCCCGAGCAGGGGGTCGACGAGGAACCGTCTTCCGGCGGTCTCGACGAGCAGGGTTGCGTGGCGAAGCAGGCGGATGCGCATCGGCGCAGTCTCGCACGGGGCCCCACCCCTCGCCGGGTGAGGCGCGCTACCGGTCGCCGGCGAAGTAGAACGAGACCGCGGCGGCCACGTAGGCGGCGGTCAGGAGTCCGCCCCGGAAGCGGCTGGACTTCCCGCCCCACAGCACCAAGGCGGTAAATACCACCGCGGCGGCCAGCGTCCCGATCTCGATCGGGCGGAACGACAGGGCGAGGGGGTCGATCGCCCACGAGAGCAGGGCGACCGCCGGGATCAGGAACACCGCCACCTGGGCGCTCGACGAGAGGGCGATCTCCGCGGCCAGCTTGATGTTGCCCTTGGCGGCGACCACAACGGCTCCGCCGTGCTCAGCCGCGTTGCCGACGATCGCCACGATCACCGCGGAGACGAAGAACTCCGAGAGCCCGGCCTTGTCGGCGAACGTCTCGAGCGACCCGACGAGCGCCTCGGCGACGAATGCCGTGACCACCGTCGCGGCTCCCAACACGCCGAGCGAGTACGGCAGCGACCACGCGACCATCTCGCCCGGCTCGTCGGAAACGTGCATTGAGTGATGGCGGCGGAGAGCGAGGATCGTTACGAACACGTAGACCACCAGCAGTACGATCGACACGGGGATCGAGAGCCGCGCGAGCGAGTCGCGCTCGGGGTCACCGCTGAACCCGGGGATCGACGGGATGAGGAAGAGCACCACGGCCAGCCCGACGAGCCCCATCGAGACGAAGCTGGACTCGCGATCGAGCTCGCCGCGCCCGCCGAAGAGCAGCGAGAAGCCGAGTACCAGGAGCAGGTTTCCCACGACGGAACCGGTCAGGGAGCCACGGACCACCTCGGTCAAACCGTCGTTGAGGGCCAGGAGCGCGATGATGAGCTCGGGCGCGTTGCCGAAGGTGGCGTTGAGGAAGCCGCCGACACCCGGGCCGGTGTGGTGCGCTGCGTGCTCGGTGGCCTCTCCGATGAGCCAGGCGAGCGGGACGAGCGCCATGGCTGCGAGAATGAAGACCGTCAGGTCGCCGGCACCGGCGTGCTCGAGGATGACGACCACCGGCCCGAGCACGAGCAGGGCCGTGAGGATCTTCCGGACCACGGCGCGGGAGCTTACCCGGTTGCTCGGGCAGTCCGCCGACGCTTCCGCACCTCCGGAACGCGGCGAACGTCATGTGGCCGCGCGCACGTGCCGATACCTGGAGGGTATGTCGCGACCGGAGGCAAGGATGTCCGACCTTCAGCCAGCAAGCTTCGACCAGGCCGAGATTGGGGCGCTGCACGCGGCGCTCCTCAGCGGGGCGCTCGGCGGCGCCGGTCTGTGGGCTCACATTCTGTGGCGGCGCCGCGCCGGTGGCCTCGCCGCGCTTCCGTCGGCCGGCACGGCCTGACCCGATCGTGAACTGACGCACTCGTGTGCGTCGCCCGTGATGGTTCGCGCGCCACATGCCACGTGGCCGCTGCGACGCTCCCGCGATGCGTGTGCGGACCATGCTCGGGGCGGCGTTCGACGTCCTGCTGCCGCCGGCCTGTGCGGGATGCGGTCTTCCCGGCGACCCGATCTGCGTCGACTGCGCCGCCCGCCTTGCGGAGCCGGTCCAGCCCCGGTGCCGGCGATGCGGGCATCCGTGGTCGCTCGACGTCCCGTCGTGCGTCGAGTGCCCGCCGGCGATCGACGTCGCCCGCCACGCGGTGAGCTATGCCGATCCCGCCCCGGCGATCGTCTCGGCCCTCAAGGACCGCCGGCTCAGGTCCTTGGCCGCGCCGATCGCGGCCATCATGGCGACCCGGATCCCCATGCCGCCGCCGGGGATCACCCTCGTCCCGGTCCCGCTCGCGGCTGCCCGGCAGCGCGAGCGCGGGTTCAACCAGGCGGAGCTCATCGCCCGGGAACTCGGGCGCGCGTGGGGGCTCGCGGTCGCAACGCCCATCGAACGCGTCCGCGAGGCACCGACGCAACGGGGCTCGTCGGTGACCGAGCGTCGCCTGCAGGTGCGCGGCGCCTTCCGGGCGGATCGCGCAACGACCCCGCCGGCCGTCTGCCTCGTCGACGACGTCCACACCACAGGCGCGACCCTCACCGCGTGCGCCAGGGCCCTCCGGGCCGCAGGCGCCGGGCCGGTCGGCGCGATCGCGTTCGCCCGGGTCACGAGAGGGTCGCCAGGCGCTACGATCTAGTGCACCGTCGCAGGAGTGTCTCGTTGAGTATCCGGCGAGCGAAAACCCGATCGGAAATTGAATCGGGACTCGAAGGGTCCCAATTCCATACGCAGGGGGCGGGCGGAAACGCCCGACCCACCGACAAGGATGCAGCCTTTGTTCATATCGGACATATGGGCGAAGGCGAGGACGAGCTTCCCAGACTGAACGTCCTGGCAAGACGGTCCAAATCCGAGCGAGGTTTCAGCCACCGGATGCCGACAAGACTCCTGAGGCGGTGCACTCAGCACCTCCAAGCGCAAGGAGGTCCCGATGGATCTTCACGTCAAGGGGAAGAACATCCCCGTCACCGACGCGCTCTTCGACCACGCCCAGCGCAAGCTGGCGAAGCTCACCAGGATCCTCCCCCCGTGGGACGAGCCGCCGCTTGTCGAGCTGGAGCTCTCGGTCGAGCGCAATCCCAGCATCGACCGCAACCAGGTCTGCGAGGTCACCGTCCGGACGAAGGGTCCGGTGCTGCGTGTACGCGAGAGTGACCGTGACATGTACCTCGCCATCGATCACGCGGTGCAAAAGCTGGAGCGGCAAGCCGGCCGCTATCGGGACCGTCGCCGCCGGCACCGGCCGCCGCACGGCGCATCCCCGGCCAAGGTGGACGTCGCCGAGGCCATCGATGGCCCGCCCGTGGTGGTCGCGAACGCCGGCGACGACGAGGCGGAGCCCCGGCTCGTCAAGACGAAGCGCTTCGAGATGAAACCGATGAGCGTCGAGGACGCGGCCATGCAGATCGAGCTGCTCAACCATGACTTCTACGTCTTCCGCAACGACGACGACGGCGCCACCGTGAGCGTCATCTACCGCCGCCGCGACGGCGACCTCGGGCTGATCGCGCCCGGCTGATCGACGAGTTCCGCCGACCGGCCCCCGCCACGTCACGGCGGGACGCCCCGAGGCGGTTGCTACCATCCTTCGGCTGTCGTCATCCCAGAAAGCGTCGCGAATTGAGCGAACTCCTCAACAAGATGTTCCGCCTGGGCGAGGGCCGCCAGATGAAGCGGCGCTTCTCCCTCGTCGACACGATCAACGAGCTCGAGCCGGAGATGGAGCAGCTCTCCGACGAGGAGCTGCGGGCCAAGACCGACGAGTTCCGGGAGCGGGCCGACCCCGACGACCCCGGGTCGCTCCACGCGATTCTCCCCGAGGCATTCGCGGTCGTCCGCGAGGCCTCGAAGCGCAGCCTGGGCTTGCGCCACTACGACGTCCAGCTCGTCGGGGGGAGCGTGCTTCACGAGGGCGCGGTCGCCGAGATGAAGACCGGCGAGGGCAAGACGCTCACCGCCGTGCCCGCCGTCTACCTCAATGCTCTCCTCGGCCGCGGCGTGCACATGGTCACCGTCAACGACTACCTCGCCAAGCGCGATGCGGAGTGGATGGGGCCGATCTACGACCTGCTCGGCATCAGCGTCGGCGTCATCGAACCGATGATGCCGGAGTCGATCCGCCGCGAGCAGTACGCCTGCGACGTGACCTTCGGGACCAACTCGGAATTCGGGTTCGACTACCTGCGCGACAACATGGCTGTGCGCATCGAGGACTGCGTCCAGCGCGGCCACTACTTCTGCATCGTGGACGAGGTCGACTCGATTCTCATCGACGAGGCACGCACCCCGCTGATCATCTCCGGCATCCCGGAGGCGGCGGCCGACACCTACTACCGCTTCGCCCGGGTCATCCCGACCCTCAAGAAGGGCGAGGACTTCGAGATCGACGAGAAGCAGCGCACAGTCTCCCCGACCGAGAGCGGCGTCGACAAGGTGGAGAAGGCGCTCGGCATCGAGAACCTGTACCTCGACACCAACGCGGGGCTCGTGAACCACCTGGTGCAGGCGCTGCGTGCGCACGCCCTCTACCACCGCGACGACGAGTACATCGTCCGTGACGGCGAGGTCCTAATCGTCGACGAGTTCACCGGGCGCGTCCTCGAGGGACGCCGGTACTCGGAGGGGCTCCACCAGGCGATCGAGGCGAAGGAAGGCGTCGCGATCCGCGAGGAGAACCAGACGCTCGCGACGATCACGCTGCAGAACTACTTCCGCATGTACGAGAAGCTGAGCGGCATGACCGGCACCGCGGCGACCGAGGCCACCGAGTTCGACAAGATCTACAAGATGGAGGTCGTGTCGATCCCGACGAACCGGCCGATGATCCGGGACGACCAGAACGACCTCATCTTCAAGACCCGCGACGCGAAGTGGAACGCGGTCGTCGAGGACATCGCCGAGACCCACGAGCTCGGCCAGCCGGTGCTCGTCGGCACGATCTCGGTCGAGATCTCGGAGATGCTGTCCAACAAGCTCACGCAGCGCGGGATCCCGCACCAGGTGCTCAACGCGAAGCAGCACGACCGCGAGGCCGAGATCATCAAGGACGCGGGCCAGCAGGGCGCCGTCACCATCGCGACGAACATGGCCGGCCGCGGCGTCGACATCAAGCTCGGCGAGGGAATCCCCGACGTCGGCGGCCTGTACGTCCTCGGCACCGAGCGCCACGAGAGCCGCCGGATCGACAACCAGCTGCGGGGCCGTTCAGGCCGGCAGGGCGATCCCGGCCGGTCCCGCTTCTACCTCTCCGCCGAGGACGACCTCATCCGGATCTTCTCCGGCGATCGCATGTACCGGGTGCTCGACCGGCTCGGCCCCGCCGAGGACGTGCCGATCGAGGCGGGCATCCTGAGCAAGACCGTCGAGGGCGCCCAGAAGAAGGTCGAGGAGCAGAACTTCGGCATCCGCAAGCGCGTGCTCGAGTACGACGACGTGCTCAACCAGCAGCGGGAGGTCATCTACCGCGAACGCCGGCAGGTGCTGGAGGGCGAGGACGTCTCCGACCAGGCCAAGACGTGGATCGCGGAGACGCTCGTGCAGGTGGTCGACAGCTTCGACGACGGCACCAACCCTCCGGGAGAGTGGGATCTCGACGCGCTGTTCTCCCAGGTGGCGACCTACTACCCGGTGTCGTTCGGGCCCGACGTCCTGGACCGGGCCGCGCTCACGACCGAGGAGCTCCTGGATCGCCTCGAGGACGACGCAATGGAGGCGTACGAGCGGCGCGAGGAAGAGCTCGGCGTCAACGAAGAGACCGGCACCCCCCTCATCCGCGACCTCGAACGGTACGTGCTGCTCAGCTCGGTGGATCAGCACTGGCGCGAGCATCTCTACAACATGGACTACCTGCGGGAGGGCATCCACCTGCGGGCGCTTGGCCAGAAGGACCCGCTGTCCGAGTACCGCCTCGAGGGCCACGACATGTTCGAGGAGATGATGGACTCGGTGAAGAGCGAGTTCGTCCGCTACATGTTCCACCTCGAGGTGGAGCGGGCCCCGCAGATCGAGTCCCACCAGCCGGACCGCGTCAACTACACGTACGCCGACGACCCGATCCAGGGCTTCGACGAGACTGCCGACGACGGCGCCGTGCTCGTGGCGACCGAACCGAACGGCGGAGACCCCGCCCCGAAGGTGGAGCAGCGCGTCGTGGACGAGTGGGATCGCGTCGGGCGCAACGACCCGTGTCCGTGCGGCTCCGGGTTGAAGTACAAGAAGTGCCACGGCGCTTAAGCGACTGGCGGGGGAGATGGCAACCGAAGGTCAAGTCAGCGTCGAGGAGCTGTCGCCCAGACTCGAGTCACTGCGTGAGCGGGCCGCGCAACTCGGCGACTACCTCGATCCCGACGCGCTGGAAGGTCAGATCGGGGAGCTGGAGCAGGCGATGCAAGCCCCAGGGTTCTGGGACGACCAGAAGGCGGCGGCGAGAACGTCGTCGGCCCACGCAGCGGCGACGCAGCGGCTCGCCGACTTCCGCGAGCTCACGCGCGAGCTCTCGGACGCCGGA
The DNA here is from genome assembly GCA_963706315.1 of uncultured Thermoleophilia bacterium. Lineage (GTDB taxonomy): Bacteria > Actinomycetota > Thermoleophilia > Miltoncostaeales > Miltoncostaeaceae > CALMEC01. The sequence continues at coordinate 71,444 of CAVPMA010000017.1, read as the reverse complement.
GAGCTCCTGGAGATGGCAGGCGACGAGGACCCGGAGTTCCTCGAGGAGCTCGACGAGACCCTCGACCGCGCTGACGCTCATCTCGCGGCGCTCGAGGAGGAGCGGCTCTTCAGCGGCGAGCACGACGCCGGCAACGCCGTTGTGACCATCAACGCCGGCGAGGGTGGCACCGACGCCCAGGACTGGGCGGAGATGCTCCTTCGCATGTACACGCGGTGGGCCGGCCATCGCCGCCTGAAGACGGACCTCAAGGAGGCCCAGGAGGGCGGCGAGGCGGGTATCAAGAGCGCCACGTTCACCGTGGAGGGCCGCAACGCCTACGGCCTGCTCTCCGCGGAGCAGGGCGTTCACCGGCTGGTGCGGCTGTCGCCGTTCGATTCGGCGCATCGCCGGCAGACGTCGTTCGCGGCCGTCGAGGTCGCGCCGCTCGTCGACGACTCGGTGGACGTCGACATCGACGAGAAGGACCTGAAGATCGACACCTACCGCGCCAGCGGGGCGGGCGGGCAGCACGTCAACAAGACGGAGTCGGCGGTCCGCATCACCCACCTGCCCACCAAGATCGTGGTGCAGTGCCAAAACGAGCGCTCGCAGCTGCAGAATCGGGCGACCGCGATGGCGATGCTGCGGTCGCGCATGGTGCAGATGGAGCTGGAGCGGCGGGAGGCGGAGGCCGCCAGACTGCGGGGCGACTCGCAGACGATCGGCTTCGGCAGCCAGATCCGCTCGTACGTCATCCACCCCTACACGATGGTGAAGGACCTTCGTACCGGGCACGAGGTGGGGAACGCGCAAGCCGTGCTGGACGGGGACCTCGACGGGTTCATCCGGGCGGAGCTCGAACGGCGCGCCAAGGGGCGTTCCGCCGCATCCTGACCCGCGAGGACCGGTTCACGGCAGGTGTCCCCTGCAGCACTCCGAACACAGTGAGAACGGCCGCCGAGGCGCACCCGATCGGTTGACAGGATCGAGAAACCATGGATACCCTGGCTGACTCATTGGACCCGAACCCGCAGAGAAATATCGCCACGAGCAGCGAAAATGAGAACGGCGAGATCCCGCAGCCTCCGGCGCCCAACGGGATCGAAGCGCCCGCCGGCAACGGCGCGCCGATCGCCGAACCCACCATCGACGAGCTCTGGAACGACGCCGTCGAGCCCGCAACCGCTCCGGCGTCTCCGGTCCGTGGCCGCGGTCGGCGGAGCCGCTCGATGCTGCGCCCGGGCGAGGGCCCGATGGTGGTGTTCGACCACGTCACCAAGCAGTACCCGCCCGACGTGCTCGCGCTCGACGACGTGTCGCTGACGATCGACGCGGGCGAGTTCGTGTTCCTCGTCGGCGCGAGCGGGTCCGGCAAGTCGACCTTCGTCCGGCTCCTCATCAAGGAGCTCGACGTCACCGAGGGGCGGCTCATTGTCGGCGCCCGCGATCTCGGCAAGCTGCACAAGCACAAGGTCCCGTACCTGCGGCGCGAGATCGGCTGCGTCTTTCAGGACTACAAGCTGCTTCCCCGCCGGACCGTCGCGGAGAACGTCGCCTACGCCCTCGAGGTGACCGGCGACTCGCCGCGGGCGATCCGCCGCAAGGTCCCTGAGATGCTCGCGCTCGTTGGCCTCGCGGAGAAGGCGAGCCGCTTCCCCAACGAGCTGTCGGGCGGTGAGCAGCAGCGCGTCTCGATCGCTCGCGCCTTCGTGAACCATCCGGCGCTCCTGATCGCCGACGAGCCCACGGGGAACCTCGACCCGGAGACCTCGATCGGCATCATGCAGCTGCTCTACCGCATCAACCGCACCGGCACGACCGTGGTGATGGCCACGCACGACCGTGACCTCGTCGACAAGATGCAGATGCGCGTGATCGAGCTCGCCGCGGGCAAGCTCGTACGAGACCAGCGCCGCGGCGCCTACCAAGTGGGAGATCAGTAAGCACGATGGGCGGCCGTCTCCGATTCTTCTCCCTCGAGGCGCTCCGGTCGATCCGGGCGAACGCCGCGATCTCGTTCGCCGCGACCGCGACGGTGCTGATCGCGATCGCAACGCTCGGCATCTTCCTCGCCGTGTTCTCGTGGAGCCAGTCGCAGATCGACGCGCAGAAGGACAAGCTCGACCTGCGCGCGTTTATCGCCACCACGGCCACCTCGGCGGATATCGACGCGGCCGTCAAGGCCGTGCAGACCCACCCGAACGTCAAGAGCATCGAGTTCCTCTCCGCCGACGAGGTGCTTCGGCGTGAGCGAGAGCGCCTCGGCAACGTGCTCGACCTCCTCACCGAGAACCCGTTCCCGGCCACCATCATCATCAAGCCGGACGACCCGAAGAACCAGCAGAAGATCGTCGATGACCTCAAAGACAAGTCCTATTGGCTCAAGGACAAGCAGTCGCCGGACGGCTTCAGCGTCGATCAGGAGACGACGAGCAACTTCCTGTCGGCCGCCAGGGTGCTCCGGTGGGGCGCTTTCGGATTGATGCTGATCCTCGTCATCGCCGCGATCCTGCTGATCGGCAACACCATCCGTCTGTCGATCTTCGCCCGGCGGCGGGAAGTGGAGGTGATGCGCCTCGTCGGCGCCACGAACTGGTTCATCCGATGGCCGTTCATGATCGAGGGCCTGATCTTCGGGCTCATCGGCGCGATCGCCGCGGTCGTCCTGATCCTGCTCGCGAAGATCACCGTCGTCGACCGCCTGCTCGATCTCAGTGACAGCCCGCTTCAGCAGCAGACCGACTCGACGATCGGCCTGCCGCCGCTGGCGCTCATCCTGGTGCTCTCCGGCGCCGTCCTCGGGGCGCTCGGCAGCGGCATCACCCTCCGCCGCTTCCTCAAGGTCTAACAATTCCTTCGCCGAGCTCCGCCGGTCCTGACCTATCATCGGACGGGGTGGACGACTCGCGAAACAAGAGGGGGGCGCTTCGATTCGCGAGCGTGGCACTCACCGTGCTGCTCGTCCTGCTCATCTTCGTGGTGGGGGTCTGGGTCGGCGGCCATCCGCGCCAGACGGGGCTGGACCAGCTGCCGGGCGGGGTTCGTGACCGTCTGGTCGACGAGGACCGGACGGCGATCTCGACGCAGGTCCTCGGGATCCTCGAGGACAGCTACTACAAGCCGCTGTCGCCCGCGGTCGTCAAGCGGGTCGAGAACAAGTCGGTCGACGCGTTGGTCGCGGAGCTCGGCGACCCCTACACCGAGTACCTGGATCCCGACCAGTTCAACCAGTTCAAGGACGCCCGCGCCGGGAAGTACGTCGGCGTGGGCATCGAGTGGCATCCGCAGGGCGATCAGGCGCTGATCCTCCGCGTGTTCCCCGAGGGGCCGGCGGCCAAGGCCGGTATCCGGGCGGCCGATCGCATCGTCGCGGTGGACGGTAAGAAGGTCGCCCGCGCCGATGGATTCGCGGCGATGCAGACCGTCAAGGGTGTGGAGGGCACCGACGTGACCCTCCGCATCGCCCGCACGGGCGCGGCGCAGCGCGACTACGTCATGAAGCGGGCCGAGATCCGGCGGCCGGTGGTCGAGTCGCGGATCGTGACGTCCGGCGGCAAGCGCGTCGGCTACATCCACCTCGACGAGTTCACCGCCGGGTCGGCCAAGGCATTCTCGGCGGCCGTGCGGCGACTCGTCGACGACAAGGTCGACGGCCTGGTGTTCGACCTGCGCGGCGACGGCGGGGGCCTGGTGGACGAGGCGATCGGCGTTGCGAGCGTCTTCCTGCCGAAGAACGCGACGATCGCCACCACCCGCGGCCGCAGCGGCCCGAACGACACGCTGAAGGCACGAGGAGGGGCCATCGAGCCCCACGTGCCCCTGGTGGTCCTCGTCGACCAGAACTCCGCGAGCTCAAGTGAGATCGTTGCCGGTGCACTCCACGACGACGGGCGGGCGAAGCTGGTCGGCACGCACACGTTCGGCAAGGCGCTCATCCAGTCCACGCGTTCGCTGGCCAACGGCGGCGCGCTCAAGTTCACCGTCGCGTCGTATCTCACGCCCGACGGCTTCGACCTGGGGGCCAAGGGGCTGCCGCCCGACGTCTCGGTGGTCGACAACCCCACGACCCCCGCGGACGAGGCGCTCCAGAAGGCCGTCGCCGAGGTGACGACCCGCTGAGCCGCGAACGCGGCCAGCGGCCGGGCACGCTGGTCACCGGCACGCTGGTGGGCGCCGGCCGCAGCCTCGCCGTCGAGCCCGCCTTCGAGTCGGGGCCGCCGCTTCGCCTCGGAAAGCAGGGGCGCGATGGGCGGATCGGCGACCTCGTCACCGCTCTCGTTAGCCGCGGAGGCCCCCGCGTGGTCGCGGTGCACGGCTCCGCGCGGTCGCCGCGGGCGGCCATGGCCGCGCTCCTGGCGAGCGAGGGACTGGGCCGGCCGTTCCCCACGGCGGTCCTCGCAGAGGCCGACGCCGCCGTCGAGCAGGCCGCCGTCGAGGACGCCGGGCGCCGCGACCTCACGGAACAACGGGTCATCACGATCGACCCGGAGGGCGCCAAGGACCACGACGACGCGATCGCCGTCGCCGCCGAGGGCGATGCGATCCGGCTGTGGGTGCACATCGCCGACGTTGCCAGATACGTGCCGTTCGGCGGTCCGATCGATCGCGAGGCCGCTCGCCGGGGCTGTTCGGTCTACGTGCCAGGCACCGTCGATCCGATGCTTCCCCAGGTCTTGTCGAACGACATCTGCAGCCTGCGGCCCGGGGCGGATCGCAAGGTCGTGACCGCCGAGATGCGCGTCGACGCGGCCGGTGAGGTCACCGAGACGCGTTTCGCGAGATCGACGATCCATTCGCGCCGCCGGCTTACGTACCCCGAAGTCGACCGTCTGTTTGCCGGAGGCTCGCTCGGCGACGTCGGGCTGGAGGCGGATCTCGACCTCCTGCGCACGCTGGCCGCGCGGCTGCGCAGGCGGCGCATGGCCCGCGGCGCGCTGGGCATCGAGACGGCGGAGCCCACGTTCCGGTTCGACGGCGAGCGCCTGGTCGGCGTCGAGATGGAAGGCCAGACCGAGGCGCACAGCCTCGTCGAGGAATGCATGATCGCCGCGAACGAGGCGGTCGCCAGGTACATGATCGCCCGCGGGCGTCCGACGATCTTCCGCCGCCACGAGGACCCTCAGGCGGGCAGCATCGAGCTGCTCTACGAGCGACTCGCGGCACTGGGCGTGGCCGTTCCCGAGCTGCCGGAGGGGCCCCTCACCCCGGGGCAGTGCGCGCAGGCGTCCGTGCGCGCGAGCCAAGCGGTCGTGGCTCATACGGCCCGCCACGGCGGCGCCCGCGCCCTCCCGGTGCTCGTGCTGCGGGCGCTGAGGCAGGCCCACTATTCCGCCGAGTTCGTCGGGCACTCGGGCCTCGCGAGCACCGCGTACCTGCACTTCACCTCGCCGATCCGCAGGTATCCCGACCTGGCCGCCCATCGCGCCCTGCTCGACGCGCTCGGCCTCGGCCCGCCCGCCGCCGACGCGACGGAGCTCGCGATCGAGGCCGAGCGCAGCTCGCTCGCCGAGCGCGACGCCACGGCACTCGAGCGACGGGCGGACCGGGTCTGCCTCGCCTTCCTGCTCATCGACGTCCTGCGAGGCGACCCCGACCGGATCTTCGACGGCGAGGTCACCGGCATCGGCGAGAGCGGAGCGTTCGTCGCCCACGGTCCCGACCTCGCGTTCGACGGGTACCTCGCCGCTCGGAGGATCGAGGGCGACTGGTGGCGGCCCGACCCGCTCGACGTGATGCTCGTGGGCGACGACACGGGCCGGCGCATCGCGATCGGGGATCCCGTCTCGGTGCGGGTGGTCGACGTCGAGCCCCTCCGCGGGCGCGTCGATCTGGCTCCCGCCGACGCTCCCCCTCCCACTCCGGGGCTCGCTCGGCACGGCCGGCGACAGCGCCGGCGCTAGCGGGCGCTGCGACTCAGGGCGCTAGCATCGAACGGTCATGGCCGCGAAGAAGACCAGCACAGAGCGGTTCCGCGACGTCGCCCAGAATCGCAAGGCGTTCCACGAGTTCGAGATCACCGACCGGATCGAGGCGGGCATCGTGCTGGTGGGCAGCGAGGTCAAGGGCCTCCGCGAGCGCGGCGCGAGCATCCGCGACGCGTACGCGCAGTTCCGCGACGGCGAGCTGTACCTGATCGGCCTCCACATCCCCGAGTACTTCAACGCACGCAACGGGCACGAGCCCACCAGGACCCGCAAGCTCCTGCTCAACCGCCGGGAGCTGGACCGGATCTCGGCAGACGTCAAGGAACGCGGGCTGTCGGTCGTGCCCCTGCGCGTCTACTTCAAGGGCAGCCACGCGAAGGTGGAGATCGGCCTCGGCCGGGGGAAGAAGCTGTACGACAAGCGCCGCGCCATCGCCGAGCGCGACGCCAAGCGCGACACCGATCGCGCGATGAAAGCCGCCCGCCGCTGATCCACGGAGGTCCGTCGCCGGCCTGCGTCGAACATCCAGTCGGACCCGCCCGCCGGCCGGTGGCGAATCTCGACAAAGGAACGAGGCAATGCTGGAACGCATCGCAAAGGGTGACCGCATCTCGCTCGCCGGGGCGGTCGTGCTGTTCATCGCGCTGTTCCTGCCCTGGTACGGGATCGAGACGGACTTCCTCGGGCAGGGGCCGGCGGCCGACGCGGTGCGTCAGATCGTGGACGGGGTGTCGGTCAACGCGTTCGAGGCCTTCGACTTCATCGACATCGTCCTGCTGCTCCTCGCGATCGGTGCCGCGGCGCTGATCGTGCTCGTGGCGATGGACAGGATCGACGCGTCGCTCCACCGCTTCGTCGAGACGATCGGCGGTGTCGCCGCCATCGCGGTCCTGTTCCGGATCGTCATCCAGCCCGACGGCGCGTCGCTCAAGTGGGGCATCTTCGTCGCGCTCGTCGGGGCGGTCGGGATCGCGGCCGGTCAGTACCTCACCCGGACGGGGAAGATCTGACGACGACCACGTGCTCGGCGAGCGCACCGTGCGCGCCGTAGGTCGTGATCTTCTCCACGTCGGAGGTCCGGCTGGGGCCTGACACCAGCGAGACGCCGGACGGCGGGCGGCGGCCGGGGGCGTAGGTCTCGCGGAGGGCCACCGCCAGGGTCGCGACGATTCGCTCCTCGGGCAGCACCGCCAGATGCCACCAGCCGACCGCATCCATCGAGCGCCCGTGCGTGGGAGCGCTCTCGACCACCAGCGTGCCGCGTTCGGCGACCGCGCGCCGGGGCACCGTGACGGCGCAGGTGGGCGGAGCGTCGTCGAGTCCGAGCAGCTCGCGCCAGCCGCGGCCCGTTGGCCACGTCACGACCTCCATTCCCGCCGCTTCGATCGCCGCGGGGATCCCGAGCCGGGCCAGCCATGGATCGTCGGGAACGATCACCCGTTGGGCGCCCCACGCCCTGAGCCGCGTGACGCACGCCCGCGCGCACTCGTCGCCATTTGCCGGTTCACCGGTGGCGCGGCGGCGGCCCAGCGCGACGAGGAAGTCGTCGATCAGGGCGTCGGCGGCCATCGCGTCGGCAGGTCGCGCTGCGAGGTCCACCGTCCGGCCGGGCCGGGCAAACGCTGGATCCACCCATCTCGACCGAGGAGCCGCATCAGCCCCCGGGAGACGGCGAGCCCCGCGCGGTAGGTCAGGGGCCGGCGCCATGCGGCCGCCCAGATCCGGGCGCCGAACCGGGCGCGGCGGTGGGCGGGTGTGCTGACCGCGCCGCGGATGCGCACGAGCAGGTCGTGCAGCGGGATGCCGACCGGGCAGGCCTCGTGGCAGGCCCCGCAGATCGAGGAGAGGAACGGAAGCTCGCTTCCGCGGGGCGACGAGGTCCCCTCGAGCAGTGGAGTGATGACCGCGCCGATCGGCCCGGAGTACGGCGACCCGTAAGCCTGACCGCCGACGGTCTTCCACATCGGGCAGGAGTACAGGCACGCGCCGCACCGGATGCAGTGCAGGGCCTCCTCGAACTCGGTGCCCCGCAGGGCGGTGCGCCCGCCGTCCAGGATCACGAGGTGGAGCTCCTCCGGGCCGTCGGTCTCGCCGGCCTGGCGCGGGCCGGTGATGAGGTTGACGTACGTGCTGGCGTCGTCGCCGATCGCGGCCATCGGCAGGAGCTGGAGGATGTGCGCGGCCTCGTCCCAGTCGGCGACGACGCGCTCGGCGCCCATCACCGCGACGTGGATCCGGGGGAGCGCCGTCACCAGCCGCGCGTTCCCCTCGTTCTCCATCACGCAGAGCGTACCGGTGTCGGCCACCGCGAGGTTCACGCCGCTCACGCCGATCTCGGCGGCGGCGAAGTCCTCGCGCAGGCGCCGGCGCGCGTAGGCGACCAGCGCCTCCCGATCGTCGGGCAGGTCCTCGCCGCTCTCGGCGCGGAAGAGCTCGGCGATCTCGCCGCGGTTCAGATGCACGGCGGGGGCGATGATGTGCGACGGTCGCTGACCGGCCAGCTGCAGGATCCACTCGCCGAGGTCGGTCTCCACGACCCGTACGCCGGCCTCCTCGAGGGCCTCGTTGAGCTTGATCTCCTCCGTGGCCATCGACTTCGACTTGGCGACGAGCCTGGCGCCGCGCGCACGTGCGAGGTCGACGACGTACCGCGCGGCCGCGTCCCGATCCGCCGCGCGGAAGACGGTGCCGCCGGCCGCGCGCACGCGCTCCTCGAGCTGCGTCAGGAGCTCCGGGAGCCGCCGGATGTTGTCGGTGCGGATCTCGCGCGCGCGGTCGCGCATCTCGTCGAACCCGAACCCGTCGCGCATCCGCTCACGGCCAGTGGCAAAGCTCCGAGCAGCGGCATCGAGGTTGGCCCGCAGCTGCGCGTCGTTCACGGCGGCCGCGGTGCGCTCCCGCAGCGTCCGCCCGTCGTCGTAGGTGACGTCGCTGCTCATCCGCCGAGCAGGTCCGCGATGTGCCGGGCACGGAGCGGCACGCCCACGCGGCGGCCGCGGCCGACGATGTGCATCAGGCACGACAGGTCGCAGGCCACGAGCTCGTCGGCGCCTGAGGCCGCCGCGTTGCGGGCCTTCTGCTCGCCGAGCGCGCCGGAGACCTCCGGGAACGTGACGGAGAATGCGCCGCCGAACCCGCAGCACACGTTGGTGTCGGCCATCTCGACCAGCTCGACGCCCGTCGCGCCGATCACGGCCCGGGGGCTTTCGCGCTCTCCGAGCAGTCGCAGCATGTGGCAGGAGTCGTGGTACGTCACGCTGGCCGGGGCATCGTGGGCGGAGGTGGGGGCGAGGCCCTCCCGCCGGATGAACTGCGTGAGCTCGTACGTGCGTCCCGCCATGGCGTTGGCGGCGGCCTCCTCCGGCTGCCCGGCGAACAGCTCGGGGTAGCCGTGGGTCACCATCGCCGCGCAGGAGCCCGACGGCACCACCACCGGATCCGTTCCCGCGAACGCCCGCAGCGCCTGGCGGGCGACCTGCCGGGCCTGATCGGGGTGACCGGCGCTCCAGCCGGGCTGGCCGCAGCAGGTCTGCGCCTTTGGGACGGCGACCGCGACGCCCAGCCGCTGCAGCGCGCGCTGCGCCGATCGCGCGACGCCGGGCGCGACGTGATCGACGAGGCAGGTTCGCATGAGCATGACGCGCACGCGCCGAGTCTATGCCCCGCGTCATCCGCCCGACGGTGAGCCACACCACGGCAGCGGCGTCTATGTCGTTTGACACCCGGAGGGAGTGTCTACTACGATTGCCACATTGAACGAAAGGAACAGACAGTGATGACACTGGACAAGGACACGCTCACACAGGCGGAGCAGGCGCGCGACCGGCTCCTCGATCTGCAGCATTCCGCCGAGGTCGCGCGTGTCGACTACCACCACACCATCCGCAGGCTGCACGCCGCCGGCGGGTCGCTCCGCGAGATCGCCGACGCCCTCGGGCTGAGCCACCAGCGGGTCCACCAGATCGTGGAGCCGGTCGACGGCTCGAGCGGACGGGGCCGTGGGGGACAGGGTATGCACGGCCACCGGGTGCACCGGCGCCTACGGGGCTTCGTGCCCTTCGAGCGCTTCACCCAGGAGGCCCGCGACGTGGTCGGCGGCGCCATCGACGAATCGGCGGCCCTCGGCCACCGTCGCGTCGGGACCGAGCACCTGCTCATCAGCCTCACCGGGCGGGGCGAGCAGTCCCGGGCGGCGACGGCCCTTACCGGCCTCGGTATCACACGCGATGCCGTCGTCGCGGCGGTCACCGACCGTCTCGGCTCGGGCCCGGCAGGGGCCCCTGGCCGCCGACCGTTCACGCAAGCGGCGCGGCGAGTGCTTTCCCGTGCGATCCAGGAGGCACCCCGGGGACGCGACGGCGAGATCGGCGCGGAGCACATCCTCCTCGGCCTGGTGGTCGACGGGGGCGACGCCGCCGAGATCCTCTCCGGCCTCGGCGCGACGCCGGACCGCGTTCGCGAGGTGCTCGCCGCCTAGAGGGCGCTCGGACGTCGGAGCGTTTCGAGCCCGGTGCTACCATCGGTGGGGTAAGGGCCCGAAACAGTTTCGACGAGGTGGGACGGGAACGATTAGCGAGCCGCGGACCCGGTGGACCGCGTTAACAACCGGGAACCAAACGTAGCTGCGAACTCTCGTCAGCTCGCTTACGCCGCCTAAACACCGGTAGTTAAGCCATCGGACCCTCCTCGAATCGCGGGAGGGATCACCGGTGTCGCTCAGCGATTCTGGCCCCGAAGCAGCGGTTTCCGGCGGAGGGGCGAGACAACAGGGAAGCCTGGCGAAGGGACGGTTGGCCGACGGTGACGCCCTTCGTGAGACAGCCATCGACGGCTGCGCTCGGAGAAGTCGTTTCAAGAGCACTTTCGGACGCCGGGGCAGTACCGGCCGGGTCCACTCATCGAAAGCCGGCTCCGCCCAAGGCGGACTGGCTTTCGGTGTTTCTGGCATCGCGACGCGGCGCCCGTCACCGCGTGGTATCAGTGCGCCGTGCGTGCGCTCGTGATCGGCGGGGGGATCTACGGCTGGAGTTGCGCCCTGCGGCTCGCGGAGCTCGGCGCCGCCGTGACCGTGGTGGACCCCCGTCCGGTCGACGATGCCGAGCGGGCGTCCGGCGGCACGACGCGGGTGCTGCGGCTCGAGTACGGGCGCGAGGAGCATTACAGCGAGCTCACGCTTCGGGCGCGCTCCCGCTGGCGCGAGATCGAGGCCGCCACGACGGCCGACCTCTACCGGGAAGTCGGCGTGCTCTTCCTCGTGCCGGACGGTCAGGACGGGGTCTGGGAGCGCGACAGTCTCGCCGCCACCGCCGGCCTCGGTGCCGGCGGCACGGAGCTCCCCCCGGCGGACATCGCCGGCAGGTGGCCGGCGATCCGGCCCGAGGGGATCGCGTGGGGCGCGTTCAACCCCGTCGGCGGGTACCTGTTCGCAAACCGCGCGACGGTCACGGTGGCGGGCCTCGCCCGGGCGGCGGGCGTGTCGCTGCTCACGGATCGCGTCGAGCGGGTCGACGTCGCCGGCGCCGATCTGGCCTCCGGCGCTCGTGTCGACGCGGACGTCGTCGTCCTCACCGCGGGTGCGTGGTCGGCCCGGCTCTTCCCGCAGCTTCCCATCCGCCCCACTCGCCAGCTCACCGCATACCTCGCCGGCGGGCCACGAGACATCCCGGTGTTCGGCGACGGCGCGCCGTTCGCGATGTACGGCATGCCGGCGCACGACGGGCTCGGCATGAAGATCGGCGCGCACCTCACCGGGCCGGACGGCGATCCCGACGACCCCCGCCAACGGGTCGCACGCGAGGCCGAACTCGCCGCGATCCAGGACTACGCCCGCACCCGCTTCGGGCTCACTGCCGGCGAGGCGCGGATCGTGCGCGCCGACGTGTGCTTCTACGCCATGACCCCCACCGAGGATCCCGTCGTCGACCGGCTCGACGACGGAACCGTCGTGTGCGCCGGTTTCAGCGGCCACGGCTTCAAGTTCGCGCCGGTGGTGGCGGCCGCGGCGGGGGAGCTCGCGGTCGGCCGGGAACCCTCCGTGGACCTCGGGCCGTTCCGGCTCACACGGACGTGACGACGACCGCGCAGCCTCGCGGCAGCGCGGCGAGGAACTCCGCGTGGGCCCGGACCCGCTCACCGAGCGCCGCGATCTGGTCGGTCCCCGCGCGCAGGGCCTCGCGCGCGACGTCGTCGAGGGCGAGCCGGATCGGGCGCATGAACGCGCGCGCCGCGGGGGTGAGGCTCGGGCGACCCTCTCGCAGGCGTCCCCGCGGCCGGGCCGGGAGCGAGCCGCGGCGTATGAGCTCCGCATCCCGGAGCACGACCACCAGCACCGCAGCGAGGTCCTCGGAGCCGAGCGCCGCGTGGGCGACGTCCATCAGGTAGCAGACCGTCGCCTCGTCGGCGCCGGGCGGCGCGCTCCGCGCGAGCGACAGGCCCCGCGGGCGGCCGCGGGCGCCCCACCCAGGTGTTGCGATCCTTCGTACGAGCTTCATGGCGATGCTCCTCTCGCTCGGGCGAGTCGTCTGGGCGGTACCGGCAGGGTGGCAGCACCCGGCCGCTCGATCGTTCGCCCGGCGTCCAAGTCACCACCCGGGTGGTTTGGGCCTTTCGTCACGACCCGCCGGCGAACGGGCGGTGGCTCGGCCGTCGCTTCACGCGCCCGACGAGCGCTGCTATCCTCGACGCACTTGAACGTGACTTGCGCCTCCAACGACACCTTGCAACACCCGTGCCCGTCCGTGAGCGCGCCCTCCCGACGTCCCGGAGGACCGGCCTGACAACGAGCAAGGCTCCGCGTGCCTCCTAGGCGCGGTCCGGATACTCGGCCGCCGCCGGGACCGTCGACCCGAATCAACGAGGCGATCCGTGGCGAGAGCGTCCGCCTGATCGACGCCGACGGGACCAACGTCGGCATCGTGCCGCTGCGCAAAGCGCTCGAGCTGTCCGCCGACCAGGACCTCGACCTCGTCGAGATCGCGCCCGACGCGCAGCCGCCGGTCTGCCGCATCATGGACTACGGCAAGTGGCGCTACGACCAGGAGCAGAAGGCCAAGCAGGCCCGCAAGCACCAGAGCACGATCACGATCAAGGAGATCAAGTTCCGGCCCAAGATCGACCCGCACGACTACGCGACGAAGAAGGGTCATGTCGAGCGTTTCCTCAGGGCGCGCGACAAGGTCAAGGTCACGATCATGTTCCGTGGGCGCGAGGTGATGCACGCCGATCGGGGCGAGCGCATCCTCAATCAGCTCGCCGAAGAGCTCAAGGACTTGGCACTTGTCGAGAGCAAACCCAACCTCGACGGCCGAAACATGATTATGATGCTTGCTCCGCTCAAGCAGGCGGCCTCCAAGGGCAATGACGGGGCAGCGCCCCAAGCGCCCGCGGAACCGGCGGACCAGCCGCAGGACGCGGCCGGGGACACCGCCACTGCGGCCAACGCGACAACCACGGAATAGCCATGCCGAAGATGAAGACCAACCGCTCGGCGTCGAAGCGGTTCAAAGTGACGCCCAAGGGCAAGGTGATGTACGTCCACTCGGGCAAGCGTCACAACCTCGAGAACATGACCGGGAAGAAGAAGCGCCAGCTCGGCTCCAACGACGAGCTCGACCCGGTCAACACCAAGCACGTGCTGCGCCTGCTGGGGAGGCGGTAGATGGCCCGCGTCAAGCGCTCCGTCAGCGCCCGCAAGAAGCGCCGCAAGGTGCTCGCCCAGGCTCGTGGGTACTTCGGCACCAAGAAGAGCTCCTACCGTCGCGCAAAGGAGCAATTGCAGCGGTCGCTGCGCTACGCCTACCGCGACCGGCGGGTCCGTAAGCGCGACTTCCGCCGCCTGTGGATCGCCCGCATCAACGCGGCGTCGCGCCTCAACGGCCTGACCTACTCGGAGTTCATGCACGGCATGTCGCTCGCCGGCGTGGAACTCAACCGCAAGATGCTTGCCGACCTGGCAACGCACGAGCCGGAGGCGTTCGCCCAGCTCTGCGCGCGCGCCCGTGATGCGCGCACGGCCGCTGCGGCGGGTTAGCTCGTCCCGGAACCCGGCGCTCGCCCTGGTGCGGGCGCTGGAGACGAAGCGCGTTCGCCGGGACCGGCGCCTCGTCGTGCTCGAGGGCGAGGACCTCATCGACGCCGCGCTCGTCGCGGGCCTGCGTCCCGAGGCGCTGCTCGTCGACGCGGACCGCGTACCGGACGACGACCCCCGCCTGACGGCGACCGCCGACATCGAGGAGCGATACGCCGTCCCGTCGGATCTGCTCAAGCAGGTGAGCGGCCTCGCCGCCGCACCCCGGATGATCGGCATCTTCCCCCAGCCGGGGCCGTACAGCTTCGGCAACGTCGCCATGCCGCCCAGCCTCGCGCTGTGGCTCGCGGGCGTGGGCGACCCGGGCAACGTCGGGACGCTCATCCGCACGTCGGCGGCGCTGGGCTGCGATTGGATCGCGCTCGCGCCGGGCTCCGCCGACGCCTCCAACCCCAAGGCCGTGCGAGCCGCGATGGGCGCGACGTTCACCATCCCGGTGCTGGAGGGCGTGCGGGCCGAGGATCTCGCGACGCGCGAGGGGGTGCGGGTGGTCGCGGCGGTCACCGCGGGCGGGCTGCCGCCGTGGCAGGTCGACCTCGCCGCACCGGCTGTCATCGCCCTCGGCGCCGAGCGCGGCGGCCTCGAGCAGTCGCTCGGCCCGCTGCAGGCCGCCGGGCGGGTCGAGCGCGTGACCATCCCTCAGGACCCCGGCGCCGAGTCGCTCAACGTCTCCGCCGCGGGCGCGATCCTGCTCGCCGAGGCGCGCCGCCAGCGGGCGACGCCGGCCCCGTAGGCGCCGTCGTCACGGCTGATAGGGTCGAGCCGTGACGACCGAAACCGCAGTGATCCCATCGCTCGCCGAGCGCGTCCTGGCCGACAAGCGGCCGATCGATGTCGACGAGGCCCGCGCCCTGGTCGACCTGCCCGCGTCCGAGCTCCCGGCCCTGCTCAACCTCGCCCACGAGGTGCGGCGCAAGTGGTGGGGCGACGGCGTCGAGCTCGAGTCGCTGATCAGCGCGAAGACCGGCGGGTGCTCGGAGGACTGCGGCTTCTGCTCGCAGTCGATCCACTTCGACTCGCCCGCCCAGCGGCACCCGTTCCTGCCGCTCGAGGACGTGCTCGCCGCTGCACGCGCCACCGAGGCTTCCGGTGCCAGCCACTTCTGCATCGTCGTCGCGGTGCGCGGACCGGATACCCGCCTCATGAACCAGGTGCTGCGGGCCGTCGAGGCCATCCGCAGCGAGACGTCGCTCGACGTCGACTGCTCGCTCGGGCTCATCAGGCGTTCGCAAGCCGAGTCGCTGCGCGACGCCGGGGTGTACCGCTACAACCACAACCTCGAGTCCTCGCGCAGCTTCTTCCCGCAGATCGTCAGCACCCACACCTGGGAGGAGCGCGTCGAGACCTGCCGGCTCGTCAAGGACGTCGGCATGGGCCTGTGCTCCGGCGGCATCCTCGGCATGGGCGAGACCTGGGAGCAGCGCCTCGAGTTCGCCGAGCAGCTGCGCGACCTCGAGCCGGACGAGATCCCGCTCAACTTCCTCAACCCGCGTCCCGGCACGCCGCTGGCCGACCAGCCGACCCTGGCGCCGTCCGACGCGCTGCGCGCGATCGCGATCTTCCGTCTGATGTTCCCCGACATCATCATCCGGTACGCCGGGGGGCGCGAGCTGGTGCTGCGCGACCTGCAGGCCCTCGGTCTGGTGGGGGGGGTCAACGGGATGATCGTCGGCAACTACCTGACCACCGCCGGCCAGCCGCCGGCGACGGACATGCGCATGCTCGACGACCTCGGCATGCCCGTGCGCCCGCCGGCCCGGTGAACGCGCGCGCCCTGCGCGTCCTCGACCGCCGGCACGTCTGGCACCCGTACGCGCCCATGCCCGGGCTGCAGGAGCCGCTCGTCGTCGAGTCCGCTCAGGGCGTGCGGCTCACGCTGGCCGAGCCGGTCGAGGGGCGGCGCGAGCTTGTCGACGGTATGTCGTCGTGGTGGGCGGCCATCCACGGCTACCGCCACCCGGTCCTCGACGAGGCCGTGCGCGACCAGCTGGGGCGCATGAGCCACGTGATGTTCGGCGGGCTCACGCATGCGCCGGCGGTGGAGCTCGCGACCCGGCTCGTGGAGATCACCCCCGAGCCGCTCCAGCACGTGTTCCTGTGCGACTCCGGCTCGGTGGCCGTCGAGGTCGCCGCGAAGATGTGCTTCCAGTACTGGCGCTCGCAGGGACATCCGGAGCGCAGCCGCCTGCTCACATGGCGTGGCGGCTACTACGGCGACACGCTCCACCCGATGTCGCTGTGCGACCCCGACACCGGGATGCACCACCTGTGGAGCGGCGTGCTGCCGGAGCAGGTGTTTGCCCCGGCGCCACCCGACGGCTTCGATGCGCCGCCCGACCCCGGCTACATCGCCGAGTTGCGCCGGCTCGTCGAGGCGCGGCACCAGGAGCTCGCCGCGATCATCGTCGAGCCGGTCGTGCAGGGAGCGGGGGGGATGCGCTTCCATCACCCCGGCTACCTCGGCGCCCTTCGCGAGCTGGCGGACGAGCACGACCTACTGCTCGTGTTCGACGAGATCGCCACCGGGTTCGGCCGCACCGGCGCCCTCTTCGCGGCCGAGCATGCCGGCGTGAGTCCCGACGTCATGTGCGCCGGCAAGGCGATGACGGGGGGCTACCTGAGCATGGCAGCGACGCTCTGCACCGAACGCGTGGCCGCCGGGATCGCCCGCGGCGAAGTGCCCGTCCTCGCCCATGGACCGACGTTCATGGGCAATCCACTGGCGGCGGCCGTCTCGCTCGCGTCGATCGACCTGCTGCTCGCCGGCGACGCCGCCGGCGAGGTCGGCAGGATCGAAGCCGGCCTGCGCGCGGGGCTCGCTCCAGCCCGCGACCTCGACGGGGTACGGGACGTTCGGATCCTCGGCGCGATCGGGGTGGTGCAGCTCAGCCGTCCGGTCGACATGGCCGCGGCCACGAGGGCGGCGGTGCGCGAGGGAGTGTGGCTGCGGCCGTTCGCGGATCTCGTCTACACGATGCCGCCGTACGTGACCGGCGACGACGACGTCGCGCGGATCACGCGGGCGGTGGTCGCTGCGGCGTCGGCGTCGGCGGCCGCGACCGTGGGCGTCGCGGGGGCCGCGGCGTGAGCCACGGGCTCGACTGGCTCGACGGCGCCCTCGACGACCTGCGCGACAGGGATCTGCTGCGGGTGCTCACTTACTGCGCCGGTACCCCGGGCCCGGAGGTGACGATCGACGGTGAGCTCCATCTGCTGCTCGCGTCGAACAACTACCTCGGCCTCGCCGGCGACCCCCGGGTGATCGCCGGCGCCCGCGCCGCGCTCGAGGCGTACGGCGCCGGGGCGGGGGCGTCGCGGCTGGTCACCGGGAGCCTCGACCTGCACCGGCGGCTCGAGGAGCGCATCGCGGCGCTCAAGGGCGCCGACGACGCGCTGGTGTTCCCGACGGGCTTCCAGGCGAATGTCGGGACGATCCCCGCGCTCGTCGGCCCCGACGACGTGGTGTTCTCCGACGAGCTCAACCACGCGAGCATCATCGACGGCATCCGCCTCTCGCGCGCGCGGGCGGTGCGCTACGCCCACGCCGATGCTGACGCGCTCGAGGCCGCGATCCGCGACGCGGGCCCGGCTCGGCGCCGGCTCATCGTCACCGACACCGTCTTCAGCATGGACGGCGACCTCGCGCCGCTCCCGGCGATCGTCGAGCTGGCGGAGCGCCACGACTGCATGCTCATGGTCGATGAGGCGCATGCGACCGGTGTGCTCGGGCCGAACGGCGCCGGCGCGATCGAGCACTTCGGGCTCGAGGGGCGCGTCGGAGTGGTGATGGGCACGCTGTCGAAGGCGATCGGCGCGCAGGGCGGGTTCGTGGCGGGCCAGCAGGACCTGTGCGACTACCTGCGCACCCGGGCCCGCGGATTCGTCTTCACCACGGCGCTGGCTCCCGCGGCGACCGGGGCGGCGCTCGCGGCGCTCGACATCGTCCGCGACGAGCCGGTGCGACGCGAGCGGCTGCACGCCCTGGTGGCCCGCCTCGTCGCCGGCGTCCGCGAGCTCGGCTTCGAGGTGCTCCCCACGGACTCGGCGGTCGTGGGGGTCCTGATCGGCGAAGCCCGCCCCGCGCTCGAAGCCGCGGCGGCCCTGCGGCGGGAGCGGGTCTGGGCGCCGGCGATCCGTCCGCCATCGGTGCCGCCCGGCACCGCCCGGCTGCGCCTCACGGTCATGGCAACCCACGACGAGAGCCACCTCGACTGGGCGCTCCGCGCCCTGGCGGGCGTGCGGGAGGCTGTGGCGTGACCTGCCCTTCGTCCGCGACGGCCCGCGTCGCTGCTTGTGTGAGGTCCCGGGCGATTAACACTGTTAATCGCCCGGGACGGAGGCTGGCGGTGTGACCCGCAACGTCTTCGTGACCGGAACCGACACCGGCGTCGGAAAGACCGTCGTGAGCGCGGCGCTCGGGCTGTGCGCCCAGCGCCAGGGGCGCACGGCCGTGTGCCTCAAGCCCGGCCAGACGGGCGACGACGGCACCATCGTCGGCGACGCGGAGTTCTGCCAGCGCGTCCTCGGCACCGACGAGCCTTTCGATGTGATCTCGCCTGTCCGCCTGCGCGATCCGCTCGCTCCGTCCGTCGCGGCCGCGCGCGAGGGCGTGCGGATCGACCCGGGCGCGGTGTGTCGCGCCTACGACGACCTCGCCGCCCGCTACGACACGGTCATCGTCGAGGGCGCCGGGGGGCTCCTCGTGCCGTTCTCGGACGGCGTGTCGATGGCCGACCTCGCCGCGCTACTCGACCTGCCCGTGCTCGTCGTCGCTCGGCCCGGCCTCGGCACGCTCAACCACATCCTGCTCACGCTCGAGTCCGCCCACCGCCGCGGCCTCACCGTCATCGGCGTCGTGATCTCGGGATTCCCCGAGGAGCCGTCGCTCGATGCGCTCACCAACCCCGGAGCGCTCGCCAGGCTCACCCCGGTCCCGCTCCTCGGCGTCATCCCCGACGACCCGGGCATCGACACCGAGACGGGCAGCGCCGGCCGGCTCGCGGAGATCGGACCCGCCGGGCTCGACCCGATCCTGGGCGGGACCTGGTCGCGGGAGCGCTTCCGGCGCGACCTGGAACGTCGTTCACCCTCAACCGACACGAAGGAGGCCACGTGGACCCCACGGATGCCGCACATGTCCTGACCACGCCCGAGGAGTATGCGGAGTTCCTGGGCGACCTCGAGTTCGAGAAGCGCATCGAGATGCTGAACGCGTTCCGTTGCGCTGAGATCCAGGGGGCCGCGGAGCTTCGCGTGCTCGAGGTGACAACCGACGATCCCGCGCTCGCGGCGAAGTTCGCCCGCCACGCCGCGGACGAGGAGAAGCACGGACGCTACTTCGGCGAGATCATGGAGCAGCTCGGGGTCGAGCCCTTCGAGCCGTCGTCGCAGCCCGACCACATCACCATCGGCGGCAAGCTCATCGTCGACACCCTCAACGACATCGAGGAGATCCTCCCGACCGTCGGCGAGACCGTCGGCCTCGACCGCATCATCCCCGTGCTCGTGCTGTTCCAGGCCGTCGAGCAGCGCGCCCTTGTTTCCTTCGAGGCGCACCGGCGAAGCTTCGAGGACCAGGCCCCCGAGATTGCCGAGAAGATCGGCGAGATCATCGCCGACGAGTCCCACCACGCCCGCTACGTGCGCAACCTGCTCGACGAATGGAAGGCCGGCGAGTACGGCGACGTCGTGCGGCGCGCCGAGGCGGACACCGCCGAGCGCGAAGCGCGGGCCCGCGAATGGGCGGCCGAGCGCATGGAGGCCGAGCGGCTGCGCGAGCGGGGTGAGCTGCCTGCCTGACCGCGCCCCACGCGCCGCGGCCGGCCGGGCGAACGCCCGGGGCGCTGCTGGTACCCTGCCTGGCCGGTGAGCGCCGACCACGACATCGATTCCATCCAGTTCGCTGCGCTCGCGGCGATCGCCGCCGCGGGCGATCTCGCGGCCCTGGAGGACGCGCGCGTGCGCCACACCGGCCGCAAGAGCTCGCTGGCCGAGGTGCTGGCGGGAATCGGCACGCTGCCGCCGCAGGAGCGGGGATCGGTCGGCAAGCGGGCGAACGAGGCGCGCAAGGCGGTCGAGGCCGCCCTCACCGCGCGCACCGAGGAGCTCGAGGCCGCCGAGCTCGGCGCGAGCCTTGCCGGCGAGCGCGTCGACATCACCCTGCCGGGCGACCCCTACCCGACCGGGGTGCTGCACGTCATCAGCCAACTGCAGCGCGAGGTGGAGGAGATCTTCCTCGGGATGGGCTGGGAGATCGCCGACGGCCCCGAGGTGGAGGACACCTACCACAACTTCACCGCCCTCAACACGCCCGACGGCCACCCCGCCCGCAGCCCGCACGACTCCTTCTACATCGCGGGCCACCCGGACAAGCTGCTGCGCGCGCACACGTCGCCGGTGCAGGTGCGGGTGATGGAGCACCAGGAGCCGCCGATCTACGTGGTCTGCCCCGGGACCGTCTACCGGCGCGACGACGTCGACGCGACGCACAGCCCGATGTTCCACCAGCTCGAAGGGCTCGCCGTCGACGAAGGGCTGTCGATGGCGCACCTCAAGGGCATGCTCCAGCACTTCGTCAAAGAGCTCCTCGGGCCGAGCTTCGCGATCCGCCTGCGGCCCGACTACTTCCCGTTCACCGAGCCGTCGGTCGAGGTCGACGTGCTCTGGACGGATCGTCACGGCCGCCAGCAGTGGCTGGAGCTCCTCGGCGCCGGGATGGTCGACCCGAACGTCTTCGGCTTCGTCGGCATCGACCCGGAGCGGTGGACCGGCTTCGCCTGGGGCATGGGCCTCGACCGCGTCGCGATGCTCCGTCACGGCATCAGCGACCTCCGCCAGCTCTTCGACAGCGACCTGCGCTTCCTGGAGCAGTTCGCATGATGGCTTCCATACGACCCACTCGACACGGCTCTTGGGCGGCCGATTCGCCACCCCTTCGGGGCGGCTCAAACGTGGATCGGGGCCGCAGCGCATGAAAGTCCCGATGTCGTGGTTGCGGGAGTACGTCGAGCACGGGCTCTCAGCCGAGGACCTGTCCGAGCGGCTGGTGGCGGCCGGCATCAAGGTGGAGGCGATCCATCGCCGGGGCGTTCCCGACACCAACGGCAACCTCGCCAACTACCGGGTGGGGAAGGTCATCGAGGCGGTGCAGCACCCGGACGCCGATCGCCTCCGGCTCTGCCGCGTCGACGTCGGGACGGGGGAGGAGCAGCAGATCGTCTGCGGCGCGCCGAACGTCGCGACCGGCCAGACCGTCGCGGTTGCGCTCCCTGGGGCGCTGATGCCCGACGGCCGTGCCCTGAGCGTCGCAAAGCTCCGGGGCATCGAGAGCCGCGGGATGATCCTCTCGGAGCGCGAGCTGGAGCTCGGCGACGATCGGGACGGGATCATGGTGCTCGAGACCGACCTGCCTCCCGGCACCCCGCTCGCGGAGGTCCTGCCGCTGTCGGAGACGATCCTCGAGTTCGAGCTCTCGGCGAACCGGCCTGACCTGCTCGGGGTGTGGGGCATCGCCCGCGAGGTGTCCGCGGTCACCGGGGCCCCGCTCTGCCCACCCGTCACCGACGAGCCCGCCGTGTCCGGGCAGGGCTCGGTCGACGAGCACGTCACCCTGCGGGTGGACGCCCCGGATCTGTGCCCCCGGTACATGGCCCGCATGTTCACCGGCGTCGAGATCGGGCCGTCGCCAGCGTGGCTGCGGGCCCGACTGGAGGCCGCGGGCATGCGCGCGATCTCCAACGTGGTGGACGTGACGAACTACGTGATGCTCCTGACCGGCCAGCCCCTGCACGCCTTCGACCTCGACCGAATGAGCGGCGCGACGGTGGTCGTACGGCGTGCGGGCGACGGCGAGCCGATCACCACGCTGGACGGCGTCGAGCGGACGCTCGACTCGTCGATGCTCACGATCTGCGATGCCGAGCGGCCCGCGGTGATCGCGGGGATCTTCGGCGCGGAGTTCGCGGAGGTCAACGACGCGACGACCCGGGTGCTGCTCGAGGCGGCGAACTTCGACGGTCCCAACCTGCTGGCGACCTCGTGGGACCTCGGGCTGCGCACCGAGTCGAGCAGCCGGTTCGAGAAGGGCCTCCCACGGCGGCTTCCTCCCGTGGCGATGGCCATCGCCAGCCGGCTCCTGACCGAGCTGTGCGGCGCGACACTGGTGTCGGGGACGCTCGACGCGCACGTTGAGCAGCCCCTCCCGGCGCCCATCCGGATGCGCCACGCCCGGGCGGCGGCGATCCTCGCGATGCCCACACCCGCGGACCGGTCTGCCGAGATCCTTCGGAGCGTCGGGTGCGAGGTCACGGAGGAGCCCGACGCCCTCACCGTGACCGTGCCGTTCTGGCGGGGCGAGGACCTGCGCCGCGAGATCGACCTGATCGAGGAGGTCGGACGCCACACCGGCCTCGACGACGTCCCGGCCGAGCTTCCGCGACTGGTCGCGAAGGCGAAGCGCACGCCGACCCAGGCCCTGCGGGTCCGTGTCGCGAGGCTCGCCGCCGACCTGGGCTTCTCCGAGGCGATCAGCTACCGCTTCGTTCCGGCGAGCGACGCCGACAAGCTGCACCTGGCGGCCGACGACCCACGCCGCGACGTCGTTCGTCTGAGCAACCCGCTGTCGGAGGAGATGGCCGTGATGCGCCGGTCGCTTCTGCCCGGGTTGCTCCGCGCAGCCGCCCGGAATCAGGCCCACCAGCATCCGACCGGAGCGATCTTCGAGGTTGGGCGAACCTACGCACCGCGCGATGACGGCTTCGCCGACGAGCGCGAGTGGATCGTCGGACTGATGTTCGGCCAGCCCGAGCGCGAACACTGGCGTGCCCCCGCCCGCACGACCGACTACTGGGGCGCCAAGGGCGTCGCGGAGGCGCTCGCCGCCGCGGCAGGCGTGCGGCTCGACGCCGCCCCGGCCGCGGCCACCTACGGCCACCCGGCGCGGCAGGCGGAGCTTCAGGCCGCGGGTGCCAAGGTCGGCTGGGTTGGGGAGATCCATCCGCTGGTGCTGCGCGAGTTCGAGGTGCGAGGGCCGGTCGCGGCATTCGGGCTCGACTTCGCCGCGCTGCTCGACGCCGCGCCCACCGAGCGTCCCCAGTTCGAAGACCTCCTGACGGTCCCGGTGTCCCGGCGCGACCTCGCCCTGCTGGTGCCCGACACGGTCACGGCCGCGGAGGTGACGGCCGCGGCGCGGACCGCCGGTGGCGCGCTCGTGCACGACGTGCGGCTCTTCGACCGCTACGCCGGCGACCCGGTCCCGGCCGGGAAGGTCAGCCTCGCGTTGCGTCTCGCGATCGCCGACCCGGGCCGCACGCTCACCGACGAGGAGATCGACACCCCGGTCGCCGCGGTCGTCGCGGTGCTCCAAGAGCGCTTCGGCGCGGAGCTGCGGTCGTGACCCGCGTCCACGTCATCGGCGCGGCCGGGTTCGCGGGCGCGCAGCTCGCCGCGCTCGTCGATGAGCACCCGAGCTTCGAGCTCGGTCAGATCACCGCGCGGGGCGATGCGGGCAAGCGCCTCGTGGACGTCGCCCCGCAGTACCGGGTGGAAGCGAAGCTCGAGCAATACCAGCCTGAAGGTATCGTGGCCGGCGACTTCGCCGCGGTCGCCTACCCGCATGCCGAAGCGGCGCCGCTCGTCGCCGACCTCGTCGACCGCGGCGTGCGCGTGGTCGACGTCTCGGCCGACTACCGCCTGCGCGACGCGGCGCTGTACCCCGCCTGGTACGGGTTTGACCACCCGAGGCCCGACCTCGTGGCCGAGGCCGTGTACGGGCTGCCGGAGGCGTACCGCGACGCAATCGGCGCAGCCCGCCTCGTCGCCAACCCCGGCTGCTATCCCGAGGCGTCGATCCTCGGATTGCTCCCGCTGCGCGGAGAGATCGCCGACGTCGTCATCGACGCCAAGAGCGGCGTGAGCGGGGCCGGCAGGACGCTCACCGACACGGTCCACTTCTCGTCGGTCACCGAGAGCGTCGTCGCATACAAGGTGTACGCCCACCGTCACACGCCGGAGATCGAGCAGGAGCTCGGGCTGTCGGTCACGTTCACTCCGCACCTCGTGCCCGTCGACCGGGGACTGCTCGCCACCTGCTACGCGCGCCTCATCGAGGGGCCGGTGCAACCCGACGATCTGCGCCAGCGGTACGCCGACTTCTACGCCGGGCACCCGTTCGTCGAGGTGGTCGAGGCGCCGCCCGGGATGCGGGCGGTTCAGCACACCAACTATGCGCAGATCTGTCCCGTCGTCGACCCCCGGGGGGGCCGGGTGACGGTCTTCTCGGTGATCGACAACCTCGGTAAGGGCGCCGCGGGCCAGGCCCTCCAGAACCTGAACCTCATGGCGGGGTTGCCGGAGGACGAGGGGCTGCGCTGAGCGGGATCCGCGTGATCCGCGAGGATTGGATCGGGTTCCCAGCCGAGCTCGAACGGCTCGCGGCGGGCGGGATCACGACCCCGTCCGGGTTCGTCGCCAGCGGCGTCGCCGCCGGGTTGAAGGAGTCGGGCGGGCTCGACGTTGGGGTGCTGACGAGCACCCGGCGTGTCACGTCGGCACTCGTCGACACCGCCAACGCGTTGCCGTCGGCATCGGTGATCCACACCCGCAGTCTCGATCCCGCGCACATCCAGGCCGTGGTGGTGAACGCCGGCAACGCGAACGCCGAGACCGGCGCCCAGGGCATCCGCGACGCGGCGACGATGGGCGCGACCGCCGCGCACGAGCTCGAGCTCGACCCCGGGCAGGTTGCGGTGTGCTCCACCGGGGTGATCGGACGGCTCTTCGAGATGGACCGGGTGGTCGCGGGCGTGGCGGCTGCGGCATCGGCCGTGTCGAGCGACGGCGGTGAGGCCTTCGGCAGGGCGATCTGCACCACGGATCGGGAGCCGAAGGGCGGCGCGTTCCGGCTGCGGCTGCCGAGCGGCGAGTACGCGATCGGGGCCGCCGCGAAGGGCGCCGGGATGATCTCCCCGCGCATGGCGACGATGCTCGCCTACGTCACCACCGACGCGCCGTTCGACTCCCGCGTCCTCCAGCCGCTGGTCAAGGATGCGGCGGCGGAGTCGTTCAACCGCATCAGCGTCGACGGTCAGATGAGCCCGTCCGACACCCTGCTCGTGCTGGCGAATGGCGAGGGCTCGCAGCTGATCGGCGCCGAGGCCGAGACGTTCGGTCGCGCCCTGCGGGCGATCTGCCGCTGGCTGGCGCTGCAGATCGTGCGCGACGGCGAGGGCGCCGAGCACGTCGTGCGGCTGTTGGTGCACGGCGGGCGGGACGATGTGGAGGCCGACGTCGTCGCGAGGGCGATCGCGAACTCCCCGCTGGTCAAGGCCGCCGTCTACGGGCGCGACGCGAACTGGGGCCGGCTCTCGCAGGCGATCGGCGCGGCGCTCGCCGGCAGCCCGGGCCCACCGCCGGTGCCGTCGGTCACGTTCGACGGGCTCGCGCCGGACGACCCGGGCGTCGGCGAGGTGCTCGCACTGGTGGAGTACGAGATACACATCGGCCTGGGTCGGGGTGAGGGCCTCGCCGAGATCTTCTTCTGCGACCTCACCCATGCGTACGTCAGCATCAACGCCGACTACACGACGTAGTGGCCGGCGCCGAGGTCACGGATCCCGACACGCTGTACGCCGCGGCCGGGGGCATGCCGTTCTTCGAGCGGCTCGTCGAGGCGTTCTACGACCGGGTCGAGCAGGACGCCGTGCTGCTCGCCGTGTACCCGGAGCCCGACGACCTCGGGCCCGCGCGGATCAGGCTGCGGCTGTTCCTGGCCCAGTACTGGGGCGGCCCGACCACGTACTCGGAGCTCCGCGGCCATCCGCGTCTGCGGATGCGCCACGCGCCGTTCGCGATCGGCGAGGACGAGCGCGACCGCTGGCTCGCCGCGATGGGGGGCGCGATCGACGAGCTCGATCCGCCCGCGCCGATCGCCGAGGCCCTGCGGGAGTACTTCCGGATGGCGGCCGAGGCGATGCGCAACCGCTGACCCCCCACGGCCGGTCGCCGGGCCGACCGAGCGTATCCTCCTTGGGCGAGCTCTCCGATCGGAGGCACTTCCAGTGGACTGGACCCTCGAAGTCGTCCTGCTCCCCGTGAGCGACATCGACCGCTCCGTTGCGTTCTACCGTGACCAGGTCGGGTTCGATCTCGATCACGACACCACGAACGAGCACATGCACGTCGTGCAGCTCACCCCGCGGGGCTCGGGGTGCTCCATCGTGATCGGCGACCTGCCGTCGCAGCGCGAGATGGCGCCCGGATCGATGCGCGGTCTGCAGCTGGTCGTCGCCGACGCGGCGGCGGCCCGGCAGGAGCTCGTCGACCGGGGCGTGGAGTGCAGTGAGATCGTCGTGTTCGACGAGCGCGACGGCGGCACGTTCTTCGGGTTCTCCGACCCCGACGGCAACACCTGGGCCGTCCAGCAGCTGAAGGTGCGGGCCGAGAAGCCGCTGATCCCGCCCGAGGCTCGTGGCCGCTTCGGCGCGTGATGCGGAGGGAACCGCGCCCCGGGGCAGAATTCGGCCCCTGGTAGGTTTGAGGGCCTGATCGCGACCCCGAGGAGCCGACGCTGAGCAGCACCGAACGCACCGTCCCCGTCCGGGAGGGCCTTGAGCCGCGTGTCGACGTGCTGCTGGAGGCGCTGCCGTTCATCCGGGAGTTCGCCGGCGCGACCATCGTCATCAAGTACGGCGGCGCCGCGATGACCACGCCCGAGCTCAAGGCGTCGTTCGCCCGCGACGTCGCGCTGCTCAAGCTGGTCGGCATGAACCCCGTCGTCGTGCACGGGGGCGGACCCGACATCACCCGCTACTCCGACCGGCTCGGGCTCGAGGTCAAGTTCGTCCATGGTCTCCGCGTCACCGACGCGGACACCATGGAGCTCGTGAAGATGGTCCTCGTCGGCAAGATCAACAAGGAGATCGTCGCGCAGCTTCGCGTGGCGGGTGTCGAGGCGGTGGGACTGTCCGGCGACGACGCCGGGCTCATCACCGCGAAGAAGGCCGAGCACCCCGACGCCGACCTCGGTTTCGTCGGTGACGTCGAGGCGTTCGACACCCACGTGCTGGAGCGGCTCGCCGACTTCGTCCCGGTGGTCGCCTCCGTTGGCGTCGACCGCGAGGGGCAGAGCTACAACATCAACGCCGACACCGTCGCCGGTGCGCTCGCCGCCGCCCTGCACGCCCGTCGCGTGCTGTTCCTCACCGACGTCGAGGGACTCCTGGCCGACGTGTCCGACCCCACGAGCCTCATCAGCGAGTACACCCTCCCCGAACTCAACGGGCTCATCAGCAGCGGAGGCGTCAGCTCCGGGATGCTGCCGAAGCTCGTGGCCGTTGCCGCAGCGCTGCGCGGCGGGGTGGAGGCCGCGCAGATCATCGACGGGCGCGTGCCGCACGCCCTGCTGATGGAGCTCTTCACAGAAGCGGGCGTCGGAACCAAGATCACCGCGTGATCTCCGAGGACCTCGTCGCGCGGGCTGACGCCGCGCTCATGCCGACCTACCGGCGCCAGCCGGTCGCGTTCGTGCGCGGCCGCGGCCAGTACCTGTACGACGCCGACGGGCGTGAGTACCTCGACTGCATGGCGGGCATCTCCATGATCAACGTCGGGCACGCTCACCCGGCGGTCACGGAGGCGATCGCCCGCCAGGCGGCAGAGCTTGTGAACTGCTCCAACATGTACTACACCGAGCCGCAGATCGCGCTCGCCGAATGGATTCGCGATCGCTCCCTCGGCGGCAAGGTCTTCTTCTGCAACTCGGGGGCGGAGGCGAACGAGGCGGCACTGAAGCTCGCCCGCCGCCACGGCGGCACGGGCCGGCCCGAGGTCGTCGCCATCGTCGACAGCTTCCACGGGCGCACCATGGGGGCGCTGTCGCTCACGGGCCAGCCCGCCAAGCAGGAACCCTTCGCGCCCCTCGTGCCGGGTGTGCACCACGTCGAGCGCGACGACCACGAGGGGCTCCAGGCCGCCGTCTCCTCCCGGACATGCGCGATCTTCATCGAGACGATCCAGGGCGAGGTGGGCGTGCATCCGCTCGAGCCGGGGTTCATCCAACTCGCGCGCGAGCTCGCCACTCGCCACGGCGCCCTGCTCATCGTCGACGAGATCCAGACCGGGCTGAGCCGGACCGGACCGCTCTTCTCGTACCAGGAGCTCGACGTCGTGCCCGACGTCATGTGCCTCGCGAAGAGCCTCGGCGGGGGCGTGCCGATCGGGGCGATCGTCTCGACGCCCGCATACTCGGACGTGTTCCGGCCGGGTGACCATGGGTCGACGTTCGCCGGAGGGCCGCTCGCGTGCGCCGCCGCGCTCGCCGCGTGCCATGTCCTCGACGACGCCGAGCTGCAGGACCATGTCCGCCGGGTCGGGGCCCGCCTGCTCGCCGGGCTCCGCGAACTCGTCGCCGACGGCCTCGCGTCGCAGGCGCGCGGCCGGGGCCTCATGTGCGGGCTCGACCTCCCCACCGCCCGGGCTGCCGACGTGGTGGCCGATCTCCTCTCCGCCGGGTTCCTCGCGAACAACACGTCCGACCGGACGTTGCGATTCCTGCCACCGCTGGTCATCGGCGAGGACGACGTCGACCGGCTGCTGGTCGCGCTCCGCGCCGCGCTCGAGCGGCCGTAGCGCCGTCTAGACGCGAACGAAGTCGAGCCGCAGCTCGGTGCCGCGTCCCGCGGGGCGGATCTCCATACGGTGGGCCAGCGCCCGGATGATCGCGAGGCCGCGTCCCCGGTCGGCGTTCGTCGGCGGCGTGTCGTCCGGCAGGGTGCGATCCCACCCGAGGCTGCCGCCCGAATCGAGAATCCGGACGGTGGCCTCGGACACGCCGACCTGGTGGACAACCTCCACGAGCTCGCCCGCGTGCGAGCCGTGCTCGACGGCGTTCGCCACCGCCTCACTGGTCGCGAGCACGACGCCCTGCGCCGAATCGGGGTCCCAGCCCCGCTCTTTGAGCGTCGCCAGCAGCGCCGCCCGAACGACCGCGATCGACGCGAGATCGGCAGGGATGAGCACCATCGACGGGCTCGCGACGTCGTGGCTCATCGGTGGCTCATGCACGTGCATCCGGGCTCCATAGATCATCTATCGACACAATTCGCGCTTCGGTACAGTTTTTTTCGCCTGACACGTGTCATTGCCTGCTTGACGTCGGGGTCGGCGCGCCCTCGGAGCCCAGGTCGCCCGCACTTGCGGGGCCGCGCGACGGCGGACAAACTCCCGTGGCTCGACCAACCGACGAGAGGCCTGCCCGTGTCCGAGACCCGTCCAGACGCACCGACCGCCCGATACCTGGCGCGGCCGCACGAGGTGCATCGGGTCGTCCTGCTCTACTCCGGCGGCCTCGACACCTCGGTCATGCTGAAGTGGATCCAGGACGAGTACGACGCCGAAGTCGTGGCGCTGTGCATCGACCTCGGGCAGCCCACCGACGACTTCGAGGCAATTCGCCAGAAGGCGCTCGACCTGGGCGCGGTCGCGAGCGTCGTCGTCGACGCGAAGGAGGAGTTCGTCCGCGACTACGTCGCACCGGCGATCCGCGCGAACGCCCGCTACCAGGGCACCTACCCGCTGTTCACCGCGCTCGGCAGGCCGCTCCTGGCGAAGCTCGCGGTGGAGGCCGCCCGGGCCCACGGCGCCGACACAATCGCGCATGGCTGTACGGGCAAGGGCAACGACCAGGTTCGCATCGAGGCGACCGTCGCGACCCTGGCGCCGGAGCTCAAGGTCATCGCACCCGTTCGCGAGTGGCAGATGGGCCGCGACGAGGAGATCGCCTACGCCAACGAGCACGGCATACCGATCTCCTCCACCGTGGAACGGCCGTATTCGCTCGATGACAACCTCTGGGGTCGCTCCAGCGAGGGCGGGGTCATCGAGGACCCGGCGAACGTCGTTCCCGACGATGTCTTCCAGCTCGTCACGCCTCCCCAGGATGCCCCGGATCGGGCGGAGGACGTCATCATCGGGTTCCGCGACGGGCTCCCGGTCTCGATCGACGGCGAGGAACTGGGCCTGGTCGAGCTCATCGAGCGGGCGGCGGAGATCGCGTCGCGCAACGGCGTCGGGATCATGGACAACGTGGAGGATCGGGTTGTCGGGCTGAAGGTTCGAGACATCTACGAGGTACCCGCCGCCGAGCTGATCCTCCGCGCGCACAAGGAGCTCGAGAAGCTGGTCTTCACCGGCCGACAGAACGCCTTCAAGGCATCGGTCGACCTGATGTGGGCGCAGCTCTGCTACGAGGGGCTGTGGTACGAGCCCCTCCTCGCCGACCTGAACGCCCTCGTGGCGAACGCGAGCACGGTGGTCGAGGGCGAGGTCACGGTGCGCTGCTACAAGGGCGGTGCGACGGTCGTGGCCCGGACCTCGCCGTTCGGGCTGTACGACAAGAGCCTCGCGACGTTCGATGCCGATGCGTCCTTCTCGCAGAACGCGAGCCCCGGGTTCATCGAGCTGTTCAGCCTCCAGAGCCGCATGGCGCACCAGATCCGCCGGGCGGTCGAGGACCGGTGAGGCGCTCCGCACCGCCTCAGCTCGTCCGCGTCGACGGCAACGACCCCGGGCCGTGGGCCCGGGTCGCCCACGGGCCGCAGGGGCTCGGCCTGGCCGCGGCGCCCGCGCCCGCGGGCGTGGAGCTGGCACCCGACGAGCGATCCCTCCGCCCGGTCAAGGGCGTGCCGTTCGCGACCCACGAGGCGCAGATCGTGGCCGACGGCGCGATCGCGCTCACGGCGGCCCCGGGCGTCGCGCGCACGATCCGGCTGCCCGACATGGCGGGCCTGTTCGACCGCCGCCCTCCGGGGCTCATGCGAATCGCGGGGGCCCCGCTCGCGAACGCCGGGCTTCTGCTCGACGACGCCGGCTGGCGGGCCGTGGTGCTGCCCAGCCTCGGCGACGTGGCGTCCGACCTGGGTCCGGGCCCCGTCGCGATCCGGGCCGACGGACGCCGGGCAGCGGTCGTCCACGCCGGCGCGGTCTTCGAGCTCGAGCTCCCCGGCGCCGCAACCGTCCAGGTCGAGGCCACGGAGACGCCCGGTGCACTGGCGTATGCGGCGGACGGCGCGCTGGTCATGGCGATCGGCGCCGGCATCGGCGGCCCGTCAGCGGCGGGATCGCCCATCGTGGCCCTCGTCGCGGCGGCCGCGGCTCCGCGCGCGCTCGCCCGGCACGCCGACGGCGCCTGCAGCCTCTGGGACACCGATTCCCGCGAGCGGCTTGCGTCATGGACACCGGTCACCCTCGGGCCGCTCTCGATCTCCCTCAGCGCCGACGGGGAACAGGCGGCGGTTGGCACCCCCTTCGCTGAGCCGTCGGCCGCATGCCTGGTCCGGACGGCAGACGGTGCGATGATGCGTCACATCGACGGCGCGCGGACCGTGGCGCTGCACCCCGAGGACAAGGGGCTGCTCGTCGGCGGCGAATGGGGCGCACTCTGGCTCGAACCACCACGGGAGGCTGCATGAGCACGAACCGTCTTCGGCCCGACCTGATCCCGGCCGACCCCGGCCCCTGGGCGATCGTGTCGTTCGCGCGTGAGGCGCAGGGCGCTCAGCTGATCGGTCGAGGCGGACGGCGACGCCAGACCTCCGCCGCGCTCCTGTCGGACTTCGCGCCCGAGATCCCGCTCGACCGACCGGGCCTCGACGCCTCGCTGGGCGTGGCGGGAGCGGGCCCGATCAGGCTGGTGGCGGTGAGCCGGGAGGGCGCACGATCGCTCTGGTTCGAGGACGACGGCGCGACGCTTCGCGGCATCCACCCGCGGGTGATCCGGCGCTGGTCGGTGCCGGACCTCGAGGTCGGCACCCACGACCATCCCGAGACGGATCCGGCCGCGACGCTGCCGCCGCCGGTCGCGCCGGCCGCGCTCGTGGAGCCGGTGGAGAGCGAGGTCGTCGCTCCGGGCGGACGGCTGTCCGCCGCCCCTGTGAAGTACGGCCGCCTCTTCGGCGTCGCGTTCATCCGGCTGCCCGAGCGGGTGCTCGTGCGCTTCGTGGGCGGTGCCGCGTGCGCCGCATGGACCGACGACGGCCAGACGCTCGCGATCGGCGGCGACTGGGGCGTGCTGCTCGCCGTTGCCGCGCCCGAGCCGACTCCCGGGGTGCCGCCTACTTCGTGACGACGGCGGTGATCGTCGTGGTCTCGAACTCGATCAGCGCGATCGACAGCCAGAGCGCGAAGATCGCAAGCGCGGTGGGGAACACGTAGGCCACCGTGTTGTCGTTGTTCGAGCGGGCGTGGATCGCGCGCCACAGGCGGTAGCCGGCTGCGACGGCCGCGATGAGCCCCGCGACGGCGAGCGGCAGCAGCCAGGCGGGACGGTCGTCGACCCCGAGCACGCGATTGGCGACGTATATGGTCACCCCGCCGAGGGCGAAGAGGGAGATCCACGGGCCGATCCGTGGCTCGAGCATGTTCGAGATGATGGCGATCAGGACAACCCCGGCGATGATGAACGCCGCGGGCCGAAGGTCGCTCAAGACCTGGATGACATCGTCCATTGGGGCCTCGGGTGGTTCGAGTCGGGGTGGAGGAAACCACCCCGTCACGATCGCTATCGGCGGTTGGTCACCGAACCTGAATGGTCCCACGCACACGAAAACCGCCGCGGCGCACGCGGCTCCTTCGGCGTTCGGGCGGGGCGGGACGCGTCGCCGGGAGAAAAAACCCGCACGCACCATCAGTAGCGCCATGCTCCCGGCCGTTGCACCGCATCTGGTGTCCGTGGCCACTTGTCCGCTGCGAGGGTCGCGGCTAGCCTCCAGCCCCATGTGCTGCGCCGCCATCGACCGGGGAGCCGCGTGGGCGTAAACGGCTCGTTCGCCCACCTCCACGTCCACTCCGACTACTCGATTCTCGACGGGGCCTGCAAGATCGGGCGCCTGCTCGACCGTGTCGAGGAGATCGGGCAGTCGGCCGTCGCGCTGACCGATCACGGCGTGATGAGCGGGGCCGTCGAGCTCTACAAGGAGGCCCGCAAGCGAGGCATCACGCCGATTGTGGGACTCGAGGCGTACGTGGTGCCGGATCACCGCGAGCGCCCGGCGCGTGAGAACCGCGCCCACCTGACGCTCCTCGCCGAGACCACGGAGGGGTACTACAACCTCATCAAGCTGTGCTCGGCCGGCTACCTCGACGGCTACCACCGCCGCCCGCGCATCGACCACGACCTCATGAGCCGGTATGCGGACGGCATCGTCGTGCTCTCAGGGTGCCTGTCGGGCACGATCTGCTCGCACCTCGAGAACGACGACCTCGACCAGGCCCGCGGAGAGCTCGACCGGCTCTGCCAGATCTTCGGGCCGGAGGACGTCTACCTCGAGCTGCAGGACGCCGGGATCGAGAAGCAGCGGCGGATCAACGCGCACCTTGCGCGGCTCGCCAAGGAGACCGGACGGACGCTGGTCGCAACCGGCGACGTCCACTACGTGTGCCACGCGGACGCCGACGCCCACGAGGCGCTCCTGGCCATCCAGACCCGGGACGTCCTGTCGAACCCGAAGCGGTTCAAGTTCGACACGAAGGAGTTCTACCTCAAGTCCGCCGAGGAGATGCTGCGGGCGCTGCCCGACTATCCGGAGTCGCTGGCGACCACCCTGGAGGTGGCCGGTCGCTGCGGCGGCCTCGAGCTCCCGCTGGGCGACCCCCGGCTCCCGACCTTCCCCGTGCCCGCGGGCGAGACGGCCAGCACGTACCTGGAGCGGCTGTGCCGCGAAGGCCTCGACCGGCGCTACGGCGAGGTCTGGCGGGAGGAGGCGGAGGAGCGGCTGCGCTTCGAGCTCGATGTCATCGACGAGATGGGCTTCGCCGGGTACTTCCTGATCGTCTGGGACTACATCCGCTGGGCCCGCGACAATGGCATCGCCGTCGGCCCGGGCCGTGGCTCCGCGGCCGGCTCGCTCGTCGCGTTCGCGCTGCGCATCACCGACCTCGATCCGATCGAGCACGGCTTGCTCTTCGAGAGGTTCCTCAACCCGGGGCGCAAGAGCATGCCGGACATCGACACCGACTTCTCCGTCCGTGGGCGCGACGCCGTCGTCCGCTACGTCACCGAGAAGTACGGATCGGATGCCGTCGCGCGGATCGGCACCTTCGGAAAGCTCCTGGCCCGCGCCGTCGTGCGCGACGCGGGGCGCGTGCTCGGCTACACGTACGGGCAGGTCGACCGGATCGCGAAGATGGTCCCCGAACGCCCGATCGGCGTGAAGCTCGAGGACGCCCTCAAGGCCGGCTCCGAACTCGCGGTGTCGTACGAGACCGAGGAGCCCACCAAGCAGATCGTCGACACCGCTCGCCCGCTGGAGGGGCTCGTCCGCAACGAGGGCGTGCACGCGGCCGGCGTCGTGATCGCGCCGGGGGCCGTGACCGACTTCCTGCCGGTCCGGATCGACGACGAGGGCAACGTCGTGACCCAGTTGCCCGACCACGACGTCGAGGCGCTCGGACTGCTCAAGATGGACTTCCTGGGCCTGCGCAACCTCGACGTGATCGAGGACTGCGTGTCGCTCATCGAACGGGACACCGGCGAACGGATCGACATCGACTCTGTGGCGCTCGACGATCCTGCGACGTACCGGATGCTCGCGCGCGGCGATGCGCTCGGGGTGTTCCAGTTCGAGTCGAGCGGGATGCGCGACGCGCTGCGCGAAGTCGGCCCGACGGAGTTCGCGGACCTCGTCGCGCTGGTCGCCTTGTACCGCCCCGGTCCGATGGCGTTCATCTCGACCTACGCCCGAAACAAGCGGAACCCGGCGGCGGTCACGTTCGACGACGAGCGCCTCGAGCCGATCACCGGCCCAACCTACGGTGTCGCGATCTACCAGGAGCAGCTCATGGCGATCGCCCGCGCGATCGCGGGCTTCTCGCCGTCGCGCGCGGACGACCTGCGCAAGGCCGTGGGCAAGAAGGACAAGGTCCTCATGGCGTCGCTCGAGGACGAGTTCGTGGCGGGCTGCGTGTCGGGCGGCACGCAGCAGGACGTCGCGAAGCGCCTCTGGGGGTTGTGCGAGGCTGCGGGCGATTACTCGTTCAACAAGAGTCACGCGGCGTGTTACGCGCTGCTGGCCTACCGCACGGGCTACCTGAAGGCGAACTACCCGGCTCGGTACATGGCGGCGCTCCTGTCGTCGGTGATGGACACGAAGGACCGGGTGCCGTTCTACGTCGCGGCCTGCTCGGAGATGGGCCTGGCCGTGCTTCCGCCGGACGTCAACGCCAGCGGCAGCGACTTCGCCGTGACCGGCGAGCGGGAGATCCGCTTCGGCCTGTCGGCGGTGAAGGGTGTCGGCGAGAGCGCGGTGGCCGCCATCGTGGCGGCGCGCGAGGCTGACGGCCCGTTCGTCTCGATCTTCGACTTCTGCCGCAGGGTGGACCAGACCCAGGTCAACAAGCGGGCGCTGGAGAGCCTCATCCGGAGCGGCGCCCTCGACTCCACCGAGTCGTCGCGCAAGGGCATGCTCGACGCGCTGCCCCAGGCGATCGGCCAGGCTGCGCGGCGACGCAGCGACGAGGCGTCGGGGCAGGAGTCCCTCTTCGGCCTCATCGAGGGGTCCGGCCCGATCGAGGTCGACCCGGCGCTCGACCCGGAGGAGCTCCCGCGGGACGAGCTGCTGCTCGGCGAGAAGGAGGCGCTGGGCCTCTACGTGTCGAGTCACCCGCTGAAGGACTGCCGGCGCCAGCTGGCGCGGGCCGTGACGTGCGGGCTCGGGTCGATCGGCGAGCGGCCGGACGGCGAGTTCCTGACGGTCGGCGGCATCGTCGGCTCCGCACGGGCGATCACGACCCGGCGCGGCGACCAGATGATGTTCGTGCGCCTGGACGACCTAGAGGGGTCCGTGGAGGTCGTGGTGGTCGCCCAGCTCTTCGCGGAGGTGCGTGAGCTCCTACGAGAGGACGCGCTGCTCGTGATCGTGGGGCGGGTGGATCAGAAGAGCGAGGGGGAGACGAAGGTGGTCGCCCGGGAGGTCAGACCGTTCGAGCCGGATCCGGGAGCCGAGGAGGACCGACTACTGGTGCGAATCGACGCGACGCGGTTCGGTCAGTCGCACCTTGGTGAGCTCAAGCGGCTGCTGGTCGACCACCACGGTGACGCCCCCGTGGTCGTTGAGATGCGCACGACGGACGGCCCGGTGCGGCTGCGGTTCGGCGAGGAGTTCCGCGTCGACCCGGGCGACTCGAACCTGGTCGCATCGCTCAAGACCCTGTTCGGCGCGAGCGCAGTCGCCTCCTGAGCGCCTGCCCGGCCGGTCCCGGGCGATAAACAATCGCCGGGTCGCGCCGTTCCGTCCCGGGCGCTTAACAATCGGGCTGGGCCCGCACATTTCGATGGTCCCGGGCAATAACAATCGATACGGGGGGCGTTTGCGGTGCCGGGGGTTGACACTCCGGCAGGGGTGCCGGGGCGTCCAAACACGGGCGAGGGTGGGCTCAGACGGCAAGGACCGCCCGGGTTGTCTACCATCACGCGAATGCCCCGCGTCAAGGCCACATTCGATCCGCAGACCGCGTGCCGTCGGTGCGCCGTGCGCTGCGACAAGATCGTCTATCCGAGCGGGTGTCTCGCGTCCTCCTGCAACCGCCTCTACGCCTACGCCGACGGGGACAGGACGTTCGTGGGCTGCCTCGACCGGGTCTTCCACGTGGAGCTCGACCTCGACGCGTTCCAGCGCCTCGAAGCTCACAAGCCGGGATTCGGCGCGCTTCGAGCGACTCGCGAGCCGCACGCCTTCTGCCGCACCGACGTGGACGCAGCCTTCGAGCACCGCGCGACAGGCGCCTGCGTCAACCCCGACTTCCTGCTCTCCGCCACCCGCCACCCGCTGAGGGTCGTGGTCGGCGGGGACCGCGCCGGCTGAGTTCGGCTCAGGCCTCCCGGGCCGCCCTGGCCGTCGTCTCCGCCTCGCGGATGACGTGCTGCATCACCGGCACGTACACTCGCCAGAAGAAGGCCTGCTGGTCATCGCGGTGCTCCGCCCCCAGCCAGGAGCGGACTTTCGGAAGCCACTTGTATCGGTAAGAGGAGGGCACCTTCGGCTGATCCGCGAAGTCACCGGCGAAGTAGTAGGCGAGGTGGCCGGGCCGCACGGTGCGGACGATCGCCGGGAACGGACGGTCGACCGGGATGCCGCGCGTCTTCTCCCGGCCCGAGTCAGTGAGCCCGAGTTCGAAACGCGCGATCACCTCGGCGCCCGGACGGGGCTCCATCACCTCGAACCAGTAGTCGTACGTCTGCCGGCGCACCGTGCCGTATCTGTCGGCGTGGTCTTCGTCGAACGTGATCCGCAGCGCCGGTGACGGAGTGTCGATGCCCTCGACGAGAACCACCAACAGCCCCTGCTCGTTGACGAGCACGTAGCCCGGTCCGTGGAACTGCCACAGCCGGCCTGTCTGGCGCTTCCATGCCCGCGGGATCCAGAGCGGGAGGTCGACGGTGAGGTCGAGGAACTGGAAGTGACGCCCGATCCAGCCGGTCCAGCCGACGCCCAAGGCGTCGCCCAGCTCCTCGCGGGCATGGCCGACCGTCGGGCTCGCGATGCAGTTGAACTCGCCGACGAGGGTCGCCCCCGACCGGAGGCCGCGGGTCACGGTGCGGACCTCGTCGAGGGACATGCCGCCGTAGATCAGGCGTGAGCGCAGTCCGAGCGGGCGACCTTCGAGGTCGTCCTCGTAGACCCCGTACGTGTCGGCGATGTAGGTCAGATCGCTCTTGCGCGCCGGGATGGGGACGATGTGCGTCTGCCCGTCGGCGGTGTGCTGGTAGCCGGCGTAGTCGCGGTCGTCCCGGAGCGGCTGTCCCGTGCTGCGCTGCACGATCTTCTCATGGCGCATCAGCCAGAACAGTCCGGCGTGCTTGCGGTAGTCGGGCTTCGCGACCGTCTTGTCGACGACGACGATGTCGAGCGGGCGGTCGGGCGCGACCTGCCACAGGGCCCACGGCGCGGCCGCGAGCGCACCGAGCGTGAGCACGGCGACCAGGCCGATGACCATGGCCCGGCGGGATCGGAGCCGTGCAAGCATGATGTATCCCCATCGGCGGCGGCGGGCGCGAGGTAAACCGCCGCAACCCGTTCATCGGCGGGGCGTCGGGGCCTGCCGCTAGCCTTCCGCGAGATGCCCGCCTCGTCCCGCCAGGCGCCGGTGCTCGCCGAGCCCGATCTGCGCCGCTACGCCGACGCCATCGTCGGCTCGTGCGTGGACCTGCGCGCGGGGGAAACGCTGCTCATCGACTGCGAGCATTCCCACCGCGAGCTCGCCGTCGCGCTGGCCGCCGCCGCCTACCGCGCGGGGGCCCTGATCGTCGACGTGGCGTACTCCGATCGCCAGGTGCAGGTCGCCCGAATCGCGGAGGGCCCGGACGGGTCGCTGGGACAGGTCGCCGCGTGGCAGCAGGCGCGCCTGCGCGCCTCGCTGGACGCGAAGGTCGCGATCATCCGGATCGTCGGCGACGAAGCGCCCGGGATCCTCGCCGGGCTCGACACGACCCGGGTGGCCGCCGACTTCCAGGAGCGGTCGCGGTCCCTCCGGTGGTTCATGAGGGCCGTTATCTCGGGACGCGTCCGTTGGAGCATCGTCGCCTGGCCCACGCCGGCCTGGGCGAAGCGCGTGTACCCCGAGCTTCGTGGCGCCGCGGCGGTGAGGCACCTCGCTCAGGACCTGGTTTGGTTCTGCCGGCTCGCACCGGACGACGGCGACGACGGGTGGGCGCGGCACGCGAAGGGCCTCAACCGCCGCGCCGCCGGCCTCACCAAGCGACGCCTCGCCCGGGTCGAGTTCCGCGGGCCGGGCACCAGCCTGGACGTGGAGCTCACGCCGGACACCCGCTGGCTCGGAGGTGGAGAGCGGACGGCAACCGGACGGACCATCTACCCGAACTTCCCCACAGAGGAGGTCTTCACGAGCCCGGATCCACGCGGGACCACCGGCACGTTTCGCTGCACGACGCCCCTGTCGTTCAGCGGGCGGGTGATCGAGGGGATCACCGGCGAGTTCCGCCGGGGGCGGCTGACCGAGATCAACGCGAAACGCCGCGTCGACGGCGAGCTCCTCGCCGCGACGTTCGCGACCGATCGGGGCGCCGGGCGGCTCGGCGAGGTCGCGCTTGTCGACCGCAACTCCCGCATCGGCCAGGCCGGGCGTATCTATGGCGATACGCTGCTCGACGAGAACGCGGCCGCGCACATCGCGCTCGGCGACGGCTTCGGGGCGACGCGCAGCGCAGGCGGGCCGATCAACCGCTCGGCCGTGCACCTCGACGTGATGATCGGATCGGACGAGGTGGAGGTCACCGGCGTCGGGGCGCGCGGCAAGCGCGTTCCCCTGATCGTCGGCGGGGAGTGGCAGCTTCCGGACTGACCGCCTGACCAGCTAGCCCGCGGCGAGCGACCGGATCCGGGTGATGAACGGATCCGTGGAGAACGGGGCGCCCGTCGCCCGACGCATGAGCTCACCCGTCGGGTACACGTCGCCGTGCCGGTGGACTCGGTCGCGCATGAACGCGAGCACCACGTTGAGCGCCCCCGTGCGAACGAGCTCGTCGAGCGAACCCTCCTCACGCTCGAGCGCCTCGGCCAGCTGCGCGGCGTAGATGTTGCCCAGCGTGTAGGTGGGGAAGTAGCCGAACATCCCCCAGGCCCAGTGGATGTCCTGGAGGCACCCCTGCCCGTCATGTGCAGGGGTGACGCCGAGGAGCCGCTGCATGCCCTCGGTCCACGCGCCGGGCAGGTCGGCGACCCGCAGGTCGTCGCGGATCAGCGCCAGCTCGAGTTCGAAGCGCAGGATGATGTGCAGGTCGTAGGTCACCTCGTCGGCGTCGACGCGGCACCAGCCGCGCTCGACGCGGGTGACGGCCCGGTGGAACACGTCCGGGCCCAAGCCATCCATCGCCGATCCGAAGCGCGTCGCGAACAGCGGGTGGATGAGCTCCCAGAACGCACGCCGGCGCCCCACGTGGTTCTCGAAGAAGCGCGACTGGGACTCGTCCGCGCCGAGCGAGGGCGAGCCGAAGAGGAGGGTGCGGTCGAACTCGTTGGGCAGGCCCTGGGCGTAGAGGGCGTGGCCGAGCTCGTGCAGCGTCACGAGCACGTTGCCGGTGGGATCGTCCTCGGTGAGCCTGGTCGTGAACCTGGTGTCGCCCGCGTGCGGCGAGCCGGTGAACGGGTGGGCCGACTGGGCGATCAGCCCGGCGTCGAGGTCGAATCCGATCATGCGGGCGAGGTCCTCGGCGACGGTGAGCTGGGCCGCCGCCGGCCAGATGCGGTCGGCGAACGGCTCCGGGCCGCGGCGCCCCCCCGGGTCGATCCCGTCGACGATCGCGGAGAGCGCGACCCGAAGCTCGCCGAAGAGCGCCTCGAGCTGGGCGGTGGTGGTGTCCGGCTCGAAGGTGTCGAGCAGCGCGTCGTACGGCTCGGCGCCGATGCCGATCGCCTCGCCGGTCTGGCGGGTCAGGTCCACCACCCGTTCCAGCGCGGGGGCGAAGGACGCGAAGTCGGCGTCGGCGCGGGCCGAGAGCCATGCCGTGACCGCCTCGGATGTCGCTTCCGACGTGGCCCGGACGAGGTTCTCGGGGACGCGCGCGGCTCGGTCGTGCTCGCGCCGGGCGAGGCGCACCATGGCCCGCTCCGCGACGGTCAGCTCGCCGTGCTCCTCCAAGAGCGCGATGTCGTCGGAGATGCCGTCTCTCAGGAGCTCGCGGTGCCGCAGGGCATGGAGCGTCGCCACGATGCGGCCGCGGGCGTGCGCGCCCGTCTCCGGCATCAGCGTCTCCCGATCCCAGTCGAGCAGCCTGGCGGCGCCCTGCAGGTCGTGGATGAGCGCCATCCAGTCACGGAAGCGGCTGTGAGACTCAGCCGTGCGCGAGGTCGTGGACTTCACCTGCGGGCCATCATAGTGACGGATCAGCGGGCTCGTCCTCCGCGGGCGACGCCGGACGGTCGGGGTGGGATGCGGGTCGTGCTGGGGTATCCGGCCCCCCGCGTGACATTTGTCACATCGATATTGGTGATACTGTCCCGACATGAGCGATCGACGCAGGATCCTCGTCCTTGCAAATGAGACATGCGCGGGGGCCGCGGTCTGCGACGAGGTGCGGTACCGCGCGGGTCACGACCCCGCGGACGTGCTCGTGGTCGCGCCGGTGCTGGCGGAGTCGCGTATGGGGCACTGGCTGTCCTCGCACAGCGGCCCGGCCCGCGACGCCGCCAAGGAGCGCCTCGACGCCTCCGTCGCCGCCCTGCGGGCGACCGGTCTCGACGCGAAGGGCCAGCTTGGGGACAGCGATCCGCTCCAGGCCCTCGACGACGCGTTCAGGGTGTTCCTGCCCGA
Organism: uncultured Thermoleophilia bacterium; assembly: GCA_963706315.1. Taxonomy (GTDB): domain Bacteria; phylum Actinomycetota; class Thermoleophilia; order Miltoncostaeales; family Miltoncostaeaceae; genus CALMEC01. The sequence goes on along the minus strand of CAVPMA010000017.1, from coordinate 30,134 downwards.
CGAGATCATCATCTCGACGCATCCGCCGGCCCACTCGAACTGGCTCGAGCGCCGCGTGGTCCAACGGGCCCGGGAGCGGTACTCGGTTCCGGTCACGCATGTGGTGGTCGACCTGGTGCACGAGGCTGCGCTCACGCACGACGATCCGCGGCCCGGTCCCCGAACGCCGCGCCCGACGGTCACCCTCTACCGCGTCGCCGGGTACGACGAAGCGCTCGCGGCTCAGACACGCGGATTCCAGAACAGCCGGCACGACGGCGGGCGCTCCGGCGTGCTGTTCGCCGACTCCGCCGACACGGGGGATGCAATCAACGACCCGACGGTCTTCGTCGTCGAGATCCCGACCCCGCTCGTCGAGCCGTACGAGATCGCCGAACAGGACGGCCAGCGCCGCTACGTCCTGCCGGCGGAGCTCGTCAACCGCCACTACCCCCGCGCACTGGTCACGGACTGGTCGGAGTAGCGGCCGCCGCCAGGTCGCAAACGGTCGCGCCCGTCGCAGCCACCAGCGCATCCGGCTGGAGGGCGAACACGGTGTCGGGGGTGCCCGCCGCGGCCCAGATCGTCTCGTAGCCCAGCAGGTCGCGATCGCAGAACGTCGCGAGGGGGCTGGCGTGACCGAGCGGGGGGATTCCGCCGATCGCGTAGCCGGTGGCGTCGCGAACCGCCTGCGCGTCGGCCCGTGTGATCGTGCCGCCGGTCTGGGCCGCCAGCTTGGTGGTGTCGAGACGATTGGCGCCCGAGACGAGCGCCAGCACGGGCCGGTCGTCGGACATGAAGACCAGCGACTTCACGATCTGGCCGACGCCGGTCCCGACCGCCGCCGCCGCGCCCTCGGCGGTGCGGGCGGTCTCGTCGACGACGACCACTTCGGCGCTGAGGCCGGCCTGCGCGAGTGCGGCGAGCACCCGGGCCGTGGCGGGCTTGTGGTCCTCCCCGCGGGTCATTCCCAGGTGAGCAGGAGCGGCGACAGCGGATTGACGGCGGACGGGTTCCGCGGGCGGATGCGGACGGCCAGGGCAAGGGGCCCGGACGTCGTGCACGGCACGTCGGCCTCGAACCTCGCCTCGGTCCCGTCGTCTCCGACGTGCTGCGCCGTGACCAGCGCGGGTTTGTGCGGCGTGCCGTCCGGCCCTGGAGGGCCCGCGGCGACCTCGACGGCGACCTCGTCCGGCGACAGGCCGGCAAGCCCGACCCAGACCCGCACCGGAATGGTCGTTCCGACGAGCAGCTCCCCGTTCGCGTCCGCATCGGAGCGCAGCGTGACGTTCGGCCAGGCCTCACCGACCTGGCTCCGCCAGCTCGCGAGTTCGCGCGCCTCGGCGTGGTTGTCCCGGGCGAGGCGGGCGCCGGCCCGGTGCGCGGGGAGGTACCCCCACTCCGTGTACTCCTGGACCATCCGATGGGTGTTGAACACGGCGCCGAGGCGCGCCATCGAGGCGGTCATGCGGGCGATCCAGTCACGTGGCATGCCGTTCACGTCGCGGTTGTAGAAGAGCGGGATCACCTCGTGCTCGAGCAGGTTGAACAGGGCGTCGCACTCGATGGCGTCCTGCTCCTCGGTGTCGTCGTAGTGCTCGCCCCCGCCGATCGACCAGCCGAGGTCGGAGGCGTAGCCCTCATCCCACCAGCCGTCCGGTACCGACACGTTCAGCACGCCATTGACCACGGCCTTCATGCCACTGGTCCCGGATGCCTCCAGCAGACGGCGCGGCACGTTGAGCCAGACGTCGCATCCGGAGACCAGGAGGCGGGAGACCGCCATTTCGTAATCCTCGATGAATACCATGCGCTGGCGCACGCGTGGATCCTGGGCGAAGCGGACGATCGCCTGGATCAGTTCCTTGCCGGGTGTGTCGGCGGGGTGCGCCTTGCCGGAGAACACGAACTGCACCGGCCGGTCGGCGTCGGTGAGAAGCCGCGCGAGCCGATCCGCCTGCCGGAACAGCAGGGTCGCCCGCTTGTATGTGGCGAACCGCCGCGCGAACCCGATCGTGAGGACGTCGGGCCGTAGCGTCTCCTCGGCGTCGCGCATCGCCGCCCGTCCCGCTCCACGACGCTGCATCTGCTCCCGCAGCCGCTCCCGTGCGACGATCACAAGCCGCTCGCGTCGGCGCTCCTTGACGCGCCACAGCTCGCCCGGGGGGATCATGTCGACGCGCTCCCAGACGGTCTGGTCGTGAGGTTGCTCGACGAGGCGCTGCCCGAGGTAGCGGTCGAGGAGCTGGCCCATCTCGCGGCTGAGCCACGTCCGGGGGTGGATCCCGTTCGTGACGCTCGAGATCGGGACCTCGTCGACGCCGAGCCCGGGCCACAGGGCCTGCCACATCTCGCGCGAGACCTCGCCGTGGAGGCGACTGACACCGTTTGCGAACGCGGCGGTGCGGAGGGCCAGTGGCGTCATGCCGAACTGGGTCTCGTCCCCGCCCGGTACCTGCCCCATGTCCACGAACGCCGGCCAGTCGAGGCCGAGCTCCTTCGCGATCGGTTCGAGGTACGGCTGGGTGAGCTCCACGTCGAACACCTCGTTGCCGGCGGGCACCGGCGTGTGCGTCGTGAAGATCGTCGAGGCCATGATCTGCTCGAAGGCGGCCCCGAACGGCAGCCCGGCCTGCGCCATGAGCGCCCGGATCCGTTCGAGGGCGAGGAACGCCGAATGCCCCTCGTTCATGTGGAACACCGTCGGCGAGACGCCGACCGCCGCAAGGGCCCGCAGGCCGCCGACGCCGAGCAGGAGCTCCTGGCGGAGCCGCAGCTCCCGGTCGCCGCCGTAGAGCGACGCGGTGATCCCCCGCAACTCCTGCGGGTTCTCGTCGATGTTCGCGTCGAGGAGGTAGAGCGGCACCCGCCCGACCTGTGCGCGCCAGATCGCCGCCTGGACCGGTGTCCCGGCCATCGTGACCTCCACACGCAGCTGCGCCCCGTCCGGCCCGAGTTGGCGGTGGACCGGCATGTTCGTCCAGTCGTTCGGCGGGTAGAGCTCCTGCTGCCACCCGTCGATGTTCAGCGCCTGGTGAAAGAAGCCGTTCTGGTAGAGCAGGCCGACGGCGACGAGGGGAAGCCCGAGGTCGGATGCGGACTTGAGGTGGTCGCCGGCCAGCACGCCGAGCCCGCCGGAGTAGATCGGCAGCGCGTGATCGAGACCGAACTCGAGTGAGAAGTACGCCACCGCCATGTCGGCGACGCCCGGGTACGCCTCTTGGAACCATCCGTCGCCGCGCTGGTACGCGCGGTAGCGCCAGTACACCCGTCTGAGCTCGGCCAGGAAGGTGTCGTCGCGTGCGGCGGCGTCGAGGGTCGCCTGCGGAACGTTGGCGAGCATGAGCGCCGGGTTGCGGTCGGCGGCCGTCCAGGTGTCGAAGTCGAGCCGGGCGAACAGCTCGATGGCGTCTCGGTTCCAGGAGTACCACAGGTCGCGGGCCAGCTCGTCGAGGGGGCGGAGCTCCTCGGGCAGGTTGGGGTGCACTTCGAATCGATGTATGCGCATTGGCCGCCAGGCTACCCCGGTGGGGGGTGCCGTGCCCTGGCCCGCTGGCGCAGCGATCGCTGAATGACTTTGGACCCGTGCGGGTCGACGGGGAGGCGAGCTCGCGTCTTGGGTTCGAGCCGAACCTAAGCGTCGTGCGCCTGCGTGCCGGCCGGCCGGCCGGGCGCGAGCAGATCCTTCTCTTCCGCCTCCAGCTTGTAGCCCACCCCGTACCGCGTCTGGATGAAGGTGTGGCGGTCGGAGCGGCGGTCGATCTTCTCGCGCAGGCGGCGCACGAAGACGTCGACGGTGCGGTCCCGGTGGGTTGCGGGTCGACCCCAGACCCGCTGCAGGAGCTCGTCGCGGGTCAGCACGCGGCCGCGCTCCAACGCGAGCGTGTAGAGCAGGCGGAACTCCGTCGGGGTGAGCTCGGCACTCTCGTCGTTGACGAAGGCCTGCACCTCGTCCGGGTCGATCCGGAGCTCTTCGATCTCGATCGGCTCGCCGCGCTGCACGTCCGCCTCTCGCGCCCCGCGCCGGGCGGCGGCCTGCACGCGGGCGACGAGCTCCTTCATGGAGAACGGCTTGACGAGGTAGTCGTCGGCGCCGATCTCGAGCGCGTGCACCCGGTCGTGCTCGGTGCCGCGCGCGCTCACGACGATGATCGGCGTCCCAATGCCCTCGCGGCGGGCGGTCTCGATCAGCTTCCACCCGTCGATGCCGGGCAGCATGAGGTCGAGCACGCAAACGTCGGGCCGCTCGAACCGCAGCCGCGCCAGCCCCGTCTCGCCCTTTCCGACCCAGATCGCCTCGAACCCCGCCGCCTGGAGGTGGCGGGCCATGCCGTGGCCGATCAGCTCGTCGTCTTCAATGAGCAGCACCTTGGCCATGCGTTCACGATAATGGCTGACCGGCCTCCACGAGGAGTCACGGAAAGGTCAACATCTGGTGAACGCATGGTGAACGGAGACGAATCCCCGACTGGCCGCCCGCCCGAGGTCCTCCGGGCCAGGATCCTGGTGGAGGAGAGCCGCGAGGCGGTGGTCGTGCTCGACGCGTCGGACCGGGTCGTGCTCGCGAGCCGCCGAGCTCGGGAGGCCTATCCGGACCTCGCAGAGGGGCAGCCCCTGCCAGACGCCCTTGGCCGCGAGGAACGGTCGGCGGTCGCGCTGGAAGTGCCCTTCGAGGTCGAGGGCAGTCCGGAGCGGATCGTGTACCTGAGCCGTCCCGGTGACCTTCGGGCGTACGAGGAGCTGCGCGCGGGCTTCACGGCCGCCGTCTCCCACGAGCTTCGCACACCGCTGGCTCGCCTGCTGGCGCTGTTCGAGTCGGCCGAACTGCCCGACGCCGACCTCGCGAGGCTCGTCGAGCGGGCCAGGCAGGAGGTCGCCCAGATGGGCGAGCTCATCGACGACGTCCTGTTCCTCGGAGAGCTGGAGACCGGTCACGAGGTGGTCGGCCTCGGCGCGACACCGCTGATGCCCATCGTCGAGGAGGTCGTCGACGAGTACCGGGAGCGCGCGGAGCTTGCCGGGCTCGGGCTCTCCGTCTCGGGCGACGGCGCCGCGAAGGTCGACGTGCGGCCCCGGATGCTCCGCGTCATCGTCCGGAACCTCATCGAGAACGCGCTTCGGTACGCCGGGCCGGAATGCCATCTCCGGCTGTCGGTCGACGTCGTGCAAGACCACGTCCGCCTGACCGCGGTCGACACCGGCGTCGGCGTGGACGAGGACGACCTGCCGCGGCTCTTCGAGCGCTTCTACCGCGCCGACACGGCGCGCGCGTCGCGCGGTACGGGGCTCGGCCTCGCCATCGTCAAGCACATCACCGTCTCCGCCGGCGGGTGGGTCGAGGCCGTCAGCCCCGCGGGCGAGGGGCTGACGATCAACTGCGTCTTCCCGCACCCGTAGCGTGAGACGCGGGTCGCTCCCGCTGCCGCGATTGCGTACCATCCAACCGTCGGCCGTCGTCGCGGAGGGATGTCATTGCGGTCCACGCTTCAAGAACGGCTGGGCCTCATTCAAGCGACCCTCCAGGAGGAGGGGAGCCTGGTGCTCAGGTCGCTGCGGGCCGTCCTCAACGCGATCGAGCAGGGCGATGCCGAGCTGGCGGAGGAGGTCATCGCGTTCGACGACGAGATCGACGACCGCTACAGCCGGGCCGAGGAGCACATCGAGGCGCTCCTCGCCCTGCAGGCGCCGACGGCGAGCGACCTTCGACTGGTGCTGGCGATGTCGAAGGTCAACCTTCACCTCGAGCGGATGGGCGACTACTGCGTGACGATCGCGAAGATGACGAAGCTCTCGTCGGGGCTGCCCGTTGACCCGCGGATGGTCGAATGGCTCGAGGACATGGGCACCCGGGCCGAGGAGATGATCCGCGTCGCGCTCGAGGCGTTCGAGAGCCGCGACGTGACCGCCGCGGAATCGCTCATGGCGCTCGACGAGATGATCGACCGCGCGAACCGCCGCGCGGTGGACGAGGTGTGCCGGATCGCCGCGGACGAGGACTCCCGGGAGTGGGGGGTGCGGATGCTCCTCGTCTCGCGGTGCCTGGAGCGCATCGGCGACCACGCGGTCGACATCGGTGAGCAGACCGCCTACCTCGTCACCGGCGAGTTCCGCGAGTTCACCGACGCGTCGCATCCCACCGGCTGAACCCGGGTCGAGGTCGCGCCGGCCGCCGCGTATCCTGCGTTCACGGGGATCTCGTCGGATACCGAGCTGCTCGCGGCTGGCCGGGCGGCGCTGGCACGCGGGGCGTGGGCCGAGGCGCGTGAGGAGTTCGCTCGCGCCATCGAGGTCGCCCCAAGCCCCGAGGCGTTCGAAGGGCTCGGTATCGCCGCCCGCTACGCGATCGAGGCGGAACCCGCGTTCGCAGCGCACGAGGCCGGCTACCGCCTCGCCCTCGAGTGCGACGACCCGGAGACGGCGGCGCGGCTCGCGATCCAGCTGGGCTACGACGCGTTCGCGTTCCGCGGGCCGGCGGAGGCGATGGGATGGGTCGACCGCGCGGCCATGCTGGTGGAGGGCAGGCCGTCCAGCGTCGCCTCGGCCTTCGTTCCGTTCGCCGGCGCGTACATGGCGCTCCTCGCGCGTCACGACCCGGAGGCGGCGGCTGCCGCCTCCGCCGAGGCGCGGTCGCTGGCACGTGAGGTCGGCGCCGTGGACCTGGAGCTGCTGTCCCTGGCGCTGGAGGGGCTGTCGCTGGTCGCCATCGGCCAGGTCGACGACGGGATGCGGCTGCTCGATGCGGCGGCGGCCGCCGCGGTGGGCGGGGAGATGAGCGACCTCGACTCCATCGAGACGATCTGCTGCTTCGTCATCGACGCGTGCAAGCGGGTGCGCGACCTGGAGCGCGCGGGCGAGTGGTGCCTCCGGGTCCAGGAGATCGCGACACGCTTCGCCGACCGCCAGATGTTCGCGGTGTGCCGTACCCACTACGCCGATCTGCTCCTGTGGCACGGTGAGTTCGCCCGTGCGGAGGTCGAGCTCGAGGCGGCGGTCGCCGAGTTGGGGCGCCTTCGGCCCGGGAAGGACGTCGACGCCTTGGTGCGCCTTGCCGAGCTCCGGCGCCGCCAGGGCCGGCCGGCGGAGGCGCGTGAGCTCCTGGACCGGTCGACGTCGCACCGCTTCCATCCTCTCGTCGAGGGCCTGCTCGCGCTCGACGACGGCGATGCGAAGGATGGGCTGGTCTGCGCGGAGCGGTTCCTCCGGCGGATCGGCGAGACCGACGTGTTCGAGCGAGTCGTGGGTCTCGAGCTCCTCGTGCGGGCGGCCGTCGCGCGCGGCGAGATCGACGCGGCGCGTACGGCGGCGTCGGAGATCGGCGTGATCGCCGACGGCGGCCGCAACCCGCTGCTTCGCGCCGGAGCATCGCTCGCCCAGGGGCGGATCGCCGCCGCATTGGGCGACGGCCGCATGGCGCGCGCGCTGATCGAGGACGCCGTCGACCTCTATGACGCCGCGACCGCGCGGTACGACGCCGCGCTCGCCCGCCTTGAGTTGGTCGACCTGCTCCGTGCGTCGGGCCAGGCCGGACGTGCCCGCCAGACCGAGCGGCTCGCCCGCGACGCCCTCGCCGCCCTCGGCGCGTCCGTGCCCGGGCCAGCCACCGGGCCGCTGTCGGCACGGGAGGTGGAGGTGCTGCGCCTCGTCGCCCGTGGGCTCTCGAACGACGACATCGCTGCCCAGCTCGTCCTGAGCGTCCGCACGGTCGAGCGCCATGTCGCGAACGTGTACGCAAAGATCGGCGCGTCGGGGCGCACCGCCCGCGCCATCGCGACCGCCTGGGCGCACGCCAACGGCGTTACGTAGCCGCCATGTGCGAGTTGGGTACCGGCACCGATGACCTGGCCGGCGTCCCTTCCTACGCTGGCCTGGTCCAGTTCGCGCTCACGAAGGGAGCAGGCCGTGCCCAAAGCATCGAAGGATTCGGCATCCGAGCGGTTCGCCGTCGACGGTTTCGAGGCGGCGTACGAGCATCTCGACGGTGGGTACACCGTCGGCTTCGAGGAGTACACCGCCGACATGGATCCCGCGGAGCTCTTCCGCGGGCTTCCCGACGACCGGTGTCAGTGCCCGCACTGGGGCTATGTCGTGCGGGGCCGGATCGTCTTCAAGTACGCCGATCACGAGGAGAAGTTCACGGCCGGACAGGCCTACTACGCGCCGCCGGGGCACACGCCCGTCGTGTTCGCCGATTCGGAGATCGTCGAGTTCAGCCCGAGTGACGCGCTCGCGGAGACGTTCTCGGTTGTGACCGACAACCTGCGCGCGGCCGGCCTCGCCGGCTGATGGGAGGAGCCACTATGTACGTCCGTATCGCCCGCTTCGAAGGCGTTGAGCCCGGCGGCATCGAGCGTCAGGCCGACGAGCTGCACGCTGCATTGGATGCCGCCCGATCGGGTCGCGTTCCCGATGGAATCCCCGCGGAGGCGTTCCAGACGCTCGCGGATCGCACCACCCGGGTCATCGCGCTCGGGAACGCATCCGACGGCGTCATCCTGGATCTCGTGTTCGCCGAGACCGCCGACGACCTGGCCGCGGTCGATGGCGCGCTCGACGCCCTGTCACCGGCGGAAGGTGGCGGGCGGCGCGTCGGGGTGGAGCGCTATCAGGTGTTCGCCGACGAGCGGCTGCGCTAGCGACCGAAGCATGGGGCGGGGCGTTCCGCGGCCCCGTCCCCATCGCGCTGGTCAGCGCCGGTCGCGGTCGACCGCCCGCTCCAGTTCGGCTTTCAACATCTTCGAGCGGCCTGGGATGTTGAGGCGCTTCGCTTCGGCGTAGAGCTGATCGCGGGTGCGTCCCTTTGCGCGGTTGGTGCCGCTTCGCAGTCCGCCTCGCCGTCCGGACGAGATGTCATCGATCGACGTCCGTGACGCGGTGCGCGATTCCCCGTGCCGGGCGCGTTCCTTGTTGACGGTGCGTGCCGCGATCTCCTCGGCCTGGTCCTCGGATTCGCCCCGCGCGAGGAGGCTGTCCTTGATGTGCCCGTATTGGCGGTCGCGTTTGGATCCCTTATTCACACCTGCGATCGGCATGACGTGCTCCCTCCGGCGGTTGCCCGATGCGTTCCCGGCCCCGTGCCCGCCAAACCTCCCAAGGCGGTCCCGGGCGATTAACACTGTGAATCGCCCGGGACGGCTTTCCCCCAATTGCCGATTGTTAATCGCCGGGACCGAGCTACTCGACGACGAGGCCGTGTTGATCGCCCGGGACCGAGCTACTCGACGACGAGGCCGTGGCGCATCGTGTTCTCGCTCACCACTTGGGGCTCCACGAACTGCAGGACATAGTCGGGGCCCCCGACCTTTGCGCCGATGCCCGAGCGGCGGTTCCCGCCGAACGGCTGCCGGGCGACGATCGCGCCCGTGATCGCCCGATTGACGTAGAGGTTGCCCACCGGGGAGCGGCGCACGACGGCGTCGATCACCCGCGGGTTGCGGCTGAAGATCCCGCCGGTCAGCGCGTACCGTGACGCGTCGACCACGTCGAGCGCCGCGTCGACGCTCCGCACCGGCTCGAGCGTCAGCACCGGCCCGAAGATCTCCTCCTCGCTCACCGGCGACCCGGCTGGCAGGTCCGTCACGATCGTCGGCGGGCAGAACCACCCCTTCGAAGGGACATCGGGTTGCTGCGCGCCGATCCTGCCCTCACGCGCCCCCGCCCCGATCGCCGCGAGGATGCGACGCTGGGCCTCGCGCTCGATCACGGGCGGAACGTCCGTCGCGAAGTCCTCCGCCTGCCCGACCCGCAGGGCCTCCACCGCGCCGCGCAGCCGTCCGAGCAATGTCGCCGCCACCGCCTCGTGGGCCAGCACCCGCGCGGCCGCGGAGCACTTCTGGCCGGCGAACGCGAACGCCGACCGCAGCACATCGGGCACCACCTGGTCCAGATCGGCGTCCGAGTCGACGATGATCGCATTCTTCCCGCCCATCTCCGCCACCACGCGCTTCACGTGGCGCTGACCGTCGGGCGTCTCGGCGGCCGCGCGGATGATCGCGAGCCCAACGGCCTCCGAACCCGTGAACGCGACGGTGTGGACGCCGGGATGCGCCACGAGCGCAGCGCCCGTGTCGCCCTCGCCCGGAAGGAGCTGGATGACGTCGGGCGGCACCCCGGCCCGCCGCAGCGCCTCGACGAGCCGGAACCCGGACGCCGGCGCCTGCTCGGCCGGCTTCAAGATCACGGCATTGCCCGTGGCGAGTGCTGTCGCGACCAGCCCGGCCGGGATCGCGAGCGGGAAGTTCCATGGTCCGATCGCCGCCACCACCCCGCGCGGGCGGTAGCGCAGCGTGTTGCGCTCGCCCGGGAGTTGCAGCAGGTCCCGACCCCGTGCCAGACCGAGGGCCTGCCCGGCCGCGTATTCCAGGTGGTCGATGGCCTCGCAGACGTCCGCGTCGGCCTCCGCCCACGGCTTTCCGCATTCGCGCACCTGGAGCGCGGCGAGCGCGAGGCGATCCATGCGCAGAACCTGCGCGGCGCGGTGGAGGGCGTCGGCCCGGTGGGCCGGGGTCTTGGTGGCCCACCCGGGCTGACCCGCCCGGGCGCGGTCGACCGCGGCTGCGACGTCGGCAGCGGTGGCGACCCCGGCGGTCGCGACGAGCCGCTGGGGTGACCCGGGATCGGTGGAGTCGATACCGGTCTCCGTACCCGAACCGTCGCCGACGAGCACGGGAACCCGGAGCGGAGGCCCGGCGTCCAGCTCGCGAAGGGCGTCGACCAGCGCCGAGCGGTTCGGCTGGCGGCGAAGCTCGAGGATCGGCTCGTTGGCGAAGGCGTTCACGGCGCCGCGAGCAGCTCCTCGATCGGCACGCCGCGGCCGTGCGCCGACAGGAACGATGTGCTGGCGGTGTTCTCGAGGAGCCGGCGGACGAGGTAGGCCATGCCCATCACCAGGTCGCCGACGGGGCAGTACACGCGGGTGCGAATCCGGTGGGCGGCCAGCGCGTCACGCAGATCGTCACCGAGGCCTTGCAGCACCTGCACCTCGATGTCGCGGTCGTCGCCCCGCCCGAACAGCCGGTTGTAGGCGATCGCGTGCGACACCGACCGCAGGTTGTGGGATGCGATCGCCAGGCGCACGAGCGGCTGCGCGTCGATGAGGCTTCGTGTGAGCGCCTCGAAGTTGCGGTCGCTGTCGGCCTTCTCCGTGAAGACCGGGGGGCTCCAGCCGCGCTGGCGCGCCTCGGCGACCTCGTGGTCCCAGTAGGCGCCCTTCACGAGCCGGATCGTCAGGGGAACGCCCCGCGGGTTCGCCCGGACCCACTCGAGCACGCGGTCGACGATCGCCGGCGACTCCCGCAGGTAGGCCTGCATCACGACGCCCGCCGACGGGCCGGCGCGGAACTCCGGGTCGGCGAGCAGGTCGAGCACCAGGTGCAGCGTTGTCTCCAGCGTGTCGACCGACTCCATGTCGATGTGGAGGTGCACGCCCGCATCGCGCGCACGTCGCACGAGCGGGACCAGGCGCCGCGCGGCATCCTCGGCGCCGAGCTCGGGGGCGGCGGGCCGGATGAGGGGAGTAAGGGCGGAGATCTTGACGGACACGTTCGCGCGGGGGATCGGCCCGGCGGAGTCGGCCTCGAGCACCGGTCTCGGGGGCCACGCGCCGACGGCGCCGGCGAGGGTGTCGATCGCGTCGGCACACCGGACGGCGTAATGGTCCGCCTCGTCCTGCGTCACGGTGGCCTCGCCGAGCAGGTCGAGCGACGCTCCCGCGCCGTCGCGCCAGAGGCGCTCGAGATGTCCGAGCGCCGCGCGCGGCGATTCCCCGACGATGAACCGCTGTGCGAGATGGCGCACGCCCGCCGCGGCGACGCTCCCGACCAGTCGCTCGCCGACGCGGCTCCGCCCGAGCGTCTCGGGGGCCCGCAGGAGCGGCGGCGGGTCCTCCACCTCCTCGAGCAGCGCGGTGAGGTGATCGGTGAGCTCCTCCGGCGTCCTGCATGCCGGGGTCGCGTCGACGAAGCGAAACAGGGCGGCCTGCACGTCGGGACGGTCGGCCATCATTTGCATGAGCCGCTGGTCGACGGTCCGTGCCGGATGGCGGATCGCAGGTGGATAGGCGGCGGAGAGGGATCGCCCGATCTCGTGGATTGATGCCTCGAGATCCTGCACCGATCCAGCATACGCCGGTGTAACGCTTCGGTAAGAACGAGGAACCATTCTTCGGACGTGGCATCGCGATGCGACCTATCCTGTCCGCAGATCCCCGCGAAGGAGCCGACAATGCCGTCGTTGTTCAGCCGATACAAGACCCGCATCCCGGCGCCCGAGAACTCCCTGCCGGGCCGGCCGCAGCGGATGCCCGTGCCGGCGCGCCACCTGGTGCTGGACACGCCGCTGGAGCCCCCGTTCCCCGCCGGCATCGAGACCGCGGTGTTCGGCCTCGGGTGCTTCTGGGGCGCGGAGCGACTCTTCTGGAAGACCCCCGGCGTGTACACGACGGCCGTTGGCTACGCCGGCGGGGCGACGCCGAATCCCACGTACGAGGAGGTCTGCAGCGGCCGGACCGGCCACACCGAGGCCGTGCTCGTGGCCTACGACCCCGCCCAGGTCAGCTACGAGGATCTCCTGCGGGTGTTCTGGGAGGGTCACGACCCCACCCAGGGGATGCGTCAGGGCAACGATGTGGGCACCCAGTACCGCTCGGCGATCTACACCACGTCGGACGACCAACTGGCCGCCGCCGAGCGCTCCGCCGCGATGTTCGGCGAGCGCCTCGCAGCGGCCGGCTTCGAGGGGATCACGACCGAGATCGCACCCGCGGGCCCCTTCTACTACGCGGAGGAGTACCACCAGCAGTACCTGGCGCGGAACCCCAACGGCTACTGCGGCCTCGGGGGCACCGGCGTGACGTGCCCGATCGGCGTCGCGACGGTCGGCGACTAGCTTCGCTCGCGCCCGGCCGGCGTCCGTGCGCGCCGGCCGGGCCAGGTCTCCCGTGCCACCGCCACGAGATTGCGCACCAGCGCCGACGGATGGTCGCGCCGCCATGCCAGCGCCAGCGCGATTCTGACGCCCGCGCCCTGCACCGGCAGGTAGACCACCCCGTCGCTTCGCACCTGCTCCATCGACGCCGGCACGAGCGAGACGCCGAGGCCGGCGGCGACCAGGCTCACGATCGTCGGGATCTCGCCCGCCTCCTGGACGACGTTCGGGCTGAAGCCCGCGTCGTGGCAGGCGGAGATGACCTCGTCGTGGAAGGGGGGGTTGAGGGGGCGGCCCCACATGACGAACGGCTCGTCGGAGAGCGCGCCGAGCGGCAGCCGCCGCCGATTGGCGAGCCGGTGGAAGTCGGGGAGCGCGATGACGAGCGGCTCTTCGAGGAGCCGCAGGGTGGCGACCTCGGCGGACTCGACCGGGAGCCGAACGAGCCCCGCGTCGAGCGCACCGCGGGTGATTGCGGCGATCTGCTCGGTGGTCGACAGCTCCGACGGGACGACCGACGCGTCCGGATACCGCTCGCGGAACCGTCGCAGGAGCGCGGGGAGGAGCTCGTGGGCGGCCGAGCCGACAAACCCCATCTGGATGGTTCCCGTGGTGCCGGTCGCGCTGCGGCGGACCGTCTGCTCCACCCGGGTCGCCTGGGCGAGGAGATCGCGGGCGGCGGGCAGCAGCGCGGCGCCGCTGTCGGTCAGCTCGACGTTGCGGCGGGTGCGGCGAAACAGCTCCACGCCGAGGCGCGCTTCGAGCCGCTTGATCTGCTGGCTGAGCGGGGGCTGGGCGATCCCGAGACGGGCGGCCGCGCGTCCGAAGTGCAGTTCCTCGGCGACCGCGACGAAGTAGCGCAGGTGTCTCAGCTCGAACGGCTCTGATATCACAGTAGTCTTACTGTAGCGCGTTGCGACGTATTGGACATATGAAAGGAATCGGCCTACCGTACGAAACGTGACCGCACAACCACCAGAAGCGCGCGGGCTGGGCTCCATGGCGGGATTCCTCGTCGGGGCGAGCGCGATGTTCGCGACGATGTACTCGACGCAGGGCATCCTCCCCGAGCTCGGACGGACCTTCGAGGTGACACCCAGCCGGGCCGGGCTCACGATCTCGGTGCTGGTGCTCGCGGTCGTCGCCGGGTCCTGGATCTGGGGTCCGCTTTCCGATCGCGTCGGCCGCCGCTCGTGCCTCATCGCTGCCAGCGGCCTGCTGGTGCCCGTGTCGATCGCGGTCGCGCTCGCGCCGTCGTTCGAGGTGCTGCTCGGCGTGCGGGCGATCCAGGGATTGGTTCTTCCGGGACTGCTCGTGGTGGGTCTGCCGTACGTGTCCGAGGTGTTCATCCCGGCGTTCGGTGCGCGGGCGATGGGGTGGTATATGGGTTCGCTCATCGCCGGCGGGCTGGTGGGCCGGCTCGGCGTCGCCCTGCTGGCCTCGGTCACCTCGTGGCGCGTCGCCCTCGGGGTGCTCGCGGTCCTTCCGCTCGCCGCCGTCGTGGTGATGGCCCGCGGCCTGCCTCCGGCGCCGCCCGTGCGGCGCGCGTCGCGGGAAGGAGCCATCGCGAACCGTCGCGTCATCGCCGCGGCGATGACCGGCCCGAGCCTCTTCTTCGTGTTCGTCGGCGTCTTCTCGTACATCGGGTTCCGGCTCGAGGCCGCCCCGTTCTCGCTCTCGCCGACCGCGGCATCGCTGGTCTTCGGGCTCTGGGTCGTGGGCGCCGTCGCCCCGATTGCGGGCCGCTGGGCGGAGCGGGTCGGGTGGGCGCAGGTCGCCGTGATCGGCGTGATCGCAGCCGCGGCCGGCGTGGCCCTCACCGTGCCGGACTGGCTCCCGACCACGGTCGGTGGGCTGGCGCTCGTGACCGCGGGCATGTTCACGGTCGTGACCGCGGCGCCGATCGGCGTCGGGGGCGCGCAGGGCGTGCGACCGGGTTCCGCGAGCGCGCTCTACTACAGCATCTACTACACCGCCGGAGCGATCGGCGCGTTCCTCCCAGGCCTCGCCTGGCAAGCGTCGGGGTGGGGAGGGGTGTCCCTCGTCGTCGGCGTCGCGCTCGCGGTCGCCGCGGTCGGCGCGTGGCTCGGCATGGTCGAGCGCCGGCGCGCGCCCGTGGCGCTCGCCCGGATCAGTCTCGGGTAGTGGGGCCGCGATGAATCCGAAGGAGACGTTCGCGCCGGGTCGAACATCTGGGGACCGGGTGGGAGTATCGAGTTCGGCGAGGTGCGCGACGATACGTATGACAGACCACGTGCCTGGATGAGCGGACCATGAGAGAGGACTTACGTGACGAGGCATCTGTTTGACATCAAGGAACGCGCGACCCACTCGCTGGTCGCGGACCAGCTCCGGTCGCTCGCCGACCAGATCGCGGCGGGATCGCTGGACATGGCGTACGACGAGTGGCACGCCCCGACGGTGGTCGTCGACCCGATCGACGTGGTCGTCGACCTCGTCCAGAAGAAGCACGAGGTCGAGCTCACCATCCAGATGCGCTGGCCCGTCGAGGACGCCGCGTAGGCCGAACGCCCTGGCCACGGGATCGCCCGGGCCCGCAATGACGTCACGTCCCGGCTGGAAGGGTCGCGCAAAGTGGGTGGGACGACCGAATCCGGCCTCGCGCGCCATGTGCGCAGGCTGTTCGTGACGGCGGTGCTCGCGACCGCGAGCACCCTCGTCGCGCCCGCCGTGGCCGGCGCCACCGTGGAGCTCAAGAAGCTGAAGGTGTGCGTGCTCAGCGGGTCGGCAGGCCAGGCGGTCGTCGCGCAGCGCGTCAAGCCCAAGCCGGCCGTACGGCTGTTCAAGCGTGTTTCGTTTCTCCTGCAGTCGCTGCAGTCCGGCCTGTGCGAGGCGGTCGTCTACGACGCGCCGTCGCTCGCCACGCTCCGCGCGCGCGTCCCGAGTCGCTACGGCGGCTTCGCGGGAGTGCTCCGCACGCGCGAGTCCTACGCGGTTGCCCTGACCAAGGGCAGCACCCTCACCGCCCAGGTCAACGCCGCCCTGGCCGCGCTGAAGGCGGACGGCACGCTGCGGCGCCTCGAGAAGCGGTGGCTCGCGGTGGGCTTGAGCGGGCTGCGCGTCCTCACCTAGCGACCGGCGCGCGCCGGGGCGCCGCGGCTTCCGCAGCTCACCCGCCGGCCATGACCTCGGCGAGGGCGACGAGGTCGGCGGCGACGACGTCCCACGCCCCCGTGGGGGCGAGGTCGGTGACCTGGTCCGGGCCGTGCTCGGTCGGCCGCGGCACGAACGCGGTGCGAAGGCCGACCGCCGACGCGGCCTGCAGGTCGTTGTTGTGGGCTGCGACCAGCATCACCTCGGACGGCTCGAGATTGAGCAGCGCGGCATTGCGCAGGTACGCCTCGGGCAGGGGCTTGTAGGCGCGCGCGGTCTCGGCGCACAGGATCACGTCCCACCGCAGTCCGCCGTACCGGGCGAGCCGGGTCAGGAGCCCCACGTTGCCGTTGGAGAGCGTCCCGACAATGAACCGCTGCCTGAGCCCGGCGAGGCCCGTCACCGCGTCCGGCCAGGGATCGAGCCGGTGCCAGGCCCGGGTGAGGTGCAGGAGGTCCGGCTCGGTGAGCCCGGCGACCCCATTGCGTGTGAGCACCCGCTCGAGGCTCTCGCGGTGAAGGGTGTCGAGGATCGTCCACTCGCGCCTGCCCGATCGCACCTCCTCCATCGCCGGCTGGTATTCGCCGCGCCACTCGTCCGCGACGCGGGCCCAGTCGCCCCGCAGCCCGCGCTCGTCCGCGAACGCGGTGAGCTCACGGATGACGCTGGTCCTCCAGTCGACGACGGTGCCGAAGACGTCGAACAGCATGGCCTGGACCGGACGGCCGCTCATCGTCGGAAGGGTGCCAGATCGGCCCGCGCCGCCCGGGCACCGACGCCCGGTGTTTGTCCGCGTCACGCCGCCGGGTTTCACACGGATGACCGCCGGGGAATCTCCTCGTAGCATCGATCCGCAGACGTGAAGGAGCGCGGAATGTCGACACACGCCACCGACCGGACCCAGCCTGGCGCCCCGCCGGAGCGGCTCCCAGCGTTCCCGTACCGGCACATCGTGTGCTGCGTCGACGGGCGCGAGGGCAACACGGCGGTTATCGCGGAAGCCGTGCGGCTCAGGGCTTTCGGCGAGGGCCGGCTCACGTTCGTGCATGCTTTCGAGGCGACCCCGGTCCCGGAGGCGTATCCGGCGGAGGTGCCGTTCCTCGACCGGGCTTCCGGTCTTCACGAACGGACGGAAGCGTGGCTCCAGGCGCTCGCCCGCGACCACGGGGCCGAACCGCAGGTGATCGAGGGCTATCCGCCCGACGCCGTGGTGCGATGGGCGGTCAAGAACGACGTCGACCTCGTCGTGGCCGGATCCCACCGCGGCGTCGTCCAGCGGATGTTCCTCGGCGGCTTCGCGACCTACCTGGCCGCTCACGCACCGTGCCCGGTGCTGCTGGTGCGGCCGGACGGCACGGCGACCACCTCGACGCAGGGCGTCCCATTTCGCCACCTCGCCGTCTGCGTGGACGACTCGGCGCCGTCGCTGGATGCACTCGCGGAGGCGAGGCTTCTTCGCGACCTGGGGGCCGACCGCTTGTCGGTGATCCACGTCGCGCAGTGGCCGCTTCCGTACCTCGTGGGCGGCTTCGCGATGGTGATCGATCCCACCGACGTCTTCGAGCGCCAGCAGCAGTGGCTCGCCGAGACCGTCGACGAGGCCCGGCGCGAGGAGGCCGTATTCCTGAGAGGGGCGCCCGCGATCGCCGCCTGCGAGTGGGCGGAGCAGGAGCGACCCGACCTCGTCATCGCCGCGTCCCACCGCGGGCTGGGGGACCGGATCCTGCTCGGCAGCTTCGCTCGCCACGTCGCCTACCACGCCCCGTGCAACGTCCTGCTCACCCGCATGGCATCCGACGACGAGCCGGAGGCCGCCACCGAGCGCTGACGCGCTCGTTCGAGAAGGAGCCCACAATGGCCGACACGATGAGAGCAGCCGTCTTCGAGGGGCACGAGCGGATCCACATCCGCGAGCGTCGCCGCCCGGCGTGCGGCCCGACCGATGCAATCGTGAGGGTCACCCTCACCACGATCTGCGGCACCGACGTCCACATCTGGCGTGAGGAGTACCCGGTTGAGCAGGGGCGCATCGTCGGCCACGAGCCGGTGGGCGTGATCGTGGAGCTCGGCGAGGCGGTGCAGGGGTACGCGATCGGCGACCGGGTCCTGGTGGGCGCCGTGACGCCGTGCGGCACCTGCTTCTTCTGCCAGTCGCACAGCGAGTCGCAGTGCTCCGGCTACGAGGACGAGTGGATGATGATCGGGGCGTGGCGCCTCGGGAACTCGATTGACGGGGTGCAGGCCGAGTATTTCCGCGTGCCGTACGCCCAGGCGAACCTCGCGAAGATCCCGGACGACCTCACCGACGAGCAGTGCGTGCTGCTCGCGGACATCGCGTCCACGGGCATCTCGGCGGCCGAGAGCGGGAACGTCGAGCTCGGCCAGAGCGTCGCCGTGTTCGCGCAGGGCCCGATCGGCCTGAGCGCGACGGCCGGCGCGCGGCTGCGCGGCGCCAGCCTGATCATCGGCGTCGACGCGATCGAGAACCGGCTCGAGCTGTCTACCCGGATGGGAGCGACCGAGGTCGTGAACTTCATGGAGGAGGACCCGGTCGCCGCGATCATGCGGCTGACCGAGGGTCGCGGCGTCGACGTCGCCATCGAGGCGCTTGGGAAGCAGGAGACGTTCGAGTGGTGCCTCGACGTGACCCGTCCCGGGGGCACCGTCTCGAGCCTCGGGGTGTACGGCGGCAAGCTGGAGATCCCGACGGAGGCGTTCGTCTACGGGATCGGCGACAAGAAGATCGTCTCGACGCTCTGCCCGGGCGGCAAGGAGCGGATGCGCCGTCTCATGGAGCTCGTCCGAAACGGGCGCCTGGACCTGTCGCCGCTGATCACCCATCGGTTCGCGCTCGACGACATCGAGGACGCGTACGAGCTGTTCGGCAACCAACGCGAGGGCGTCGTGAAGGTCGCGATCACGCCATGACCGAGACCGGCGCCGCGCTCAGTGCGTCGGGACTGCGCTACCGCTCGGGCACGCCGGCGGACGCGGAGACCGTCGCCGCGCTCCTGGAGGCCGAGAACGGCCGAGCGATGGATGTCGAGGAGCTCCGGAGACTGCTCGGCGCGTGGCCGAGCGTGCTCACCGAGGACGGCGGTCGCTTGGTGGGCGCCTTCTACAGCCGCGGGTTCGCGCCGGACATGATCGAGCTGCGCAACACGCTCGTCGCCGCCGATCACCGGCGCTCGGGCGTGGGCGCGGAGATGGCGCGGCGGTTCGAGGAGGAGGCCCGGGTGCGCGGCTTTCAGGCGATGATCGGCGTGAACTGCAGGCTCCACCCGGGCGCGACACGGGAAGGGGCGAGCGCGGCCCGCGGCTTCTGGCTGCGGATGGGGTGGACCATCGTGTTCGCCACCGACGGCTCCGCCGTGGTCGCGAAGCACCTGTGACCGACGCGCGCAGCCCAGGCCCCGCACGCCGTGAGTCGCCGGCCGCCCGATCGCCGACCCGATGAAGGACACCTTCAGGATCGGACGCATCGCCGGAGTCGAGATCGGCGTCAATTGGAGCTGGGTCATCGTGCTGGCCCTGATCGTGTGGACCCTTGCCGCCGGAATCTTCCCGGCCGAAGTGCCCGGGCTCTCGGACACCACCTACCTGGTCATGGCTGCCATCGCGGCGTTGCTGTTCTTTGCGTCGCTCCTGCTGCATGAGATCGGCCACGCCGTGCGGGCACGCCGCGAAGGGATGCAGATCGACGGCATCACCCTGTGGCTCTTCGGCGGGGTCGCGAGGTTCCGCGGCATGTTCCCGAGCGCGGGCACCGAGTTCAGGGTGGCGGTCGCCGGACCGATCGTCTCGGTCGTGCTCGGTGTCGCCTTCGTGCTTGTCGCGGCCCTCGCCGAGCTCGGCCGGGCGGCACACGGAGTCGCGGCCTGGCTGGGGTACATCAACCTCGTGCTCGTCGCGTTCAACCTCCTGCCCGCCCAGCCGCTCGACGGGGGACGGCTGCTCCACGCCGCGATCTGGAGCCGTACCGGCGACTTCGTGCGTGCCACGCGTCAGGCCGGGAAGGCCGGCGAGGCCCTTGGCTACACGATGATCGCCGGTGGGGTGCTCATGTTCATCGTGTGGGGAGCGTTCGGCGGCGCCTGGCTTGCGTTTCTCGGGTGGTTCCTTCTGAACGCCGCGCGGGCGGAGGCGCGGTCCGTCCTCGTCCGTCAGGCGCTCGGCGGGGTGAGCGTCGCGAGTCTCATGACCGCCCATCCGGTCACGGTGCGCGCGGATGCGACGCTCGGCCAGTTCATGGACGGCGTGGCCTGGCGGTCGCGGTACACGACGTACCCGGTCGTCGACGGAGCCGACGAGCATCCCGTCGGTCTGCTCACGTTCCGAGGGGTCGCCGAGTCGCCACGCTCGGAGTGGGACACGCGCACCGTGGCGGAGCACATGATCCCGGTGGCCGACGTCGCGACCGTCACACCCGATCAAGCGGCCGACGCCGCACTCGAGGCGCTCATGGCGTCGCCGAGCCGCGTGCTCGTCCTCGACGGCGGCCGTCTGGTAGGGATCCTCTCGATCAGCGACATCATGCGCGCGATCGAGGTGGGCGGCCACGGGTCGCCACCGCTGCGGGACGGCCGTGCCGTCTGATCGGTGGCTGCGGTCTTTCCGTGGGGAAGGTCGGTAGCGCGCGCGATGCGGTGGAGCGCGACACCTGCGAACCTGACCTCATCACCGTTCGCGACCACGCTGGCTCGTGCGAGGAGGCCCGAGATGAGCACCGACACAACGCTCGAGATGAGGATTGCGCGCGTCGAAGAGGAAGTCGACGCGCTGGAGCGCCAGGTCGAAGCCCTGCGCGAGGAGCTGCGCGCCCTGGCCCGGATGGTGAGCGAGGCCGCCGCGCCATTGCCGGGCGGAGGTCCGGAGTGAGGCAACCCTGAAGCCCTCGGGCCGCCGAGCCGGTCGGCGCGTGCCGGCGGCGATTCTGAGACGACGCCGGGCACTGGCGCCCGGTGGCAGTTTCCCGCCTGGGACATGACGACCGGCCCGCATTCGACAGGGCGCGATCGCGAATCCGTCGAATCACGCTACCCTGGATTCACGGAGTCACGACGACCGGCTCCGCCGCGCCACGAAGGCCAGCTGATTCCCGAGCATCCCTCGCCCAGGTCCACCCGCAGGCACGATCCGACCCGGTTCGCGCCCGATCTTTCGTGGGTGGCCGCATTGCGCCGGCCGCTGCCCGAGCGGCTCCGACGCGTGCTGAGCCGCTTCCGCCGTCCGGCCGGCATCGTCGGCACGGTCGTGCTGGCCGTCGCGGCGCTCTGGTTCGCGGCTCGGGGAGTGGACGTCGCGACACTCTCGGAGACTTTCCGCAGCGTTCGATGGGAATGGATCGCCGCCGGCGCGGCGGCGAACGCCCTCCAGATCCTCATGTTCGGGGTGGCGTGGAGGATCGGGCTCGACGAGGGCGGTGTCGGCAGGATCCCGCTCCGCCACGTGGTTTCCGCGACCTGGATCGGGAAGGCGGGGAACGCTGTCCTGCCCGCCCGGATGGGCGAGGTCGCCCGCGTGGTGGCGATCCGCCGCCACGCGGACCGTGAACGCGGCACGATCTCGCGGATCGCCGGGACGCTCGTCGGGCAGCGGGTTCTCAACAGCTTGGCGACGTTCATCGTGGTCGTGCTCGTCGCGACAACCATGCCGTTGCCCATCCCGCTGCCGGGGCTGCGATGGCTGGCGGTTGGTGCGGTGGCGGCGCTGGTGGTGGGCGTGCTCGTGGCCAGCCGCTACCAGCTCGGAGCCCGAGCTCGACGGCGGATCCCCCGACGGCTGCGGGGCGTGCTCGAATCGGTCATCGACGGCGCCGGTGTGCTTCGGACCCGCCGCCCTGCCGCGCGTTCGCTCGGCCTGCACGTTGTCGCGGTGGTCGCACAGCTCGCGACGCTCGGCTGCCTGCTCCAAGCGTTCGGCGTCGCCACCCCCGCGACTGCGCCGCTCCTCGTCCTGGCGATGGTGTCACTCGCGGGCGTCCTGCCGGCGTCGCCCGGCGGGATCGGGGTGACCCAGGCCGCGATCGTCGTGCCGCTCGGCGCCACGTACCACGTCAGCGCCAACCTCGCGCTCGCGTTCGCACTCGGCCTGCAGGCCACCATCCTCGTCGTGGCGGTCATCGGCGGCCTCGCGGGCCTCGCACATCAGCGGCTCGCGCGACCCAACCTCGCGGGAATTCACTGACGCACGGCCCTCGGCCGCACCCTACGGTGGGTGCGTGGCCGCCGATGTCGAGCTCGAGGGGTGGCGGTGAAGCTCGCAGGGTCAGGCGCCCGGCGCACGATCGCGCGCCACGGCTCGCCACGCACTCACCCCGGGAGGCGTGCGGTTGCCCTCTACGCCCTCTGGCAGGTGGTGCTGATCGGCATCTGCTTCCTCGTCTACTTTGGCGTTCGCGGCCTCACCACCGGTGCCGTCGCGCGCGCAAACGAGAACGCGCGCTGGCTCGTCGACCTGGAGGGGTCGTTCGGGATCCTTTGGGAAAAGGGCTCCCAGGCCACCATCATCGGGCACGACCCACTCGTGACGCTCGCCAACTGGGTCTACATCTACGGCCACCTGCCGCTCCTCGCCGTGACCGCGTGCTGGCTCTTCGCTCGGCGGGGCGAGCGGTTCCTCGTGCTTCGCAACGCAATCTTCATCTCCGGTGCGATCGGCATCGTGATCTTTGCCGCAGTCCCCGTGACGCCGCCGCGGCTGGAGATCCTCCAGGTGATCGACACCGTGACCGCGCGGTCGCACAGCTACCGGGCGATCCAGCCGCCCGCGCTGACCAATCAGTACGCGGCGTTTCCAAGCCTCCACTTCGGCTGGAACCTGCTGCTGGCAATCGTGATGGTCGGCGCGGTGCGCCACGTCGGCGCGAAGATCCTGTGGGCGGCGACACCCGTCGCGATGGCGCTCGCGGTCGTGTTGACCGGAAACCACTACGTGCTCGACGTGGTCGCCGGCGCGGTGGTTGCGCTCGCCGGGCTAGTCGCCGCCGAGTACCTGCACAAGCGGCCGCTGTTCGAGGTACCCAGGTTCGTCCCGCCGGGCGTGGGCGGCGGCACGTGACGTCGGACGGCGGAACGTTCGTCGTGGCACACCGTGCGGCGAATCGCCTCGCCGACCTGGAGCGCGCGGCATCGGAGGATGTCGCGATGATCGAGGGGGACGTCCATCTGTTCTGGGGACGGCTCGAGGTGCGCCACCTCAAGACCATCGGCCCGATCCCCATTCTGTGGGACCGGTGGTTCCTCGCGAACCCGTTCATGCCGCGGTTGCGGCTCGAGCGCGTGCTGCGTGACACCGGCGAGAACGTCCACCTGATGCTCGACCTCAAAGGCGCGCGCTCCGCCGTCGGCGGCGCCGTTCGGCGCGTGCTGCTGACGCGGGCGCCGCGACGCCCGATCACGGTCTGCTCCCGCAACTGGCGGGCGCTCGCGCGCCTCGGTGCTGTGCCCGGGGTGCGGATCGTCTACTCGGTCGGCAGCCGACGCCAGCTCAGGGCGCTCCTGCGCCGATTCGGGTCCGGCACCCTCGAGGGGGTGTCCGTCCATGCCGGCCTCCTGACGCCGGCGATCGTCCGGCAGCTCCGAGATCGTGCCGCCACCGTCATGGCCTGGCCGATCGACTCCCCCGCGCGAGCCGACGTCCTCGCCGGCTGGGGCGTTCAGGGGTTCATCACGGAGCGCCCCGAGGCGCTCGCGCCACGCGCGGCCTCGTAGCCTCGGGCTGAGCTCGTCCTCGCGCCGGACGTGCCCCTCGCGGCGGCGTCGGCGATCCGCTTTCCCTGCAGGTGAGCCGCACCAGCACGCCGCGCCGGTCGCTCGGGTCGGCGCGGCGCTTGATGAGCTCGGCTGCCTCGAGCTGGTCGAGCCGGTGGGTCTTCGTGCCCCCGCTCTGCCGCTTGATCGTAGATCGCCG
This sequence comes from uncultured Thermoleophilia bacterium, assembly GCA_963706315.1. Lineage (GTDB taxonomy): Bacteria > Actinomycetota > Thermoleophilia > Miltoncostaeales > Miltoncostaeaceae > CALMEC01. The sequence continues at coordinate 6,209 of CAVPMA010000017.1, read as the reverse complement.
TACCCTCGGCCCGGGGGCGCCCGGATGCGCCCGACACGTCGGCGGAGGAGGATGCGCAAACGTTTCCTGCACGACAGGGGAGAGCCGTGATCGACCGCCGTGGCTTCGGATGGCATCGTACGATGAGCGTTCGTGCTGCCGCGGTGGTCTGTGCCGCACTGGTCCCTGCCCCGGCGGCGGTCGCAGCCGATGGATGGCGCATGGCTGGCCACGACGCCTCCCGAACCTCCCGGAGCAGCGTGGTCTCCGCCCAGGAGCCGGCCCTCCTGCCCGGATGGCCCGTGAGCGACGAGGGGTGGGGCTCACCGCTGGTCGCGCTGGACGGAACGCTGGTGCGGCCGGCCGGTCCGTTCACCGCGATCATGAACCGCAGCGGTACCTTGCGGCGGGTACTCGTCGCCGGTGGGGTGGAGGCGATCGGCGTGGACGGACGTCTCTATGGCTTCTCCGGCTTCGGCCTGGCCGCCTACATACCCACCGGGAAGTTGCTTTGGCGCACGCCGAGGCTCGATGCCGCTCCAGAGGCGTCCGACCGGACGTTCACGGTCGCGCAGGATGGCAACGTCTACTGGATGGCACAGCAGGACACCCCGGTGGCGATCGACGCCGAAGGCCGCCGGATCTGGGATTCCGAAGGTGACTGTTGTTTCCGAATGCCAGTGCTCGCGGTCGGCCCGACTGGGACCGTCTACTACAGCCCACCTTCGCTTGCCGAATCTGGGTTGGTGGCCCGCCGGCCGGATGGAACGACGCTTTGGCAGCGGGCCCTCCCCGGTCGCGCCGGCGCGATCGCCGTCGCGGATGACGGCACCGTGCTGGCTCTCGTCGGAGGGGGTGGCCTTCACGCGTTCTCACCCGATGGGAGCGAGCGTTGGTCGGTGTTCACGGCGCCGGGCGCAAGCCGGATGGCCATCGGCGCCGACGGGTCTGTCTACGTTGTCGCGACCGGTGTCGTGGTGGCCGTCGGGCCAGACGGACGCGTGCGCTGGACCCACCGCGGGGCGGTCACTTCTACCGATCCGATCGTCGGCGGCGACGGAACCGTCTACCTGGGCGGCTCACCGCTCGTCGCGCTCCGCCGCAATGGATCGAGGGCCTGGTCAGCTCGGGGAATCAGCCAACCCCTCGTGCCAAAGGCGATCGGACCCGACGGGACCCTGTACGCCGAGACGTCAGTGCTGGAGGGTTCCTACGCCACACCTGCCGGAACGCTGTTCGCCCTGGCGGGCCCGTCGGCTCCGGTGCGCATCAGGATCCCGGTCCCCGGACGTCAACGCCTCCTCATCTCGGGGCTGCGTGTCACGCCGAAGCGTTTCCGCATGCGCGGTACGGAGTCGCTGTGCATTCCGATCCGCGGATGCCGGCCCGCCGATCCGCTCGGTGCCACGTTGAGCTTCACGGTCAAGCGCGACTCGGTGGTCTCCTTGGTCGTGCGCCGAGCACGCGACCGAAGAGTCGTATCTCGCTTCTTCCGTCATGTGCGCATGGGGACGATGTGGCGGTCATTTCGCGATGTGACGAACTACCGGCCGCTCACGCCGGGCCGTTACACCGTTACCGCTACGGCCATCAGTGGCACCACCCGAGTCACGACCGGCCCGGTCCCCATCACGATCGTCCGCTGAGGGGGATGAAGCCGGCCGCTTGGCTCACAAGTCATCGGTTACCAGGAAGAATGAGCGCCGCTCGAGCTTCGCGGCGACGTCGCTGTCGCGCTTGGACAGTCCCTGAATCTCGATTGCAGCCAAGTCGATGCCGTTCGTCTGAAGTTCGTTCGCTGAGCCTGTGACCTTGGCGGTCCGGCATCGGAGGCGGGATCAGGCCGCAGTCTGCGTCGGCGCTGGCCGTAGGGTGGCGGCGCCGGAGCGGCTGCGGACCAGCCGCTCCCATGTGATGCCGAGGGCGATGAGCATGAGGTTTGCGCCGACGGTTGCTCCGACGATCGTGGTAATGAGCGCCAGGAGCCCGGTGGTTGCGTTGAACCCCAGCCAGGCACCGACGAGGGCGCCTGCCGTTGCCGTCACGAACCCCGCGGTCTTGGTATTCGCGGACCAGTCGCGATGCACCCAGGCCCAGTAGATCCCCAACCCGATCGGGGTGGCGATGGAGAGAACCGCCAGCAGTTCGTCGTCGAGCGGAACGCCGGGCAGGGTCGTCATGACGATCAAGGCGCCGGCGAACCATCCGCCCAGGCCGAGGACGAGTGGGTACAGCGACCGGAGGGACGCGCTGGCCTTGCGACCGAAGGCGCCTCGCCTGTGCACCCGGTACGGCATCCAGAGCAGCGAGAGAAGGGTGAGGATCGCGAGGCCCACCATGCTGCCGGCGATGCCCTTGGCGAGCGCCGTGTGCGTCACCTCTGGCGTGAAGTCGATTGCGGTCTGCGTGTAGAGGGAGTCGTCGACCTGACCGCTGTCGAAGAAGGTATTGACCAGTCGGGTGCTCGCTTCGGGTTGCTGGCTCCAGAAGTCGGTCGTGTGTCCGAGCTCGGCCAGCACGACCTGGTGGCCATTGGGGAGGTGCGGCAGGAGTTCGTCGGTCGCGGCGTTCGGCGGAGTCGCGAAGTCGACCGTCCCGCCGATCAGGAGGGTCTCCACCGTTGACGTCTGCACCCGGTTGTACTCGTCGTCGCTCGCGTTCGCCGGCCACGCATCCACCAGCCCTCCTCCGCCCCAGATGAACTTGGTGGCCGGATCGCCCAGGATCGAGTCGTCATGCCCGGCCGACGAGAAGTAGGCCTCCGCGGCGTGAGCATCGAGCCTCCCGGCGGCTGCCATCTCGCCCCAGACGAACGATTCGGGGAAGGCGAGGTCGGACATCAGCGACATGAACCAGAACCCGCTCGGGTCGCCCTTTGCCGCCGAGAGCCATGAGTTCAGCGTCATCGGCGCGGAGATCGGCGCCGCCCCCGATGTCGATTCCATCAGGCCGTAGAAGGAGGCGATCCGCACGTTGCCCGTCTTGATCGGCAGGAAGCCCCAGTGGTCGGGGATGTCGGCCGCGGTGCGCCTCATCGACGCGGCGAGGTCGCCGGTTCGCGTGCTGCAGCTGTCGTCCTTGGAGCACAGGACGGCGTAGTGACGGATCTGCTCGTCTGTCGTCTTCGGATCCCAGAGGAAATGCCCGGGCGGGTTCACCCCGATCATCACCGACCGGTGGATGCTCCTGGGGTAGCGCCAGGAGTAGATCATCGCCGTGCGGGTACCGGCGCTCTCGCTGATGAGGTCGATGCGGTCGTAGCCGAGGGCCCGCCGGACGGCTTCGAGATCGTCGACCCGCTGCGGCAGCGTGTAGCCGCCGAGGTCGACACCGTCTGCCTGGAGCCGCTCCGCGCAGGATCGAAACGCCTCGGAGTACGCGCGCGTGGACTCGTCACCGAGAAAGTCCCGGGAGTGCTTCAGCGCCGACTCGACCTCCGGGCAGTCGAGCACCGACGAGCCGTCGACGCCGCGGTAGCCGACGAGGACGACGTCATGCTTGTCGGCGAACCGGCTCGCCTTCGTGAACTTCATGTTCGTGAGGCCCGGCCCGCCCTCGAGCCGGAAGATCGGCTCGGCCGGGTGGGCTGACCTGGCACGGATGCGGGTGACCGGCAGCGCGATCAGCCGCGACTCTGGTTCGGCGCGGTTCTCGGGCACGACCAGCGTCCCGCAGTCGGCGTCGTAGCGGCCGTCCTCGGTCGCGTAGGTGCACGGCTCCAGGATCAGCTGGCCGGCTCGCGCCCCCGCGGGCACGGAGACCGATCCATCATCTGGTGCGAATCGGAGGTACGCGAGGCCGAGCACCGCGAGCGTGATGAGCACGAGAGCGACGATTCGCGCAGGACTGAAGAGTCGGTTCGTCGGGGCTTCCATGAGCTGTCCTTTACTGGTCGAATCCATGCCCCGACGCTAAGGGCGTGGCCGCGCGACGTGCCTCGTCGCCAAGCCGGATTCGCGTCTCGTACCAGCCGATGGTTCCGAGTCCTACTCGGGTAGGAGGCGGCGCTCGAGCACCTGCAGTACGTTCAATCCGTGAGCCGGGTCATGTTCTTCGCGCGCAGGTACGGGTTCGACGTGCTGATCGCGATCGCAGCGATCGAAAGCGCCGTCGAGGTCGCTCTCAGGCGTGATTCGGCCGGAGCGCCGAGTACGACCCTCTGGCTCACCGTACCGGCGGTCGCGCTCCTCGTGCTGCCGCTCCTTTGGCGCCGTCGCTTCCCGTTCGCCGCACCTGCGTCGGTCTGGCTGCTGGGCGCGGCGCTCTCGTTCATCGACGGGCGGCTGGTCGTGTTCACGGCCACCACCTTCGTCGCCGGCATGGCCGCCGCGTTTCTGCTCGGCAACCTCGGGGACACCGTTCAGGCGCGAATCGGGTTGGCCGTCACGCTCGGTGGCGCGGCGATCATCGTCTACAACAACCCCGACCACGCGGCGGGCGACTTCATCTTCACCCCCGTCTTGTTCGCGATCGCGTGGCTCGCCGGCTTCGCGCTGCGCGAGCGGGCCGCGCAAGCCGAGGCGGCGGAAGAACGCGCGATCCACGCCGAGCGCGAGCGGGAGGCGGCCGCACGCGTCGCAGTTGCCGAGGAGCGCGCCCGCATCGCGCGCGAGCTCCACGACATCGTCGCCCACGCCGTCAGCGTGATGGTCCTCCAGGTCGGCGCCGTCCGGCACAGGCTGCCGAAGACGCTGGAGGAGGACAGAGATGCCCTCACGGGCGTCGAGCGGACCGGCCGTACAGCGCTCGCCGAGATGCGCCGCCTCCTCGGCGCGATGCGCGGCGACAGCGACGAGCCTGAACTGGCTCCCCAGCCGGGTCTCGACAACCTCGACAGCCTGCTGGACGAGGTCGGCCGCGCAGGCCTGCCCGTGCGGCTCCACGTCGACGGCGACCGCTTCCCGCTTCCACGCGCGATCGACCTGTCCGCCTTTCGAATCGTTCAGGAGGGCCTCACCAATGCGCTCAAGCATGCGCGCGCCAGCCACGCGGATGTGACCGTCCGCTACGAGCCGGACGAGCTGCAGATCGAAGTACGCGACGACGGCGAAGGCGGCGCGACAGGCGACGGCCTCGGCCACGGGCTCGTCGGCATCCGTGAACGTGTCAAGATCTATGGCGGCGAGATGACCGCGGGAACGGCAAACGGGGGCGGCTTCATTCTGCGCGCGCGCCTCCCATTCAGCGACGACCGCTCATGAGCATCCGCGTCCTCGTCGCCGACGACCAGTCGATGGTCCGCGCCGGGTTTCGAATGCTGCTCTCCGACGAACAGGGCATCGAGGTTGTGGCCGAAGCGAGCAACGGGCTCGAGGCGGTCGAGAAGGCGGCGCGCTTCCACCCGACCATCGTGCTGATGGATATCCGCATGCCTGAGCTCGACGGCCTCCAGGCGACGCGCCGTATCCTCGCCGCCGACAACGCCGCGCGGATCCTGATCCTCACGACGTTCGATCTGGACGAATACGTCTACGAGGCGCTGCGAGCCGGCGCGAGCGGCTTCGTCCTGAAGGACGAACCGCCAGAGCAGCTGATCGCCGCGATCCGCACCGTTGCCGCCGGCGATGCGCTGCTCTCACCCACAGTTACGAAGCGTGTCATCAAGCAATTCGCGCGCATCCCGCACCCCGAGCCCCCGAAGGAGTTCGACGAGTTGACCACGCGGGAACAAGAGGTCTTTCGCTTGATCGCCAACGGCCTCTCCAACCCGGAGATCGCGCAGGAGCTCTACATCAGCGACACCACCGTCAAGACGCACGTCACGCACATTCTCCAAAAACTCAACCTCCGTGACCGCGTCCAGGCAGTCGTGCTCGCATACCGGACGGGCCTCTTCGAGGCGGACGCGGGCCGGCCGAGCAATCGGGATGAGGACCCGACTGCCTGACTGCCGATCCAAGAGGGACGGAGCCCGCCGGCTTGTCGCAGGCGTTCTGAGCAACCGTCTGGTGATCGACGTGCAACCGCCTGGTGTCAGACGGGCTCCCGGACGACGTGCCAGCGGTAGCGACCACTCGGGGCTTCTTGCACGGAGTACTGCACTTCGCGTTTCCCGCTGCGGATGTGTGCCAGGTTGTACGCATTCGCCGCATCGCGGGCACGCCGAAGCGAGTAGTGACGACTGATGATGACCGCCTCGCTCATCTCACGTTCCTCCTTGCCAGCCTGACGGGTTCGCCTTCCCGACGCCCTTCGTGCGTTGCCGGTCGCGACGCGAGAGGCTATCGCGG
>CAVPMA010000016.1:0-29858 GCA_963706315.1 uncultured Thermoleophilia bacterium | reverse complement strand
TGTTTGGGCCCGTCGCGAACGCTGGATACGGTGTCACCGTCGCCTTGTCGCCAGCATCATGTCGGACTCGAGGCCGGGGGAGACGGGCCAGGAAGCGCCGGGAGCCTTGACGGGGCCCGGTGAGAGGGTCAATGTGGCCCTCGGGTGAGTCAGTTCTTCGGAAGCAATCCCGCCGCACGGTCTCCTCAGGGACCGAAGCGGGGACCGTGGCGCCGGGGAGTGCCACGGACCTGGCGGGCTGCGCTCGACCTGCCCGAAGCGCCCGAGTCCCGAGAGGTCGCGACCGAAGAACCCCAAGCGGTCTCGAGCGTGTCTCCCGCCCCGGACATCGTCGACGAGTCCTCGGAGGAGTCGTTCCCCAGCTCGGATCCTCCCAGCCGGGGCCCGGGCCTCGTGTAATTCCTCACCGCCCGATGCCGAGCAGTGGTCGCGCCCGCTGGAGTGGTTTCACGCAAGGCAACGCCCGGGCAGAGAACGATGCGGTGCGTCCAGTACCACCCTCCCGCGGCGACACCGCCCTCTCGTCGGATCTCAGCCCCAGGTGGCGAGAGTGGCGAGGGGGTCGCGCCAGACCGCCTGGAACGCGGGGCCGACCGGGGACGTCCCGAAGGCGATCGTGCCGACAGGAGCCGGCGCGTTGAAGTACTCAAGCTCGCCCCAGAAGCCGGGGTACCCGATCCAGGCCGGCGAGGAGTCCGTCACGGTCTCGATCGCCGCGCGGGCGACTCCGAGCCGCTTCGGACCCATAGCCGGCCCCGGGGCGGCGACGTCCGCCGGCAGCGGGAGCCCGGCCTGCTGGAAGAAGCCGACCACCTCGGCCGGCAGGCAGGCGCGGTCGATCTCGTGGACGCCCGGCTCGAAGTAGTTCGCGTGCGAGCCGAGCGCGACGTACACGGTTGGGTGGCCGTGCCTGAGCTCGGTCTTCGCCCACGGGCGGGTCTCGCCGGCGCAGTGCTGGCTCAGGCCGACGGAGACCGGCCGCCTGGCGTTCGAGTGCGGCCGCTTGGCCTTCGAGAGGACGATGTTCACGACCTCCCAGTCGCCCTCGTGCGACTGCCAGATCGCTCCGGGCGGCAGGAACGGGTAGCTGTACAGGTTGTCGTAATAGAAGAGCCAGTACTGGAGGACGATGTTCTTGCCCTCCCGTGCCGCGCGCCCGTACACGGTCACGCCGGGATCGTGCGCCGCTCCCGCCGCGTAGCAGGCGAGGTCGCCGAGCGGGGCCCCGGCGAAGCAGGCCCGCTGGTTGAGGCGCCAGACGGGCGGGCTGGTCGTCGGGAGGCTGTCCGCGCTCGGGCTCGGGTCGACGATCGTCCACGTACCGGGCGCGGTGGCCGCCTCGAGGCTCGAGTCGTGGACGAACGCCTCCACCCCGGTCGGGTGGAACAACTCATCCGGGTGCAGGACCAGCACGGGCTGGTACTTCGTCAGGAGCTTGTGCAGAGAGCCCGATGACTGTGCGAGGCCCGCGGGCGCGAGCCAGACGAGCGCCGCGACCGCAAGGGCGATGAGATGTCGGGATCTCATGCGTTCCAGACCTGCTCCAACTCGGGTGCCTCGCAGCTTTGAGAAGACGAGGCGCCGACAGCGTCCCACACACGCCGCCAGGCGTCTAGAGGGGAGCCGCGGATGGGGGCCGATCGCCTGGCGGCGTGAGCGAATCGACCCGCCCCATCCGCACTTGCGCGTCATCCGCCAGGGCGTCGTCCAGACCATCGCCTCGACCAACGTGCGACCTCGCGGCCGCGGTCCTCGTCGCGACCGAGGCTGCTGCCCGCACAAGCCGCTGCTCCGGCAAGCCCTGACGTCTGCCAACTGCGACACGACGGGCAGCGCAGGGGCGCCGGCGCCCACGCGCTCGTGACCGGGGCCGCCGGCCGCTGAACACGGTGCCGCGCCAAGCGGCCGGGCCGTCAACCGCCCCGAGGCGGGGGCCAGGGCCAGCCGGTGGCGATTCGCCCCAGCCGGCGTTCCATGGCCTTCGTCGGCGGATGCCCATTGACACCGAATACGGCGGGGGCTCTACTGGACCAACAGGTGAGCGACGGTCCTCGCCGGCCGTGCTCGCGAGCGCTGAGTGAAAGGGCGGCAGCATGTCGCACATGGGAAAATCGCACATCATCATCATGTGGACGGTGGGGCCTGCCGACGTGGCCGAAGGAGATCGCATCTTCGCGAGCCACGGCGAGTGGATGAAAGGGCACCCGCGCACGGGCGATGAGGCGCTGCTGGACTACACCATCTCCAAGGGCCCGGAACTGTCGAACCCGCTGGACCCCAACTCGACGCCGACGGGCAAGACGATCTTCGTGCTCGATGAGTACTACGAAACGCCGGCCGGCATCGCCAGGCACTGGAAGGACGCGATCGACAACTGGCAAGACCTGGGCGCCATCGTGGAGTGGAGCGCCAAGGGCACGGTAGCGACGCTGCACAACGGCACGGCGGTCCAAGCACTCTGGTAGGCACACCACCACTGAGCACGTCGGCACATTGGTGCCCTCCACGCGTTTCGTGGGGCCCGCGACGACCGGCAGCTGGCTCGCACGTCTCCTTGACCAGACCGTGACAACCTCGCCCGTCAGTGCTCCACGCCCATCACTTCGGACGCGAGGGACGGCGTGGCGCGACTCGCGTGCGGTGGCGGCAATGCGGAGGGCGCTCCTCTTGGCGTACGCCGCGTTCGCGATCGTCATGTTCGCGTGGAACGGCGTGCCGTTCGACCGGGAGCAGGTGCTCCTTTGGGCATGCGGCGCCCTCGCCCTCATGTGCATCGGGCGCCCGCTCATCGAGGTCGCCCGGCTCGTGCGCGACTGGGTTCCGTTTGCCCTCCTCCTGATCCTGTACGACTACACGCGCGGTCTGGCCGACACGCTGGGCATGCCGCTCCATGTGAGCGAGATGATCCACGTCGACCGCGTCCTGGGCCTGGGCCAGATACCGACGGTCTGGCTGCAGGAGCGCCTGCTCGACCGGGGTGCGGTGCACTGGTACGACGTCGGCACGACCCTCGTCTACAACACGCACTTCTTCGCTGTCTACGTGATCGCTGCGGTGCTGTGGGCTCGCGACCGTGCGCGCTGGGCCGCCTTCGTCCGCAGGTTTCTGGCCCTGACCTTCGCCGGACTCGCGACGTATGTGCTGTTTCCTGCCGCGCCGCCGTGGATGGCCGCGGCCCGCGGGGAGATCGACCCGGTCAGCCGGGTCAGCGGCAAGGGCTGGAACACCCTCGGGCTCGAGGGCGCCGCCTCCTTGCTCGAGAAGGGGCAGGGATACGTCAACCAGGTCGCTGCCGTGCCGTCCCTGCACGCGGCCTTCGCCCTGTTCATCTGCGTGTTCTTCTGGCGTCGAGCGCGATGGCCGATGAGGGTCGTCCTTGTCGCCTACCCCCTGGCGATGGGCTTCGCGCTCGTCTACGCGGGCGAGCATTACGCCGCCGACGTGCTCCTGGGGTGGCTCTACGTCGCGCTCGTGATGGCGGGCGTCGCCTGGTGCGAGCGTCACTGGAGGACACGGCGCTCTGCAAATGGAGCACGGGAGACGGGACTCGAACCCGCGACCCTCAGCTTGGAGGGCTCCCATGTGAGTGGTACGGAGCGGTACGCATCCACCAAACGGCCGATATTGCAGCGGCGAGCGAGCGGGTAGTGTTGTAGAGATGGCGAAGCACGAGAAGGCGGGGAAGACCGGGGGGCCAAAGAGGCGAGCCCGCGGCGTACTCGACCTTCCGAAGGCGGTCGAGCAGCGACAAGCGGAGGGTCGCGCCGAGCGCGAGGCGGTGCCGCTGGAGGCGCACGGCGAGTGGGTGGCACCCGGCGAGCGTCCTGACCCGGTCGCCATCCTCGAGGAGCAGAACCAGATGCGCGTGCCGGAGCTCGTGCCGATCCGGCATGGGCGGATGATCGTCTCGCCGTTCACGTTCTACCGCGGCGGTGCGGCGATCATGGCGTGGGATCTGTCGCGCACGCCGACGACCGGGCTGCGGGTGCAGTGCTGCGGGGATGCGCACCTGTCGAACTTCGGTGTGTTCGCGGCGCCGGATCGGCGGCTGGTGTTCGATCTCAACGACTTCGACGAGACGCTGCCGGCGCCGTTCGACTGGGACGTCAAGCGCCTGGTCGCGAGCTTCGTCGTGGCGGCCCGTGACAACGCGCACCGTCCCAAGGAGCAGCGGGCGGCGGCGCGCGCGGCCGCCGCCGCCTATCGCACGACGATGGCAACCCTCGCGACGATGCGCTTCCTGGACGTCTGGTACGCGCGGGTCGACATCGAGGACCTCCTTGCGGAGCTGTCCCCCACCGCGGACAAGGCCACGCTGAAGGCCGCGCAGAAGAACCTCGCGAAGGCGCGCAAGAAGACGAGCCTGGGGTCGCTGGCGAAGTTCGCCGAGCGGATCGACGGCGGCTACCGGATCAAGGAGCAGCCGCCGATCATCGTGCGCCCGCCGGAGCTGATGCGCGCCGAGGCGGAGGGGGTCGTCCGTCAGGGACTCGCCGATTACGCGGCCTCGCTGGCGCCCGACCGGCGTGTCGTGCTGAACAACTACCACTACGCGGATTTTGCGCGGAAGGTCGTCGGGGTCGGCTCGGTCGGGACCGAGGCGTTCATGCTGCTGCTGATGGGCGACCGCGAGGACGACCCGCTGTTCCTGCAGATCAAGGAGGCCGACACGTCGGTGCTGGCACCCTATGCCGGTCGCAGCGAGTACGAGCATCAGGGTGAGCGCGTCGTGCGGGGCCAGCGGCTGCTGCAGACGGCGAGCGACGCCTTCCTGGGTTGGCTCACCGGCACCGGCGAGCGGCACAGGGAGTTCTACGTCCGCCAGCTGCGCGACATGAAGGGCTCGGCCGCCGTCGAGACCATGCCGCCGGCACGGCTGGCCCGCTACGGCGAGCTGTGTGGCGCGACCCTCGCCCGCGCGCACGCCCGCACCGGCGACGCGGCGAAGATCAGTGGCTACCTCGGCGACGACGACACGTTCGACCGGGCACTCGAACGGTTCGCCGTCGCCTACGCCGACCAGAACGACGCCGACTACGCGGCGTTCACCAACGCCGCCGGCGAGCAGCGCATCGCCGTCGAACGCGGCGTGTAACCCAAGCCCGGCTCGCGCGACGAGCCGCCACCGACGTCATTCGCCCCTGGCTCGCCGGCAAGACGATGACCGCGTCTGCCAGCTACCCGGTGTCAGGCAGCGACCGCTCGTTCGGACCCTTACGCTCCTCGCGCAGGAACTCATATGCCCCGAAGTACGGGCCGAACAGGCCGACGATGACCACGACCAGAGCCGTCGTCACGGAGAGGATCCGAAGACGCGCGGCGGCGACGCACGCCACGGCCATCACCATGTACATGACGCCGTGCGTGAAGCCGAAGAAGAACGTCGCCGGCTGAGGTTTGGCGAGCGCGAAGGCACAGACCATGAGCCCCGTGAACAGCACTGAATGGATGACGCTGAACACGGCGAAGTTGCGTACGGTGAGGATCCGACGGACGATCGAATTCCTCGGTGAGCCCACTGGACCGGCTGTCTCCTCGCGTCGTTCCGTCGTCATCGACCAGTGAGGATAGCTCGTGGCGGGTCGGACGAACCGGGACCAAGGTGTGCCTCTGGTCCTGCATGACCCTTTCGTGGTTCCGCAAAGCGGGAGACGGGACTCGCCCGCGACCCCGGCGTTGGTGGAGCCTCCGAACCCGCCGCCGATGACCTTCTTGCCCGCCGGGCACTTGGTGACCACCGGTGACGCAATCGTGTCGCTCGCCGGGGGCGGTGCAGTCTCGGTGACCAGCTGCAGACCCTGCACCCCCTCCGGCCCCCGCGGCCTCGCACTCTGCGCGAGGTGAATCGGCCCCCTCCGGGTGGGACGGTCCGACGAAGGGCAACGACGCCTCCCCGGGCGACGCCCGCGTGTATCCCCCAGTGTGAATCCCTCCACTCGGTCGACGGTGTCCAGGGCATCCGGCAGAACGGAGAAGCCGAAGCGAGCCGGCACTGTCCGATCGGTGTGGCGTGACTGACCCAAGGGTGGCTTGAGACAGCTCTGCACCGCGGCGAACAATGATCCCGCGACCAAGACCATCACGGCACGGTCGCCCACCCCGGTTCTTGGGGCATGGGGATGAAACCAGGAAAGCGACTTGAGATGGCCTTCGAGAATGGTGGCCACGTCACCGACGGGACCATTGCCCATCAGGCTCTCGCCGAGCTTCCGCGACGGAGCGCGATCGCGGACCTTCAGGCATGCAACCGCCATCCGAACGCGAACCTGGCACCGGCCCTGATCGCGGCGCAGCGCGCGGGCGGCCCTTGCGGGCGGCCCGCCGTGATCGACGACGCGGGCTTCTGGAGCGTCGCGGAACTCGAGTCCGCGATCACCGCAGCGGCCGGAGCGCTCGCGCGGTTCGGCATCCGACGTGGCGATCGGGTCGCCGTTGCCCTGCCACCTGGGCGCGCATGGCTTCAGGCGTTCCTCGGCACGGTCCATCTCGGCGCCATCGCCGTCCCCGTCGATCCCGCCGATGGCCTTCATCTCGGGCGGTTCCTGGAGGACGTACGGCCCGCAGTGCTCGTCACCGATCGCGATCCGCCGGTGCGGGGCCTCGCGTCCATCCGATCGACGCAGCTCGATTCCGATGATGCGCCGCCGGTCGCGGCGGTCGCACCCGACGATTGCGCCTTCCTCGTGGGCACGTCGGGAAGCACCGGCCGGCCGAAGGGCGTCATGCACGCGCACGGACCGGCCGCCAAGCCTGGCTATGTGCAGAGGATGCTCGAGATCGGCCCCGGCGATCGCGTGCTTGCAGCCTCGGCGGGCTTCACGGCGCTTGGGCTCTTCATCGGGATCCTCAGGCCGCTCGCCGCGGGGGCGTGCGTCGTGCTGTCAGGGCGCCGTCCAACGCCGCGAGCGGTCATCGCCGCAGTCGCTGCCGCGGACGCGACGATGCTGGCGGCGGTGCCGACGTTCTGGGCGCAGCTCGCCGTCTTCCTCGAGCGGCATCCCGAGCAGCGGGGGCCCATCGCGGGGCTTCGACGTGCCGTGGCGTCCGGCGAGCGGCTTCCCGCTGCGGTCGCGCGCCGCCTGCACGCCGCCGCCGGCGTCGAGTTGCTCGACGGCTTTGGCTCGGCGGAGTGCGGCGACATCGTGATCGGGCGCCGGCCCGGTGAATCACCCCGCGGCGTCGGCGGCGCCGTGCCCGGCGTCGACCTTCGCCTCGAAGACGAGGCCGGCGGCGCACCTGCAGCCGGGAACCCGGGACGGCTGCTCGTGCGCTGCCCGACCGCGACCCTGGGCTACTGGGAGCGCCCTGAGGAGACGGCCGAGCTCTACGACGGGGGCTGGCTGCGCACAGGCGACCTCATGGGCCGCAGCGGCGGGGTCTTCCGGTCGCACGGCCGCGTGGACGACTTGCTGAAGGTCGGTGGCCGGTGGCTGCGACCGGCCGAGGCGGAGGCGTGCCTCTACGAGCATCCCGCGGTGGTTGAGGCCGCGGTGGTCGGCATGCGGTCGCGTCACGACGCGGACGGGGCGGCTGTGTTCGTCGCGGTCGGCGGGCCGCCCGCCAACGGCTTTGCCGGCGATATACGGCGGATCCTGGCCCGGCAGGTCGGGAGGGGCGCTGCGTCGGCGCCGGTCACCCTCGTCGACCGGCTCCCCCGCCTCGCATCGGGGAAGCTCGACCGCCGCGCGCTCGTGGAGATGGCGGCAGCGTAGGTCGGCCGTCGATCGCTCCCGAAGTTCGCGGCGTCCGGGCGCTGCGAACTCGACTAGTTGATCCGCGGCCGCAGAGTGACCTCGCCCGGATCGGGGGGTGCGGCCGTGCGCGTGGGCACGGGGCGGGCAGCGGCGACGCGCTTGATGACGAGGCTCCACGCGGCGGCCCGCGCCGCAGAGGCGCCGGACTCGCTCGCGTGGCGTTCCCTCGCCGCGCGCAGCTGCGGGTGGCTCTCGGGCACCCCGACGATGAGCTCCCGGGGGGTGTAACGGCTGTCGACGAGCCTGCGGAGCGCCAGGCGCGCCGAGTCGAGCCGGCCGAGGCGCGAGAACCGCAGTCGCCCGCCGGAGCGCCCCGCCTGCCACCACTCGCCGAGCGGCTCGCGCCAGGTGACGTATCCGTCGTCGGCGACGTCGCGGGGCCGCATGATCGCACCTGTGAAGCTGTATGCCGTTCCGGGGACGGGCATGGGGTGGCCGTAGTACTCGGGGGTGACGAAGTCGGACACGAGGACGCCGTTCACCGTGTAGGCGGAGTTGATGCCGGCCACCGGGTCCGAGACCTCGACGAGGTACTCCACCAGGCCCTGTCCTGGCCGCAGCGAACCGCCGGGGACGAGTCTGTTGCCGTACGGGTCGGCCAGCATCTCCAGCGCCTCGTGGCTCGCGGTGAGCGACCACACGTTGTTCGCCTGGATCAGCGCCAGTGGCTGCCCGTGGTCGTCCAGGTGGAGCCCGACGGCCGACTCGCCCGGGATGTCGTCCCTGACGATGAGCGGCCAGTAGCCGGCCGGCACTTGGTCGAGTCGGGGGAAGGGCTCGACGGTGGCGGCGACGCCCCACGACGGCGCGAAGTCGCGGGTGATCTGGCGCTGGAGCGCGGCGGCGACCTCCATCACCGATTCTGCCGGCACCGCCGGCGTCTGCGAGACCAGGGCGAGGTGATAGGTGAGCATCACACAGGCTCCTTGAGCAGGTTGCCGAGGGTCAAGCTCGCGCCGGCCGGCGCCGGCGCGAGCGCGAGCGGGGATAGGACGGTGTCGTCGTGAAGGCGGAGGTACCCGAGGCCGATTCCGGAGAGGCCGAGCATCAGGCCGGGCGGCTCGCCGAGCGTCCCGCACGGCCATCTTCCCCACGTTTCGCCGATGTCCCGGCCGGCCGCGCCAATCGCTGCGGCCAGGTCCCGAAGACGTGCCGAGGCACCCGGCTCCCCCGTGGCGATCCCGACCAGGGCGTCGGCTGCCCCTAACATGCCGTGGCAGAGCGAGAGATCGGGGTGGTGCGCGTCGAGGTGCTCGTGAACCTCGTCCTCGAGCCGGGCGAGAGCGGCACTGGCCTCGTCGCCGCGCAGGAGCGGGACGACACCGGACAGGCCCCGGCACCATGAGATCCCCTCGACCTCCTTCGCCCGCGCCGCGAGCGCCGCGCGGAACCGGTCGGCGTGTACAGCGAGCACGGGGTCGTCGGCGGCGCGCGATGCGGCGTCGAGCGCGAGGATGATCCCGGCGAGGCCCTGCGCCACGCCGGGCCGATCGGGTGGGTCGGCGTCGATCAGGCGCTGCGCGAGCGCGAGGGCGTCGGCGAGGATCGCGCCGTCGCCGGCCGTTTCTGCGAGCGCGACGAGGCCGAGTACCGTACCGGCCCGTCCGTCGATCACATCGTTACCGGCCGGATCCCCAGCGGCGGGAGCGATCGCGGCCCCCCGGTCCACCAGTTCCGGGTCGTCGAGCACGCTCCCCACGTGGACAACGGCCATGCCGATGCCGGTCCAGCCGCCGAAGAGTCCGCCACGTCTTGCGCCCGGCACGTCGAGGCGCCGGTCCACCGCCTGGCGAGCCGCGCCGATCGCCGCACGGCGCGCCACGGGGTCGCCGGCGACCCTGGCGAGCTCGGCGAGGAACAGCGCGACGCCGCTCGTCCCGTCGTGGAGGTCGGGCCCGAGGTCCGACGTGACGCGGGGTGCTCCGGGCCGTTCGGGGCGCGGACCGATCCACGTGCACCGCCCCTGGTGCCAGATCGCGGTCGCGCACAGGTGGCGCCCGATCGACTCGGCAATGCCGAGGGCGTCAGCCGGTCGCCGCGACCGCGGGACCGGCCGTGGCGCGATCACCGGAAGGTCCACGTCGGCGGCCGCGCCACCGCCTCCGGGTCCGAGGTGGGGGCGGTCCAGATCGAGGCCGGCGTCGGTGAATGCACCGCGCAGCACGTCGAGCCGCCCGTCCATGGAATGCTCCTGGCGCTCGTACGCCGTGACGAGCGCCTGCGCGACGATGCGGCATCGGCTGGTGCCGAAGCTCATGCCGTGGGCCGGCTCCTGGGCGAAGCCAAGACCCGGAGCGAGCGCCTTGGTGAACGCCGGGACGGGCGGTTCGAGGTGCCGCGAGAGCCGCGTGTGCAGTTCGCGCACGATGGGGACGGTCTTCTCGCGGTCGCGGCGGGCGAGCACCAGGACCCCGGCGTCGGCGCGGCCGAATGCGTCGGGGTCGGCGATGACCTTCAGGAAGAACGGCACGCCGTGGCGGTTGAGGTGCTCGGTGGCGGCCCGCATGAACGGCACGGCGCCCGACGGGCGAAGGTGCCAGTAGAAGCGGTCGAGGTCGTCCGGCTCGTCGCGCTCCGGGGTCTCCCCCCGCGCGCAGTGAAATCCCGGCGAGACCGCGGGGAGATCCACGGGAGTCCGAAGCGATGCCGTGTCGCCGTTCCGGGTCTCGACCTCGTCGGGTCGCGCCCAGATCCGCAGCCCGTCCCGCTCCACGACGACGGATGGGCCGTCGAGCCCCACGATGCGCCAGCCCGGCTCAAGCCGGGGGAGGCCGGCGTTGGCACGAGTGAGCACCCCGGGCAGGTCGCACAGCCAGGGGCGCGGACGGGGGGGGAGCGCCACGAGGCGCCGCCCGCCGGTGAGGTAGAAGTGTGTGTACAGGCGGTGCTCGAGTCGGGCGGCCAGTTCGTCCCGGGACGCGCCGGCGCCGAGTTCGACGCGCTCCTCGTCCCAGGCGAAGGACGCCGGGGACGTCACGTGCACCGTTGCGAGGAGCCAACGCAGCCGCTCGGTCGAGCTCCTCATAGCGGGACAGCCGGGTCGGCGCCCACAGCGCGAAGGAGGACTTCGGCCCCCTCGGCGGGCCGTGTGAGGAGGTCGACGCCGAGCTGCGCGACGAGGGCCGCGACGATCGGCAGCCGGTCGAACTCGCCCGCGACCCCGTGGGCGAGCTCCAGGAGGCGCGCCCCCGCGTAGCGGGCCGTGCGGAGCGCCGCGTCGGCCTCCGCGGCGCCGGTCCCGCCGTGGCCGTCCACCCAGGCGGCCCAGAGCGCCGAGACGGCCGGCCGGGCCAGCCGGAGGGCGCCATCGGCGGCGGCAACCAGCTCGTGCGTCGCCATGACCGCGCCGAGCGGGAGGTCCAGCCGATCGAAGATCGCCGACGCTGCGGCCGCGCCCACGTCCCAGCAGGGGTCCCCTCGGCCCGCGGACTCCCAGTCGACGAGGCGGACGACAACCTTGTCCGATCCCCGCGCCGTATCGACGATGACGTTTCCCCAGCGGATGTCTCCGTGGATCGCGGCCGTGGCGCGCCAGCCTCCGGCGGCGTCGTCGAGCGCCGCGCCGACGGACCGCGAACGTTGGATCAACCGGGTGAGCTCGAGCTGCCCCTGAGTGCGAAATGCCAGCGCCGCCGGCGTGGGGCGCAGCTGGTACACCAGCACGTCCGGCACCTCGGCTGCGGGGTCCTGCGTAACACGTTGCGAGTGCAGGACCGCCAGCGCCGCGCCGATGCCGGCTGCGACGACCGGCGGCAGGCCGCCAAGTCGGCGGGTGATGACGGCGGGAGTCTCGCCCGAGAAGAATTCGGTCACGAGGACCTCCTCTGCGGGGTCCCACGCGATCAGCCGTGGCCCCACGTCGGGGCATCGGCCGGCCAGCCACGCGAGGACCTGCCGCTCCGTGTCGAGCGGGCGCGGCGGACCCTCGCGACCCGGCGCCTTCACCACCGCCTGTACGGCTCCGTCGACCAGGTCGAGACGGTGGCGGCCCGACATGTCACGGGCAACCAGCCCCTCCGTCACGATGCCGGAGGGATCGACGAGCTGCAGGCGGCGAAGCGTCCCGATCACATCAGTGACAGGGGACGGTTCTGGTGCTCTTCGGCCAGCCCTGGCCGTAGTCCTGCTCGGGCCAGGCCTGGACGCGGGCCTCCTGCGAGTCCATGAGGTCGTCGAGCAGCGCACCCGACACGAAACCGGTCGGGGTCACGAGCGACCGCGATATGAAGTAGTGCCTTGGCGTGATGGCTGGGGGGGCAAGGACAGGTACGGTCGTAAGCCACAGCGTCACGACTCCTATGACGGGAGGAGGGGGGGGAGGGGGGCCGAACACCGCGTCGGCACCCGCGAGCCCGTCCGCGGGGTTGTTGGTCGTGTATGGAGCGACCCGAATTGCATCCTCAGCCGTGAAGTCGACGTAGACGTCCCTTCGGGCCGAGAGGAAGAGACGCCAGACAATCACGCCGCCGCCCGCGCCTCCGGCTGGGGCGGCGGTAACAAGGCCGGCCTGCTCGAGATACCCGCGAAGGACGATTGTGTCGTGGAGGTTCTCGTTGACTCCCCCATTCGCGTTCGGGCCAATCGCAACTGCAGCTGCACCTGGGGGGACGGTCCCCGTCGCAGTGGTCAGGTCGGCGTCATTAAGTGGCATGTTCCCTCCCTCATCGAGTGATTGTCAGCGTCTCGGAGCCGAGCGCTAGTTGCCCATGAAGTCCTTCCGCTCCTGTGGGGTGAGGTGTCTCGTCACGCGGGCGTCGGCCAGGGCGAGCAGCCGGTCGGCAGGCACGCAGACGTCGCAGGTCACAGCTCGGACGGTGCCACCGTCGTCGAGCACCATGACGTGGCTGCCGTCGGGCGAGACCGCGGCGCTCACGTCACGATGCCCGGCGGCCGGCACGTCGAGCACCGACACGCCGCGTCGCCAGTCCCAGAGGCGCATGCCGTCCAGGCTCGCGCTCACGAGGTACTTGCCGTCGGCGCTGAAGGACACGTCGAAGACGCTGTCGCGATCGCCGCGCAGCACGAGCGTCGGCTCCCTTCCCTGGAGGTCGTACACGCGCACCAGGCGGTCGAAGCCCGCGCTCGCCAGATAGCGACCGTCGGGGCTGAACGCCAGCGCCATCACCTGCGCATCCTGGCTGCCGATGGTCCGGACCGAGCCGTCGCGGCCCCAGAGGATCGTCGCCCCCTCCTGGGTGCCCGCGGCGACCGTCGATCCGTCGGGGCTGAGCGCGACCGCGTTCGGCGAGCCGTCGACCTTCGCACGGAGCGGTCTCGCGCCGGGGCGCACCTCGATCCGGAAGAGCCCGACACCCAGCGTGGCCGCCGCGAGCGTCCGCCCGTCCTGGCTCAGCGCCAGCGACGCCGCGTAGGCGCCGTCGACCGGGCCCGTTCGCAGAAGGACGCGCCCGCCGGGCCCGCGCACGAGCAGGCGCCCGTCGTCAAAGCCCTCGGCGATCGTGCGCCCGTCCGGGGTAACCGCCGCGACGCTGACGTTGCTGCCCCCCGCGGAGCCTTCCAGCGTCGCGGTCTTCCCGGTGGAGGGCGTCCAGACACGTGCGAGGCCGGTGGCGTCGATCACAAGGGCACGGCCGTCGCGAAGGTACGTGAGGGCACCCAGGTTCCCGCCCAGGGCGAGGGGGAGATCGCTGTCGGTCAGGGTCGGGTCAACCGCGGACCGCCAGTCCCAGGAGCGGGCACTCCCGTCGACACCGGTGCTGAGGAGACGGCCGGCGGCGGTGAAGGCGAGCCGACTCGCACTTCCCTCGTGGCCGAGGAGATCGCCCACCTGGCGACCTGTCGACAGCGACCACAGGCGGATATGCGCGTCGCCGCTGGCGCTGGCGGCCGTGCCGCCGCCGGGGGCGATCGCCACCCACGTCACGCCCTGGGCTGCCGGTCGGCGAAGCACCTGCACGAGCCGGCCGCCGCGCACGCGCCAGACGACGAATCCGTCTCCGTTTGCGGCACTGATCCAGCCTCCGCCCGGTCCGGCACTCAGCCAAATGTTGACGAGGCCGCGGAAGAGCTGTGACGTATCGAGGCGATGCCCCGCACGCCACGCCGAGAGCACACCGTTCTCGTCGCTGACGACCACGATGCCGCCAGCGCCCGATGCGACCGATTGGAGCGGGGTCGCGCCCCGCATGATCACGGTCGGCGCACCTCCGTCAATGCTCCACCGCCGCGCCGTCCCGTCTTCGCCCGCCGTGACGAATCCCGCCCCGTCCGGCGTGGCCGTGATCGCGGCCGCCTGCGGGTGGCGTCCGATGACGCGCCCGGCGTCCGGCGGTGACCCCACCGCGACGCGACCCTTCTTGTCGATGGTCGCGACCCGTCCTCCCCCGGGCAGCGCGACGATGTCGACGATCTCGGCGTCCGACCACGACACCTTCTGCAGCGCCTGACCGCGCGGGTCGGCCGTCGTATCCCACACTCGCAGGCCGCCGTCGTCGCCAACCAGGGCGACTCGCCCGCCGCCGAGATCCGCAAGCCGGGTGAAGCTGCCCGTCGGGAGCCTGGCCGCCGCGCGTATGTGAGACTCGTGGAGCGCCCGGCGAAGCGCCTCCTCCGAGGCGCGGTCCGTGTGCGTACGGGCGGCTTGGGCGGCGAGCAGAACCGCCAGCTCCGGGTTCTGGCCGAGCTGGAGCTTGCTCGCGTTGGTGAGCGACTGCGAGAGCGCCGCCTGGCGCTCGTCGGATGCGACGCTCCTCTGCCACAGTGCGACTGCGGCCACGGTGGCCAAGATGACGAGCGCGACGGCAAGGCCGGCGAACGTGTACCGGGTGCGGCGACGGCGCGCCGCCCGGTCGCGTTGCTCGCGCTCCCTGCTCGCGCTCAGGAAGTCGCGCTCCATGTCGTTCAGCACGGAGAGATCGCGACCCTCCCAGGCCGCGAGGCGCGGCCCTCGGTAGAGGAGGCCGTCCTCCCTGCCTGCGGCCTCCCATTCGCCCGCCGCGTCGGTGAGGCGCCGATGGAGGCGAAGCGCCTCGCGGTCCTCGTCGATCCATCCCCGCAGCTCGGGCCAGCCGCGGATGAGCGCCTCGTGAGTGACGTCCACGACCGGCTCGCCGCTCACCTCGTCACGGCCCGTCGTGAGCAGTCGCGCCCCGGCGAGGGCCTCGACGACGGCCTCGACCTCGGGGCGCTCCTCCTCCGAGGTCGCGAGCTCACGGAGGGTGGCGCGCCGCCGGGTGTCCTCCGTCCCCTCCCCGGGCTGGGTGAGCCGCAGGAGAACCCGCCTGGCGATCGCCTGGCGCTCGGGCGTCAGCCCGTCGTAGACGGCGTTCGCGCGGCGCGCGAGCGACCCTTCGACGCCGCCCGACGCCCCGTACGCCTCCAGCGTGAGCATCCGGCCGCTGCGGCGCTGCCAGAGCTCGTACAGCAGATGCTCCAGCAGCGGGAGCGTCCCCGGTCGGCCACCCACGTCGGTCAGGATGCGGCGGGTGAGGCCCGGCTCGAGCTCGAGTCCGCCGCGCAGTGCCGGCTGCTCGATCGCGCGGCGCAGTCCCGCCGCATCCATCGGGCCGAGCGCCACCTGGTTTGCCGCAGCGAGCGTGCGGATGGCGGGGTCGTCACCGAGGCGGTGGTAGAAGTCCGCCCTCAGCGCGGCGATGACGACGCCGCGGCCACCCGGGATCGTCGTCGCGTAGGCGAGGTTGCCAAGAAACGCGGCCCGCTCGCCGGGGTCGCCAGCGAGCGTGAACAGCTCCTCCAACTGATCGACGACGATGAGGACGCGTTCATTCTCGGGCTGCCCCTCGAGCGCCCTGGCGAGTGCGAGGTCGAGGCAGGCGTCCGACGCTCTCAGGTCGGCGGGCGTCGGGCCCTGCGAGCCGGTGACGTCGGCGAGCTTGCCCGCGAGGGACGCGAGGGGGTGCGCACCGGGGACGAGGTCAACGATCCGCCACCGGTCGGCGCCCGCCACACCGCCGCGCCGAAGCGCGGGTATGACGCCCGCGTGGATGAGCGAGCTCTTGCCGCTGCCGGACGCCCCGACGACCGCGAGGAAGCGCGCGTTGCGAAGGCGCTCGACCACCCGCGCGACGTCGCCTTCACGTCCGAAGAAGTCAGCGGCGTGTTCCTCGTCGAACGCCTCGAGACCCCGGTACGGGCACACATCCGACAGGGTTTCCCCCAACAGCGACGGTGCCGCGCCGCGGAGCGCCCGAAGGAGGTCCTCCGTCCCCTCCGCGACGCCGCCGCGCAGGTCCGCCCACGGGCTGGTGCCGAGAAACGCGAGCTCGGGATCGAGTGGATCCGGCCCGCCGGGCAGGAGCGCCGCGACGATACGGAACGCCCTGTCGCGCTGGGCGATCACGTGAGCGACCGCCAGCGGTTCGCGCGCCCACGCGCCCAGCCCAGCCGAGCCGACGAGCACCACGCAACTGCTGGCTGAGCGCACGGCCTCACGGGCCGTATCACCCATGCCCAGCACCGCGCTGAGCCCACGCTGGCGAAGCTCGCCGGCCACGACATCGGCGGTGTGGCGGTCATCAGCGATCGCGCAGATCGCGACGTCGAAGCGCGCTGCGAGCGCCGCCAGGCCGAGCTCTCCAGCTGTCTGGAAACGGTCCTCCGGGCGTTTGGACAGCGCCTTCGCGACCACCTCGTCCAGCCCCGGGGGGACGTCCTCGGCGACCTCGGACAGCCGGGGGGGAGGGGTGTTGACATGCGCCTCGAACGCGGCGATCTCGTCGCGAACGGCGAACGGGGCCCGCCCGGAGAGCGCGTGGAACAGGACGCAGCCCAGCGCGTAGACGTCGGTCCGTGCGTCGAGCCGCTCCCC
The DNA here is from genome assembly GCA_963706315.1 of uncultured Thermoleophilia bacterium. Classification (GTDB taxonomy): domain Bacteria; phylum Actinomycetota; class Thermoleophilia; order Miltoncostaeales; family Miltoncostaeaceae; genus CALMEC01. The sequence goes on along the minus strand of CAVPMA010000016.1, from coordinate 13,316 downwards.
GCGGATCTGCTCCGGGGCGAGGTAGGCGAGGGTTCCTGCCCATCGCCCGCCTTCGCGCGCCGCCGTGGTGGCGATGCCGAAGTCGGTGAGGTAGACGTGCTCCTCGCCCTCGGGGTCGGCGATGAGGATGTTCGCCGGCTTGACGTCGCGGTGGATCAGGCCCTTCGCGTGCGCCGCGTCGAGGGCCTCGGCGACGCGCGCCACGATCCGCGCTGCGCGTCCCGCCGGCAACGGCCCCTCGTCGATGAGATCCTGCAGGCTCGCGCCCTCGACGAAGCGCATGGCAATAAAGAGGCGCCCCTCGTCCTCACCCGCGCGGTAGATCGGGATCACATTCGGGTGTTCGAGGGCAGCTACGACGAGGGACTCGCGGACGAAGAGCTCCCGCGCCCGCGAGTCGTCGTCGCCCCGGATGAGCTTGAGGGCGACGGTCCGTCCCAGCTCGAGGTCGATGGCCCGATACACCACGCCCATGCCGCCGATCCCGGCGACCTCCCGTACCTGGTAGCCGGCGACGACATCCCCCGCGTGGAGGATCTCCCCTCCGCCGGGGCGCTCGCCCACGCCGCGCGTCCCGAGGGTGCGCGGCTCGTCGTCGGCGGCCATCGCGGGAGAGTCTTCCTCGTGTGGCACGACTTGTCGAGTGGCACAAGGTGGAGTTTCTCCACACCCTGCTATGGCCACGCGGGACGTGCGTGGTAGCGTCACACGGCGATGTCCGACGAAGCTCCTCCGCGGGGCGCCCTCGCGGATCGGCGCGACCTCCTGGCGGCCGAACGATCAGGAAGGCCGTTCCTCGTGGTGCGGGTCGCCGACGACACGCAGCGGGTGATTCCGCTTCCGCCGGAGGCTGGGCGTATCGTCATCGGCCGCCGCGAGAGCGTGGAGGTGTCGGTCCCCTGGGACGAACGCGTCTCCCGCATCCACGCGGAACTGGATCTCGTCGGCTCGGAGTGGGCCATCTCAGACGACGGTCTCTCTCGGAACGGCACGTTCGTGAACGAGAAGCGCGCGACGAGTCGGCGCCGGCTCAGGGACGGGGACGTCATCCGCGTCGGGCACACGGCGATCGTCTTTCGGGACCCGGGGCGCGGAGGGAGCAGCGCGACGGTGGCCGGGGCCGATGGGGACCGAGCCCCCGCGGTCACGCCGAGCCAGATGCGGGTGCTCGAGGCGCTCTGCCGGCCGTGTCTCGTTCCCGGTGCGTTGGGCACGCCCGCGACGAACGAGGAGATCGCGGCCGAGCTCTTTCTGACTGTGGATGCGGTGAAGGCGCACCTGCGCCAGCTATTCCGGAGGTTCGAGGTCGATTCGCTCCCCCAGATCCAGAAGCGGACTGCGCTCGTCCGCCTCGCCATCGAATCGGGGATCGTTCGACGCTCGAGCTGAACGGTGCGTCCGGCAGGACCCGCCGGCGGCCGTAGTGGTGTGGCCGTCCGCCCCCTAGGTGCCGTGGCACCGGCGCCCGCGCCGGGCGAGGATCGGCGCATGTGTGACCGTCGAAGGGGAGGGTGGGTCGATGACACTCGTGGGTGTCCTTGTGGTTGACCGGCGGGCGACGTCGCCGCCGAACGCGGGCGCGCGGCCTCCTCGCCGACGCGGATGCTGAGCTCCCTCGTCGTCCCGAAACGACCGTCGATGCGCATGGCTGGCTCCACCCAAGAGTCGCTTCTCGCCCAACTCGAGCGCGAATGGAACGCCCACGATCCGATCGGCGTCGCCCGGTGCTTCCGCGACGACGCGTGGTGCGAGTGGCGAAGCACGGTGGGACACCCCACTCGGGAGAGTGCCTGGCCGCGGATAGAGGGTCGGGCGGCGATCGCTCGCTGCGTGGAGCGGGTGATGCGCATGGCGCCCCAACTGACGCTGGCGTTCCCCGTCGTGAGCTATGGGAGCGACAGGCGCGTCTGGGCGGAATGGTCGCTGACCGCCAGCGGCGGACCCAGCTCCCTCTCCACGGTCGGGGTGGCCGTGTTCGGAATTACGGACCACGGCTTCACCGAGGCGCGCCTCTTCGGCGACCCCTCTGTCTTGCGCCTCCGGATGCGTCGCCGCGGAGTGCTGGGGTGGCGTCGGCCCCGATTGGAGGAAGAGCGTGGCCTGCGAGCTTGAGAACGCCCCGACCCGCCCCAGCTGGGCCGTGAAAGACACGCCGTCGAGGCGAGTCCAACTCCCATGCTTGTCGGGGGCGGCAAGCGTCGGAACGGCTTCCACGTCAGCATCACCGGCCGCAGCGGAGAGCCCGAGGAATAGCGCTCGGCCCACGCACGCCGTGCCGACGCCGAGCGCGAGCTGTTCTCCGCGGGCAACTCCCTGCCTGAACTTCCTCGGATCAGCCGCGCTAACCATCTGTCGCCATCCTGGCCCAGGCACCCCCGCCGTGAATGCGGCACCGGCTTTGAAGACGCGAGAGGGTCGGGGACGCGGCGGGGCATGACGGCTGACCGGGGCCTGCGGACTTCGCTGCCCGGGCGGCTTGTCGACTCGGCCCGGGGGCAAGGGCAGTGACGTCACAGCCCCGCCGCACCGGGATCGCTCTCGCTCCCGACACGGGTCTGTGAGAGGGTTCTCGTGCCTGGTCCACGCCGAGCATTGCGGGAGGCCTCCGATGGGACGTCAGTTTGCGAGACCGAGGGTCATCCTTGGAGTGGCGATCGGGCTGCTTGCGGCCGCGCCGATCGCGGGCGCGGTGGCGCCGGGCACTTGGGAGCTGCTCGCCCCGGCCGGACCGGGGGAGCCGGGTACCCCTGCCGATCCCGGGCTCCATCGTTCGCCGGACGGCGTGTTGCACGTGGCGTGGGTGCACAGCAACGGCCCGTTGGACGCGACGCTGTTCGAGCGGCGGTTCTCCCCCGCGGGCGCGCTGCAGCCCGGCGCCTCGACGATCGTCGACCGTTGGGTCGACCTCGGGGACGCCGCCTTCATCGATGAGGCCGGCGGCCTTCGCGTGTTCTTCGGTGGCCAGCAGACGGTGAGTCCCGGCACCCCCCCCGGCCTGCAGACCGCCACCCAGGTGGGACAGGGGTGGTCCGCCCCGACCCAGCTCGACACGACGTACGGCGTCGTCTCGGCAGTCGGGGGCGCCGTGCCGTTCCAGGTGTTCGAGTCGCTCTCGCGTGTGGTGGGGCGATCCGGCCTGACGCCGAACGTCCCCTTGACGGTCTACTCGAGCGGCCTCACCGACGGCAGCCCGAACGTGGTCCGGGATGCAGCCGGAAGCGTCTTCGTCGCCTGGTGTGGATACGGGGGGAGCGGCGGCGGTACGTACGTGCAGCAGGTCGACCCGAGCACCGGGTCACCGATCGGCGCGCAGATCCTGCTGCCCGGCTCCGCAACCCGGTTCGGCGGCGCGCTCTACTCCACGTGCGTTCTGCAGACCGAGGTGAGCCGCCGCACCCCGATCGTCGCGGGCGCCGGCGGAGGCGTCTACGTGGCGGGCTCGGCCGGATACCCGACGCTCAGCCGGGTCCTCGTCTGGCGCCTGGGCGCGTCGACCCTCACCGCCATCTCCGAGCCGGCGGTCACCCACAGCGAGCCGCAGCTCGCCGCGGCCCCCGATGGACGGATCTGGGTCGGGTGGATCCGCAATGCGGGGGGCAAGCAGGTACTCGTCGTCCGCAGATCCAACCGGCCGGCATCGGCCTTCGGCGCGCCGGTGCGGGTCTCCTCGCCCGGCGGCTGGGCAATCGGGTCGTTCGAGGCCTCGGCCACCGCGGACCACCTCGACGTCCTCGGGCAGTTCTCGGTGGGTGGCTCGAACAGCCTCCGCCACACGGTCGTCCTGCCGGGGCTCACCCTCGTCCGGACGCGCGTGGTGCGCAGACCCGACGGCCGCCGCACGGTGACCTACCGCGTGCTCGACGTCGGCGACCCGGTTGCCGGCGCCCTCGTGCGCGTCGGCTCGGTGGCCCGGCGCACGGCGGCGAACGGTCGCGTCACCCTCACCGTCCGCGGCTCCCTGCACGCTACCGCTACCAAGAAGGGCTACACCCGCGCCTCGATCTAGGCCTTCCCCGCCGGTCGGACTCCGTCGGCTGAACCCGATGTTCGCCGTGGAGTACCCCGCTCATCATGGGTGGAGATCTCCGAAGGCGACTGTGTGTCAGGCTCCCGGGCCTTAAGGAGGACGTCAGCGCAACACCGCCCGCCGCCGCGAGATCGCCTCCCCCCTGACGCAGCAGGGATGTTCCGGGGTGTTTGGTAAGAGCGGGAGACGGGACTCGAACCCGCGACCCTCAGCTTGGAAGGCGACCCCGACGGGAACGAGCGGGAGTGAAAATCGGCTTATGCAAGCGGTTCTTGCGCCACACTCTTCCTCCATCGTCCCGCGTCTTCCCGCATCGAGTTGCTCGTCCTCCCGGTTGTGCCGGTGCAGGGGCGCGGCGAGGGCCCAGGGGCCCATCGGGTGCTCCACCAGCGAAGAAGCGCTCGTCTGCCATGTCGCCGTTGATCATGAACTGCACGCCGATGCTGCCCAGGAATCCCGCCAGTCCCTCGCCCGGCCCCAGGACCCGAGCTTCGTCCGTCAGCGCCATCGTCCCACCTCATTTCATCGAACAGTTCATGCCCGCGTGCTCGGGGATCGGCACGCGGGGTGCCCTGATACCGTCGCTCGCCTCGGATGGGCCAGCCCTGACAGGACGTCAAGTCTGGTGTCTGACACCAGACTTGACGCTGGGCCCGCGATAAGGGGTGAGCTCCGGTGGGGTCTCCGTCACCGTTTCACTGTGATGCGAACCACGCGTGAACGTGTCCTGACGGGCTTGCCCTGGGCCTTGGTCGTGATCGTGAGCGTTGCGCGGAGGGTTCTTCGTTGCGCGAGAAGCGAGCGCCCGATGCGATTGAGGCTCAGCGTCATGCGGGTGGAGCTGAGCGGCTTGAGCCTGAGCACACGGTGACCGACCCTCTTCCGCGCCGCCGTGGGAGACGGTGGAACAGCGTGCGTCGTCAGGCTTGTCGCCGGCACGGTGAGCTGGACGTCCGCGCTGACCGGAAACGGATTCTGATTGACGAGGTTGGCCGGTATTCCCTCGTTGAGAGACACCCTTATCGCGGATGGGAGGAAGATTGATGACTGGAGGTAGCTGGTGCCTCCCGACGAGGGATTGAAGAACGCATCGCCGCCGTACCTGGCAAGCACGGGTGGGGGCTCGCCTTGAACCAGGGATGTCGAGGGAAGGTAGGGGACGGTGCAGCTCGCGATCCCGGGTGAGCCGGGCGTGCCCTGCAGGGTGCAGTCTTGGCCGATCGTTCCGGAGGTTGCGGTGAACGTCACCGCGCCGGTTGGCGGGTTGGAGCGTTGGGGGCTGGCGTCAGCCACCTGCGCCGTGCAGGTCGATGAACTCGGCGCCACGACTGAGATCCTGCAGACGACGGCGGTGAAGGTTGGCCGCGGAGCAATCCGGAAGGTCTTCTCCGGACGATCCGACAGCACGTACCCGCGACAGACGCCCATCGTGTCGACCGCGACCCATGGATGGGTAACGAAGGTCTGTTGCACGTAGCTCTCCGAAGGCAGCAGCGTGCGGTAGAGGACCCGGTTTCCCTGGTAGTCCAGCCACAGAACGTTGACCGTGGTGCCGCTTGCGTTGACGAACTCGATCCGCGACGGGGTCGTTGCCTCCAGCGACTTCGCCTGAGTGATCTCGCACTCGGCTGTGGTCGGAGCAACCAAGGGCGCCGCGACCGGAATGCTCAGTGCAGCCGACAGCAGCCCAACCACGGCCGCAGATACGATCCATCGCTTCATGAGGTTCTCCCCCATCTTTTCGTAGATTGATGAGCATATTCACCAACACACGCTGCGCGCAAGAGGTTGTCCCGTAGCTCGTGGAACGTGCCACCCGGGAGGAGCTGGCCCGGTCTGGTGCTCGCCGGGCAACGGACGTCCAGTTGGGCTCGCGCCGCGGAGCGGGGAGCGGCTGCGCGCGCGGCCCTACTGCGCTCGGCGTGCTCCCGTGTCTGCCTCAGAATCCGGGACCTCGCCCGTGGCAGTGCCACGCGCCGGCGCTTCGTACGACCGATAGCATCGGCTGTCAGCGAGGGAGCGAATGGTGATGCAAAGACAGGAAGCCGCGAGGATCCTTGCATTCCTGTTCACCGACATCGAGGGAAGCACTCGGCTCTGGGAGCGTTTCCCCCAGTCGATGGAGGGCTCGCTGGAGCGTCATGACGCGATTCTTCGCGACGCGGTGGAGGGGTCCGCGGGCGAAGTTGTCAAGATGACGGGGGACGGTCTCATGGCCGTCTTCGGATCCGCATATGACGGCGTACGCGCCTGCCTGAGCGCCCAGTTCGCCCTCGCGAACGAGCCATGGAACGAGGCCGGTCCGCTTCGGGTCCGCATGGGGCTCCACGCGGGAGAGGCCGCCCGGAGCGGCAACGACTACCACGGCTCGGTCGTCAATCGCACCGCCCGCATCATGGCCGCAGGCCATGGTGGCCAGATCCTCCTCTCGAACGTTGCGGCCGCGCTCGTCCTGGACGAACTGCCGGAGGGCGCGACGCTACGGGATCTCGGTGAGCATCGGCTCAGGGATCTCGGACGCCCGGAGCGCGTCTTCCAGCTCGTTTGTCCGACCCTCCCCGCCGATTTCCCGCCACTCGCCACGGTCGATGACCGGTCACGCGACCTTCCCGCTGAGCCCTCGGCGTTCCTCGGGAGAGAGCGCGAGCTGGAGCAGATCGAGGATCTCCTGCGAAGCGGCGATGCGCGCCTCCTGACGCTCCTCGGGCCGGGCGGCATCGGCAAGACTCGGCTGGCGCTCCGTGTCGCGGCCAACCTCGACGAGGTCTTCGACGACGGGGTGTTCTTCGTCGATCTCGAAGCCACTCGCGGTGCCGCCTCCGTGCTCGTCGCCATCGCCCGCTCCGTCGGGCTCACCGATGCGGGAGAGGGTTCGCAGCTGGACGAGCTCGTCAGCCGTCTGAAGGATCGGCGGTGCCTCGTCGTCCTCGACAACTTCGAGCAGGTAATTGCCGCCGCCGCCGCAGTGGCGCGGCTGCGAGACGAATGTCACGGCTTACAGTTGCTCGTCACGAGCCGCGAGGCGCTCAACGTCCGCGGCGAACACCGCTTCCCAGTCCCTCCCCTGGCGCTCCCCGAGGACGCCGCCACGCAGCGCTCCGCGGAGCAGCTGATCGGGTACGAGGCCGTTCGACTCTTCGTCGAGCGCGCCCAGGCCGTCCGCCCCGACTTCCAGCTGACCGACGAGAACGCCTCCGCGGTAGCGGAAATCTGCCTGCGCCTTGACGGTCTTCCACTGGCCATCGAGTTGGCCACGGCGCGAATCGGCCTCTTCTCGCCGGAGGCGCTCCGGGACCGGTTGGGGAGCCGCCTGACCCTCCTGCGGAGCGCCGTGCGTGACCTGCCCGAGCGCCAGCAGACGTTGCGGGGGGCGATCGACTGGAGCTACCAGCTGCTTGACCCGGGAGAACAGCGGCTGTTCGAACTGCTCTCGGCATTCGCCGGGACGCGGGTCGAGGCCGCTGAGACGGTCGTGGGCAGCCTCAACGGACGGCTTGCGGGTGTCGACGCGCTCGACGGGCTCTCCTCGCTGGTCGACAAGAGCCTCCTGCGCCGAGCCGACCCCGGCGATGGGGAGCCCCGCTTCGTCATGCTCGAGACGATCCGCGAGTACGCAACCGAGCGGCTCGACGACCTTCCCGACTTCGGTGCGGCCGCGCGACGGGCCCATGCGCTCTACTTCGCGGACTTCATCGAGAGCCAGGCGGACGAGATGAAGGGTGCGGGCCGTGCTCGGGCCCTGGTCAGGATGGCCGCGGAAGCCGAGAACCTGCGCCTCTGCTGGCGCTACTGGCTGGGAGAGCGGGATCTCGATCGACTCAACAGCCTCGCCGATGGCCTGTGGACCTTCTACGAGGGTCAAGGCTGGTACCGCGCCACGATCGAGCTCGCGTCCGGCCTGCTCGATGTTCTCGGCTCGACCCCCGCAACCCCGGAGCGCGCCGCGACCGAGATGACCCTGCGGATGAGCCAGGCGAGGGCGCTCCTTTCGATGGAGGGCTACACGTCCGCCGTCGAGGCCGAGTACACGCGTGCGCTCGAGCTCTTCGAGAGCGAGGGGGACCGTCCCCAGCTGTTCCCGGTCCTTCGGAGCCTGGCAACCTTCCACGCCTTCCGCGCGGAGTTCGAGAAGACGGCCCAGGTCGGGCGTGAGATCCAGGCGCTGGCCGACGGTCAAGACGACCCCAGCATGCGGGTGGACGGAGATCTCCTCGTCGGGTACGCACTCGGTTTCATGGGCGATCTCCAGGCCGGCAACGAACAGCTCGAAAGGGCGATCACGTCGTTCGAGGAGCACGACTACCGCTCATCCCGCTTCCGGCTCGGGAGCGACCCGCGGGTGCCGGGCCTGACGACCTCGGCGTTCTTTCTCTGGCTGCTTGGTCACCCGGACCGCTCGCTCGAGCGGGCGGACCGCGCACTGGCGCTGGCCTTGAGTGTCGAGCACCCGTCGACACGCGCCTACGCACTGTTCCACACGGGCCTGCTGCACCTCTGGAGGCGGGAGCCCGAGCTGGTCCGATTGCGCGCACAAGGGATGCTCGAGGTCGCCGATGATCACGACCTGAAGATCTGGGAGGCGATCGGCACCTTTCTTCTCGGGGGAGCGTCCGTGGGGCTCGGCGACGTGGAGGAGGGCCTGTCAGGGATCCGCGAGGGGATGAACATGTACCGGGACATGAAGACGCCTCCGGTCTTCTGGCCGATGCTGCTTTCCGTGCACGCCGGCGCGTGCGCGGGCGCCGGCTTGACAGACGAAGGGCTGGCGTCAATCGACCAAGCGATTGCGATCGTCGGCGAGACCAGCAGAATGCCTCTACTCCCCGAGCTGCTCCTGGTCAAGGGCGACCTGCTAGTCGCCGCCGGCCGGGCGAACGGCGACGGCCGGGCACCCTGGTACCGGCGCGCGCTGGAGTCCGCCCGCGCGCGGGAAGCCCGGATGTCCCAGCTGCGGGCGGCAACTAGGCTCTGCCGCCTGCCGCAGGACGCGGCAGATGCGGAGCGCTCTCGTCGGCTGCTCGAATCCGTCTACGCGACGTTCACGGAGGGCTTCACGACCGCGGACCTCACTGAGGCGAGAGGCCTGATCGAAGGCTGATCCGTCCACGGTGCGACCGCCATCGGCGCTGCCGGCGTGATGACGCATGCCATCAACTCCTGGCCAGGGTGGCGGTGGTTGCATATTCGCGGCTTCTTGGACTCGAAGCCGGTCCGCTCGCGTTCAGCCCTTCCGAGCAGTTCGGCGTTCTGCGCTTCCCGGCGCGCTGCCACCTCCTCGCCTGCCGGGCGACGGCGGGCCTGCCCCGACTGAGAGCACCATCAACTACGAGTCGTCACATCTTCAACAGTGACATCTCGGCGAGGAAGTTCCGTTGCTTCTGGGCTGCGTCGTTGAGAGAGGAGCTCCAAGAGATCCAATGACGGGCTGTCGTCCGGGCTTCGCCCCAAGGGTCACCCTCATTCGTTTCCGCATGGCCCGTGCGAACATTGACGCGATGGCGCCGACCGTGACCGACGTCCCGGACCGCGGGCGCTTTGAGATCGAAGTCGACGGGGCCGTCCTGGGCTTTGCGCAGTACCGGCGCAGGCCGGGCGTCATCTTCTTCATCCACACCGAGATCGACCCGGCACACGAGGGTGAGGGCCTCGGAACCATGCTCGTGACGGCCGCGCTGGACACCGCACGGGCGGAGGGGTTGGCGGTGCTGCCGTTTTGCCCGTTCGTCCGGGACTTCATCGACGGTCATCACGAGTACCTGGACCTCGTGCCGTTGGAGCGGCGCGCCAAGTTCGGGCTGGACGATCGCTGAGGTCAGGAACGACAGGGGCTGAGCGGGGGAGGGGAGGACGCGAGCTGGGTCCGTCCGCGGATCAGAAACACACCGGATGGCGCGTGTGGCGATCTACACGAATGGCAACAAGGTGGGCAACACCCCCACCATTTCCACTTCGGGTTGCCCGATCTCGAGCACCCCGAGCCATGCTCGCGGCCTCGGGAGAGAAGACGGTGCGGAGGGACCATTTCCGCGTCGGCCCACGTCGCCGTCGCAGGCTGTATCTCTCACGCCTCCACACCGAGGAACCCCGCTACGATCGGTGGCACGTCTTCGTGCCGCACTGAGTCACTGTCCACCAGGTCACCCAGGAGGTCCCCGACGGTGATGTTCATGCGGTACTCGACCGTCTCCTGGTCGATCATGACGCCATCGGCGAGGTACAGCGCGACGTACTGCAGGAGCTTCGTCGCGTCGTCGTAGCTGAGTAGGGAGTCGTCACCGTGCATCTTGCACCTAGAGCCCGCAACAGTCCTGGAGCGGAGAGGGACACCCCCGCGTGCGTCGGCGGGAGGACGGGGGGTATCTGGACACATTCTTGCTCTCCAGAGATGCCAGATAGACACCCCTGAATGGGGAGTCTTCGCCTATACTTTTGGGGGGTTATGAGCTCGACTTCGCGGGTCAGCACCCGTGCGTCGTGTCGCTGAGCCTCGGCCTGCTTGGCGTCGCGAGCGATCGCCCAGACGTCGATCTTCGTCGGGTCCGGGTTCTGTGGCGCTGCTCGCCGATCTGATCCACGACCTCGGCGATAACAGCCCGGCGGCTGCTTGCAACCAGCAGAACCCGTGAGACGTTGTCAGGACGTGCGTTTCACGGGTCGAGGACAGCTACCCGAGGGCATCGTAATCCGCGAACCACTCGCCCTGGCCGCCCGGCGGCACATACACCTGCCTCAGCCCGTTGGCCCGATCGAGTGCGATGTGCACATCATCCGACCCCAGCAGCTGGTTGGTCTTCACCCGCTCGACCAACCCAGACGCCGTCGCGACCGCTGAGAGCGTCGAGGCCATCGAGGCATCAGCGACCTCGTAGATGACCAGGCCGTCCCACTCGCCGAACATCCAGTAGAAGACCTCCATCCGCCCGCCGACCTCCTCGATCAGCTTGTGCGCCGCGACAGCCCGGTTTTCGGGCGTGTCGATCATCCGCCTCCACGCATCGCTCGCGTAGCTGAAGAACGTCACGTACGTAGGCATCGTCTCGCCTCTTCCTCACGCTGATGGCGCTGTCTCGATACGCAAGCGTCGAAGGTCTGGGTCCTCGGCGAATCCGGGGCGCACCGGACAGCGAGTGTGGCGATCTACGCACGACCGGCAACAAGGTGGGCAAGACCCCCCACCATCTCCTCTTCCTCGTCCCCGATTTCGGACACCCCGATCCATGCTCCGGCCTCGGGGACAGGAGACGGTGCGGGAGGGGTGGCATAGCGTCGGGGAGTCGTAGGCTGCTACCGATGTCGACGTTCGTGAGCGAGGAGATGCCCGTGTGGTCGTTGTTCGTTCTTCGAAGTTGTCTGCCCAAATACCTCTCCGGCGGAGACTGAAGGTTGGGCGGCTCGGGTCTCGTCGCGATTGCGCTCCTCGTCCTCGCGTACGCGGCGGTCTCGAGGCGGCTTCTGGGGTCTGTGATTACTGCGGCGATGGTGTTCGTCGCTGGCGGCATCGTGGCGAGCACGGACGTTCTGGGGTGGCTCGACCCGACGATCGGGAGTGAATCCGTTCGCTGGGTCGCCGAAGCGGCGCTGACGCTGGTGCTCTTTTCGGATGCGTCGCGGATCGACCTTGCAGCGCTGCGCCGCGAGTACGTGGTGCCTCTTCGCCTGCTCGCAATCGGGCTGCCGCTGACGATCGTTGCGGGCACCCTCGCGGGTGTCGCCGTGTTCGGACAGCTCGGGCTCATCGAGGCCGTGCTGCTTGCGATCGTGCTCGCTCCGACGGACGCTGCGCTCGGGCAGGCGGTCGTGACCGACCCCCGGATTCCGTCGCGCGTCCGCCAAGGCCTCAATGTCGAGAGTGGGCTCAATGACGGTATCTGCGTCCCGTTGCTCCTGATCGCGATCGCGATTGCCGAGGCGGACGAGGGTGCGATCGGACACGGTGCTGCGGTGCGCCTGGTGCTCGAGGAGATCGGCTACGGAATCGTCGGAGGCGTGCTTGCGGGGCTCGCAGCAGCGGTCGTGGTCAGGCTGGGCGTCGTGCGCCGTCTCGTCGATCCGGTCTGGCTGCAGGTCGTCCCAGTCGCGGGGGCCGCGCTCGCGTACGGACTGGCCGTGTGGATGGGCGGCAGTGGGTTCATCGCCGCCTTCGTCGGCGGCGCTGTCTTCGGAGGGTTGCGGGGCGAGGTCGGAGGCGAGGTGAGGCTCTTCCTCGAAGAGGCGGGCGGCTTGCTCAGTGCGGTCACGTTTGTCCTCTTCGGCGCGGTGATGCTCGTGCCGGTGCTCGACGACCTCTCCGCCGCGGTCGTTCTGTATGCGCTTCTGAGCTTGACCCTCGTTCGGATGGTTCCCGTTGCCTTGGCGATGCTCGGATCGGGCGCGAGGCCGCCGACGGTCGCCTTCCTCGGTTGGTTCGGGCCGCGCGGCCTGGCGTCGATCGTCTTTGCGGTGATCCTCGTCGCCGATGCCAACCTTACGCACGAGTCGGTGTTGCTGAACACGATCTTTCTCACCGTCGCCCTCTCGGTGCTCCTGCACGGGGTGACCGCGACGCCGCTCGCCCGGCGTTACGCAGCCTGGTTCGCGGCCCAGCCGCGCCCCGCCGTGCCGGCGTTCGAAGCTGTCCCGGCTCCGCATCAGCGCCCGCACCGGTGGGCGGCCGTGCGATCATCCATCCGGCGACCGCGCTGACGGGCATCAGCGACCTCAAGCATTTCGATCGCACCTTCGCGCGGGACGCTGCGGCGCGGTACCTCACCCCTCATCGGGTTCGCGGAGCGGACCACCCCGGCTCGCGGAGTGGAGAAGCGCCGAGGCTCGCCTCGCGCCGTCGGTGGGGATGGGGGATGCGATCCGCGCGGCACGACGCGCGCTTTTCGTCACGCATGCGGGACCAAAAGCGGGACGAGAGGTCGGTCCGTGTCCTCACGCACCGAGCGTGACCAGAAAAGCGCCTAATAGCAGGTTCGACTTGCACAACTGGCGGGCCCGCGTCTGGGCCCCCGCCCGCCAGGCCGCCCGGGTCCAGGCCGCCCCCTACGACCTCCGCCACTCCTACTGCTCCCTTCTCGTCCACGAGGGACGCTCCCCACTCCTCGTCGCGGCCGCGATGGGACACGCCTCCGGCGAACTCGTCTGGCGGACCTACGGTCACGTCTTCGACGAAGCCCGCCTCGGGACCGCCGTCCCGATGGTGGTGGCGATCGAGGAGGCCCGGGAAGAGTTGCGCGGAGGTTACGCAAGGCCCGCTCTCCGGGTGATCGCCGGAGGGGCGTGATCTCGCTCCCGGAGAGGGAAA